>JAYTOP010000017.1:0-100668 GCA_043747745.1 Pseudomonadota bacterium
ATGGTGAAGAAGTTGCCCAGCGACTTCGACATCTTCTCGTTGTCGACGTTGAGGAAGCCGTTGTGCATCCAGACATTGACGTACTTGTGACCCGTTGCGCCTTCGCTCTGGGCGATTTCGTTCTCGTGGTGCGGGAACTGCAGGTCCATGCCGCCGCCGTGGATGTCGATGGTATCTCCGAGGTGCGCCTCGGCCATCGCGGAACATTCGATGTGCCAGCCCGGACGGCCGCGGCCCCAGGGCGAATCCCAGCCGGGCAGGGTGTCGTCGGACGGCTTCCACAGCACGAAATCGCCCGGGTCGCGCTTGTATGGCGCGACATCGATGCGTGCGCCGGCCAGCATGTCCTCGGGATCGCGTCGCGACAGCTTGCCGTAGTCGGAGAACGTGCCGATCGAAAACAACGCATGGCCTTCGGCGGCGTAGGCATGACCGTTCGCGATCAGCCGCTCGATCATCGCGACGATCTGCGCGATGTGCGCGGTCGCGTACGGCACGACGTCAGGTACCAGCAGGCCGAGCCCGGCCATGTCTTCGACGAAGGCGTTGTCGTAGCGCGCGGTGATCGTGCCGATTGGCGAGTCAAGTTCGCGCGCTGCGGCGTTGATCTTGTCGTCGATGTCGGTGATGTTCCGCGCGTAAACCACCTGCGGGTAGCGGCGTTTCAGTACCCGTGCAAGCAGGTCGAACAGCAGGAACGTGCGCGCGTTGCCGATGTGGATGTAGTTATAGACGGTCGGCCCGCAGACGTAGAGCGTCACGCGGGCAGGATCGGCCGGGACGAGTGGTTCGACCCGTCGGGTCAGGGTGTTGTAGAGGCGCACGGGAGGTCGATCTGATGGAGATGTAAGCAAGTGTAGCAACCGGACATCGTTTACAAATCGTTATCAGGCATGGTTCAGTGGGCGGATGCTGCAATGCACCCGAGTTCGCCGCCATCAGTTCACAATTTCAGGAGTATTCGCATGAAACCCGGCTACCTGCTCGCCCCGTTGGTCTTCGCCTTGTCGATGGCCGTGCTCGTTCCGAGCGCTGATGCCCAGCCGTATCCACGCACGACGGAAAATGTCAGTTACGGTTACGCGACAGTGTTGCGCGTCAATCCGGCCTACGAGACCTACCGTGCCGTCGACCAGCAGCAGCAATGCGACGACGATGGCGGCTATCAGCGCGTGCACAAGGATACGACCGGCGCTACCGTGCTTGGCGCGATCGTCGGCGGCGCGCTGGGCAACCAGGTCGGCAAGGGCGATGGTCGCAAGGCGGCGACGATCGCGGGCGCGGTCGCCGGCGGCGCGATCGGCCACAACATCTCCAAGAACAACGACTCGGGTTATTACCAGCAAGGGAACTGCCATCTGGTGGATGTCGATCGCGAAGATCGTCGCCCCGTGGGCTATGACGTCGAGTACAACTACAAGGGCGATGTGTACGTGGCGCGCATGTCCTACGACCCGGGCAACCGCATCCGCGTGCGCGTTTCGGTGGTGCCGGCCGAGGATGCTTCGCGCCGCTGAGTCGCGCTGGATTGCAGATCGCTGTGTGCGGTTCCTGCTGCGATTCCAATGGATGAAACATCGCGACGCCTCTGTCATCACGGCAGGGGCGTCGTACTGTGCGGGGCCGTTTCTTGCAGCTTGCTTGCACCATGCACATGTCCGTGCGGGGCTTCTGCGCATGCGTGAATTCCTTCCCGATGCGAGCATCCTTACCCCCGCCCGCATGGCGGCAGGAATGACATCGCGCGCGCGCCGACCGCTCTGCCTTCCATCGCGAGCTGGGTAGCGGCTTTTCGCTGTTTTCGATTCACCGAAAAAACCCGGTCCTGCGCCGGGTTTTTTGTTTCCGTCGCGGCGAGTCCCCTGCATACCACTCTCTCGCGGGCGTCGACCCGCCACCACATCTGGAAGGAAATCATGCAAGCCGCGCCAAGACATTTTCTCAACACCAAGGACTGGAGTCGCGCCGAACTCGATGCCTTGCTCGCGCGCGCAGCCGCGCTCAAACGCAACAAGTGCGGCAAAGGCAGGACTAGCGCGCTCGTATTCTTCAACCCTTTGCTGCGCACACGCACGAGCTTCGAGGTCGGCGCGTTCCAGCTTGGCGGCCATGGGGTCATGCTTGCGCCCGGCAAGGATGCGTGGCCGATCGCGTTCGACTTCGGCACGGTCATGGATGGCTAAGCCGAAGAACACATCGCTGAAGTGGCGCGTGTGTTGTCGCGTTATGCGGACCTGATCAGCGTGCGCGCGTTCCCGAAATTCCAGGATTGGAGCGTGGATCGCGAGGATGCGGTGCTGCGTGGTTTCGCCAAATACTCAAGCGTCCCGGTCATCAACCTCGAAACCATTACGCATCCATGCCAGGAGCTCGCACATATCCTCACGCTGCAGGAACGTTTTGGCACCGGTCTGCGCGGGAAAAAATATGTGCTGACCTGGACGTACCATCCGAAGCCGCTGAACACCGCTGTTGCGAATTCCGCGCTGAATATCGCGACATGCATGGGTATGGACGTGACCCTGCTGTACCCGACGCCGGAGTACATGCTCGACGAGCGCTACATGCAATGGGCCGCGCAGAACGTCGCCGAAAGCGGTGGCTCGCTCGCGATCAGCCACGATCCCGTTGCCGCGTATCGCGGCGCCGACATCGTCTACGCGAAAAGCTGGGGCGCAATTCCGTATTTTGGCCGTTGGGATGAGGAGCGTGCGATCCGCGACGCCCACAAGCACTTCATCGTCGACGAAGCGAAGATGGCGCTGACCAACAACGGCGTGTTCAGCCATTGCCTGCCGCTGCGGCGCAACGTCAAGGCGACCGACGCGGTGATGGATTCGCCAAACTGCCTCGCGATCGACGAAGCCGAGAACCGGCTGCACGTGCAGAGAGCGGCGATGGCGGCGCTGGTCGCGCAGCCGGGGTCTAGGGGTTAGGGGCTGGTGACAGCATCGGCAATTGCGCAAACACGAACGACCCAACGACAGGAACAACGCATGTCCTCCGCTTCCACCAATTCCCAGCGCCCAACCTCCAGCCCCCAAAGCCATGACATCGTCCTGGCTTTCTCTGGCGATCTCAACACCAGCTTCTGCATTCCGTGGCTGCTCGAGCGCGACTACCGTGTGCATACCGTCTTCGCCGATACCGGTGGTGTGGATGCCGACGAGTGCGCATTTATCGAAGCGCGCGCCGTCGAACTGGGAGCAGCCTCGCACGTCACCATCGATGGCGGTCCTGCGTTGTGGGGCGATTTCGTGGTGCCGTTCGTGATGGCAGGAGAGGGTTACCAGGGCCAGTATCCGCTGCTCGTGTCCGACCGTTACCTGATCGTCGAGGCGGCGCTGAAGCGCTGCGACGAACTTGGCACGAAACTGATCGCACACGGCTGCACCGGCATGGGCAACGACCAGGTGCGCTTCGACCTCAGCGCCAAGGCGCTGGGCGACTACACGATCGTTGCGCCGATCCGCGAGATCCAGCGCGAACACACCGAGGTGCGTGCGTACGAACAGCAGTACCTGAAACAACGCGGCTTCAGCGTGCGCGAAACAGAAGGCGTACACGATCAACGAGAACCTGCTCGGGCTGACCATGTCGGGCGGCGAGATCGATCGCTGGCAGGTGCCGGGCGAGGGCGCACGTGGCTGGTGCACGCCGCGCGCTGAGTGGCCGCTGGTGCCATTGCAGATCCTTGTCGGATTCGAGCAGGGCGTCGCCGTATCGCTGGATGGCAAGCGGATCGCCGGGCATGAACTACTGGCGAAACTCAACGACGCATTAGCGCGTTACGGCGTCGGTCGCGGCATGTATACCGGCGACACCACGATCGGCCTGAAGGGCCGCATCGTAAACGAAGCTCCGGGTCTGGTTGCGTTGCTTGCAGCGCATCGCGCGCTCGAGGAAGCGGTCCTCAGCAAGTCGCAGAGCCGCTGCAAGCCGATCCTCGCGAAGCAGTGGGTCGAGCTCGTTTACGAAGGCTTCTTCCACGATCCGCTCAAGACCGATCTCGAAGCGTTCCTGCGGTCGAGCCAGCGCTGCGTGAGCGGCACGGTGACATTGGAGACGCATGGAGGCAGCGTGCACGCGGTCGCGGTGGAGTCGCCGTACATTCTTGCCGCGAAGGGTGCGACCTATGCGCAATCGGCGGACTGGGGCGTGGCCGAGGCGGAGGGTTTCATCAAGCTCTACGGCATGAGGTCGACGTTGTGGTTCGAAGTCAACAAGACCCGTCATGCTGGATAACGTCCTCGCACATCTCGAAGCGTTGGTCGCGTTCGATACCCGCAATCCGCCGCGCGCGATCGATTGCGGCGGCATCTTCGAGTCCTTGCGTACCCAGCTGCCAGGTTTCGAGATCGACCTGACCGATCACGGTGCCGGTGCGGTGTCGTTGCTTGCCGTGCGCGGCCATCCGCAGCGCGTGTTCAACGTGCATCTGGACACCGTCCCGGATTCGCCAGGATGGAGCGCCGATCCGTTCGCATTGCGTGTCGACGAGCAGCGCGCTGTCGGCCTCGGAGCCTGCGATATCAAGGGAGCAGCAGCCTGCTTGCTCGCGGCGGCGCAATATACTACAGGCGATGCCGCATTCCTCTTCACTTCCGATGAGGAAGCCCACGATCCGCGCTGCATCAGCGCATTCCTCGTTATGGATCACCGCTTCAAAGAGGCCGTCGTCGCCGAACCAACGCGTTGCGAAGCCGTCCTCGCGCATCGCGGCATCGCTTCGGTGCTGATGCGTTTCAGCGGCACTGCCGACCATGCTTCCGCATGCGAGCGCACTCGAGGCGAGCGCGTTGCACCAAGCGGTGCGCTGGAGCGGGCGCGCACTGGATTTTGTCGTGTCCGAAGCGCATCGCAGCTTCGTTGGGCTGACCGGCCTGCGCTTCAACATCGGTCGCATTGAAGGCGGGATCAAGGCGAACATGATCGCTCCCTCGGCGGAACTGCGCTTCGGATTCCGCCCGTTGCCGTCGCAGGAGATCGACGCGTTGCATGCGACTTTTCGCGGGTATGTCGATCCGTCCGTGCTTGCGCATTACGAAGAAACGTTTCGTGGCCCATCGTTGCCGGCTAGCGATGCCGCATCAGCGGAGGACCAACGGATGGAAGCGCGCGACCTCGCCAACGCGCTCGGCTTGGCGATCGGCAACGCCGTCGATTTCTGGACCGAAGCCGCGCTGTTCTCGCAGGCCGGAATGACCGCGATCGTGTGTGGCCCCGGAGACATCGCCCAGGCGCACACCGCCGACGGGTGGGTCGCGCTGGATGACCTCAACACCGCCGCCGCCACCTACCACCGCCTGCTGGAGGGCTGACCCATGAACACGATGACCTTGCTCCCGAACCCCTGCATGGGCGATCGAGGGTTGCTTCCGATACCCGTCTATTGAGCCGCGCGTGAGCACAACCGACATGCGCACCACCATCGTCCGCCTGTTGTCCAACATGGCCAGCGCGAAGGAGATCCAGCTCTACCTCAAGCGTTTCGCGCGGCTCGATGCGGCGCGCTTCGCCGTGGTCAAGGTCGGCGGCGCGATCCTTCGCGACGAACTCGATGCGTTGGTGTCCTCGCTCACATTCCTGCAGCAGGTCGGACTCACGCCGATTGTGCTGCACGGCGCAGGCCCGCAACTCGACGCGCAGATGGATGCGGCCAGCATTGCGAGACAGATGGTCGATGGGCTGCGCGTGAACACTCCGGAAACGCTCGCGATCGTGCGTCGCGTGTTCCAGCAGCAGAACCTGCGGCTCGTCGAAGCGTTGCAGGCTGCGGGCGTGCGCGCGACTTCGATCCAGTCCGGCGTGTTCGAGTCGGAGTTTCTCAATCGTCGCAAGTACGGCCTGGTCGGCAAGGTCGCTGCCGTGCATACCGCTGGTATCGACGCCGCGATCCAGGTCGGCTCGATCCCGGTGATCGCATCTCTGGGCGAAACCTCAGGCGGACAGATCCTGAACCTCAACGCCGACTGGGCCGCGAACGAGCTCGTGAAGGAGTTGCAGCCGTACAAGATCGTGTTCCTGACCGGCACCGGCGGCCTGCTCGACGGCGATGGCGCGGTGATCGATTCGATCAATCTGAGCACCGAGTACGACGAACGGCTCAAGCAGGACTGGCTGCACTCCGGCATACGCGTGAAGATCGAACAGATCCACGACCTGCTGCAGCAATTGTCGCTGTCGTCGTCGGTGTCAATTACGCGGCCGGACGAACTCGCGAAGGAGCTGTTCACGCATCGCGGCTCCGGCACCCTGGTGCGGCGCGGCGAGCGGATCTGCTGCCATACGGCATGGAACAAGCTCGACCAGAAAAAGTTGAAGACCCTGATCGAGTCCGGTTTCGGACGTCGCCTCGCGCCCGACTATTTCATGAAGACATCGCCGTACCGGATCTATGCGAGCGAGCACTATCGTGCGGCGCTGGTGCTGACTACGGAAGCCTTCTGCAATGGCGAGCGCGTCCCGCACCTCGACAAGTTCGCGGTCGCCGACGACGCGCAGGGCGAAGGTCTCGGGCGCGCTGCATGGCACGTCATGCGCACGCAGACGCCACAATTGTTCTGGTGCTCGCGCCCCGACAATCCCGTCAACGAGTTCTATCTGGGCGTAGCCGAAGGTTGCATCAAGGGCGAGCGTTGGAACGTGTATTGGTACGGATTGACATCGTTCGACGCGATCCGCGATGCGGTGGATCATTGCCGGGCGCGGCCCGCGACGCTGAAGGAGTAATGCATGGAGTCAACATCTGCGACGTGGCTGCAAGCGGTGAGTCTCGAAGGTCGGCATGTGCGGCTCGAACCCTTGCAGGCTGCGCATGCCGATGATTTACGCACCGCGGCATGCGATGGAAAACTTTGGACGCTGTGGTACACGTCGGTGCCATCGCCAGATGGCGTCGAGGCATATGTCGCTACTGCAATCGCCGAACGCGACGCAGGCTTGTCGCTGCCCTTCACCGTGCGCGATGCCGATGGAGCCATCGTCGGCAGCACGCGTTACTGCCATGTCGATGCGACCAATCGCCGACTTGAGATCGGCTACACCTGGTATGCCGCGCGCGCGCAACGCACGGGTTTGAATACCGAAGCGAAACTCCTATTGCTCGACCACGCCTTCGAGATGCTGGGTTGCATCGCAGTCGAGTTTCGCACCAACTGGTTCAACCAGCGTTCGCGCGCGGCGATCGCCAGGCTCGGCGCGAAGCAGGATGGCGTGCTGCGCAACCACATGCGGATGCCGGATGGCAGCTATCGCGACACTGTGGTGTTCTCGATCATCGCGTCCGAATGGCCGGCGGTGCGGCGGAATCTCTTGTTCATGCTGGAAGACGGAATGCAGCGAGCGTGAGCGCGATGATTGGCATCGTCGGAGCACGTGGTCATGTCGGATCGGAACTGATCCGCTTGATTGCGGGACATCCTCGATTCGAACTGGCCTTCGTTTCATCGCACGACCGCGCAGGGCAGCGGCTTGCCGATCACGAAGCTGGCGATCACGACGGCTTGCGTTAGCAAAACCTGGCGCCCGACGAAGCAGCGAGGCAGGGCGCGGATGCCATCGTGCTTGCGCTGCCAAACGGCATGGCAAGGCAATAAGTCGACGCGATCGATGCATCGCATCCGGATACCGTGATACTCGACCTGTCCGCCGATTACCGTTTCGACCCAGCTTGGCTTTATGGCCTGCCCGAGTTGACGCGCACGCATGCAGCGCAGCACGAGCGCATCGCCAACCCAGGTTGCTACGCCACCGCGATGCAGCTAGCGATCGCGCCGATGCTGGATGCGTTGGACGGCCCTGTGCAGTGCTTCGGCGTGTCCGGCTGCAGCGGCGCTGGCACGACGCCGTCGGACAAGAAGGATCCGGCGAAACTGCGCGACAACCTGATGCCGAATGCATTGATCGGCCACGTCCACGAATGCGAGGTCGCGCATCGACTCGGCTGCGCCATCGAATTCATGCCGCATGTCGCGCCGCATTTCAGCGGGTTGACGATCACCGCGAACCTGAACCTGTCGCGACCGTTCGCACTCGACGATATGAAGGCGCGCTATCGCGAACACTACGCCGATGAACCGCTGGTGTGCGTGCTCGACGATGCGCCGTGGGTCAGCCGCATTGCGGGCAGGCACCACGCCGAAGTCGGCGGTTTCACGCTATCGGCCGATGGCTGTCGCCTGGTCGTCGTCGCTACGCTCGACAACCTGCTGAAGGGCGCGGCGACGCAAGCAATGCAAAACCTCAATCGCGCATTCGGATTCGACGAACTCGCTGGCATTCCATTGCAAGGAGTCACGCCATGAGCGATCTGCTATGGCAGAAAGATGGAACCAAAGTGAACCCGCGCATCATGGGTTTCCTCGCGGGTCAGGACGTGCTGCTCGATCGCGAGTTCCTCGCGTTCGATATTCAGGCCAGCATCGCGCACGTCGAGGGATTGCAGCGCATCGATGTGTTGTCATCCGAGGAAACGACGGCATTGATCCGTGAATTGCATGCACTTGCGGACGACTTCGCTGCCGGCCGCTTCGTGCTCGACGCGCGCTACGAGGACGGCCATTCCGCGATCGAATCGCGCTTGATCGAGCGACTCGGCGATGTCGGTCGCAAGGTCCACACTGGACGCAGCCGCAACGACCAGATCCTCGTGGCGACGCGGCTCTGGCTGAAGGCGCGACTACGCGAACTCGAAACCGTGTGCAAGGATTCCGCGCGCTCCTGCCTCGACCGCGCGGCGATCGAAGCGCTGCCGCTGCCGGGCTACACGCATCTGCAACGCGCTGTCGTATCGTTTACGGCGATGTGGTTCGCGGGTTTCGCTGAAGGCTTCATCGACGATGCCTTGCGCGCGCGGCAGGCGCATGACTGGATCGACGCGAATCCGCTCGGCACGGCGGCCGGTTACGGCGTCAACCTGCCGCTCGATCGCGAATACACGACGCAGGCGCTCGGTTTCGCGCGCATGCAGGTGTCGCCGGTGTACGCGCAGCTTTCGCGCGGCAAGTTCGAGATCGCAGCGCTGGATGCGCTCGGCGCTGCGCTGCTCGACCTGCGCCGGCTCGCATGGGACCTGTCGTTGTTCACGACCGCCGAATTCGGCTTCGTCGCGCTGCCGGATGAGTACACCACCGGCAGCTCGATCATGCCGAACAAGCGCAATCCCGACGTGATCGAACTGTTGCGCGCGAGCTATGCGCCAGTCGAGGCTGCGCGCGTTGAAATCGAGTCGCTGCTGTCGTTGCCTTCGGGCTATCAGCGCGCCCTGCAGTACGGCAAGGGTCCGCTCATGCATGGTTTCGGGCACGGGCACGGGCACGGGCTCGGCGCGCTCGCGCTGTTGCCGGACCTGTTGCGTGGATTGCGCTGGAACTTAGATCGCATGCGCGCAGCTATCGAACCCGGCATGTTCGCGACCGATCGCGCGATTGAACTCGCGCGTGCCGGTACGCCGTTTCGCGAGGCGTATCGCGCTGCCGCGTCCGATTCGTGTCCGCAGGCGGGATTCGATTCCGAAGCGAGCCTTGCCGCACGCACCTCGCCGGGTGGTGCGGCCGACCTGCGCCTGGATGTGCTGCAAGCGCGCCTGGACGCGCTCGCAACGTGAGCAGCAAATTGAGTCCGTCCATGGTTCGACATGCTCACCACGAACGGACTCAAGGCGTTACGGCGCGGCCGGCGCCTTGTCGAACGTCCAGCGCAGCGAGGCCTGCAGGGTGCGGCCGTTCAATCGGTAGAACTGCGAGTCGCCGAATTCGCTTTCCGCGACCGGATCGCGACGATTGCCCAGATTGGTGCCGTCCAGCCGCATTTCCCACGCATCGTGACGGTAGCCAAGCCCGGCATCCACCGTTGCGTAACTGCCAGCCAGCGCGGTGTTGCGCTTGTTGAGGTAGCGCGAGCCGACGTAACTGCCGATCAGGTAACCGTTCCAGCCCTGCGACGGCACCCATGTCAGGCCGAGCCCGCCAAGATGGCGCGGCGAGAGTTCGAGTTGCTTGCCGCCGAGTTGGGTCGGCACGCCATCGAAGTCCTGCACGTAGTCCGCGAAGCGTGCGTTGTGCCAGGCCATGCTGGCTTGCAGGTTCAGATCGCTGGCCACGCGATAGCGCGTCTCGAATTCGACGCCACGGAAGCGTTCGCTGCCTGCATTGGCGAGCGCGGGCAGGCCGTTCACGTTCGTGCTGACGACGAGATTGTTGAAGTGCATCTGGAACGCCGACGCATCCCATTGCAGACGGCCGCTCAGGTTGCTGCCCTTGAGCCCGAACTCCACGCTGCGCGCGTCCTCGGGTTTCAGGATGCCGCCTTCGACGTCCGGCCCGAAGTCGATCGCCGCCGGCTTGAAGGTGTTGCGATAGTTCGCATACGCGACCGTCTCGTCGTTGCCGTTCTTCCACAGTTGCAGGCTGGTGCCGAAGACGCCGGACAAGCGGCTGTCGCTGTGCTGGCTGGTGTCGGCTACGGCCAGTTCCGGAGGCGACACGGTGTTGTCGATGGCCTGGCCGTAGCGATGCTCGGACGTGTGGTTGTAGCGGATGCCTGCGTCGAGGCGCCACGCATCGGTGACGTCGAAGCGCCAGTCGCCGTACACCCCGGTGAAACTGCGGCGGTCGTTCAACAGGGTGATTTCGTCGGTGTGCAGCAGCGTGGACAGCGGCGCGTTGCTGCCATTCGGGAAGATCGCGTACTCGAAATTGTCGCTGCTCTGCGAGCCGGAGCCGTACAGGTGATCGACGCCCCATGCCAGTGTGCTGCGCGGCGACAGGGTGGTGATGATATGGGTGTCGAAATACACCTCGTTGGTGTGGCGGTGCTGGCGGTAACCGTCGGCGTTGGGGGTCACGCCGTCGTCGGCGAAATCCGGGCGCAGGAATCCGCGCGTGATATCGCCCTGCGTGTTCGCGAGCGACAGTTTCGTGTTCCACGTCCCCAGGCCGGTGTCGTGCGTGTAGTCGAGCGCGGCCTGGAAGCGGGTTTCATCGATCCGCCCGTCGGACGGATTGATGTTCGCATCGAGCGGAAAGCGCGGCGTCAGCGTCTTGCCTTCGCGCGGATGCGCACTCGTCGGGTTCTGGGTGACCACGCTGGCATCGAGATCGACGCCGAGTGTGCCGCCGCCGACCTGGCCGCGCATGCGGTACAGCGCATGCCCACGGTTGAAGCCGGTGCGGTCGGCAGACATCCGCTCGCGGTCCGCATCCACCATCAGCGACGACGCGAAGCCGCTGTCCTTGTCGTCGTTCACTGGCACCGCGATCGCAACGCCGACGCCGCCGCGGCTGCCGACATGCATTTCGGCGCGTACCGGGCCCTTGCCGGCGGCGTAGTGGATGACTTGGATCACACCGACGAAACTGGTTGCGCCGAAACTCACCGGCGCCGCGCCGCGCAGCACCTCGATGCGCTCGACGTTGGACAGGTTCATCGCCTGCAACGCCGGATTGAATGCGCCACCGCTGGGTACGCCATCGACCACCAGCAGGAATGCATCGAACTCGCGTAGCCCCCATAGCGCCGGCACGCTCGACGCAGGTCCGTTGTCGCCGCCGGCGGGAGCTTCCACGCCAGCGACCAGACGCATCGCGCCGGACAGGTCGGTCGCACCTTGCGAACGCAACGTATCGCCATCGACGACAGTCACCGAATCAGGGCTGCGAGCCAATGTAGTGGGGATCTTGTCGGAGGTCACTTCGATACGATCGAGGTCGACCACGTCGTCAGGATCGGCCGCATGCGCGATAGCTGGGCACAGCAACGGAATCGCGAGCAGGATCGCGTGGCGCAGGTTCATCGGAATTGTCTCGTCGGAAGAAAACAGCGACCTAGATACCATTCATGTAAAGGGCGGGCAAGGCCAAACGTCATGGCCGTTGCCGGAGTGTTGAGCGAGTTGGCATGCAGGTCGCAAGATGTCGCGTTGGCGGAGATCTCTCGACGACGAATTCCTGTCGTCGCCCGATATAGGCGGGGAAGGAGGATGCACAGTTGGAAGCGCGTTCCGCGGGACCAGCATCGTTGCCGAGGTTATGGAGGGACAATCCACGGGAGTCAAAAGAATCGGCAAGATGACAGAAACGAAGTAAAAGGTAGATATCGACCGATTGATCGATCATTGATCGATGTCAGTAGTATCGGTATTGTCATGCCGCTTGAATTAAATCAGGTCCGCGTGCCGCAGCGGGTCGGTCGACCGCGCAAGAAAACCAGCGATGTCGGCCCCCGCTGATGACGACCTCGGCGATCGAGGTGCGGATCTGGGGCGAGCGCGTCGGCGCAGTTGCGGCCGATCCGCAGGCTGGTTGCTACGCATTCGAGTACGCGCCGCAATAGCGACGCAGGCGCATCGAACTCGCACCGCTGACGATGCCGGTTGGCGCGATGCCGTCGATCTTCCTGTTTCCGTCGTTGCCCGAACCCAGCTTCAAACGATTGCCGGGCATGCTGGCCGATGCGCTGCCAGACGACTTCGGCAATGCGCTCATCGATGCGTGGATGGCGCGACATGGCGTGGCAAAAGATGCGATCACGACGCTCGACCGGCTCGCTTGCATGGGTCGGCGCGGCATGGGCGCGCTGGAGTTCAAGCCTGCGCAGGGTTCGCATAGCGAGAGCGCCGAACCGTTGCAGATGAAGTCGCTGGTGGAAGCGGCGCGCAACGTGATGCATGGCGATCTGTCCGGCGACACGCATGCGCAGGCTGCGCTCGCGAACATCATCCGCGTCGGTACCTCGGCCGGCGGCGCGCGCGCGAAAGCTGTCGTCGCGTGGAATCCCGGCAGCGATGAACTGCGCAGCGGCCAGTTCGATGTCGCGCCGGGTTTCGAACACTGGCTGCTGAAATTCGATCGCGTCGGCAAGGATATGGAACTCGGCAGTGGCGCGCATTACGGTCGCATCGAATATGCCTATCAACGCATGGCGTTGGCTGCCGGCATCGCGATGGAGGATTGCCGGTTGCTGGAAGAAAACGGTCGCGCGCACTTCATGACGCGGCGCTTCGATCGCGATGGCAACATCAGGCATCACGTGCAGACGCTGTGCGCTATGCAGCATCTGGACTACAAGCAACGCGCTACGCATGCCTACGAGCAATTGTTCCTGGTGCCGACGCAACTCGATCTCGGCGACGACGCGTTGAGCCAGCTGTTCCTGCGCATGGCGTTCAACGTGATGGCACGCAACTGCGACGACCACACCAAGAATTTCGCGTTCAGCCTGAAGCAGGGCGGCATGTGGGAACTCGCGCCGGCCTACGACGTCACCCATGCTTACAACCCGCAGGGCGAGTGGACGTATCAACATCTGATGGGCGTGAACGGCAAGTTCGACGGCATCGCGCGTGCGGACTTGCTGAGCGTCGCCGATCGTTTTGGCGTGCGCCGCCCGAAAGCCTTGCTGGCGCGGGTGCGCGATGCGGTCGCAGCTTGGGTCGGATTCGCGGACGAGGCGGGGTTTGCGTCCGCCGATGCCGATGGCGTAGCGGCGGATCATCGGTTGGTGTGATACGAAGAAGTAATGAAGCGATGCGCGTTCTTGTTCGCGCTGGCTCGTGTCGCTGCAATGCGTCGGCTGGAGTGATGGATATGGATATCCTCTGCGCGATGTTCAGGAAACGCTATCCAAGATCTGCCGTTCTTGCTCAGGTCGTTCGCCAATCGTTTTTGGTATCCGTTAGCCTTGCGGCATTGGCCCAGGGGATGCAGGCGTGACGGTAAGTGTGAAGGATGCAACTGACGCGTTCATCGCCAAGTGGCGAGGCGTCGCCGCGTCGGAACTGTCGACATCGCAGAGCTTCCTGCTGCATCTGTGCCGATTGCTGGGCGTTGAATCGTCGCATCCGGGTGCCGAACAGTCCTGCATGTTCGAGCGTCCGATCACCTTCGCGCATGGCGACGACAGCACCAGCCCAGACCGGATTGATCTGTACCGGCGCGGCGCGTTCGTTCTGAAGTCGAAAAAGCTCAAGGCTGCCGCGCACACGCGGGGTTTTGATGAAGCCATGTTGCGCGCGCGCAGTCAGGCCGAAGGCTAAGCCCGCGCCTTGCCCTCCTCGGAAGGGCGTCCGCCATTCGAGGTGGACGTGAGCCACCGCATCGAGGTGAATTCCGAATTTTCGCGTTCCGGCGCGCCCTACACGCCGTTTCCCGATCCGCGCTGTTATCGCATCGCACTGGACGACCTGCGCGACGAGGTAATAGGTGAGGGCCGATCGCCGCAGCGTACAGGGAGATCGGGAGAAACAAATGCAGTCCGGTGGCGGTACGCTGAAACCTCTCAAGCATCCTTGTTGTGCTTGCGCATGATTCGCTGCTTGTCGCGGCTCCAGTCGCGGTCTTTCAACGTGGCGCGTTTGTCGTGTTCCTGCTTGCCTTTGGCGAGTGCAATCTCGAGTTTCGCGCGGCCGTTCTTCCAGTAGATCGCGGTCGGAATCAGCGTGTATCCGTCGCGCTCGACGGCGCCGATCAGCTTGTCGATCTCGTGCGCATGCAGCAGCAGCTTGCGTGTGCGGCGGTCGTCCGCGATGACGTGGGTCGAGGCGGTGATCAGCGGGGTGATCTGTGCGCCGATCAGGAACAGTTCGCTTTTGATGATCATCGCGTAGCTGTCGGAAAATTGCAGGCGTCCCGCTCGTAATGCCTTGACTTCCCAGCCTTGCAGCATTAGACCGGCTTCATAGCGGTCTTCCAGACTGTAATCGTGGCGCGCGCGCTTGTTCAGCGCGATGGTCTTCTGACCAGCGTCCTTCTTCGCGCTTCCGGTATTCTTGTTGCTGTGGTGTGCGTTCGTCATGCGCCGTCCTTGCAGCGTTGCATTGTCGCGCATGCGGGAGCGCAATGGGTGTAGCGAGTGCAGCGGCGTTCACTCACCCCAACCCCGCTCCCGAAAGGAGAGGAACTCTGGTCTCTTTGCAAATACAACGGAACGGAATGACCACGATCCAGCGCAGCGCCATCGTCGCGCAACCGCCAGCGGTGCTGTATGCGCTCGTCAACGATGTCGCCGCGTATCCGCGACGTTTCGACTGGTGCACCGGCAGCGCGGTACTTGAATCGTCCGAAAGCCACATGCTCGCGCGGCTGGATGTGCGCGTGGCTGGTCTGCCCGCAAGCTTCACCACGCGCAACACGCTGATGCCTGTCGAGCGCATCGAACTGGCGCTCGTCGATGGGCCGTTCCAGCATTTCGGCGGGTTGTGGACATTCGACGCGCTCGGCGACAGTGGCTGCAGGGTTGGGTTGCGGCTGCAATTCGAGATGGCCGGCAAGCTGCTGGGCTCGGCGCTCGCGCTCGGCTTTATCGGGCTGGCCGATCGGATGGTGGACGATTTCTGCCGCATTGCACGCGTCGAGGCGGCGACGCGCCTGACATGATCCCTGCAGGAATCATCCGCGTCGAAATCATCTATGCACTGCCGAACCAGGCGTGGTCGGTGGTGCTGGAGCTTCCCGATGGCGCGATCGCAGCCGAGGCGATCGTGCGATCGGATGTCGCGACGCGGATTCCGGATTTCGATATATCCAACCTGGGCTACGCAATCTTCGGAAAGACCATCAACGCCGCGACGGTGCTGCGCGATGGCGATCGCCTTGAACTGCTGCGGCCGTTGATCGCCGACCCCAAGCAGGCGCGGCGTCTTCGTGCGAAACAGGGCGACTGGGGCGGCAGCGATATCGCGTAGGTTTCGCCGACACCAGACAGGTGCGGCACTGGCTCGCTAGCCGCGATGACTGGAGCGTCCGCTTCGGCAGAGCTGGGTCAGCCGCCGCTGGACTTTTTCTTCTTTTCCTTGGGCAAGTTGCCAAATCTGCCCATTTTCTTGGACAGTTCCTGGTCCTGCTCGGGGAAATAGCTGCCTGAACTGCTCGCCAGCACATCGCCTTGAAAGACGAGTGTCAGCGTTTTGATGTCGGGCTTGCTCTGGCCGCGACGGTCCTGCTCGGTCGCCGCGTAATCCCAGCGCTGCGAGTGGAACGGGTCGGCGATCGAGGGCGTACCAAGCAAAGCGAGGACGTCCTGCTTGCTCATGCCGGGCTTGAGTTGCTCGACGTTCTTCGACTCCAGCAGATTCCCCTGGTAGATCGGAGCGTGGTAGACAATGCCGCAACCGGCAGTCGCGGCGAGTGTCGCCAGCAGCAAAAGCACCAAGGTTTTCCGCATCGTCGGCATCGTCCGCATCGGGGAGGGCATAGGGGCCGGATGATACACTACGCGCTGTTCGCGCCGCTTCCACCTAGCGCGTCAAACTTCACGCGGAGGCCGCATGGAATCGCAGGATCTGCGCAAGGTCGGGCTCAAGGTCACCCATCCGCGGATGCGGATCCTGGAGATTCTGGAGCACTCCAGCCCGCGCCACCTGACTGCTGAAGATATTTACCGGCAATTGCTGAAAGACAGCGAGGACATCGGCCTTGCGACGGTGTACCGCGTGCTGACCCAGTTCGAGACCGCAAACCTCGTGCTCAAACACAATTTCGAGGGCGGTCACGCGGTTTATGAACTCGACCGCGGCGAGCACCACGATCACATGATCGATCTGGACACCGGCAAGGTGATCGAATTCTCCAGCCCCGAGATCGAGAATCTCCAGCACCAGATTGCCGAAAAGCACGGCTACCTCATCCAGGAACACAGCCTGGTGCTGTATGTGCGACAGAAGAAGCGGGGAATAGTAGGGACTGGTTGAGAAGCGGCTTGCCTACCCGTGCATCTCCCCAGCCTCTAGCCTCCAGCCCCTTTCCCCAGCATTTGCCTCGCATGCGCACGCGTCTCCGTGGTGATCTCGATGCCGCCGAGCATCCGCGCCAGTTCGTCCACGCGCGTTTTTTCGTCGAGGACCTGAACCGCGCTACGCGTGGTGGTGCCGTCGCTGTCCTTGCTGACGCGGACGTGATGGTGGGCCTGCGCGGCGACCTGCGGCAGGTGGGTTACGCACAGCACCTGGCGTTCGCTGCCGAGGACGCGCAGCTTGCGGCCGACGACTTCGGCGATCGCGCCGCCGATGCCCGAATCGACCTCGTCGAACACCATGGTCGGCACTGCGTCCATGCCGAGCGCGGCGACTTCGATCGCCAGCGAAATCCGCGACAGTTCGCCGCCGGAAGCGACCTTGCGCAATGGTCTTGGTGGCTGGCCGGGATTGGCGGAAACGAGGAATTCGACTTGCTCAGTGCCGGACGGCGACGGCTCGGTGGTGGGGTTCGCCGTCAGTTCGATCCGCACCATCCCTCCGCCCATACCGAGCTCAGTCATCAGTGATGTGACTGCATCGCCGAGTTTGTGGGTGGCGATTTCGCGCGCGGCGCCGAGGGCTTGGGCTGCTGCGCGCCACGCCGAGATTGCGGCATCGCGCTCAGCCTGCAGGCGTTCGGCATCGCCGCCCGCGTCGTGCAGCGACTCGCGTTCCGCTACCAAGGCGTCGCGCACCGTCGCCAGCTGTTCCAGCGGCACCTTGTGGCGACGGCCGAGTTCGTGCAGACGGGACAGTTCGTCCTCCAGATCCTGCAAGCGGTCGGGATCGAGGTCGATGCCGTCGCGTGCGCGCTCGATCAGGCTGGCGGCTTCGGCGAGCTGGATCGACGCGGCATCGGTCAACTCGGCGGCCTGCGCATAGGTTGGGTCGTGTTCGGCCAGCCGCAGCAGTTCGGCATGCAGTTGGGCGAGGGATCGTTCCAGCGCAGGGCCGTCCTCGCCGCTAAGGCGCGCCAATGCGCGGGCGCTGCCTTCAAGCAGGTACGCAGCATTGGATTGCCGCCGATGCGCAGACAGAAGTTCTTCAATATCAGATGGTTCGACCGAGTTCTTGCCAAATTGCTTGAGCTGTCGGTCTAGCCATTCCAGGCGTGCCTCCACCTCGGATGCGTCGCCATTGGCGTCGAGTCGGCGTTGCAGGTCTTTCCATCGCGTGGCTAGTTGGCGCACGGCATCCAGTGCCTGCGCGTGGCCACCGAAGGCATCCAGCAACGCCATCTGCTGCGGACGCGACAACAGCGCCTGGTGTTCGTGCTGGCCGTGGATCTCGACCAGCAATTCACCGATTTCCCCCAGCTGCGCCAGAGTCGCGGCGCGGCCATTGATCCACGCGCGTGAACCACCATCTGCGCGGATCACCCGCCGCAGCTGGCAAGTTTGCGCATCGTCTGCATCGTCGAGTGCGTTGTCGCGCAGCCAGTCGGCGGCGGTCGGGGCATCGTCGAGGGCAAATTCGGCAGCAAGCTCGGCGCGATCGGCGCCATGGCGCACCATCGCGACCTCGGCGCGCGCGCCGGTCAGCAGCAGCAGCGCATCGACCAGCAGCGACTTGCCAGCGCCGGTTTCGCCGGAAATCGCGGTCATCCCCGAACCGAACGCAAGTTCGGCCTCGCTGACCACGGCGAAGTCTTTCAGATGCAGGTTGCGGATCATGCGATGGCGCGCCCTCGGATTTCTTCGGCCATTTTGCATGATGAAGCGCAGAATCTCGTCTCTGGGCCTTGCCTCGTGCCTCGACAGTCTTTATCTATAGGCCCATGAGCAACGCTATTTCCCACCTCGACCCACGCGCACGCGGTCTTCTGCGCAGTCTCATCGCGCAATACATCCGCGACGGTGAGCCGGTGGGCTCGCGTACGCTGGCGAAGCATTCGGGGTTGGACGTGAGCCCGGCGACGATCCGCAACATCATGGCGGACCTCGAGGACATCGGCCTGGTCGCTGCGCCGCACACCTCGGCCGGGCGCATCCCGACCGCGCAGGGCTATCGGGTGTTCGTCGACTCGCTGTTGCAAGTGCAGCCGCTGGGCGAGGCCGACATGTCGCGGCTGCGCGCCAGCGTCACTGCCGGAGCCGGCACCCAGGCGCTGCTGAGCAACGCATCGCAACTGCTGTCGGCGATGAGCCATTTCGTCGGTGTCGTCACAGTGCCAAGGCGCGAGCAGTTCGCGTTCCGCCATATCGACTTTGTCCAGTTGGAACCGCAACGCGTGCTGGTGATCCTGGTATTCACCGACAACGAGGTGCAGAACCGCATCATCACCACGCGCCGCACGTACACGCCATCCGAGCTCGAACAGACCGCGAATTACCTCAACACGCATTTCGCCGGCCGTCCGCTGCGCGAGATCCACGCGTCCCTGCTGCGCGAGCTCAAGGACACCCGTTCGGCGATGGAGCGGGTGCTTGGAGCGGCGATGGAAGTGGCCGAGCACGCGCTCGACCCGGGCGACGAAGACATGCTGCTGTCCGGTCAGACCCGCTTGATGGGCCTGCACGACCTGACCGACGTGGACCGCCTGCGCGAGTTGTTCGAGACGTTCTCGCGCAAGCGCGAAATCCTGCAATTGCTCGAGCGCTGCATCCACGCGCAGGGCGTGCGCATCTTCATCGGCGAGGAAACCGGGCTGGCCTCGATGGACGCCTGCACGATCGTCACTGCGCCGTATTCGGCCGACGGCAAGGTGTTGGGAGTGCTCGGCGTGATCGGTCCGACCCGGATGGCTTACGAGCGGGTGATCCCGATGGTGCAGGCCACTGCCGATCTGCTCGGCGCGGCCTTGAATCCGGGCGCGCAAGCCCAATAAAGGCCCTGCGCAGCGGGAGCCCCCGGATGGGAGCCTGCGCAGCGCATCCGTCGTCCAGATCGCAACGGTGCTGCCGTCGCGACCCAAACCATCAGGAACACGCCATGCAACCTGTGGAACCTTTCCCGAACGATCCGTTCGAGAGCTCCGACGCATCCGAGATCCTCAGCGCCGAGGTCCGGGCACTGGTCGCGGAACTCGATACTGCACAAGCCGAAAACAAGCGATTGCGCGAAGAGCATCTGCGCGAGCATGCTGAACTCGAAAATACCCGCAAGCGACAGGCGCGCGAGGTCGAAATGGGTCGCAAGTTCGCGAATGAGCGCCTGCTGGCAAGTTTGTTGCCTGTGTTCGACAGCCTGGAAGCCGGGATCACGGCTGCGCATGGCGAGTCGGTACAGGTTCGCGAGGGCCTGCAGTTGACTCTGCGCCAGCTGACCAAGGCGGCTACTGATAGCGGCATGACCACGATCGATCCGCTTGGCGAGGTCTTCAATCCGGAGCAGCATCAGGCGATCGGCATGGTGCCTGCCAGCGCCCAGCACAAGCCCGACACGGTGACCCAGGTCCACCAGAAAGGTTATCTGCTCAACCAGCGCCTGCTGCGGCCGGCGCTGGTGATGGTCGCGAAGACCGACCACGACTGATTGATTGCCTGAGTGGGAGGGCCGTGTCGGCTCGCACTATCTGGCGTGAGATTCGCTGCCAGAAGTCGTTCCCATCAAAGGCTTGAAAGCTCCGTCGTCACACCCCACTAACGAGTCATCGGCGGCCGCACCGGTCGCCCCGGATTTGTCAAACTTTCAATTTCAGGAGATTTTCATGGGCAAAATCATCGGTATCGACCTTGGCACCACCAACAGCTGCGTCTCGGTGATGGAAGGCGGCAAGCCCAAGGTCATCGAAAACTCCGAGGGCGATCGCACCACGCCTTCGATCGTCGCCTTCAGCAAGGACGGTGAGGTCCTCGTTGGCGCATCCGCGAAGCGCCAAGCCGTCACCAATCCGAAGAACACCTTCTACGCGGTGAAGCGCCTGATCGGCCGCAAGTTCACCGACGCCGAAGTCAAGAAGGATCTCGATCTGGTGCCTTACGGCATCGTCGCGCACGACAACGGCGATGCGTGGGTGCAGACCAGCGATGGCAAGAAGATGGCCGCGCAGGAGATTTCCGCGCGCGTGCTCGAAAAGATGAAGAAGACCGCCGAAGCGTATCTCGGCGAAACCGTCACCGAAGCCGTCATCACGGTGCCCGCGTACTTCAACGATTCGCAGCGCCAGGCGACCAAGGACGCGGGCCGCATCGCGGGCCTCGACGTCAAGCGCATCATCAATGAACCGACCGCGGCCGCGCTGGCCTATGGCATGGACAAGAAAGGCGGCGACCGCAAGATCGTCGTGTACGACCTCGGCGGCGGCACCTTCGACGTGTCGGTGATCGAAATCGCGTCGGTCGACGGCGAGACCCAGTTCGAGGTGCTCTCGACCAATGGCGACACTTTCCTCGGCGGCGAGGACTTCGACAAGCGCGTGATCGATTTCCTGGTCGAGGAATTCCAGAAAGAGCAGGGCATCGACCTGCGCAAGGATCCGCTCGCGTTGCAGCGCCTGAAGGATGCTGCCGAGCGCGCCAAGATCGAGCTGTCGTCCGCGCACCAGACCGACGTCAATCTGCCTTACGTGACCGCCGATGCGAGCGGCCCGAAGCACCTCAACATCAAGCTCACGCGCGCCAAGCTCGAAGCGCTGGTCGATGAATTGATCAAGCGCACGATCGAGCCGTGCAAGATCGCGATGAAGGACGCCGGCATCGCTCCAAAAGATATTGGCGAAGTGATCCTCGTCGGGGGCCAGACCCGCATGCCGAAAGTGCAGCAGGCGGTGGCCGATTTCTTCGGCAAGGAAGCACGCAAGGACGTCAACCCGGATGAGGCTGTCGCGATCGGTGCGGCGATCCAGGGCGGCGTGCTCGCCGGCACCGTCAAGGACGTGCTGCTGCTCGACGTGACTCCGCTGTCGCTGGGCATCGAAACCCTGGGCGGCGTGTTCACCAAGATCATCGAGAAAAACACGACGATCCCAACCAAGGCATCGCAGACGTTCTCGACCGCGGAAGACAACCAGAGCGCAGTCACCGTGCATGTGTTGCAGGGCGAGCGGGACCAGGCGCGGTACAACAAGTCGCTTGCGAAGTTCGATCTGTCCGGTATCGAGTCCGCGCCGCGTGGTATGCCGCAGGTCGAGGTGTCGTTCGACATCGACGCCAACGGCATCCTGCACGTCAGCGCGAAGGACAAGAAGAACGGCAAGGAACAGAAGGTCGAAATCAAGGCCGGTTCGGGCCTGACGCCGGAAGAGATCGAGCGCATGAAGGCCGATGCCGATGCGCATCGCGAGGAAGACAAGAAGTTCCAGGAACTCGTCTCCACGCGCAACCAGGCCGATGGCCTGGTGCACACCGTCCGCGCGGCGATCAAGGAACACGGCGGCAAGGTCGGCGGTGATGTCGTGGGCAAGATCGAGACCGCATTGTCCGATCTGGAAACTGCGATGAAGGGTGATGACAAGGACGCCATCGACGGCCGCATGCATCTGTTGCAGACGGCTGCGCAGCCGCTGCATGCGGCGGCTTCCGGCACCGGCGCGCAGCCCGGCGCGGAAGGTGGCGAACAACCGCACGCCGCAGCCGAAGACGTCGTCGATGCCGAGTTCACAGAGGTCAAGGACGACGACAAGAAGTAAGCCGGGAATGGATCATGGGGGAATCGGGAATTGGAAATGCCAAGAGCGTTCCATTCTGCGATTCCCCTTTCCTGCTTTCGTGACTTCCAGTCTCCAGGACGGTTTGTGCTTATGACGATTTCCGATTGCCGATTGACTCGCCGCAGCGGCGGCTCGCCCTGCTGGTCAGCTTTGCTGCTCGCTACAACATCCTGTTTACGCAGGCCGATTGCCGCCTTATGAGCAAGCGCGACTATTACGAAGTCCTTGGTGTCGCCCGTACCGCGACTGACGAGGAATTGAAGAAAGCCTATCGTCGGCTCGCAATGAAGCATCATCCCGACCGCAATACGGCTGGCGACAAGGATGCCGAAGCCAGCTTCAAGGAGGCCAAGGAAGCATACGAAGTCCTGACCGACAAGGCCAAGCGCAGCGCCTACGACCAGCGTGGACACGCCGCTTTCGAGCACGGCATGGGTGGCGGTGGAGCGGGCCCTGGCTTTGCCGATGTCGGCGATATTTTTGGCGATATCTTCGGCGACATCTTCGGCGGCGGCGGTCGTGGCCGCCAGGCGCAGCGACGCGGCAACGATCTGCGCTACATGATCGACTTGGATCTCGAAGAGGCCGTATTCGGCGTCGAGCGCAATATCGACGTGGCCACCCTGATCGATTGCCGCGTGTGCACCGGCAGCGGTTCTGCGGACGGCATGCTCGACACCTGCGCGACCTGCCACGGGCAAGGCCGGGTGCGCTTGCAGCAGGGCATCTTTTCGTTGCAGCAGGCATGTCCGACGTGCGGTGGTCGCGGCCGGATCATCGCCAATCCCTGCAAGGCCTGCCATGGCGAAGGCCGCGCCGAGGATGTGAAAACACTCGCGGTGAAAATTCCTGCGGGCGTCGACAACGGCGATCGCATCCGCTTGTCGGGCGAAGGCGAGGCTGGCCCTGCCGGTTCGCCATCGGGCGACTTGTATGTGGAAGTGCGGGTGCGCGACAACGCGATTTTCCAGCGCGATGGCGACGACCTGCATTGTGAAATTCCGATCCGTATTTCGCAGGCTGCGCTCGGCGATACCGTGCGCGTATCGACGCTCAACGGCGAAGCCGAGATCAAGATTCCTGCCGAAACCCAGAGCGGCAAGTTGTTCCGTCTGCGCGGCAAGGGCGTGAAGTCGGTGCGCAGTCGCAGCGCCGGCGATCTGTTGGCCCGGGTTGTGGTCGAAACGCCGGTCAACCTGACCGCCGAACAACGTCGCCTGCTGGAAGCATTTGATGCGACATTCGAAGGCGAGCAGGGCACGCGTCATTCGCCGCGTACCAGCACGTTCCTTGATGGCGTCAAGGCATTCTGGAATCGGGTCACTTCGTGACGGATTTGCTGGCCCGGTTGCCTCCGTCGACGCAGGAAATGCGACACTGAATCTGTCCAGGCTGCTGGTCGTTTCAGTCGTGATCTTGCAGGATTGGCAGCAGCGCAAAGCAACCCAACAAGAGCTTGTTCATGGATTCCAGGACGCTTTTCGCAGGAGTGCCGCAATGCCAATCCGATTGCTGATCCATGGCGCATCCGGACGCATGGGTCGAGCCTTGTTGCGGCTCGCAACAGACGACGCACGTTTCGCGATCGCAGGCGCAGTGACGCGTTCCGGCGGGAAAGTGGATGGTGTGCGCGCACTGGCCGCCGAACGCATCGCATCGGTGCAGTCGTTCGATGTGCTGGTGGACTTCAGCCTGCCGACGGCGTTCGATGCAGCTCTCGAATTGTGCTTGCAGCGCGGCTGCGCGCTGGTTTCCGGCACGACGGGATTGTCCGATTCGCAACGCGATGCGATGGATGCGGCGACCAGATCGATCCCGCTCGCCTGGGCCGCGAATTTCAGTATCGGCGTCGCAGTGCTCGACGACCTGGTGCGCCGCGCGGCGGCAGCGTTGCGGCAATGGGACTGCGATATCGTCGAATCCCATCATGCGCAGAAGCGCGATGCACCGTCCGGTACGGCGCTGTCGCTTGGCGAGGCGATCGCTTCCGCGCGCGGTACACAGCCGCACTACGCCAGCCTGCGCGCTGGCGACATCGTCGGCGAACATGTCGTGCAATTCACCGGCATCGGCGAGCGGCTGGAACTGATCCATCGTGCGACCGACCGCGACATCTTCGCGCGCGGCGCACTGGAAGCCGCAGCACACATCGCCGGGCGCGGCCCGGGGCGCTATGCGTTGGGCGATCTGTTGCTGGGTTGAGCGAGTGCTTGCTGCACTGGCGGGTTACTGCGCAGTGCGCGGCGGCTTGTAGTCGCAACTGCCGGTCACGACTCCGTCATAGGTCAAATCCTTCGTCATCCGGTGGCCCTGACTCTTGCCTTCGAGATGGATCGTCCCGTGGATGCTTCCGCCAGGTTGGATCACGAAGCTGGCATCGCCATTCGACTGCAACGCATCGGTACAGGTTTCGTGGAACGAGATGGTGTCGCGGATCTGTTTGTAGTCGCTGAATACGCATTCCTTCTGGTGCAGCGCACTCTTCGCAATCTCGCGTGCGTCGTGCTGCCTGGACGTGCACACGTCCATGCTCGCCGAAGCCGATTGGTAGGCGGTATCGGGGATCTTGACCCGCGCTGAAGTCGTCGGTGCCGTGCCGTGGGCGGTTGCATTGGTCTTGGTCGTGGTGGTCACGTGCAGCATGTCGCCGGGTGCTGCGGCTGCGAGCATTGGCGTGGCGATGAAAGCGAGTGCAAAAGCTCCGACGAGCGAACAGCGAATAGCGTGGTGTTTCATCGTGATCTCCTGAAGGTTAATGGGTAACGGAGCATGGGCCGCGCAGTGGAGATCACTGCACCCTGCGCATGTCGCGCACCACCGAAAGCAATTGCTGTATTTCAGTGCGGTAGGGGGCGAGGATCGCGGTGTCCTGCATTTCGGCAGCGTGTATTTTCTGTTGCAGATCGATGGATGCACCCGATTGCCTTGGAAGATCGGTCGGTGCGCCTTCGCCGGCAGCGCCGCCAGCGGCGCCCATCGTCGGATTCGGGACGACATCGTCGATGATGCTGCTGATGCCTTCGTAGCGTTTTTCATCGATGTGGCGCTCGCGCACGATCACCATGTCCATCTGCAATTCGAGCATCGTCGCATCCGCCATCGTGATGGCATCGGCAGCCGATGGGACCATCGCCTTGTTCGTGTTTGCAGCCGCCATGAGCGTCTTGTAGCGCGCGAGTGTGGCCTTGTCGGCAGCTGTTGGGTGCTGCACGCGATCGGCAGCCGCGTACATCACCTGCAAGTACAACGCGATGTCGTCCTTGCTCAACGCAGTGAGCTGCATGGCGGTCTGTGGCCTATCGGTATCGGTCGTGACGTCAGTCGTAACGTCGGCAGTCTCTTCAAGGTGGTCGATCGTAGCGCCGATGCTCATGGCCGGGCTGGGAGTCGATACTGGCGCAGTGGCAGCAGTCGAAGCCGCGGAAGCGGCATCGTTCGAGGCGTGTCCGCAGCCTGCCAACAGGGCGATACAGGACAGCGACAACAAGATGGAACGCATGGTGGATTCTCCGGACGATTGCATCGTCGATCCAGGGGGATGGAACCGACGTGGCTATTCTCGCTTGTCCAACCTGACTCAATGCATGTTGCCGAAACCACCACTCGCAAGGATTCCAAAACACGCGGCGACCAGCAGAAGGACCAATGCGATCATCGAGCCGAACGCGAGCAGCACGCCGCTCACCGAGCGCGATTCGTTGCGAAAGGCAAACCAGACCATGAGTGCGATCATCGCGATGAGCGGCATGCAACCGAAGATCACCCCGGCGTAGTCGGACATGTTCAGCGTGCTTTGTAGCGACCAGAACAGTACGTTGGCGACGACGCTCACAGCCATCACGACCCAGCCAAGGACGAAACCGATCAGCAGCGAACCCTTGTCCGCAGGCCTTTGCGCTGGTGGTGGTGTCTGTTCCAGGTTGTTCATTGCAAGACCTCGTCGGTTGTCCTCAAGGCGTACGCATGCGATGCGTCGATCTCCGCGCGCAATGCTGCGAGCTTGTCGGCAAGCCCATCGCGGTAAAACAGGTTGAAGGTGTCGAACGGGACGATCTTCCCATCCGGCTGCGCGATGTGCACGCAACTCTTCTTGACCGCGCGCAGGTCGAAGCCGTGCGCGTCGATGAAGGCCATGATCAGCACCCGGAATACATTTCGATAACCGATTTCGGCTGGTGCTTGTACCTGCGGCAGGCAGCACAGCAGGTCCGATAGCGAACATGCCTGGCCCTCAGGCGAATGGTTGGTCGCGAACAGTTTGAACACGTGTTCACGCAATTCCTCGTCGCGCTCGACGACGATCGTGTTGCGGCCCGCGTTGATGAGGGTGTCCTGTGGGATCAGTCCAGTCAGCGGCACCACGGTTTCGCCGAGCTTGAGCGCATAGCCCATGGCAAGGCAGTCCGGATTGCACGGCACCGGGATGATGTCATCGGGCTTGAAGTGCGGGCTCTGTTCGAGGATGCGGCGGCGCACTTCGGTCAGCGTCAGCCGGTTGACCGCTGGATTGAAATTCTCGGCGCGGCCTGCGTGCTGGATCGGCTGGAAGGTCACGCCGCGCACGCAGGGCTGCTGCAGCGCGAAGTCGATGATGTCGCCGAGTTCGTGGTCGTTGAGTCCTTTCTTGACCGTGACGACGAGCGTGGTCGAGATGTCGTGCCTGTTGAGCTGCTCCAGCGCGCGCAAGCGGATGTCGCGCAGCCGTGCGCCACGCAACTCCTGGTGCACTTCGTCGCGCAGCGAATCGAATTGCAGGTACAACTCGAAGCCGGGCATGTAGGTCGCGAGTCGCTCCACGAACTCGAGTTCTTTCGCGATGCGCAGGCCGTTGGTGTTGACCATCAGGTGACGGATCGGCCGCCTGCGCGCGGCATCGAGGATCTCGAAGAACTGCGGATGCAAGGTCGGCTCGCCGCCGGAAATCTGCACGACATCGGGTTCGCCCTCGTTCGCGACGACCGCATCGAGCATGCGTTCGATCGTCGCCATGTCGCGGAAGCCGGGCCGGTGCGGGCCCGAATCGGCATAGCAGATCGGGCAGCGCAGGTTGCAGTGGTCGGTGACTTCGATCAGCGTCAGGCAGGAGTGCTGCATGTGCTCGGGACACAGACCGCAATCGTAGGGACACCCCCAGCGACGCTCGGTATTGAACTGCCGTGGAAGTTCCGGCGGCTTGATGAAACGCTCGCGTGCCATCCGGTAATAGGCCGCGTCGTCGGCGATCAGCACGCGTTCGCGACCGTGGTGCGGACACCATTTTTCGAGATAGACGCGTTCGTCCTTGATCAGGATGCTGGCCTCGACCCGTCGCAGGCATGTCGTGCAGACCGATACCGCATGGTCGTAGTACAGATACGGTCGTACCTTGGCTCCCACGTCAACTCCTTGCTGCAGGTTCGCGAGCGACCATCGCGCGTACGATGCGCGGCAGTTGCGGCAGATAGTAGGCCAATCCGGCGATGCACAGCAGCTGGATGCCGCAGAGTCCGAACGGGTATGCGTACGGTACCGGCTTGATCGCATCGACGAGCAGGCGGAACAGCAGGTATCCGGCCATGAACAGGCGGAAGCGATCGCCCGCGCGCTGCAATCGCGATCCGCGCATTTCGAGGAGCAGCAACCAAAACGTGAGGAAGACGATTTCGTAAAGCTGGGTCGGATGCCGCGGAATCCCGTCGCCGAAATCCACACCCCAGGGCAGGTGCGTCGGATTGCCGTAGGTGTGGTCGGACAGGCCGGACAGGAAGCAGCCGACGCGGCCGATCATCATCCCTACCGCGAGCGGCCGCACGAAGGCATCGCCGCTGGATTCGCGGATTCCTGCAATGCGCTTTGCGAGTTCGACGCCGACCAGGCCGCCGAGCAGCGCACCGACGATCGACTTGCCTTCGAGCAGGTGCCGCCAGTCGGGGAAATTCGTGAACGCCGCGAGTGGATCGTCGAGCCAGAACGCGAGCTTCGCACCGAGCGCCGCACCGACGATCGCACCGACGCCGACTGCGACGCTGCGATCCGGATCGTTCAATGCCGGCAATGCCAGCCGGCGGCGTTCGCGCAGGAACAGGCGAAAGCCGATCGCATACGCGAGCAATTCGAATACCGTGTGCAGGACGACCGGCGAGGGCTGCACGAAGGCGGTCAGTCGCGATGCGCTTTGTTCACGCTGCGCCGTGCGCCGAGCCAGCGGTCGAGTGGGCCGCACACGCGCTTGAACAGGCGCTGCATGTGGCCGCGCCGGGTCTTGCGCTCGAGCGCGTCGCGATCGGCGAGCCAGGCGAACTGGATCACCCGGCGTTCGCCTTCGAACGGCAGGTGGCCGTGGAAGGAATTCTCGGAACGACGGAACGCGACCAGGGTTCCGTACAGCGGCGGGATTTCCGGGGTCAGCAGGGACTCGATGTCCTTGTCGTTGGCGAGCAGTCGCAGGTTGCCTGCGCTGCGCGGGTTTTCAACAGCCGAGCGGCTGGTGATCCAGTCGTAGTTGAGATACATCAGTGCTGATGCGATCTTCGAGCGGCTGTCGGTATGGATCGTGCCGTGGCGCTTGTTCAGGCGCGTGCAGATGGTGACGAGTACCGGCAAATCCGACATGTGCGCAACGCCGAGGCGTTCGCCGAGTGCATCAGCGAGCGCAGGCGCAGTGATTTCCGCGATCAAATGGTTAAGTTCCGCGCCGCAGTCGGCCGGTTGGTGCGGGATGAATCCCGCCTGTTTCGCCGCCGGGAATCCATCGCGCAATGCTGTCCGTGCCGCGACATCGACGACATCGGTCGCGATCAGGTACGCGAACGGCGCGCGCGCCTCGCGCACATCGGGTGCGGACAAGCGCTCGGGACGCAGCAGCGATACGCCTGCGGTCACGGATTCGACGCGGTCGGGCATGGTCGCCATGGCTGGATTCTACGTCGGAATGGTGGCTTTTCGATGCGCCTGTGTCGGCTTTCGGGGCAGCCGTAATTGGACAGTCAGGGCGCCGACCTTTATCATTCTCGCTCGCCCGAACCCCTGATTCCGCAGCGTCATCCGACGCCGCCGGACAGCGACTCTGCACCCCGCATAACCACAGGCGAACTCTGCGTGACTCGAACCGGATTCCTTGCACTCGAAGACGGCACAGTGTTCGAGGGCATTTCCGTGGGTGCGGACGGCCAAAGCGTCGGCGAGGTGGTGTTCAACACTGCGCTGACCGGCTATCAGGAAATCCTGACCGATCCGTCCTACGCGCGCCAACTGGTCACCCTGACCTGCCCGCACATCGGCAACACCGGCTGCACCACGCAGGACGACGAAGCAGCGCGCGTCTGGGCCGCCGGCCTGATCGTCCGCGACGTACCTCGCCGCCCGAGCAGTTGGCGCAGCCAGGTCGCACTGCCCGAATGGCTCGCCGCACGCGGCGTGGTCGCGTTGGCCGGCATCGACACCCGCAAGCTCACGCGCCTGTTGCGCGATGGCGGCGCGCAGAACGCGTGTCTTGCATCCGGCGAGGGCATGGACCGCGACCACGCGATCGAAGCCGCGCGCAAGTTCCCCGGCCTCAACGGTATGGACCTCGCCTGTGAGGTCAGCACCACCGAAACCTATGAGTGGTTGGAAGGATCGCTCGACCTCGACAGCGGCACGTTTGCGCGCAGTGATGCTCGCTTCCATGTCGTTGCCTACGATTTCGGCGTCAAGCGCAACATCCTGCGCCTGCTGGCCGACCGCGGCTGTCGCATCACTGTGGTGCCCGCGCAGACGCCGGCCGAGCAGGTGTTCGCGATGAAACCGGACGGGGTGTTCCTGTCCAACGGCCCCGGCGATCCAGCGCCCTGCGATTACGCGATCGCCGCGATCCGCGACTTCGTTGCCGCGAAGATCCCGACCTTCGGCATCTGCCTCGGCCACCAGCTACTCGCGCTCGCGATCGGCGCGCGCACCATGAAGATGAAGTTCGGCCACCACGGCGGCAACCATCCGGTGCAGGATCTGAGCCCTGACGACAAGGGTCGTCGCCGGGTGATGATCACCGCGCAGAACCACGGCTTCGCAGTTGATGAACCGACCTTGCCGGCCAATGCGCGCGTGACCCATCGCTCGCTGTTCGACGGCAGCAACCAGGGCATCGAACTCATCGATGCGCCCGTATTCTCGTTCCAGGGGCATCCAGAGGCTTCGCCTGGGCCGCACGACATCGGTGGACTGTTCGATCGTTTCATCGCATCCATGGAGAAGCCGCGATGATCCGCACCAGTCGTTTCACCTCATGCCTCGCGGGTGTCCTCCTTGCGCTCCTGCCCATGACTGCATTTGCCGAGCCGCCGACTGCGGAAGACATCGCCGCAGTCGAACACATGTTCGGCTTTGACCAGTTAATGACCATCTTGCTGGATCGAACGTATATCAGTCCGAAGGAGTACGGCCCGCTTGACGAGACGCAGCTTGCTTGTGTGAAGAACGAGGCGATGCCAGTGTTCCACGCCAAGGTCGATGATCTGTTCGCACAGTTGTTTGCGAACCGGGAGATCGTCGCCGAATGGGTCCGGTTCGCGGGCACCGGCGGTGGCGGCAAATTCCTGGATTTCCTGCGGCAAGGCGTTGTCGCGAAGGCCAGCGATCTGCCGGCGCCTACTGACGCTGAATTGGATGCCTACTTGGACAAAGGCGAATGGGCTGAGGTCGATGCCTTTTTGCACACACCGGCAGGGTCCGCTGTCGTTGGCGGCATGTCGAAATTGCAAACATTTGATTCACCCGAAACAGTCGCTGCGCTCAAACTCGAGGTTAAGCAGCGCTGCGCAATCAAGTTTGGTGACAACAGTACCCATTGATCATTCGATGCCGACCTGTGCCACAACCACCTAAATTGAGCGTCCGAGCATGCCCAAGCGTAACGACCTTCGTACCATCCTGATCATCGGCGCAGGCCCGATCGTGATCGGCCAGGCCTGCGAGTTCGACTATTCCGGAGCGCAGGCCTGCAAGGCATTGCGCGAGGAAGGCTTCCGCGTGGTGCTGGTCAACTCGAATCCCGCGACGATCATGACCGACCCCAACACCGCAGACGCGGTGTACATCGAGCCGATCAATTGGCGCACGGTCGAGAAGATCATCGCGAAGGAAAAACCCGACGCGCTGCTGCCGACGATGGGCGGGCAGACCGCGCTGAACTGCGCGCTCGACCTCGCCGACAACGGCGTGCTCGAAAAGTACGGCGTGGAACTCATCGGCGCATCGCGCGAAGCGATCCGCATGGCCGAGGATCGCGAGCTGTTCCGCATCGCGATGGCCGAGATCGGCCTGGATTGCCCGAAAGCCGAGGTCGCGCGCTCGCTCGAACAGGCGCTCGACATCCAGACCCGCGTCGGTTATCCGACCATCATCCGCCCGAGCTTCACGCTCGGCGGCAGCGGCGGCGGCATCGCCTACAACCGCGAGGAACTCATCGAGATCGCGAGCCGCGGCCTCGAGCTCTCGCCCGTGCACGAAGTTCTCATCGAGGAGTCCGTGCTGGGTTGGAAGGAATTCGAGATGGAGGTCGTCCGCGACACCGCGGACAACTGCATCATCGTGTGCTCGATCGAGAACCTCGATCCGATGGGCGTGCACACCGGCGATTCGATCACGGTCGCGCCGGCGCAGACGCTCACCGACAAGGAATACCAGCGCCTGCGCGATGCGAGCATCGCGGTGCTGCGCAAGATCGGCGTGGATACTGGCGGCTCCAACGTGCAGTTCGGCATCAATGCCGAAAATGGTCGCGTCGTGGTGATTGAAATGAACCCGCGCGTCTCGCGCTCGTCCGCACTTGCATCCAAGGCGACGGGTTTCCCGATCGCGAAGGTGGCCGCAAAACTCGCGGTCGGCTACACGCTCGACGAGTTGAAGAACGAGATCACCGGCGGCGCGACGCCTGCATCATTCGAACCGAGCATCGATTACGTCGTCACCAAGATCCCGCGTTTCGCGTTCGAGAAATTCCCGTCCGCCGACGCGCGCCTGACCACCCAGATGAAGTCGGTCGGTGAAGTGATGGCGATGGGCCGCACCTTCCAGGAATCGCTGCAGAAGGCGTTGCGCGGGCTGGAAACCGGCAAGTGCGGACTCGACCCGAGCGGCCTGGACATCAGCACCGAGGAAGGCCTTGCGGAACTGCGCCGCGAACTGCGGGAGCCCGATCCGGAACGCATCTTCCACGTCGCCGACGCATTCCGTGCCGGCATGTCGGTCGAGGACGTGCACGCGCTGTCGTTTATCGATCCATGGTTCCTCGACCAGATCGAGGAACTCGTGCAGATGGAAGGCGAGGTCGCGCGCGATGGGTTGGCTGCGCTTGATGCCACGCGCATGCGCGAGCTCAAGCGCAAGGGTTTCTCCGATGTGCGGCTTGCGACCCTTGCCAATACCGACGAGAACGCATTGCGCGTGCTGCGCCATGCGCTTGGCGTGCGCCCCGTGTACAAGCGGGTGGATTCCTGTGCGGCAGAATTCGCGACCGACACCGCGTACCTGTATTCGACCTATGAGGACGAGTGCGAAGCCGCACCAACATCGCGCGACAAGATCATGGTGCTCGGCGGCGGGCCGAACCGGATCGGGCAGGGCATCGAGTTCGACTACTGCTGCGTGCATGCAGCGCTCGCACTGCGCGAGGATGGTTACGAAACCATCATGGTCAACTGCAATCCGGAAACCGTCTCGACCGATTACGACACCAGCGACCGGCTCTATTTCGAACCGCTGACGCTGGAGGACGTGCTCGAGATCGTCGCAGTCGAAAAGCCCAAGGGCGTGATCGTGCAATATGGCGGGCAGACGCCGCTGAAGCTCGCGCGCGCGCTCGAAGCGGCGGGCGTGCCGATCATCGGCACCAGTCCGGACAGCATCGACCTCGCCGAGGATCGCGAACGTTTCCAGCAGATGATCCAGAAGCTCGGGCTCGTGCAACCCGCGAACCGCACCGCGCGCAACGCCGAACAGGCGCTCGCGCTGGCGAGCGAGATCGGCTATCCGCTGGTCGTGCGCCCGAGCTACGTGCTCGGCGGACGCGCGATGGAAGTCGTGCATTCCGACGCCGACCTCACGCGCTATATCCGCGATGCGGTGAAAGTATCGAACGATTCGCCGGTGCTGCTTGATCGCTTCCTCGACAACGCGGTCGAGGTTGATGTGGACACGATCGCCGACGCCGATGGCAACGTATTTGTCGGCGGCATCATGGAACACATCGAGGAAGCCGGCGTGCACTCGGGCGACTCCTCGTGTTCGCTGCCGCCGTATTCGTTGTCTGCGCAGACCCAGGACAAGTTGCGCGAACAAGTCGCGCAGATGGCACGTGAATTGAAAGTCATCGGCCTGATGAACACGCAGTTCGCGATCCAGATCGATGAAAACCAGGACGAACATATCTTCATCCTCGAAGTGAATCCGCGCGCATCGCGCACCGTGCCTTTCGTCTCGAAGGCGACCGGCGTGCCGCTGGCGAAGATCGCAGCGCGCTGCATGGTCGGACGCAGCCTTATCGAGCAGGGCATCACCCGCGAAGTAATCCCGTCGTACTACTCGGTCAAGGAAGCGATCTTCCCGTTCGCGAAATTTCAGAACGTCGATCCGATCCTTGGCCCGGAGATGCGTTCGACCGGCGAAGTGATGGGTGTCGGCCCGAGTTTCGGCGAGGCGTTCGCGCGCGGTCACGAGGCGGCGAACATCAAACCGCCGCTGGTCGGCAAGGCGTTCGTATCGGTGCGCGACCCGGACAAGTTGCGCGTGCTCGATGTCGCCAACGATCTGATTCGTCGCGGTTACGCACTGGTCGCGACCGGTGGCACGCGAGCATTCCTTGTCGCGCAAGGTCTGGCATGCGAACACATCAACAAGGTGATCGAGGGCCGCCCGCACATCGTCGACCTGATCAAGAACGGCGAGATCGTGTATATCGTCAACACAACCGAAGGCAAGCAGGCGATCGCCGACTCGTTCTCGATCCGCCGCCAGGCGCTGCAATCGGGCATCACCTATTCGACGACGATCGCCGGCGCGCGTGCGCTGCTGCATTCGCTGGACCATTGTGGCGATGGCGCGGTGCGCTCGTTGCAGGAACTGCACGCGCAGTTGCGAGCAGAACAATTGCGGACGGAAGCGCCATGACTTACAGGATCAGTGCCATGAACGACAAAGGGAAATCGACATGCGCTCCGCTTCTAGCCAAAGGTCGCGCAGTGGCTGCGTGCATGCCATGAACAACTCAAGGAAATCGACATGCGCTCGCCACTGACCATCAAGGGCGCAAAGCGCCTGCGCGCCGAACTTGAACGACTGAAATCGGTCGAGCGCCCGCGCGTGATCGAAGCGATCGCCGAGGCGCGTGCCCATGGCGATCTCAAGGAAAACGCCGAATACCACGCTGCGCGTGAGCAGCAGGGCTTCATCGAGGGCCGCATCAAGGAGCTCGAAAGCACACTGAGCAATGCGCAACTGATCGATGTCGCGAATCTCAACGCAGGTTCGCGGGTCGTGTTCGGAGCGATCGTGGAACTCGCGGATGTCGAGACCGACGACCGCCGCAGCTACCAGATCGTTGGCGATCTCGAATCCGACATCAAGCAGCGCCTGATCTCGATTTCCTCACCCATCGCGCGCGCACTGATCGGCAAGCACGAGGGCGATACGATCACCATCGATGCGCCCGCAGGCAAGCGCGATTTCGAGATCGTCGGCGTCAGTTACGAGAGCTGACGTCATGCCGCTGCTGACCTTGCTGCTGCCGGCACGCACGCGCTTTCGCGGACAGTCGCTGCCGCTGGATCTGGGTCGCGTGCTGGGTCGCGCGGATCGCTCAACCGATGCGCCCGCTGGCCTCAAGGCGCAGCTGCAGCGCCATTTCGACGTGATTCCAAGGCAATGTCCGGAAGCGCCGATCACACGCCAGCTCGATGCGCATGATGCGATCCACAATGCGTGGCTGCGCGCCGATCCGGCTTACATGCAGGCCGACATCAATGGTGGGCGCATGCTCGTCTGTGGCGAGCTTGGATTGTCCAGCGAGGACTGCGAGGCATTGCTGGTACCGCTCAAACTGCTGTTCGGCGACGAAGGCTTCCCGATTTCCGCTCCAGTGCCGCAACGCTGGTACCTGATGCTGCCGCGCGAGTGCAAACTCCCGGCGTTCCCGCCGCCTGAGGATGTGCTCGGCGACGATCTGGAACCGCACCTTCCCGCAGGCGATCTCGGGCGACGTTGGCGGCGGTTGCTCAACGAAGCGCAGGTGATCCTGCACAACCATCCGTTGAATGCTGCACGCATCGTGCGTGGCCAGCCGCCGGTGAACTCGTTGTGGTTCTGGGGTGGCGGCGTACTGCCGGATTTCGTGCGCACGGACCATGCATCGGTTTACGGCGATGAAGCATTCCTGCGTGGCCTGGCAGAGCTTGCAAAAGAGCCGCTACGCGCATTGCCTTCGCGCTATGCGGCAACGCTGCGCGAAGGCAATGCACTGATCGATCTGCGTGCGCTGCGCGATGCGGCTGCGCTCGCAAACGACTGGGTGTTGCCAGCGACGGCAGCATTGCGTGGCGACGATCGCCTGCAACTCGATTTCACCGATGGCAGCAGCTTCACGCTCGCACGTTCGCAGCGCTGGCGTTTCTGGCGCAGTGGATTGACGCATCTGGTCGAGCCGGATCGGCGGACTGGGTGAGCGCACTGCAGATTGTGCGTCGTGCAGTGCCTTCACTGGGAGACTGGCCCGACCAAGTCCCGCCCGTGCTGCGTCGTATCTATGCCGCACGCGGCGTCGCCACGTTTGCGGAAACGCAGTTGCGATTGGCCGACCTGTTGCATCCGGATTTGCTGGGCGGACTCGACGCAGCGACTACGTTGTTGGCCGACGCGATCAGGACGAACCGTCACATCGTGATCGTCGGCGATTTCGACTGCGACGGCGCGACCGGTACTGCAGTCGGCGTGCGTGGGCTGCGCATGCTCGGTGCGCAGCGCGTGAGTTTCCAGGTGCCGCATCGCGTGCTGCACGGATACGGTTTGACGCCTGCCTTGGTCGAGGTCATGCGTCCGCTGCAACCCGACCTGATCGTGACCGTCGACAACGGAATTGCGTCGCACGCTGGCGTTGCGGCCGCCAAGTCGCTGGGCTGGGATGTGCTGATTACCGATCACCATCTGCCTGGTGCGACCTTGCCCTTTGCCGATGCGATTGTGAATGCAAATCTCGTGGGCGACCTTTTTCCGAGCAAGGCGCTTGCCGGAGTCGGCGTGCTGTTCTATCTGCTGCTGGCGACGCGGCGCAAGATGCAATTCGATCAGCAACCGGATTTGTCGTCGCTATTGGATCTGGTCGCAGTCGGCACTGTCGCCGACATGGTGCCGCTGGATGCGAACAATCGCGTGCTGGTGTCGGCGGGATTGCGGCGCATGCGCGAGGGACGCTGCCAACCCGGACTGCGTGCACTCGCCGATGTCGCCGGACGCAAGCTCGAGCGGCTCAACGCGAGCGACATCGGTTTCTCCATCGCGCCGCGCATCAATGCAGCAGGACGCCTTGAGGACATGGCGATCGGCATCGAATGCCTGTTGACCGACGATCCGACGCAAGCTGCCGAGCTTGCGCATACGCTCGATGCGATCAATGGCGAGCGTCGCGGCGTGCAGCAGCAGATGCTCGAACAGGCCGAGCAGATCACCGCATTGGCGGGCGATGCCGTCGAAGCGGCGGCTGTGTGCGTGTTCGATCCCGACTGGCATCCGGGCGTGATCGGGCTGGTCGCATCGAAATTGAAGGAGAAGTTGCATCGCCCGGTGATTGCGTTCTCGCCATCCGAGCCCGACAGCGATGAGTTGCGCGGTTCGGCGCGTTCGATTTTGGGATTTCACATCCGCGATGCGCTGGCTGCTGTGGATGCGACGCACCCGGGCTTGATCGTGCGCTTCGGTGGCCACGCAATGGCCGCAGGCATGAGCATGCAGCGCGATCGACTGGAAACATTCATCGCTGCATTCAAGTCGCATGCAGAGGCAACGCTCGATCCTGCGTTGTTGCGCCGCGAATTGATCAGCGATGGTGCGCTTGAGGCCGACGAAATGACCTATGCCATGGCGCAAACCCTGCGCGATGCTGGCCCGTGGGGGCAGGGATTTCCAGAGCCGCTGTTTGATGGTGCGTTCGACGTATTGACCTGGCGCGTCGTCGGCGAGCGCCACCTCAAATTCGAACTAGCTCATGCCGGGCTGCGGCTCAACGCCATCGAGTTCGGCGGCTGGGATGGCACTGCTCCGCCCGAACGCATTCGCATTGCTTACCGACTGGAGCCGGACGACTGGCGCGACCGGGAGTCGGTGCAACTGGTCGTCGTGCATCGCGAATCGGCATGATGCGCGCGTCATGTCGGACGGACACCCGCGGTTCGTCATCGACTTAACCCCATTGCCGCGGCCGCCGCGTTGGCATCGCGGATCGTTCAATCAGGGAAGGGCTCATCGTGAAATTGCATGCCATACTCGCGGCCACGTTGCTGGCCACCACGATCGCCATCGTCTTGCCAGCCAACGCGCAAGCACAGGTCACCGACAATCTCATCGCGCCGCCGCTGTTGATCGTCAAGGGCGCCGAGACTCCGATTCAGATGCAGTCGCTGGCGCTGACCACTGAGGTCAATGGTGGGCTTGCGCGCACCATGATCGAGATGACGTTCCATAACCCCAACCGACGTGCGCTGGAGGGCGAACTACAGTTCCCATTACAGCCAGGTCAGCAAATCAGTGGGTTCGCGCTCGATATCGGTGGTCGCATGCGCGCGGCGGTGCCGGTCGAAAAGGAAAAAGGTCGCGTGGTATTCGAGGCGGTCGAGCGCCGCGGTATCGATCCGGGTTTGCTGGAACAGACGGCGGGCAACCAGTTCCGCTTGCGTGTGTATCCGATCCCCGCCAATGGCGAGCGGCATGTCCGCATCAGCATCGACCAATCGCTGGAGCGCACCACCGATGGTTGGCGACTGCAATTGCCGCTCGCATTCGCGCGTGGTCTGGCTGCGTTCCCAGTGCATGTGATCGCGCGCGGGCAGGACGATGCACCGCGTGTCGTTGGCGGATTCGGCGATCTCTCTTTCAGGCGCGATGGCGATGGCTACACCATGCAGGTGGATGGACATTCGACTGCTGCGCGCAATGGATTGACGCTGCACTTTGAAGCCGCCAGGCAGGCGCAGGTATTCGTGCAGGAGCGCGATGGCCAGCATTATTTCCATGCCGAAGTGCCGCTTTCTGGCGTTTCGATGCCGCGCGTCATGCCGAAGGTGATCGGCCTGCTGTGGGACAGCTCGGCCTCGGCGCGCAAGCGCGACATTGATGACGAGCTTGCGGTGCTGGATCGCTATTTCGCCGCTGTCGGCAATGGCGAAGTGCGTCTGACCCGCTTGCGCGATATCGCCGAACCGACGCGCACATTCGCGATCAAGGGCGGCGACTGGTCTGCGTTGCGCAAGGCGTTGCACGACACCGTGTACGACGGCGCGAGTGCGCTCGCCGATTGGCGGCCGCAGGCCGATGTGCAGGAATACCTGCTGGTCAGCGATGGGTTCTCGAACTACGGTGCCGCACGCGAGATGCCGCAGCTTTCCGGTCGTCAGCGGCTGTACGCGCTGGATTCCGCTGGTGCCGATGCGGACGCGACGCGGCTTGCCGCATGGGCCGATGCGCGTGGCGGACAGCTGGTCAGCTGGCACGGCAGCAGTGGAGTCGCCGACGCAGCGAAAAAACTGCTTCAGGATGAGCCACGCTTGCTGTCGATCGAAGGCTTGGGCGCGGATGGCCTGGTCGCTGCAACGCGCTTTCCGCAAGCGGGCTACCTGCGCATCGCCGGTCGCCTCAACCAGCCGACTGCGACCATCTCGCTGCGGGTGAGTTTGCACGGACACGAACAAGGCATCTCCTTGCCGATCGCGTCCAATGCGCCCGCGAGCAGTCAGGTCGCGTCGTTGTGGGCGAGTTATTCCATCAACGCACTCGCTGCGGAACCCGAGTTGCAACGCGCGCAGATCCGTCGACTCGGCAGCCAGTTCGGCCTGGTCAGTGCCGAGACATCGCTGATCGTGCTGGAAAACCTCAACGATTACGTGCGTTACGACATCGCGCCGCCAGCCGAGCTTCGCGACGAGGTCGGCAAGTTCTTTGCAGCCCGCGATACTGAACACGTCGCCGCGCGCCAGGCGCAGATCGACAAGATCGTCGGGGAATTCGCCGAGAAGACCGGCTGGTGGGAAAAGAGCTGGCCGAAAGAGCGGCCCGCGCGGAACGCATCGAAAAAAGCCGACGAGATGAGTTCGCGCGCCGCTCCCGTCATGATGGAGTCGGTCTCTCCGGTGTCGCCACCGACTCCGGCACCAGCAATGGCGACGATGGCGGGCGGTGCGCCACAGCAAACCGCAAATCTCGACCGCGTAGAAGTCGTCGGCAGCCGCATTCGCAGAGCTGCTGATACTGAGGATTCCAAGGCCAAAGAAGGTATTCGCGAAGGCAATGGCGCCAACATCAGCATCGCGATGCAGCCTTGGAAACCCGATTCGCCGTTCGCGCGCCGGCTGCGCGAGGCGAGGGCAGATCAGGTCTATGCGATCTATCTCGACGAGCGCGCCGATCACGCCGACAGCTCCGCGTTCTATCTCGATGTCGCCGACATCCTGTTTGAACGCGGCCAGCGTGACCTCGCGCTGCGCGTGCTGTCGAATCTCGCCGAGATGAACCTGGAGAACCGCCAGGTATTGCGCGTGCTTGGCTACCGGTTGATGCAGGCCAATGCGAATGCGCTCGCGGTTCCGGTATTCGAACACGTCAGTCGGCTAGCCGAGGACGAGCCGCAGAGCTGGCGCGACCTTGGCCTGGCCTATGCAGCAGCGGGCCGCGAGCAGGACGCCATCGATAGTCTGTATCGCGTGGTCACCGGCACCTGGGACAGCCGTTTCCCCAGCGTGGAATTGATCGCGCTCGGCGAACTCAACGCGATCGTCGCGCGCGCGCAAAAGTCGCTCGATTCGCGCGCGATCGACCGTCGCCTGCTGCGTAACCTGCCGATGGATTTGCGTGTGGTGCTCTCGTGGGACAGCGACGACACCGACATTGATTTGTGGGTGACCGATCCGAACGGCGAGAAGACGTTCTATTCCAGCCCGCACAGTTACCAGGGCGGCTGGCTGTCGCACGATTGTACTGGCGGCTATGGTCCGGAGGAGTTCATCCTGCGCAATGCGAAACCGGGCAAGTACAAGGTCGAGGCCAACTTCTTCGGCGACCACGAGCAACTGGTCACCGGCCCGACGACCTTGCAGTTGCACCTGTTCACTGGTTTCGGTACGCCGAAGCAGAAGGACCAAGTGGTAACGATGCGACTCATGGATTCGAAGGAAACGGTGCTGGTGGGCGAGTTCGAGGTGAATTGAATCGTTGCTGCACGGGCGACCTGCAGCACACGCAACGTTGACACTTCTGCTTCGACAGTGCGAAGCGGAGGCGGCGCTCTGCTAACATGCGCGGTCTTTCCAAGGGCATCTCTCCTCATGCTTGAGCTCAATCTCGTCCGCACGCGCATCGCCGACCTTCGGGGTCGGTTGTTGTCGCTCAGGGGGTATCTTTGACTTCGACAGCAAGGTCGAACGCCTCGAAGAAGTGAATCGGGAGATGGAAAATCCCGACATCTGGAACGTCCCCGAACGCGCGCAGGCGCTGGGCAAGGAACGCTCCGGACTCGACAAGGTCGTCGGCGGCATCCGCAGCATCGACGACGGCCTCAACGGCGCAGCCGAATTGCTCGACCTCGCCGAATCCGAACAGGACGACGACACCGCGAATGCGGTCGTCGCCGATGTCGAAGGATTTTCGCGTCGCGTCGAGGATCTCGAATTCCGCCGCATGTTCTCCGGCAAGCTTGATCCGGCAAACGCGTTCGTGGATGTGCAGGCCGGCGCAGGCGGTACCGAGGCGCAGGACTGGGCCGAGATGTTGCTGCGCATGTATCTGCGCTGGTGCGAGCACAAGGGCTGGAAAACCGAATTGATGGAAGTCAGCGCGGGCGATGTGGCTGGCATCAAGTCGGCAACCTTCCGCGTCGAAGGCGATTACGCATACGGTTGGTTGAAGACCGAAATCGGGGTGCATCGCCTCGTGCGCAAGTCGCCGTTCGATTCGGACAATCGGCGGCATACGTCGTTTACGTCCGTGTTCGTGTCGCCTGAAGTCGACGACGACATCGAGATCGACATCAATCCCGCCGATTTGCGCACGGACGTTTACCGCTCGTCTGGTGCCGGCGGGCAGCACGTCAACAAGACCGAGTCGGCGGTGCGCATCACCCATGTGCCGACCAATACGGTCGCCGCGTGCCAGACCGGGCGCAGCCAGCATGCGAATCGCGACACCGCGATGAAGATGCTCAAGGCGAAACTCTACGAACTCGAAGTGCAGAAGCGCAATGCCGAGCGCGACGCACTGGAAGCGACCAAGTCCGACATCGGCTGGGGCAGCCAGATCCGCAATTACGTGCTCGACCAGTCGCGGATCAAGGACCTGCGTACCGGCATCGAACGCACCGATACGCAGAAGGTGCTGGATGGCGATCTCGACCAGTTCATCGAGGCGAGTTTGAAGTCCGGGCTTGAAGCGGGTTCCAAACGATCAGACGCATGACTTTGAGTCCACTCTCGCACGGATGCGAATTCTTCCTGACGATACCAGCAAGGCTGCCATGAGCGATTCCGACGACAATCTGCCGCCCGACGAAAACAAGTTGATCGCCGAACGCCGCGCCAAACTTGGTGCGTTGCGCGAGGCCGGCATCGCGTATCCGAACGATGCGCGTCGCGCCGATTACGCGGGCGACCTGCAATCCGAATTCGCGGATGCCGAACATTGGAATGCAGAAACGCTCGTTGCTGCCGACCGTCGCGTGCAGGTCGCCGGTCGCCTGATGGCCAAGCGCATCATGGGCAAGGCGAGCTTCGCCCAGATCCAGGACATGAGTGGGCGTGTGCAGTTGTTCCTGCAGGCGACGACGCTCGGCCACGCGTACGAAGCGTTCAAGGGCTGGGACGTGGGCGACATCGTCGCTGCGAGCGGCGTGCTGATGCGTACCAAGACCGGCGAGTTGTCGATCCGTTGTGATGCGTTGCGGCTGCTGACCAAATCCTTGCGACCGCTGCCGGACAAGTGGCATGGACTGGCCGATGTCGAGCAGCGTTATCGGCAGCGCTACGTGGATCTGATCGTGAACCCGGATGCACGCGACGTCTTCGTCAAGCGTTCGCGCATCATCAGTGCGATGCGGCGCTGGCTGGACGCGCGGCGTTTCCTCGAAGTCGAGACACCGATGATGCATTACATCCCCGGCGGCGCGACCGCGAAACCTTTCGCAACCCATCACAACGCGCTCGACCTCGACCTGTACCTGCGCGTCGCGCCGGAACTGTATCTGAAGCGCTTGACCGTGGGTGGCTTCGAGCGCGTGTACGAGATCAACCGCAATTTCCGCAACGAAGGCGTGTCCACCCGGCACAACCCCGAGTTCACGATGCTGGAGTTGTACGAGGCCTACGTCGCTTACGGCGAAGTCATGGACCTGACCGAGTCGATGATCCGCGATGTCGCGATCGAGGCCGTCGGCACGACGACAATGCATTGGGACGGCGCTGACATCGATCTCGCGCCAGCATTCCGGCGCTGGAAGCTCGAAGAGTCGGTGCGCGAGCACAACCCGGAAATTTCCGTTGCCGACTGCCGCGATCGCGATGTGCTTGCCGCGCATTGCGCGCGACTCAAGATTGCGGTCAAGCCAGGTTATGGCTGGGGCAAGTTGCTGCTGGAAATCTTCGAGAAGACCGTAGAAGGCAAGCTCATCCAGCCGACCTTCATCACCCATTATCCGGTCGAAGTCTCGCCGCTCGCGCGCGAGTCGGACACCGAGTCAGGCATCACCGACCGCTTCGAACTGTTCGTCGGCGGCAAGGAACTTGCAAACGGGTTTTCCGAACTCAACGACCCCGAGGACCAGGCCGCACGCTTCCACGCGCAGGTCGCGGCGATGCAGGGTGGCGACGACGAGGCGATGCATTTCGACGCGGACTACATCCGCGCGCTCGAAGTGGGCTTGCCGCCGACTGGAGGCCTCGGCGTCGGCATCGACCGGCTCGTGATGCTGTTCACCGGCTCGTCGTCGATCCGCGATGTGCTGTTGTTTCCATACATGCGCCCGGAACACGTGAACTGACCGCATCGGGCTTTCCATGGCGCTAGCGCGGCTGTTCGCAGCGGCGCGTGGTGCCGATAGGGCATCGCGCAGGCACCGCTGCCCATGCATCCATGCAATCTGACCCGGTAACGCATCAGGTTGCATGGCCGACAGGGCGACTACGTCGATTTGTCTGGATGTGACGCGTGTAGTGGTCAACGCGATGCTGCCGACGTATGCCCGGATTCGTGGAAGCTGCGATTCGGTGTTGTTGCAGCAGGAGGGGGCCATGAACGTCTTGATCGTCGATGACCAGCAGTCCGCGCGTGATTTGATGCGCATCGTGCTGCAGGAAATGTCCGGGCTCTCGATCCTCGATTTCGAGAATCCGATCGAAGCCTTGCACTGGACCGACCGCTTCTGCCCGGATTAGTTATTGCTCGACTACCGCATGCCGGTCATGGATGGGCTGGAATTCGCGCGTCGTTTCCGCATGCCGCTGAACCACCGCGATGTGCCGATCGTGCTCGTGACCGTGGTCGGCGACGAACCGGTGCGTCAGGCCGCACTGGATGCGGGCATCATCGATTTCGTCATGAAGCCGATCAAGCCGCGCGAGATGCGCGCGCTGCCATAACCTGTTGCGGTTGCGCCAGTAAAGCGAGAGCAACAAGCAACGCGCGTTGTCGCTGGAGCAGCGCTTGCTCGCGAGCATGAATGACGTGCAGGAACGCGAACACGAGACCATGATCCGGCTCGCGCGCGCCATCGAGTACCGCAACACCGGCACCAGCACTACCTTGAACGGATGTCGCACTTCTCTGGCCTGATCGCCGAAGGCATGGGAATGAGCGACGAAGACGTGCGCATGGTCGAGTTGGCCGCGCCGTTGCACGACCTGGACATGATCGCGATTCCGGAGACCATCCTGCTGAAGCACGGCGGCTTGAGCGCCGAGGAAACCGTAGCGATGCGCCGCCATGCGGAGATCGGTTACGAGTTGCTCAGCGACAGTGCGAATCGCTTCATCCTCACCAGTGCGCTGATCGCGTTGCGCCACCATGAACGTTACGACGGTTGCGGTTACCCGGACGGCCTCGCAGGCGAAGCGATTCCGGTCTATGCGCGGATCGTCGCCGTGGCCGATGTCTTCGACGCGCTGCTTTCTGCGCGTCCGTACAAGGAGGCCTGGGAGTTGGGCCGCGCGCTGGACTACGTGCGCGACCAGCGTGGACTGCATTTCGATCCGGGTTGCGTGGATGCGCTGCTTCGCAATGAGACACGGGTCATCGAGATCTGCGCATGCTATTCGAAGGCCAGGGCGCGCCCGGACTCCGCCTGAGCGGATCGGCAGCGACATGAGCGCGCTCATCCAGGGTATCCGCGAACTCCTGCGTCATCGGCAGGATAGCGAGCACCAGTAGATCCTGCTGCGACTGGTGATCACGCTGTTGTTCCTCGTCTACACGGCATCATCGGCATGTCGGAAGTGCTGACCAGCACGCGGCTCAGCCCCGAGCAGCTCGAATGCGCTGGCGTCATCCAGACCTCCGCACAATCTCTGCTGCTGGTGGTCGAGGACGTGCTGAATTTCGCTGTGATCGAAGCCGGCAAGCTGCATCGACACGACGCCGCATTGCCGCTCCGGCAGTTGGTGCGCAAGGTGCGCACGATGCTGCATCCGCTGGCCGCATCGAAGAACCTGCAGTTGTCCACCGAGATGGACGATACGGTTCCCGATTGGGTTGTCGGCGATTCCGGCCACACGTTTCAGATCCTGGTGAACCTGCTCAACAACGCGTTGAAGTTCACCGAAACCGGATCGGTGCGGTTGCATGTGCATGCGCGCGGCGATCGCAACGGTCGCCAGGTGCTGCGTTTCTCGATCCGTGACACCGGTATCGGAATTCCAGCAAGCGCACGCGAACGCGAACGCACTTTCCAGCCGTTCGAGCAGATCGATGGCGGCTTGAGTCGCCGCTACAGCGGCACCGGCCTCGGCATCACCATCGCCAAGACGCTCACCGAGTTGCTGGAGGGCAGCATCGGTCTGGAAGAAAATCCTAGCGGTGGTACCCATTTCTGGGTGGGTATTCCGTATGCGCGTGCACCGCAAGTTGTGGGCGTGCGCGATGCCGATGCTGCGGCAGGCGAGGTCGCAAATGACGTCTCGAACGACGTCGCACGCCCCGGTGCGCACCTCATCTCGATGGACAATCCGCTGGTACGCCATCGTGCGCGCGTTGCTTTTGCTGGTGGCCGACGATCTCGCATCGAACCGCACCGTGATGCGTCGATTGCTCGAACGCGCCGGCCATGATGTGGTGTTCGCATGCAATGGCGAAGAGGCGCTCGACGTACTTGCCGCATCCGATCTCGATGCCGCCATCCTCGATCTGCACATGCCCGATATCAACGGCCTCGATGTGATCAAGCAGGCGCGGGTGATGCAGGCCGGGCGCCAGCGCAAGACGCCGATCGTGGTGCTAAGCGCCGACGTCACCGTGGAAACCATGCGCGAGGTCGAAGCGAACGGTGCATTCGCCTTCCTCAGCAAGCCTGTGGTCATCGAGCGCTTGCTCGATACCCTGGCGCGGATCGCCGGGGCGGATAACAAGCAGGACATCGCTCCGGCCGCCGCAGTCTCGGAAACGACGCAAGGTGGTGTGCTGCAGGACCTGATAGAGATGGGCGTCGGCGGCGAGGCCCAGCCGTTCCATCGTGCGCAGCGACTTGTCGCCGAGCTGGAGTGCGGTATCCACCCAGATCTTGGTGATCCGCATCAATTCGTCGATGCTGCATGCGGTCGTCGAACGCACGACCTCATGCATCGCGATGCGCGCATGCGGTATGCGGCGGTTGTTGCGGATCACTTCGTGGACGGCGCGCACGCCTTCGCCTTTCGGCACCAGCATGTCGACCAGGCCGAGCTTGTAGAGCTCCTCTGCGGGATAGATGCGACCTTCCAGCATCATGCGTTCCGCCACTTTCGGGCTGACCAGCTGGCACAGAAAGATGTAGGCGCCCATGCCCGGAAACAGGTCGAACAAGACTTCGGGCAGGCCTATACCGACGCCTTCTTCGGCCACGATGGTATGGCAACTCAGTGCCGCCTCGAAGCCACCGCCGAGTACGTCGCCCTGGACCAGCGCGATGGTGTGCGCGCGACCATCCAATCCCTGCTGGAACGCATGCACGCCGCGCACGCATTGACGCGGATAGGCGAGCAGGGATGCGCGGTCGTGGCTACGGATCGCATCGCAGAACAGCGCGAGGTCGCCGCCGAGGTAGAAACTGTCGCCGCACGATGCGAGCACGACATGCGCAAGTCCGCCCGGCGCATTCCGGGATTCGATGTCCAGGCGGCGCGTCAACACGCGTTGGTAATCGAGGATGTCGCAGATCAGTTCGGGATTGAAGCATGCTCGACTGGGGCGTCGCTGCAGGTCGGCGTACATGGACATTCAGTACACGGCGCTGTCCGGATATTCCTCGGTGCGCAGCGTGGCATGGATGTGGCACGAGTGTTGGAGTTCGACGGGAGGCATGGCGATGATCCTTTGCGGGGTGTCGGACGTAAGGAGCGCTCTGCGGTCGGCATGCTGGCGGCGGAAATCGGCGCTCGCGTTCGATTCTTGCGCGATGGCGCGCAGTCCACAATCGAATCATTCCGATTGCCGGAGCGCGGACGACAAAAGGCCCGCAGACGCGGGCCTTTTGTCTTGCATCCGTGCGTGGTGGAACGCCTACGGTGCAGCCTTTGGAGGATCGCGCAATTCGCGTCGCAGGATCTTGCCGACATTGGTCTTCGGCAATTCGGCGCGGAACTCGATCACCTTCGGCAGCTTGTAGCCGGTGAGGTTTTCCTTGCAGAACGCCTTGATCGCTTCGGTGGTCAGCGATGGATCCTTCTTCACAACGACGATCTTCACGGCTTCGCCGGATTTCTCGTCGGGTACGCCGACTGCGGCGACTTCGAGCACGCCCGGCATCATCGCGACGACATCCTCGACTTCGTTCGGGTACACGTTGAAGCCGGAGACGAGGATCATGTCCTTCTTGCGATCGACCAGGAAGAAATATCCCTTCTCGTCCATCCGCGCCATGTCGCCGGTGCGCAACCAGCCTTCGACGTCGATGGCGTTATCCGTCTCTTCCTCACGCTGCCAGTAGCCCAGCATCACCTGCGGACCCTTGATGCACAGCTCGCCGACTTCGCCCATCGGCAGGACGCGGCCTTCCTCGTCCTTCACGCAGGCATCGGTGGACGGCACCGGCATGCCGATCGCGCCGTTGTATTCCTTCATGTCCAGCGGGTTGATGCAGGCCGCAGGCGATGTCTCGGTCAGGCCGTAGGCCTCGACGAGGGTGCAGCCGGTGACCTTCTTCCAGTTTTCGGCGACCGCGCGTTGCACAGCCATCCCGCCGCCGAGGGTCATGTGCAGCTTCGAAAAATCGAGCTGATCGAAACCCGGCGTGTTCAATAATCCATTGAACAGCGTGTTGACGCCGGTGATGCAGGTGAATCCGCTGGTCTTGAGTTCGCGCACGAAGCCGGGCATGTCGCGCGGATTGGTGATCAGGTGGTTGAGTCCGCCGATCTTCATGAAGCTCAGGCAATTCGCCGACAGCGAAAAGATGTGGTACAGCGGCAGCGCGGTGATGATGATTTCCTGGCCGGGCTTGAGTTGCGCGCCGATCCAGGAACTCGACTGCTGCATGTTCGCGACGAGGTTGCGATGGGTCAGCATCGCGCCCTTGGAGAGGCCGGTGGTGCCGCCCGTATATTGCAGGAACGCGATGTCTTCCGCTGCGATGTCGATCAGCGGGAGGTTGTGCCGACGCCCACGCCGCAGCGCTTCCTCGAAGCCGATCGCATCGGCGATGCCGTGGTCCGGCACTTCGCGCTTGATGTACTTGCGCACGAAATTGATGATCATGCCTTTCGGGAAACTCAGCATGTCGCCGACACCGGTGACGATGACCTGCTCGACAGCGGTATCCGGCAGCACTTCGGCGACCGTGTGCGCGAAGCTGTCCATCACCACGATCGCCTTCGCGCCAGAATCCTTGAGCTGGTGGCGCAATTCGCGTGCGGTGTAGAGTGGATTGGTGTTGACCACGATCAGCCCGGCGCGCAACGCGCCCATGATCGCGATCGGGTATTGCAGCAGGTTCGGCATCATCAACGCGATGCGATCGCCTTTCTTGAGCTTGAGATCCATCGCCAGGTACGCAGCGAACTGGCTGCTCATCCGGTCGAGGTCGCCGTAGCTGATCGTGGTGCCGAAATTGCGGAACGCCGGGCGCTCGCGGAAGCGCTTGCACGAGGATTCCAGCACCGAGACGATCGAGCGGAACTCCTGCAGGTCGATCTCGGGCGCAACGCCTGCCGGGTAATTGTCCAGCCACGGACGCGGATTGCTCATACCCCTGTCTCCTGAATGGTGCGACGGCCTGTGTGCGCGCCACAGCGATGTTTCACCCGATTGGAACACACGCCCCCATGACTGGCAACACGGTCGCGTATGTTTCGTGGCGTGCGTCGCAAAGGTCCCGGCGCGGCATGCTGCACCCGCGCGCGCGATCCTCAGCCTGTCGATTTGGCTGCGTCGAACAACTTCCCGGGATTCATGATGCCGGCCGGATCGAGCACCTTGCGGATGCCGCGCATGATCTCGATTTCCATCGCACTGCGCGTGCTGCCGAGCGCGGCCTTCTTGACCAGCCCGATGCCGTGTTCGGCCGAGATGCTGCCGCCATGCGCAGCGAGCTTGTCGGCCAGCGCATGGGTGACCTGCTCGCATTGGCGGATGAAGGTATCGTCGTCGACATCGGCCGCTTTCACGATATTGATGTGCAGGTTGCCGTCGCCAATATGCCCGAACCAGACCACGTCGAAGCCCGGATATTCGCGTTCGAACAATTCCTGCATTTCGCGCATGAAGACCGGCACCACCGAGATGCGCATCGAAATGTCGTTCTTGTACGGCCGGTAACGCGCGAGGCTTTCGGTGATGCCTTCGCGCAGTTTCCACATCGCCGCAGCTTGCGCGTCGCTCTGGCTCAAGAGGCCATCGCGGACCCAGTCGGCATTCAGGCACTGCTCGAACACGCCGAGCGCAACGGCTTGCGCAGCTTCATCGGCGGCATCGAATTCGGTCACCACGTAGTACGGCGAGTCGGTCTCGAACGGCGGCCTTGCACCATGCGCTACGACGTGGTACAGGGCGCGATCGGTAAAAAACTCGAAGGCGCTCAAGGTCAGCCGGCTGCGGCACACCTCGAAGACCTGCATCAGTGCATCCATCGCGGGCAGCGCGAGCAGCATGACCTGCGAGGCCGGCGGCGCATCGGTCAGCGCCAGTGTCGCTTCGACGACCAGGCCCAAGGTCCCTTCGGAGCCGATCGCGAGATGGCGCAAATCGTAACCACTGGCGTTCTTGATCAGCCCGCGGTTGAGGTCGAGCAGGCTGCCGTCGCCGGTGACGAGTTTCAGCCCGGCAATCCAGTGCCGCGTGCTGCCGTAACGGATCACCCGGATACCGCCGGCATTGGTCGCGATCGTGCCGCCGATCTGGCAGGAGCCGCGCGCACCGAAATCCACCGGATACAGCAGGCCCAACTCGCGCGCCTTGTCCTGCACGGTTTGCAGCGCCACGCCGGGTTGCACAGTGAGATAGCGATCCACTGGATCGAAACCGAGCACGCGATTCATGCGATCGAAGCTGACGACCAGTTCGCCATGCGCTGCCACGGCGCCGCCGGAAAGGCCAGTACGGCCGCCCGAGGGCACCAGCGCCACCCCGAACTCCACTGCCCAGCGCACGATGTCCTGCACGTCCTGGATGCTCGACGGCAACGCGATCGCCAGCGGTGCGGGCGTCCAGCGCCGCGTCCAGTCGCGGCCGTAATGTTCCAGGTCGCCGGGATCGGTGAGGAGTTGCGTCTGCGGCACACGGAGGGCAAGTTCGGCAAGCGCCTGGGAGTTCATGAAGATTCCGTGGGGAGGAGGGTACGGCGTGTCAACGATGCCACCCGGCAGCGATTGTTGCACTGCCGCAAGACGCCGGAGTTCTGGCATAGTCGGGTCGCTGGTGCCGTCGGCGAATCGTCATCGTGCCAGTGTTCCCGATTTCAATCCCATTTTTCCCGAAGCCCCGGCCTGACCATGAAGAAAACTTCGTTCCCGAAGCAGGACATCCGCGTGTTGCTGCTTGAAGGCGTCAGCCAGAGTGCAGTGGATGTATTCGCTGCGGCCGGCTATACGCAGATCGAATGCCACCAGAAATCCCTGCCCGAGGACGAGTTGAAGCAGCGCATCGCGGAGACTCATCTGGTCGGCATCCGGTCGCGCAGCCAGCTCAGCGCCGACGTGCTCGCCGAAGCCAAGCGACTGATCGCGATCGGCTGTTTCTGCATCGGCACCAACCAAGTCGATCTGGGCGCCGCCAAATTGTCTGGCATCCCTGTGTTCAACGCGCCGTATTCGAATACGCGCAGCGTCGCCGAACTGGTCATCGCCGAAGCCATTCTGTTGTTGCGCCGCATCCCGCAGAAGAACGCCGAATGCCATCGCGGCGGCTGGTCGAAATCCGCAGAGGGTAGTTTCGAGGTGCGCGACAAGGTGCTCGGCATCATCGGCTACGGGCATATCGGTACCCAGGTCGGCCTGCTCGCCGAAGGCCTGGGCATGCGGGTCATCTATCACGACATCGAACGCAAGCTCGCGCTCGGCAACGCGCGTCCGGCGGCAGGCCTCGACGACTTGCTCGCGCGCGCCGACGTGGTGACCCTGCACGTTCCGGAAACGCCGCAGACGCGCCTGATGTTCGGTCATGAGCAACTGGCGCGGATGCGTCCTGGAACGGCCCTGATCAACGCCTCGCGCGGCACCGTGGTGGACATCGACGCGCTGGCCGCGCAGCTGCGCTCCGGCCATCTGTCCGGCGCTGCGGTCGATGTGTTTCCGCACGAGCCCAAGGGCAACGGCGACGCATTCGAATCGCCGCTGATCGGTATGGAGAACGTGATCCTGACCCCGCACGTCGGCGGCAGCACGCTCGAGGCGCAGGACAACATCGGCATCGAGGTCGCGTCGAAACTGGTGCGCTACAGCGACAACGGCTCGACCCTGTCGGCGGTGAATTTCCCCGAAGCCTCGCTGCCGGAACACCCCAACAGCCAGCGCCTGCTGCATATCCACCGCAACGTGCCCGGCATGTTGTCGCGCATCAACGACGTGTTCTCGCACGAAAACGTGAACATCGAAGGCCAGTACCTGCAGACCGACGCAGCGATCGGCTACGTGGTGATCGATGTCGCGGTAGAGGAAGCTCGCGCGACGATCCTGAAGGATGCATTGGCCGCGATACCGGGAACCTTGCGGGCGCGCGTACTGTATTAGGGAAAGTCTGAAGCTGTATCAAGGAAGGTCTGAACAAGTCTTTCGCCGTTATTCCGGCGGCAATGATGCCGCGGGGTAGGATGGGTATCTACCGGATCACGTCCGGGGACACCCATCCCCCTGCCTCCGTTCCCGTATTGCGACGTGTCGGCACCTGCAAACCACTGAGGGTAAATATCCATGTCGATTCGCCCGATCGTTTTGCTGCTCACGGCCTTGCTTGCTGTCCCTGCCATGGCTGCGCCAGCAACCGGTCCGTCGCGCGTTCTGACCGGCGCGGATCTGTTCAACCTCGAAGTCGCGAGCGATCCGCAGATTTCGCCGGATGGCCGGACGATCGTCTACGTGCGCCGCGCCAACGACATCATGACCGACCGCACGCGCGCATCGATCTGGTCGATCGACGTCGCCAGCGGCGAGCAGACGCCACTGGTCGGCGGCCCGGGTTCGCACAGCGGTCCGCGCTGGTCGCCCGACGGCAGCAAACTCGCTTACGTCTCCAGCGCAGACGGAACGGTTGGTGCGCAGTTGTACGTGCGCTGGATGCGCACCGGCGCGACCGCGCGCATCACCGGCCTGCCCGCCACGCCGAACGCGATCGCCTGGTCGCCCGACGGCAAGCGGATCGCGTACGCGATGTTCGTTCCCGACGAAGGCACGAAACTCGGCAAAGCGCCGGACAAGCCCGAGGGTGCGAACTGGGCCGAATCCCTGCAGGTCATCGACGCGGTCGTGTACCGCACCGACGATGGCGGCTACAACAAGCCCGGTTACGAACAGATCTTCTGGATGCCGGCCGATGGCGGCGCGCCGATCCAACTGACCTTCGGCGCGCGCAGCGCGGCCGGCCGGCTGTCATGGTCGCCCGACGGACGCTCGGTGCTGTTCAGCGCAAACCTGACCAAGGACTGGGAGCGCGAAGCAATCGCCACCGACGTGCATGAAGTCTCGATCGACGATCTCAGTGTGAAGACCTTGACCAGCCACAAGGGTCCGAACGACCAGCCGATGGTGTCGCCCGACGGCAAGTCGATCGCGTATATCGGGTTCGAAGACAAATTCCTCGGCTACCAGGACCAACGCCTGTCGGTCATGAACCGCGATGGCAGCGGCACGCGCGTGCTGGCCGGAAACCTCGACCGCAACGTCGCCGACCCGCTCTGGGCCGCCGACGGCCGTTCGGTCTACGTGGACTACGACGAACACGGCAGCGTGCGCGTCGCCCGCGTCAGTCTCGACGGTTCGGTGCGTACGGTCGCCGAACACCTGACCCCGCCCGCATTCGATCGTCCCTACAGCGGCGGCGAATTCAGCGTCGCGCGTGATGGCTCAGTTGCATATACGGGCGGTAGCACGCAACGTCCGTCGGATGTATGGATCGTGCGCGACGGCCATCCGCGCCAGTTGACCCATCTGAACCAGGCCCTGGCGGCGAAGAAGCTCGGCAACGTGCAGCACCTCGACGTCGCCGCATTCGACAAATTGCCGATCGACGCCTGGCTGGTCACGCCGCCGGACTTCGACCCATCGCACAAGTACCCGCTGATCCTCGAAATCCACGGTGGCCCGTTTGCCGCATACGGACCGGTGTTCTCGACCGACGACCAGCTGTATGCAGCCGCCGGCTACGTTGTGCTCTACATCAACCCGCGCGGATCGACCGGCTACGGCGAAACCTTCGCGAACCAGATCGACAAGGCCTACCCGGGCCACGACTACGACGACCTGATGAGCGCGGTGGATGCGGCGATCGCCAAGGGCTTTGTCGATCCCGACAACCTGTTCGTGACCGGCGGATCAGGCGGCGGCGCGCTGACCGCGTGGATCGTCGGCAAGACCGACCGCTTCCGCGCCGCCGCTACGCAGAAGCCGGTCATCGATTGGTCGAGCTTCGCGCTGACCTCGGACATCACGCCGTACTACCACCGCTACTGGTTCAAAAAATTGCCGTGGGAAGATCCAGCCGGCTACTGGGCGCGCTCGCCTTTGTCGTTGGTCGGCAACGTCAAGACTCCAACCTTGGTCGTGGTCGGAACGATGGACTTCCGCACGCCCGTCAGCGAGGCCGAGCAGTACTACACGGCGCTGCAATTGCGCGGTATTCCCACGGCGCTGGTGAAGGTACCCGGCGCAAACCACCACGGCCTCGCGGAGCGACCCTCGCAATCGGCGGCGAAGGCGTCGGCGATCCTTGCGTGGTTCAATCGGTATCGGACGGGTGGAAGCGACGTGCCACCGCTAGCAAAGTAGCGTGGAGCCGTGAAAACGGCGTCCCGCCGGGTGCTCCTGAAGACCAAGCGGCAGGAAGCCGCTTTCACTGTCTCTGCTCCTGCTCCCCGCACTCGCCGGCATCCAGCCATGCGTACTTTCGTTGCGATCCTCAGCGTCCTTGGCGTGCTGTTGTTCGGCTCCTGGCGTAGATCGGTTCACCCGCGCGTCGCCAATACACCATCCAGTGCCAGCTGCGTCCTGAACCCTGCCTTCTCCAACCGCTTCGCTACTTCGCGCGGCACATCGCGGCCGCTGGTGAGTTTGTTCGGGCTGCCGGTGTAGTGGAACATCCGCCCGCCTCGACGCAGCACGCGCGCGAGCTGGTCGTAGAAGGCCTGCGAATACAGTTCGCCGGCGATGCCGAAACGCGGCGGGTCGTGCAACAGCGCGTCCACCGATGCGCCTGGAATCTGCACTATCGCCTGCGACACGTCGGCATGGTTGAGATGGAGACGGCCGCCACTCGCAGGCGCATCGGGGTCATGTCCGTCAGGATCATGCTCGTCAGGATCATGTTCGTCTGGATCAGGCGACCACGGGTTGAGCGTGCGCAGCCACAGCACGTCCGCGTTCTTCTCGAACGAGTCCACGCGCTCCACGCCGGACTCCAGGCAGCACGCCGCGAAGTAGCCCAGTCCGCCGCAGGTATCGAGCACGATCTTGCCGCGCGGCTCGATCAGCGCCACCTTGCGGCGCGCATCCTCGATCGGTGAAATCCTCGCGGTGACCAGCATCTTGATGCCGTCGATCTCGAAGGTCGGCGCGCCCCAGTCGGTGGGCACCAGCTTGATCAGCGAACCGGCAAAGCGCGACGCCGGCGCGAACGCGTCGCCGTCCCAGTAGTAGATCGTCCGGTCTTTCAGCTTGTGCGGATACAGATAGCGCTGGCCCCGCCAATGCCAGGTATCCGGCTCCAGCGACGCGCTGTCCTTCGACTTTCCCAGATCCAGCGATCCACTCCACACGCTGTAGCCGGCATCGCGCGCGGCCAGCAGCGCCTCGGCGGATGAGCGCAGGAGCAGGGGGCCGGAATAATGCGGCACATCGGCATTCCCCGTCAAAATCGTCATTCCCGCGCAATGCAGAGAAGCTTTGCATCAACAAATCCAGTCAACTCTGCGTCTCGGCGATCAACGTCGTTATAACCAGTACCAGCGCAAGAGTTGGTCACGTCGGTCAAGCATCCGACTTTGGCTCGGGGCGCTTCGCGCGGCGCTTGCCACGCGGGTCGATCTGTACGCCGAGCACGGCGAAACAATGGATGCAACTGTAGCTCAGACATTTCGCCTTGCTTTCGTTCGCGACCATTCCGTTGACGGTCTCGACATGCACATGCAACACGCGTTTGCCGCACTTGGGACAGTGGCCTTGGTGGATCATGTCGGTTCCTTCGATGCTGTCATCTGAGTGATCGGGTCGTCAGCTTGAACGCCTGCGTTGCGCCGCCTCGAATGCCGCGAGTTGCTCGGGCGTCGCGGCGTGCTGGTGTTTCGCCTTCCACTCCGCGAACGGTATACCGTAAATTGCCTCGCGCGCGGCGTCTTTCGTCATCGACACGCATTCAGCCTCGGCCGCCTCGCGATACCAGTCGGACAGGCAATTGCGGCAGAAGCCAGCTAGGATCATCAGGTCGATATTCTGCACGTCCGGCCGCACCTGGTTGAGATGCACGAGCAGGCGGCGAAACGCGGCGGCTTCGAGCTGGGTCTGGTTTCCCGCGCGTTGCTCATGCGCATCTTGCGCTTGCAGCAAGTGCGCATCCGTGGACGGCGCAGGTGCGGGACAGGCTTGGCTCACCATGAGCGGGAACCTCTCTGGATCGGCGATAATGCGCGACTCTAGCGCAGCCACGAATTCCCCGCATGATCCATCCAGCCCTGACTACAGACGATCCGACCGCACCCGCACCGGCCGCCCGTGTCCTGGACGGCAAGCGCATCGCCGAGGATCTGCTCGACGGGCTGGCCACGCGGGTTGCTGCGCGGATCGCTGTCGGCAAGCCAAGACCTGGGCTCGCGGTCGTCCTGGTCGGCGGCGACCCGGCTTCGGCGGTCTACGTGCGCAACAAGCGCCGCGCCTGCGAGAAGGTCGGCATACACACCCTCGATTTCGATCTGCCTGCGACGACCACCGAGCCGGAATTACTGGCGCTGATCGATCGCCTCAATGACGACACGATGGTGCACGGTATCCTCGTCCAGTTGCCGCTTCCGGGCATCCCCGACGCGAGCCGCCTGATCCACCGCATCGACCCGCGCAAGGATGTTGACGGCTTCCATCCCGAGAACGTCGGTCATCTCGCGCTACGCCAGTTCGGCCTGCGCCCGTGCACGCCGCGCGGCATCACGACCTTGCTGGGCTACACCGATCGCCCCGTGCGTGGCGCGAGCGCGACGATCGTCGGCGTGTCCAACCACGTCGGCCGTCCGATGGCGCTGGAACTGATGATCGCGGGCTGCACGGTCACTTCCTGCCACAAGTTCACGCCGCCAGACGTACTGCGCCGCCACGTCGGCGAGGCCGATATCCTGGTGGTCGCGGTGGGCAAGCCTGGGCTGATTCCGGGCGAATGGATCAAACCGGGTGCGGTGGTGATCGATGTCGGCATCAACCGGCTGGAGGATGGTCGCCTGGTTGGCGACGTGGGCTATGCCGAGGCCGCGAAGCGCGCGAGCTGGATCACGCCGGTTCCCGGTGGAGTAGGGCCGATGACTGTGGCGACGCTGATGCAGAACACGCTGGAAGCTGCGGAAGCAGCTGATGATGCTTAGCCACAGGCTTCACGCACAAGCTGATTGACCTGCGCCTGACTCTTTGCGCTGTAGATCTCGCTGAGCACCAAAAGCAGGAGTGGGAGCAAGGCCCGCATGAAGGAAACGACCGCATGGGGAAGGATGAACCGGTATAATGGCGCGCTTCCTCACACGGAGCCGCCCATGCTGCGCATCCTGGCCGAAGCGCTGACTTTCGACGACGTTTCGCTGGTGCCTGCGCACTCGATCGTCCTGCCTCGGGATGTCAGCCTCCGCGCCCGCCTCACCCGAGGCCTTTCGCTGAATCTTCCGGTCGTCGCCGCGGCGATGGACACCGTCACCGAAGCGCGCCTCGCGATCACGATGGCGCAGCTCGGCGGTATCGGCATTCTGCACAAGAACATGACGGTCAAGGCGCAGGCATCGCATGTTGCGCAGGTGAAACACTTCGAAGCCGGGGTGATCCGCGAACCCTTCACCGTCGGCCCCGAAACGACCATCGGCGAAGTCCTCAAGCTCACCCGCGCGCGCAACATCTCCGGTGTGCCGGTGGTGGAGGGCGACAAGCTCGTCGGCATCGTCACCAGCCGCGACATGCGCTTCGAGAAGAAGCTCGACGATCCGGTCCGACACATCATGACCAAGAAGGATCGGCTCGTGACCGTGCGCGAAGGCGCGTCCGACGAGGAAGTGCTCGCGCTGCTGCACAAGCACCGCATCGAGAAAGTGCTCGTCGTCAACGACGCCTTCGAACTGCGCGGGTTGATCACCGTGAAGGACATCCAGAAGGCGCGCGACAATCCCGATTCGGCAAAGGATTCCTCCGAGCGCCTGTGCGTCGGTGCGGCGGTCGGCGTCGGTGGCGACACCGAGGCGCGCGTCGAAGCGTTGATCCACGCGGGCGTCGACGTGATCGTCGTCGATACCGCGCACGGTTATTCGCAAGGCGTGCTTGATCGCGTCGCATGGGTCAAGAAGAATTTCCCGGACGTGCAGGTGATCGGCGGCAACATCGTGACCGGCGACGCCGCGCTCGCATTGATGGATTCGGGCGCGGATGCGGTGAAGGTCGGCGTCGGTCCCGGTTCGATCTGCACGACGCGGATTGTTGCTGGCGTCGGTGTGCCGCAGATCACCGCGGTCGCTATGGTCGCCGATGCATTGCAGGATCGCATTCCGCTGATCGCCGATGGCGGCATCCGCTATTCAGGCGATATCGCGAAAGCGATTGCAGCTGGCGCATCGACGGTGATGATCGGCGGCTTGTTTGCGGGCACCGAGGAAGCGCCTGGCGAGATCGAACTGTTCCAGGGCCGCAGCTACAAGAGCTATCGCGGCATGGGCTCGATCGGCGCGATGGAGCAGGGCAGCAAGGACCGTTATTTCCAGGACGCATCCGACGCCGACAAGCTCGTACCTGAAGGCATCGAAGGCCGCGTCCCGTATCGCGGCACCTTGCGCAACATCGTTCACCAGCTCGCAGGCGGATTGCGCGCATCGATGGGCTATGTCGGCTGCGCGACCATCGAGGACATGCGCAGCAAGCCGACCTTCGTCCAGGTCAGTAACGCCGGCGTGCGCGAGAGCCATGTGCATGATGTGCAGATCACCAAGGAACCACCGAATTATCGAGCTGGCTAGTAGAGAAGCGGGATTGGAGGCTAGGGGTTAGGGACTGGTGAAAGCGAGCATCCACAATTCCCGTTCGTCACCAGCGATTTCGTCACCCTTGCAACCGGCATGGCCGGCGACCAGTCCACCTGCCTTGCGCCAGCCGCTAGTCCCAAGCCCCTAGCCCCTAGGCATCTATGCAAAACATCCATAGCGACAAAATCCTCATCCTCGATTTCGGCGCGCAGTACACGCAGCTGATCGCGCGGCGCATCCGCGAGCTCGGCGTGTATTGCGAGATCTGGGCCTGGGATCACGATCCTGCGCAGATCGCAGCATTTGCTCCGAAGGGCATCATCCTGTCGGGCGGCCCCGAATCGACGCTTGAGGCGGACTCGCCGCGCGCGCCACAGCAGGCGTTCGAAGCGGGCATTCCATTGCTCGGCATCTGCTACGGCATGCAGACGATGGCCGCGCAACTCGGCGGCAAGGTCGAGGGCGATTACCACCGCGAGTTCGGTTACGCGGAAGTCGAAGTGCTGCGCGCCTGCGCACTGCTCGACGACATGAAGGATCTTCCAGGCCTGCCGCCGCGTCTCGGTGTGTGGATGAGCCATGGCGATCGCGTCACCGCGACGCCGCCAGGCTTCAGGACCACCGCGCGCACCGAGAGCGTCGCGATCGCCGCGATGGCCGATGAGACACGTCATTGGTACGGGGTGCAGTTCCACCCCGAAGTCACCCACACAAAGTCCGGCGCGGCGATGCTCGAGCGCTTCGTCGTCGACATCTGCGGCTGCAAGACGCTCTGGACCGCCGCGAACATCGTCGAAGACCAGATCGCTCGCGTGCGTGCGCAGGTCGGCGGTGACAACGTGCTGCTGGGGCTGTCGGGCGGCGTCGATTCGTCGGTCGTCGCTGCGCTGCTGCATCGCGCGCTCGGCGACAGGCTGACCTGCGTGTTCGTCGATACCGGCCTGCTACGTTGGCAGGAAGGCGACCAGGTGATGGCGGCCTTTGCTGCTGCCTCCGATGCCAATGGATTGGGCGTGAAGGTGATCCGCGTCAATGCGGCCGATCGCTATTTCGCGGCGTTGGCTGGCGTCAGCGACCCGGAAGCCAAGCGCAAGATCATCGGCAAGCTGTTCGTCGAGATCTTCGACGAGGAATCCGCCAAGCTCACAAACGTGAAGTGGCTCGCACAGGGCACGATCTATCCGGACGTGATCGAATCGGCCGGCAGCAAGACCGGCAAGGCGCACGTCATCAAGTCGCACCACAACGTCGGCGGCCTGCCGGAGCACATGAAACTCGGACTCGTCGAACCGCTGCGCGAGCTTTTCAAGGACGAGGTGCGACGCATCGGCGTCGAGCTCGGCCTGCCGCGCACGATGGTCTACCGGCATCCGTTCCCGGGGCCTGGACTCGGCGTGCGCATCCTCGGCGAGGTGAAACGTGAGTACGCCGAACTACTCGCCCAAGCCGATGCGATCTTCATCGAGGAACTGCGCCGCGCCGACCTGTACGACAAGACCAGCCAGGCATTCGCGGTGTTCCTGCCGATCAAATCGGTCGGCGTGGTCGGCGATGCGCGAGCCTACGAGTGGGTGATCGCGCTGCGCGCGGTCGAGACCATCGACTTCATGACCGCGCACTGGGCGCATCTGCCGTACGATTTCCTTGACCTCGTGTCGCGCAGGATCATCAACGAATTGCACGGCATTTCTCGTGTCGTTTATGACATCAGCGGCAAGCCGCCCGCGACGATCGAATGGGAGTGAGCAGGGACGCAGTGTCGACCTGTCGTGCAAGCCGAGTCACGAGAAACAGAAACCAACCCTGAGCCGTTCGTGGTGAGCCTGTCGAACCATGAACGGCGACACGGAGTCCTTACGTCATGAGCTTTTGGGTGTATATCCTCAAGTGTGCGGACGACTCGTTCTACACTGGTCATACCGACGACCTGGAAAACCGCATAGCCCAGCACCAGGCGGGCGAAATTAGCAGTTGCTATACCCATACGCGCCGACCATTGACGCTGATCTTCGATCAGGATTTCCCAACCAGAGAATCGGCCCTGGAGTCTGAAATTCAGATCAAGCGCTGGAGTCGGGCGAAAAAGCAGGCGCTGGCCAATCGGGATTGGGACAAGCTCCAAGAGTTGGAGAGGAATCGACAATCCACGGGTCCCGTTCATGGTTCGACAGGCTCACCACGAACGGAGACGGGTGGTTCGACAGACTCACCACGAACGGAGCCTGGTTCGTTTTCTGATGCAGACGAGCGCTGGATGCATCACGCGTTGGCGCTCGCCGAACGCGCGGAACGCGTGGACGACGAGATCCCGGTTGGGGCTGTCGTCGTCGATACGCATGGCGAATTGCTCGGCGAAGGCTCGAATCGCAACATCACCGATCACGATCCCACTGCGCATGCCGAGATCGTCGCGATGCGGCAAGCAGGCAAGGCCATTGGCAATCACCGGCTGGTGGGCTGCACACTGTTCGTAACGCTGGAACCTTGTGCGATGTGCGCGATGGCGGTGGTGCACGCGCGCATCGCGCGGGTCGTGTACGCGGCATCCGACCCGAAGACCGGCTCGGCCGGTAGCGTGTTCGACCTGCTCGGCGATCCGCGCCACAACCATCGCGTGGACGTTCAGGGCGGGCTGTTGGCCGGGGAAGCAGGGTCGCGATTGACCGCGTATTTCCGGCGCAAGCGCGGAAAGTCGTCCGGCTGATCCTGCGTTGCTAGGCGCTTTTTCGTTCCGGCTGTTCCCGCGCCAGTTGCCGGTCCAGGTCGGTTTCGAGCATTGCCAGCGCCAGTCTGGCTTCGCGCCCGAGGCAGATCGACGCGACCAGCATCAGCAGGACGCCGGCGACCGCCAGCACCAGCGGTACAAGGTCCATGTGCCAGACCAGCACGCTGTCGATCGCGATGGCGAGGCTGGTGCCCACGAACGCGGTGACCGAGCCGTACAGCAGGCGAAGTGCCGCGAGCACGAGGCGCGAACGCTTGCGGTGCTGATCGATGCGGGTGCGCAACTCGCCACCCGGCTCCGCATAGTCGGGGTGTTTGAGTTCGGCGATATCGGCGCGCATCCGATCAACGACCCGCGACAGCCGCGCATTCGACGTCGCGATGAGCGAAGCGGTCGCGGTCAGGAAGAACGCCGGAGTGATCATCGCCGAGACCACGGCGAAGTGGCTGCTGTCGTAGCTGATCGGCAGTGGCATCGGCGCGCTCCGAAGGACAGGGACGTTATGATGCACGTTCTACCAGCGGATCGAGTCCATGCCGAACCAGAATGACGACAACCTGATCTGGATCGACCTGGAAATGACCGGGCTGAACCCGGATGCCGATGCGATCATCGAGATCGCCACCCTGGTGACCGACAAGGAACTCACTATCCTCGCCGAAGGCCCGGAGCTTGCGATCCAGCACCCACTTGCGCGGTTGCAGGCGATGGACGACTGGAACCGCAACCAGCACACGAAGTCCGGGTTGTGGCAGCGGGTGCTGGATTCGACGACGTCGTTGGCAACGGCCGAGGCGCTGACAGTGGAGTTCCTGAGCAAGTGGATACCCGCTAACAAATCGCCGATCTGCGGCAACTCGATCTGCCAGGACCGGCGCTTCCTGGTGCGCGGAATGCCTCGCCTGGAGCGGTATTTTCATTACCGCAACCTCGACGTGAGCACGATCAAGGAACTCGCGCGGCGCTGGGCGCCTGGCGTCGCCAAGGGTTTCGTGAAGAATTCGGCGCACACCGCGCTGAGCGACATCCGCGATTCGGTCGCCGAACTGCGTTACTACCGCCAGTTCATGGGCCGCCTCGGCGGCGAACGTCCCTGAGTGCGATGCGGCCATGAATGCAGCACGTCGATTGCTGTGCAAACTGTTCGTCGCCATCGTGTTGTCCGGATGGCTGGTCGGAGCAGCCTGTGCGCAGCAGCCCGACCGCAAGTCGTTGGGCTCCTGGGCGCGCGAAAGCTGGACGCAGCGGGCCGGCCTGCCGAACGATCAGGTCAACGCCCTGGCGCAAAGCAGCGATGGCTATTTGTGGATCGGCACACCTGCCGGCCTGGCGCGCTTCAACGGTAGCGAGTTCGTCTATCACGACCGTGGCACGGTGCCGGAATTGCACGACAACGATATCCGCCACCTGGCGATCGGTCGCTTCAACACGCTGTTGGTCAGCACCGCACGCGGCGGCCTGAGTTTCCTGAATCAAGGCTACTGGACGGTGACCGGAGTCGATGGCGGCTTGTCGCAGGACACCGTCGTGGCCTCGCAGGAGGACTTCAAGGGCAGGCTCTGGGTGGCCACTGCGACGGGTGGCCTCGATTTTTTCGATGGTGGACGCAGGTTGCATTTCGGCAGCCGCAACGGCTTGCCCTCCGACCGCGTGCTCAGTCTGCTGGTGATGCACGATGGCAGCGTCTGGGTGGGTACGTCGGCGGGGCTTGCGAAGATCGTCGATGAACAGGTGCAAACCATCAGCGTCAACGCGGGCCTGTTGCCGTCCGGCGCAGTGAATGCCTTGGCCGAATCGCAGGACCAGGCGCTTTGGGTCGGCACCCAGGCCGGGGCTTACCGGCAACGTTACGGCGAACATCAATTTGAAAAGATGACGTCGGATAGCTTCGACGACGTGGTGTTGGCCATCCTCCCGGACTCCTCCAGCCGGGCGCTGATCGGTACATCGCAACGTGGATTGCTATTGGTACGCGATGGACGCAGCGAACCCATCCGTGGAGAGAATCCAAACCGCTCATGGCAAGTCGATGCCTTGCTGCGTGCTGACGATGGCAGCATCTGGGTAGGAGGCAACCAGGGTTTGCTGCGCCTGCGCGATACGCCGTTTGGCGCTTTCGGCAAGGAACAAGGACTGTCGGACGAGAACGTGCACAGCGTGCTGGAGACCGTCGATGGGGATGTCTGGATCGGCACGCACAGCGGCCTGGACCGACTCCATGAAGGACAGATGTCGCACATCGCGTCAAGCCAGACGTTCCTCGCATTGGCGCAAGCCCATGATGGCGGCCTCTGGGTCGGCACCAGCAGCAACGGTGCCATGCATGTGTTGCACGGACAGGTCGATCGCGTGGTCGATCACCGTCACGGACTGCCATCGGATCTGGTGCGCGGCATCCTGGAAGATGCCGATGGCACGCTGTGGATCGGCACCAACAAGGGGTTGATGCAACAGGGCAAGAACGCGACGCGGATCTACACGGTCGCCGATGGATTGCCCAGCGATGCGGTTCTGGGTTTGCACCGCGATCCAGCCGGACGCTTGTGGATCGGCACCGGCAATGGTGTGGCGTATCGCAGTGGCGAGCGGTTCGTGCGGGTGCCGCTTGCTGTGCAAAGCATGGTGCAGTCGGTGTACGGCTTCGCGGACGATGCCGACGGGGCGGTATGGATCGCCAGCGACCGCGGCCTGCTGCGCTGGAAGGATGACAAGGTGAGCGTGCTGGCGAGCGAGCAGGGTTTGCCGGTGGATACCGTGTACGCGGTCGTGCCCGATCGACTGGGTAATCTGTGGTTGACCACGCCCGGTGGATTGGTGCGTGTCGGTCACGCGCAAGCATCTGCCGTGGCCGACGGGCGGGTGACGAACGTGGCGACCGATCTGTTCGGCGAATCCGATGGCATGCCGACCTCGCAGTGCAGTGGTGGATCGAGTCCGGCAGCCTGGTTGCTGTCCGATGGCAGCGTGTGGGTCGCGACGGTACGCGGGATCGCGCAAGTGCATCCAGAACGTCTGGCCGATTACCGTAGCGGACCTCCGCAGACCCTGCTCGAAGAAGTCCGCGTCGATGATCGCATCGTGGTCGCCAACGAGGTACTGGAGCTCGGACCCGACACGCGCAGACTCGACGTGCGCTTTTTCGCATTGAACTATCATTTGCCCAAGCGCATCCAGTATCGCTATCTGCTCGAAGGCTACGACGCGACCTGGAGCGAGATCGGCGAACACACCAGCGTGCAGTTCACCAATCTTCCCGCTGGCGACTACCGGCTACGCATCCAGGCCGCAATCACTGGCGGTTCGTGGTCGCCACGCGAAGCGGACCTGGTGTTCCGGATTGGCGCGCACTTGTGGCAGAAAGTCTGGTTCGATGCATTGATGGCGGCGCTGCTCATCGGAGGCGGCTGGCTGGCTTACGTGAACCGGATCCGGCGCATCGCCGCCAACGAGCGTTGGCTCCAGCAACTCGTTGATGCCCGCACCGAGGACCTGCGCCTGCAGACCGAGAAACTGACGCGCTCTGACAACGAAAAATCCGAATTGCTGGAATTGCTGCGCATCCAGTCCGAAGCATTCGAACGGCAAGCACGCGAGGATGCGCTGACCGGCCTTGCCAACCGAAGGCGCGTCGATGAGGCGATGGATGCCTATTTTTCCGAATCGATGCGCAGCGGCCGACCGCTCGGCTTCGCGCTGCTGGACATCGATTTCTTCAAGCGCATCAACGACAGGTTTTCGCATGCGACCGGCGATGACGTGCTGCGCGAGATCGGAGTGATCCTGCGCGAACACCAGCGCCCAGGCGATCTCGCAGCGCGGCTCGGCGGCGAGGAGTTCATCTGCATCCTCGCCGGGTCGGACCTTTCCGGCGCGCGCACCTTCTGCGAGCGGATACGAACCGCGATCGAGGGCGACGATTGGGAGTTGATCGCGCCTGGATTGCAGGTCACCGTGAGCATGGGCGTCGTGGTGTGGAACGGCGAGGAAAGCTACAGCCGCATGTCCAGCCGCGCCGACGAGTTGCTGTACCGCGCGAAAGGCGCCGGCCGCAACTGCGTCGAAGGCTGAGCGGCCTGGTTCAGCTCTCGGGCGTGCCGGAAGTGGAGCCTGGCGAAGTTGCCGACGCATCATCGAATGCGTGGACGGCTGCCTGGTCCGGCGTGCTGCGCATGGTGGCGTCATCGAGCGATTGCTTGCCCTCGTGTGCGTCCGCGGCGCCGTGATGGAACACGTGCAGTTCGCGTTGCGGATACGGGACGCTCACGCCGTGTTCGCCGAGCGCGATCCGCGCGGCTTCCATCAATTCGCTCTTTGCGATCGCATAGTCGCGCGTTGCGACCCACGCGCGCAACGCAAGGTTCACGGTACTCTCGGCGAGCGCGGCGACGATCACTTCGGGGGCAGGGTCGGCGAGTACGCGCGGATTGGCGCGTGCGACTGCCAGCAAGGCTTCGCGCGCGGTGCGGATGGCGTCCTCGTAGCCGATGCCGATGGTCAGGTCCACGCGACGCGTCTTGCGTGCGGTGAAGTTGGTGATCGGCGCCGTCGTGATCAGGCTGTTCGGCAGGATGATCACGCGGTTGTCGAACGTGCGCAGTACGGTCTGGAAGATGCGCACCTGTTCGACGATGCCGTTGAGCCCGGCAACCTGCACCTCGTCCCCTGCGCGGAACGGACGCAGCGCGATCAACATCACGCCCGAAGAAATGTTCGACAGCGAGTCCTTCATCGCCAGACCGATGCCGAGCCCCGCCGCGCCGATCACCGCAAGCAGCGACGTGGTCGGCACGCCGATGGTGTCCAGTGTCGCGATGAACACCACGATCAGCCCGATCGCGCGTGCGATATTACCGAGGAAACTCGTCAGGATGCCGTCCACGCCGAACCGCGCGAGCACTTGCGACAACAGGCGCCCCAGCGATTTTGCGAGCCACATGCCGACGACCAGCAGGAGCAGGGCGCTGCCGAGGCGCATGCCCCATTCGGTGCCGAGCTCGGGCCAGTCGATGTGATGCAGATTGTCGATCAGGCGCGTGGATGCGACGACCGGTTGGGTCACGAAGGGTTGCGACGGTGTGGCCAGCGACAGCATCCGCTCACGCGCTCTTGAGCTTCGCCAGCCTTAGCCAGGTGTCGATCACGGTGTCGGGATTCAGCGATACCGATTCGATGCCTTGCTGCATCAGCCAGTCGGCAAGATCCGGATGATCCGACGGGCCTTGCCCGCAAATGCCGATGTACTTGCCTTTCGCGCGTGCAGCGGAAATCGCCATCGACAGCAGTTTCTTGACCGCCGGATTCCGTTCGTCGAACAGGTGCGCGACGATGCCCGAATCCCGGTCGAGGCCAAGCGTGAGTTGGGTCAGGTCGTTGGAGCCGATCGAGAAGCCATCGAACAGTTCGAGGAACTCATCGGCAAGCAACGCGTTCGATGGAACTTCGCACATCATGATGAGCTTCAGGCCATTGTCACCGCGACGCAGTCCGTTTTTCGCGAGCACATCGATGACCTTGCGGCCTTCTTCGAGCGTGCGCACGAACGGGATCATCACCCAGCAATTGGTCAGGCCCATCGTCTCGCGCACTCTCTTCACCGCGCGGCATTCCAGCGCGAAGCAATCGGCGAAGCTCGGGTCGACATAGCGCGACGCGCCACGGAACCCGATCATCGGGTTTTCCTCGTGCGGTTCGTACTGCTTGCCGCCGACGAGGTTCGCGTATTCGTTGGACTTGAAATCCGACAGCCGCACGATCACCGGGAACGGCGCAAACGCGGCGGTCAACGTGGCGATGCCTTCGACAAGACGTTCGACGTAATAACTCACCGGATCGGCGTAACCGGCCATCAGTGGCGCGATCTGCGCCTTGACCTCCGGCGACTGGCGGTCGTATTCGAGCAAGGCCCTCGGGTGCACGCCGATCTGCCGCGCGATGATGAATTCCAGACGCGCCAGGCCGATGCCCTGGTGCGGAAGTTGCGCGAAATCGAACGCACGTTCCGGGTTGCCGACGTTCATCATGATCTTGAGCGGGGCAGGCGGCATGTTCTCGAGATCGGTGGTGATCCGCTCGAACGGCAACAAGCCCGAGTAGATCGTGCCGGTATCTCCTTCGGCGCAGGACACTGTGACCTCGCTTCCATCGGGGATCGAGGTCAGCGCATTGCCGCAACCGACGACTGCGGGCACGCCGAGTTCGCGCGCGATGATCGCCGCATGGCAGGTGCGACCGCCGCGATTGGTCACGATCGCCGAGGCGCGTTTCATGATCGGCTCCCAGTCGGGATCGGTCATGTCGGCGACGAGCACGTCGCCTGGCTGTACTTTCTCCATTTCGGCGAGCGAGCGCACGATGCGCGCCTTGCCGCTGCCGATCTTGTGGCCGATCGAGCGTCCCTCGCAGAGTACCGGACCATGCGCGGACAGGTGAAAACGTTCGATCTGGTTGGTTCGCGCGCGCGACTTCACGGTTTCCGGGCGTGCCTGCACGATGTAGATGCGCCCGCTGTTACCGTCTTTCGCCCACTCGATGTCCATCGGGCGACCGTAGTGTTCCTCGATCTTCAGCGCCTGCCGTGCAAGCTCTTCGACATCGGCATCGTTGATCGAGAACCGGTTGCGAAGTTCAAGCGGCGTGTCCTCGTTGCGCACGCGCTCGCCGGGCGCATCCGAATACACCATGCGGATCGCCTTGGAACCGAGCGTGCGGCGCAGGATCGCGGGCTTGCCATCGCGCAGGGTCGGCTTGTAGACGTAGAACTCGTCGGGATTCACAGCACCCTGCACGACGTTCTCGCCAAGGCCATAGCTCGAGGTGATGAACACCACGTCGCGGAATCCCGATTCGGTGTCGAGCGTGAACAGCACGCCGGATGCGCCGATGTCCGAGCGCACCATCAACTGCACCCCGGCTGACAGGAACACGTCTTCGTGCTTGTAGCCGTGGTGCACGCGATAGGCGATCGCGCGGTCGTTGTAGAGCGACGCGAACACATCCTTGACCTTGCGCACGGCATCGTCGACGCCGGTCACGTTGAGGTAGGTTTCCTGCTGACCCGCAAAACTCGCGTCGGGCAGGTCTTCGGCGGTGGCGGACGAACGCACGGCAACCGAAGGGTGCTCGACGCCGGCGCGCCTGGCGAGATCTGCATAGGCATCCCGGATGGCGGCATCAAACGCTGTAGAAAGCGGCGCATCGGAGATCCAGCCTCGGATCTCGGTGCCCGCACGCGTGAGCTCGGCGACATCCTCGATATCCAGTGTCGCCAGCCGGTCCTGCATGCGCTGGGCAAGGTTGTTTTCGGCGATGAAGTCCTGGAACGCCTCGGCGGTGGTCGCAAAGCCGCCTGGCACCGACACGCCGAGGTTGCTCAGACTGCCGATCATCTCGCCAAGCGAGGAATTTTTGCCGCCGACCTGGGCCAGATCGGTCAGGCGCAACTGGTCCAACCAAAGCACATGCTGGGTCAACGTCGGACTCCCATCGGATGGCGGCGCGCCAAATACGCGCAACAGGCCGCCTATTTTGCGGGCCGGGGTGTTTTCGTACAAGCTTGGATGCTGTGCTTGGGCATAGTGGATAGCGCGATGGCCTCGCATCCACGCAACGATCAAGGATGCGACGCATGAGCGAGCGTTTGGTGTTCTACATTTCCGATGGCACCGGCATCACCGCCGAAACCATTGGCCACAGCCTGCTGACCCAGTTCGCGGGGGTGCGTTTCGACACCCACCGGCTGTCGTTCGTGGATTCGGCTGAAAAGGCGCGCGATGCTGCGCGGCAGGTGCGTGCGGCCGGCGAGGCGCGGGGATGCAGGCCGATCATCATCAGTTCGGTCATCGATGAAGCACTCGCGGCGATGCTGGAAGAGAGCGGGGCGCTGGTACTCGACGTGTTCGGCCCGTTCATCGGCCGGCTTGAGGCCGAACTGGGCAAGCCGCGCGAACGCCATGTCGGCCATGCGCACGGCATGATCGATTTCGCCGCGTACGAGCAGCGCATCAACGCGACCAACTACGCGATCACCCACGACGATGGCGGCAATGTGAACTACGACGAGGCCGACCTGATCCTGGTCGGCGTCTCGCGTTCCGGCAAGACGCCGACCTGCCTGTATCTCGCGCTGCACTATGGTGTGCGCGCTGCGAACTATCCGCTCACCGAAGACGATCTGGATGGCAAGGAATTGCCGAAACGGTTGCGCGCTCATCGCAGGAAACTCTTCGGCTTGACCATCGATCCCACGCGGCTGCGCCAGATCCGCCAAGAGCGCAAACCCGACAGCCGTTACGCAACGATCGAACAATGCCGCTTCGAGGTCACCGCTGCAGAGCTGCTGTTCCGCGCCGAGCGCATGCCGATGTTGAGTACGACGCATACATCGATCGAGGAAATCGCGAGCAAGGTATTGACCGCGTTGGGCATCCAGCGGCACATGTTCTGAGTCCTTGAGTGTGCGACGCAAATCACCGCGATACAAGCTTGCGGAAGGGTGGAAATCGCGTGTTAGGATCGGGCCATGTCCATCGTCGCCAACGCATCATCCACTGCATCGCTGAGCATTCCGCGACTGACGCGTTTCGCGTGGATGATGGGGCTGTACGCGGAAAACCACGCCCGCCTGCAGCGCATGTTTGAGCCCGAAGAGCTCACGGTCGGCAGCTATCTCTCGACCGTGGACGATGGGCTGGATCTGCGCCTGGATGTCGTCGAGCGTCACCCATACACCATCGAGTTGCGGCTGGCCTACGCGCAATTGTGCGATGGCGTCACCGGCCAGCCGGATCCATCGGCGTACGTGCGCCATTACCGCGACGCACGGCAGGCCGAGGTGACCCACTGCTACGTTGGCCGGCAATGGCAGGACGTACTCGGCTTGCATCCGCCGCTCGCCACGCTGATCGACCACCGCATGCGGATGAACGTTTTCTTCAGCAAGTGGCTGGAGTATCTGGCTGAGCAAGGCCATTCCTGGCTGGGCCTTCGGCCCATCGAGCCGGCCGCGACCCCTGCCTGATGCTGTTTCGCCAGCGCCTTACTTGACGCCCAGATGACGCACCGTTATTCTTCGCGTTCGCCAGAATGTGGGGCTATAGCTCAGCTGGGAGAGCGCTACAATGGCATTGTAGAGGTCATCGGTTCGATCCCGATTAGCTCCACCACTTGGTTCGTCTGCACTTCCTGTGCAGGGTTTTATTCAAGGATGTGGCGAGTTCACCATATCTTCTGTTTGCAATTTGCAACACCGCACATCCTTGTGCGGACTTTCAAAATGAAGTATCGCCGGCAGGATTGGGCGTCGGTTTCTGAAGCAACTGCCTCTGTCCCCATCGTCTAGAGGCCTAGGACACATCCCTTTCACGGATGCGACCGGGGTTCGAATCCCCGTGGGGACGCCAATTAAAACAACGACTTAGGCTGCCGAGAGGTGGCCTATTTCGTTTTGTGGTGAATATTTGGGGAATAGACCGCGCGGAATTGACCTTTTTTCCGTGTCAGAAAATTCCGACTAGATCGATGCGCTTGCTGGCCTGTGCGTCGCCTCAACCCATCAATGGAAGATGCGTGAGAGGAAGATTGCGGCGGCGATGAGCGCCAAGCCCCACGACGCTGTTGTGGTGAATGTTGCGAGCTGTTCGGACAAGCTCTTGAGGGCCGCGAGGATGTCGGTTCTTGTACCGTCCGGCGTTGACTCGCGCGTTGGAGTGTTGAAGCTCTGTGTGTCGAAGTGCAACCGGAGAGAGTTGGACTTAGTCATGTGCGATTCCGACAACTCCCAAGTCGGCAGATAGTCAGGTGCCGCCCCCGTCTGGATCGCATCCAACTCGATTATCAACGTGGGACACCCCTTGTATCCGCCTTCGGCAAGCGTTCTCAGCATCCACTCTCCCACGGAAACGGTGATGAAAACACGCGTTTCCGAATTCGTTGTGCCCGAAAGTCCAGTGCAGGCGATGTGCTCGGGGCAGCCCTCGCTATTGTCGGCGGGGCATGTGAGAGCAACCGTGAATTTATCGATAGGGAACCGCTCTCCGTCTTCGAGGCCGACAAGCTCAATTTTTCCGGCGTATGCGCCCTCAAATCTTGCCCCTGCATCAATTGCGTAGTAGCTGCGGCCAAACTCTTCCGCGTAGCGCAGTTGGCCTATGTCCGTCAGCCAAAGTTTCAGATAGTCCACGTTGACCCCCTTTCCCTTACCTGTAAGGCCGCCTCGTTCAACCGTCCCAACCCTCCCTAAGCGTATCTCTTTGCTGGCGCAGCAGTGCAGCCATTGCGCGGAACAAGGGCCGCTGTGCGCCCTTATGGGCGTTACGGCTTGCCAAGGCTTTTCCTTCGTCCGTGCGCGGCCCTGTCGACTGTTCCCACGGTTGCCATGATCGGATCGCCTCGGCCTGCCGTGCTCGCCGTTCCGGTGTCCATCCGTTGCCCATGATCGTTTTCCAATAGTTCGGTCTGCGGGATTGTCTTTTCCTCGCGCGCGGGTTCGCTTGCAACTCCGTTGTTCACCTGCTGCGGCCCGTGGGCGATGTTGGCCTGCTTCACGAACGCGACGTGCGGCGGATTCTTGATCGTCGCCAGCGTTTCCAGGGTCGCTCGGCATTGGCTTTGCGCCTTTAGTGCCAATTTCAGGAACGCTTCCAGCGGCGCGAGATTCTCCTGATTCTTGGCGCGTCGCGCGAGATTGGCAAACATCGAGTCCAACGCATGCGCCTGAGCGATCAGCATGCGCTCGATGCCATTCGTGTCACCCTTCACGATGTCATCGCCACGCTTCAGCAGCTCGCCCATCAGTTCCAGATAATCGGGCTTCTGGTGGATGCTGAAGACTTCCGCGATGCCTGCGGAGTTCATTTCCGGGATCAGCGTATAGGCTGCGTACCGTTCGGCGGTTGTCTTTCCGAGAACAGCGGCGACAGTCGGTTGCTTAGGATTGGGCATGATCGTGCTCCCGGTGTTCGTGGTGGTGATTCTTCTCGCCGCCTAGCAGGCCGCGCGCCCGCAAGTGCAGCGGCAGCAGAAGGTCGGCGTCGTCTAGTTCGGCGTACAGGTGCAGTTCGTCGTCGGGGATCGTGTCCACGGCGGGCGCTGGCAAGCCCTCGGCGCGGGCCAGTGCCAGCAGGCGCTCGCGGATCGCATCGGGCGATTCATCGGCTGCGATATTTTCAACTGCGGCCCGTTGCGAATCCTGCGAATCTGCGAATCTTTCCATGCGTTCCGGTGCCGACATTCGCAGATTCGCAACTTTCGCAGGCAGCGCGGTTTGTGATTTTTCTGAATCCGCGCGCAGTGCTTCCAGTAGTCGGCCCATATCAGCCCCCTTCCGATGCAGGAACGATGCGCCAGACGTGGCGGCGGTGTTTGTTGTCGATCACTGTGCCGCCGTCCAGCAGATGCGCCCAGCCTGCCCGCACCAGTTCGGCCATCGCCACCGTAAAGGTTTCACGCTCGCGAATGCGTGCCGGGCCGAGTCGCAGCGCCGCGCCAGAATGCAGCATCGTGCGCCCGGTGGCATGGCACCAGTTCACCAGTGCTTCGGCGTCGCGGACTTCCGGTGATAGTTCGGCAGTACCAGCCAGGCGCACGGCTTCGTGCAGGTGCCATAGCGCCAGTTCGGCAGCGCGTTCGACGGTCGCCGCGTCAATTTCCTGCGCGTTCGTGTTTTCCAGCACAGTCAGCACGCCAGCAATCCGCAAGCATTGTTCCGGCGTCTTGCTCGCCCACGGTTTCACGGTGGCGAACGGCCCCCCGGCTTTCATGCCGACTTCCACCGCATCATGCAGACCACGCCATGCAGTGGCCGCGTCGGGCGACAGCGGCAACGTGCGCGGCGTCAGTTCGTTGTGCGTGTCACTCGCCAGCGGCAACGCAAGCGCCAGCAGTTCGGCCATGCGCGCGGCGTAGCGACTGAGTGCGGCATCGTGGCGCAGGTTCTCGCTGCGATAGGGCCGCGTCCCTGCCGTCGATTCCGGCCACGCCAGCAGGCAGCGCGCAAGGAAGCCTTGCCCGGCGAGCACGTCATCCGACAGCGCGCGTTCGGCAATAACGGGCTGCGCCATCAGGTGCAATGCCAGCCTGCGGCCCCACAGTTTCGTCGCACCTTCCGATGCCCGCACGCGATCCAGCGTCCCCGAGTCCCACAGCTTCGACAGCGTGCCAGCCGTGCGCGTCACCGTCTCTTTCGTCATGCCGTGCCCACCGAACACTAGAGCGGCTTCATCGGTGAATGCGCCGACACTTGGACGGCCTACGGCCAGCAGTTTCGACAGTCCTTCGGCGGTGAAGTCGGCAACGATCAGCGTCGGACGCGGCGGCGCATCCGGTGGCTTGCCGATCTTGCCCAGCGCATCGGCCAGTCCTTCCCCTGTGCCTTTACTGGCCTGCTTTTTCGCAACCTTCCGGCGTGCGTTCCACTCTTCCATCAAGCTTTCGTGCTTCGTGTTGTCTTTCAGGTATTCGATCGACAGTTCCCTTTCATAGTCGCGCGCGGGCCGCATCGCTTCGGCATCGACGGCACTTTTACGCTCGCCCGATTCGGCCACGGTGAGAAACCACAAGCTCAGCGGATGCACGCGGCCATCGTGGCGCACGTCGGCCAGCCCTTGCACGGCCAGCGATGCCGCTGCCAGCAGCGATGCGCCGCACACTGCATCGGATGCCTGAATCACGCGCCGCAGGCTTGCACAGGCGGGCGCAAGGATCGGCCCCAGTTCATCCGTCGGGTAAGGCTCCGGCAGTGGCAGCGGACGGCGCAGCGGCTCGGGTGCGCTGGTGAATGTGTCGGATGCGGATACCGCAATCGCGGCATGCTGCGACGCTGCCATGATCGGCAACGCCAGCACGTCGGCAGCGGTCGCGTTCGGATGCTCAGCCAGCCAGTCCACGCAATCGCCCTTGTCGGGCAGGTTCAGCGCGGCCACGTCGATCACCTCCACAGTGCAGCCCTGCGCGTGCAGGATCGCCGTCACTTGCTCGGCGTACTTCCTGCCGGCCGAGTCGTTGTCCGGCCACAGCAGCACGATACGGCCCTTCAGCGATGCCCAGTCGGCAGCCTCGGCACTGCTTGCGCTGCCGGACGTGGTGGCCGTCACCCCGAGTTCCGCGAGCGCATCGGCTTTCTGTTCGCCTTCAACGATCACAACCGGATCGGATTCAACCAGTGGATACGGTGACCGATAGATCGGCTTGCCGTTGTCAGGCGCAGCCGGTTCGCCGAGCACATAGCGCGCGCCGTCGAAGTACATGGGCCGCATCCACTTATCGCCGCCCGCGTTCTTCATGCGGATGCGGTAACTCCACGGACTACCGTCGGCATCGTTGTAGCGGTGCAGCGCCACGGGCTTGAATCCGTCGCGGATCGCACCAGCGGCCAGACGGCGCGCTGCATCTTTCGGTGTCTCAGGTTTCAGCATCGCGTTCATGGGTTCACCCCGATCAGCTCGCGCACTGCGGCGGTGAAGTCCAGGCCGCGCAGCAGCATGTGAAAGCCGACGAGATCTCCGCCGCCGCATCCTGCGAAACAACGCCAGCCGCCGCGCGACTCGGTGACGTGAACGCTCAGGCTCGCGTTGTGGTCGTTGTGCAGCGGGCATGTTCCCTGCGCCCAGCCGGTTGCGTTCGGGCGGCTCAGCTTGGCAACGTGGGCCGCGTAGTAGGTTGCGGGGTCGGGCTGGCAGTCGCGCCAGTTCTGCGGGATGGCGGTAGAATGGCGACGCAATCCGCTGCCTGCGAATGCACCAGCCCCGCGCGAGTCACTACCTCGCCGGGGCTTTTTCATGGGCCGCGTCATGCCGCAGTCCTCGGCACTGTGCCGCCTTCGTTCGCGGCCAGCCGGTCGGGCAATGTCCGAACGCTGTCGAGCCGCACATACCTGCGCCGACCTATCAGGAAAACGTCCAGCAGCCCCTTGCGGGCCAGTTCGAATGCAACGGTGCGGCTGATTCCGTGGTCGCCGCAGACTTCCACCATCGGCCCGTAGGCCGGTTCCGTTTTCGTGCTCACTTGTCGCGCTCCGTCCGCACGGACTTGTGCGGGTTCGGAAAACAATCATCGGCATGAAAACGGAAGTGTGCTTAGCTCGCTTCCCTTTTTCTTCGTCGTGGCAGCAATCCGCCATCCTGCAGCGCCTTTCGGATCGTTTTCACACACTCCGGATTGCGTTCTGCAAGCACGCTAGACAAGTTGTGTAGTTCGGTTCCGTTGTCTCGAAGTTTCTGAGCAGCGACGAGCAATTCGTCATGGCGCTCTTGCGCTTGTGCTTTGGCAGCGTCGCCCGCGTTCTTGCCTGCGCGCTTCCTTGCAACGATGGGACCGAAGACTAGCGAATGGGCAAACACGAGAGAAACGTCTTCGACGTGCCGAGCAAACTTTGCGATGTTGTCGGCTCGCGCCTTATGGAATCTCTCGCGGACATTGACAAGCCTTGCGGTATCCCTGAGGGTCTCTTCTATCTTGCGCGACTCCAACAGCATCGCTAACGCTTTCGCATAGAGTTCCGCGAGTTCGCTGTGTTCGCGCTTGATTGCCCATGCGGCAAAGCGCGGCGTGCGATGGCTCCTGCGTCGCTGATACCGTTCGGCCGCGTCGGCTATTTGCGGAGGCTCCCGTTGCAAGGATTCGTGGAGCGCAATCAATGCCTGTGCGAAAGCCGACGCTTCTGGCTCAGGTTCGGGCCTCGGGGTTTTCTCAAGCAAGCTTTCGAGAACACTTTTCTGCTTGTGCATCGCGCACCCTCGCACCCCTGTAGTGGAACCGCGCCAGCCGGGCAGGGTGGCCCGGTCTTCGTCCCGTCGGACTAGGCGCGGCTGTTCGGTCATCCGGTCTTGCGCTTGTCCCCGATGCGCGCGACCTTCGTTCCGGTCGTTATGCCCAGCGTCGGCAGCAAGGCGACGGCTGCTGCTACCTCGTTCGGAAGATACTGCGCGTAGTGCTTGCGCGTCACACGGCTGTCACTGTGTCCCAGTGCCTTCGCGACCATCTCAATATCGCGCGTGGCGAGCAGCAGCAGCTTCCCGTAGGTGGCGCGGGTGACCTTGAACGACACGTCATCCAGTTTGGCAGCATCGGCAGCGGCCAGCGTTGGGCGGGTCGCGTGATCCTTGCCCCAGCGCATTCCGTCTGACTTCGTGAACATGGGTTCGGTCTTGGGGCGGCCTGCCGTCTGCCCATCGAATAGCGCGATGCCCTCGCGTGTTAGCGGCTGGTGCAGGGTCTTGCCGGTCTTGGTCTGGTGAATTGTCACGGTCGCTTGTTCGGGGTTGTATGCGCCGACGTTCATCGCGCACAACTCCCCATAGCGGGCACCAGTCAGCAGCGCGCCGGATAGAAGGGTGCGCAGGTCGGAGGGGGAAGCGTTCAGCAGGCGCGTTACCTCGTCCGTGTCCAGCATGCGGGGCGGGGCATCGTCCTTGATCGAAAACGGCGCGACCTTGAGCCAGTAGGCTGGCAGTTCCTTGGGTAGCTTGTCCTGCTTCCACGCGAAGTTAAGCGCCGCCTTGACGATGGTCAGCACGCGATTCGCAGACACCTGCCGAGCACGGATGCTGTCGGTGTCGGCTGGCATGTATGCCTTCGCCGGGTTCGCGTCGGACGTGCGCTTGCCCTTGGGCGTCCGGCGCGCTGGGGCCTTCGCGGCAACGCCACGATGCCATGCGCGCAGGTCATCGGCAGATAGCGCCGTTGCGAGCTTCCCGCCGATGCTAGGCCGGACATGCCGAGCGATCATGCCACGCGCATTCGATTCCGAACCTTTGCCTGCCAAGTGCTCAGTGAGGTAATAGCCCAGCACGTCGTTTAATGCCATGCCGTCCCGCAAATGGCGCGGGGCGGATGCAGTGCGTTCGGCAAGCTGGGCCGACGTTGCACGCTTGACCGCTTCCCCATAGGACAAGACGATTTCGCCGTCTGCGTCCATGTGGTCGTTCGCCGTGGCGATGCGTTGCTCAGCATAGCCGCCGCCCTCGTTGCGCTGGCGGACGATCCACGCGCCCGTGTTCTTGCCCTTGCGGTAGCCCAGGAACGTGCCGGGGATGACTTGCCGCCAGTAGGGTTCGGTTCGCGTCTTGAGCTTGCCGCGCGATTCTCGGGTTTCGAGCTTGTGCTCGCGTGGTGTGCGGGACATGGCGTCTTCCTCGGGCGTCTGTATTCAATTCCCCATTTATTCCCCATGGTGACTTTTGGGGAATAAACCGGGCGGAACGACTACGGACGCAACCGTACACTAGCGGCCTATAAACCGCAATGGATAAGGCTTTTAGCGAAACTTGTACGGACGTGGGGAATTGGCTGCGGACGGTGTTCGCATCCCTTTCACGGATGCGACCGGGGTTCGAATCCCCGTGGGGACGCCAACATCAGCAACGATTTAGGCTGCCGCAAGGCGGCCTTTTTCGTAATGGCCCTGCTGCGATGTAGTCGGGAAAATAGCGCCATCTGGCGATACCACATCATTCGGAAGTTTCAGTTCGATCGATGATCAAGCTCGACAAGTTGACCAAGAAATTCGGAGCCAAGCAGGCGCTCGCCGGCATCGACCTTTGCATCGTTGCTGGTCAGATGTGGGGTTTGCTCGGGCCGAATGGTGCGGGCAAGACGACCCTGTTTCGCGTCCTGATGGGAATCCTCAAGGCGACATCCGGGAGTGCCAGCATCGGAGGGCTCGATGTATTCGAGCAGCGCATCGAGGTCAAGCGCGTGCTGGGATTCCTGCCCGATGAGCCGATGTTCCACAGCTATCTCACGGGCCGGGAAATTCTCGAGTTGTCCGCTGCGATGCATGGACTCGACCCTGCGAAGGTCATGCAGCGCATGCTGCCGCTGATCGATCGCATGCAGCTACGGGATGCGCTGGACCAATTCGCGGACGACTATTCGCGCGGCATGAAGAAGAAGCTCGGCTTGTTGCTCGCGTTGTTGCACGAACCTGAACTACTGATCCTCGACGAGCCGACCAACGGACTCGATGTCGAAAGCACGGCGCTGTTTTTTGAGTTGATGCGGGAACAGCAGGCCGCAGGAACCACCGTCGTGTTTTCAACGCACCTGCTGGGCCAGGTCGAAGCGCTGTGCTCCCATGTGGCAGTGATCCATCTGGGCAGGCTGGTCGCCCAGGGCGAACTGGAAACCATTGCAGCGTCCATTCCCGATGCAGGAACTCTCGAGCAGGCGTTCCTCGCGATGACCCGCAGCAAGCCTGCCAAAGACATCCCATGGGGCGTCTCGGAATTGTTCCGCCGCTGATGTCCACACCGATTTCCTGGTTGGAACATGTTCGATTGCTGATGGCAACAGAGCGCCAGCGCACGGTCGGACGCATGCGTGCGGCCGCGCAGAGGGGAAAGCGAAAGTTCGGGTTCGGATACGCGTGGAGCGTCTTCATGGGCGCCGTGGTCCAGGCGATGATCGCCGGCGTCTTCTTGTGGATTGCGCACGTCGCGAACATCGTTTCAGTCGAGCGGGGCGGCCGGCTGGTGGTCTCCGAAGAGACTTGGGACGCAATTGGCATCGATGCAGGTTCATACGCGCACGAGAAAGCTAATGCTCCTGGCGCGGCATCCGCGAAAAACATCGGTTCAGAACTCGAATCCCGCTTGCAACGCGAAGCACGCGACCGCGAACACGAGCGTGGAGGCGACACGGAGCAATGGCACCGGCTGTTTGTCGAGCAGTATGCAAGCCATGGTGTCGAGGGCTTTGCCTCCGAGTCGCAGATTGCGGGCTGGGCCAGTGACCTGACCTATCGCATGCTTGCGATCGCGCTACTCCTCTGGTGGCTGTCGCTCGTCTTCCAGGGCGAAGGCATGAACATCGACAGCCTGCGTCGTCGGCATCCGATGTGGGAGTGGTATCTCGGCATGCCGGTTCCACAGACCGCAGTATTCGTCGCCGAAGCGCTGGCCCCGGCAGTCGGCAATCCTTTTGTGCTGACTGGTCCGGTCATGCTCGCCGTACTTGTGGGCTGGCTGCACAGCTCATTCTTCGCAGGCGCAGCGGCATTCCTGATCGGGATTCCTTTCCTCCTCGCAGCAACGCTGTGGGCGAAGGCGCTCGAAGTGCTGATCATGCTGCGCAGCCCAGCCCGCAATCGCGGCGGATGGTTCGCGGCGCTCGCCGCGTTCGGATACGTGCTCATGATCGGGCCGGTGCTGTTGCTGCAGTTTCGTTCGCTCAACTATGGGTTGGCGAATGCTGTGCTGCCATGGATCAACGCGATGCCAAGTTCGCAGGCCTTGCTCGACGCAGGCGATCCGATCGGCTGGCTGCGTGCGTTGACGCTGAGCCTGTCGATCTGCTTCGCACTGGGTCTGCCTGCGTGCCTGGTGATGCGATTTGCGACAGCGCGTGGACTGGAGGGCGGCTTCGGCGGTGCGGAACGACCAGTGAAGACCCGATCCTTCGACCAGCGGCGCACCGGCTGGCTACGTTTTCTCGACGACCCGCTGGTGCGCAAGGAGCGGCTGTGGCTCAAGCGCGACCGTGGGGCGCTGATCCAGCTTTTCGGACTGCCGCTGGTCCTGCTTTTGACGCAGTTTGCGAATTTCCACAACATGCTGCGACTCGTCGACATGAAGTGGAACAAGCTCGCCGGCGTGATCCTCTTTTTCGCGACAGCGTTGCTGGCCGCTGCTGCTCCGCGCGCGCTATTGAGCGAAGGGCAGGGCTTGATGCTGACCATGAGTTGGCCGCGCAGCCTCGAGGATACGTTGCGGGTGAAGGTACGGATCCTGTTCGCATTGGTGTCCGTCATGGTGCTCATCAGCCTGGGTGTGGTCGCGTGGATCTATCCGGGCGATACGCTTGCGATCTGCGGGGTTGCGGCACTCTGGTTGGCGATGGGACTCGCGGTCGCCGAAAAAGCCGTCACCCTGCTGCGCGCGCCCGATTCCACGGGCCACATTGAGCCTTTGCCGCGCGGGAAGATGCAGCCAGCGAATTTCGGCAATGCCACGCTCGCGATAGCCGTGTTCACCGCGCAGTGGCAGCTTGCCTTCGCGGCGATCGTGATGAACTGGATCTTTGCCGCAGCCTTGTGGCAGAAGTTCCGGTCGCGCCTGGCTTATCTGTTCGACGCCGACTGCGAGCCCGAGCTGCGTCCGCCGACGGTACTCAGCAGCGTGATCGCGATCGTCGGCCTGCTTGAACTCGGGGCGATCCTGACCATCCCATTCCTCGCCGGCTTCGGCAAGGACGCGGCTCCGTATGCGCATGCGCTCGGCTACGCCATCGCCGCCGTGGTGGTCAGCGGCATCGTCGTCACATGGAACGATAAACGCGGTCTCAGCCTGGCCGAAACAGTGACCCTCGACGCGCAAGCCCGATTCGTCGACTATCGCACGTTGCTGATCGGTCTCGCAGGCGGGACGCTGCTGGCATTGATCGGAGTCGGCAACCAGCATTTGCTGGCGATCATTCCGTGGCCGGCATTGCAGGACGTCATGCAACGCAGCGCGCACGCCCTGGATGAGAATCCGAACCTGCGCACGGCGTATGCAATCGCAGCGGTCGGCGTTGCGCCTTGGGTCGAGGAGTTCCTGTTCCGCGGATTGATGTTCCGCGCCATGCTGCCGCAGTGGGGCCTTGTGCGCGCGGCACTCCTGAGCGCTGCCTTCTTCACCATCCTGCACCCGTGGCCAGCTTGGCCTATGGTGTTCATGCTCGGCGTTGGCAATGCCTTTCTCTATGCACGCACCCGCAGTCTCCTCCCATGCATCGTGCTCCACGCCTGCTACAACGGCGTGCTCCTGTATTTCGCGCTTTGATTTGCGGATTGCAAGCTTCCATGCGGCTCTTGACGTCCTCGCGAGTTTTGCGAGAAGTAGGGCCAAGCTGGACTGATCCTGATTTTTTGGACACCATGCCGCATTGACTATCAACGCCAACCTGGGCAATTTCGCGCCTTTCGCTTTCCTGTTCAGCCGAACGCCAGCCTTTGGCGAACGATCTTGCTAGTCTTGGGGTTGTAACCACGTCGCGCCCGCCGAGCAGGCCCGCGCGTCACGGCCACCATGGAGAGGCGGATCGAGATGGCGATACCCAGTTCGGATGCCTTCGTTTTTTTCGGTGCTACCGGCGACCTGGCCTACAAAAAAATCTTTCCCGCGTTGCAGGCGATGATCAAACGTGGCGGCCTGGATATGCCGATCATCGGCGTCGCGCGCGCTGGCTGGATGCTGGACCAGTTGCGCGAACGCGCGCGCGACAGCATCGAAAAGAACGACAAGCTCGATCCGGAAGCGTTCGCGAAGCTGTCGTCGCTGCTGCAGTACATCGATGGCGACTACAACGATCCTGCGACTTACGAGAAGCTTCGGCAGGTGTTGAACGGACGTTTGCGGCCGATCCATTACTTCGCGATTCCGCCGAGCATGTTCCCGGTCGTCGTGCAGCACCTTGCGAACGCAGGCTGCGCACGGGATGCGCGGGTGATTGTGGAGAAGCCCTTCGGGCGTGACCTTGCTTCCGCACAGGACCTGAATGCGACACTGCATGCGGTGTTCCCGGAGGCGTCGATCTTCCGCATCGATCATTACCTCGGCAAGGAAGCTGTGCAGAACTTGCTTTACTTCCGCTTCGCGAACAGCTTCCTCGAACCGATCTGGAACCGCAACTACGTCGACAATGTACAGATCACCATGGCCGAGGATTTCGGCGTGCAGGGCCGCGGCAATTTCTACGAGGAAGTCGGTGCGATCCGCGATGTCGTGCAGAACCATCTCCTGCAGGTGATCGCGCTGCTTGCGATGGACGCACCGGTCGGCCGCGATCCGGAATCCATGCGCGCCGAGAAGCTGCGGTTGTTTCGCGGCATGCGGCCGCTCGATCCGAAGGACGTCGTGCGCGGCCAGTTCCGAGGTTATCGCGACGAGCCCGGCGTGGCGAAGGAATCGCAGGTCGAAACCTTTGCCGCATTGCGCCTGCACATCGACACCTGGCGCTGGGCGGGCGTGCCGTTCTATATCCGCACCGGCAAGAATCTGCCGATCACCACGACGCAGGTGATGGTCGACCTCAAACGCCCGCCGCTCGCGATCTTCGACGACATCACTGCGCGCGAGTCGAACTATTTCCGTTTTCGGCTGAGTCCGGAAGTCGTGATCTCGGCCGGCACGCGGGTCAAGAAGCCGGGCGAGGACATGCAGGGCGAACGCGTCGAACTCATCGCCCGCAGCAGCCCGCAACGCGACAAGTCGCCTTACGAACGCCTGCTCGGCGATGCGATCCGTGGCGACGCATCGTTGTTCACGCGCGACGATTCCGTCGAAGCGGCGTGGCGCGTGGTCGGTCCCATCCTTGGGGGCGCGCACGGCATCCACATCGAACCGCCTGCAATCTACGAGCCCGGCACCTGGGGACCGCAAGCTGCGGCGAAAATCGTCGCGAGCAGGGAAGGCTGGCACGATCCGATGCCGGAAGAGAGCCATCCATGTTGACTGCGAGCTCGATGGATGCTGACGAGACCGTGTTCCTGCTCGATGTGGACAATACTCTGCTCGACAACGATCGCTTCGCGGCCGATCTGCGCGCACGTCTCACGCTGGATTTCGGTGCGGCAGAGTGCGAACGCTACTGGACGCTCTACAACGGCCTGCGCGAGCAGCTTGGCTACGCGGATTATCTTGCGGCCTTGCAACTGTTCCGCAGCGGGCTCGATGGCGATTCCGACCTGCTGCAGATGTCGGCGTTCCTGCTCGACTATCCGTTCGCGCAGCGGTTCTACCCGGAAGCGCTCGCGGCCATCGCGCATCTGCGCACCCTCGGCTTGCCCGTGGTGCTGTCCGATGGCGACATCGTGTTCCAGCCGCGCAAGATTCAGCGTTCCGGCATCTGGGATGCAGTCGATGGCCGCGTACTGATCTATCTGCACAAGGAGCGCATGCTGTCGGCGATGCAGGATCGTTTTCCTGCGGCGCATTACGTGATGGTGGACGACAAGCCGGCTTTGCTCGCGGCGATGAAGCTGGTGCTGGGCGACAGACTCACCACGGTGTTCGTGCGGCAGGGCCACTACGCCATCGAATCCGCGCATGCGACCATCGATCCGCCGCCGGACCGCACGATCGAACACATCGGCGATCTATGCAATATGGGTCTTTCGGATTTTGCAATTACTATCGCCATCGGCACGACGCATCAGGAGCAGGCATGAGCAGCACGCAGCAACTGCACGACCTCGGTCAGAGCCTCTGGCTCGACAACATTACCCGCGAGATCCTCGACAACGGCAGCTTGCGTGCGTACATCGAGACTTCCTCGGTCACCGGGCTGACCTCGAACCCAACGATTTTCAACGAGGCGATTGGCGGAACGACTGCATACGACATCGGCATCCTGGAAAAAGCGGAAGTCGGTAAATCCGGTGAAGACCTGTTTATCGAACTCGCGCTCGAGGATCTGCGTCGCGCGGCCGATCTGTTCCGTCCGATCCATGACGCGACCGATGGCGTGGATGGCTGGGTATCGATGGAAGTGTCGCCATTGCTCGCCGCCGATACCGCTGGCACGATTGCTGCTGCCAAGCAGATCCATGCGCAGGCCGACCGTGCGAATCTGTTCGTGAAAATTCCAGGTACACCCGAAGGCTTGCCAGCGATCGAGCAGGCGATCTTCGAGGGCGTGCCGATCAACGTGACGCTGTTGTTTTCGCGCGAGCAGTATCTCGCTGCTTCCGAAGCCTATCTGCGCGGTATCGAGCGGCGAATCGATGCCGGCCTCGACCCGCGCGTGGAATCGGTCGCATCGCTGTTCATCAGCCGCTGGGACAAGGCCGTGGCCGACAAGGCGCCAGCCGATCTGCGCAACCGCCTGGGTATCGCGATCGGCCAGCGAACCTATCGTGCGTATCGCGAGTTGCTCGCTTCGGATCGCTGGCAGAAACTGGCGCAGCAGGGGGCGCACCCACAGCGCCTGTTGTGGGCAAGTACCGGTACCAAGGATCCGAGCGCTTCCGATACTCTGTACGTGGAAGCGCTTGCCGCGCCCGACACCGTCGATACCATGCCCGAAAAGACCTTGCGCGCGTACGCCGAACACGGTGCGACTCCACGTGCGATGGCGACCGATGGCGGTGACGGCGAGGCGACGCTTGCGCTTTTCGCGAAGGTGGATATCGACATCGACGCACTCGCGAAACAGTTGCAGATCGAAGGTGCGCAAGCGTTCGTGAAATCCTGGAAGGAGCTTCTCGATCGCATCGCGGACAAGATCCACACATTGGCCAATGCAGGGGGAGCATGATGACCACCGGACCCACACCGCCACCACCGCGCGCACCATTCTCGCCCTCGCCGCGAGCGCCAGCGTCGCCAGTTCGCGCGACGAAATCCGTGCGGCCTGCTGCACGGCCGGAATGGCTGGCGCTCAAGACGCATGCAGGCAAGGTGATGCCGATGCATCTTCGCGACCTGTTCAAGACCGACGAGCGTCGTGGCTCGCGCATGTGCGTCGAGGCTGCGGGACTTTATCTGGACTACTCGAAGAACCGCGTCACCGACGAAACTCTGGCAATGCTGCTCAAGCTCGCCACCGCCAGCGAGGTGACGCAACGCCGCGACGCGATGTTCGCCGGGCAGAAGATCAACACCACCGAAAATCGCGCCGTGATGCACATGGCCTTGCGTGCGCCGAAGACGGCCCAGTTCGACATCGACCATCGCAACGTCATGCCGGAGGTGCATGCCGTCCTCGACAAGATGACGGCCTTGGCCGGGAAAGTCCGCAGCGGTGAATGGAAGGGAAATTCAGGTCGCCGCATCCGCAATGTCATCAGCATCGGCATCGGCGGTTCCGATCTCGGCCCGGTGATGGCTTTCGAGGCCTTGCGCGCCTACAGCCAGCGCGAGTTGACGTTCCGCTTCATCTCGAACGTTGATGGTGCCGACTTCTACGAAGCCACCCGCGACCTGGATCCTGGCGAGACCCTGTTCATCGTCTGCTCGAAGACGTTCACCACGCTGGAAACGCTGACCAACGCGAATGCTGCGCGCGCGTGGTGTATCGCCGCGATGCGCGACCCGAAGGCCGTCGCGAAACATTTCGTCGCGGTATCGACCAATGCCGCTGAAGTAACGAAATTCGGCATCGACCCCGCGAACATGTTCGGTTTCTGGGATTGGGTCGGCGGCCGTTATTCGATGGATTCCGCGATCGGCCTGTCGACGATGATCGCGATCGGACCGGAAAACTTCCGCGCGATGCTCGCCGGCTTCCACGCGATGGACAACCATTTCCGTACCGCACCGCCCGAGCGCAACATGCCGATCCTGATGGGCATGCTCGCGATCTGGAACAACAACTTCCTGTTCGGCGCCGAGACCGTCGCCGTGCTGCCGTATTCGCAATATCTCAAGCGTTTCCCGGCCTATTTGCAACAACTGGCGATGGAAAGCAATGGCAAGCACATCGACATCGACGGCATCCCCGTCGTCTTCGAGACAGGACCGATCTACTGGGGCGAACCGGGCACCAACGGCCAGCATTCGTTCTATCAACTGATCCATCAGGGAACCCGACTGATTCCCTGCGACTTCATCGGCTTCTGCCAGCCGTTGCTGGATGCTTCCGCCGAGCAGCACGACCTGCTGATGGCGAACCTGTTCGCGCAGGGCGAGGCGCTGGCATTCGGCAAGACGCCCGAGCAGGTCGCTGCCGAAGGAGTTCCGCTGGCGCAGGTGCCGCACCATGTCTGCGAAGGCAACCGGCCGAGCAATACCATCCTGGCCGAACAACTGACGCCGCAATCGCTCGGCGCGCTGGTCTCGTTGTACGAGCACAGCGTGTTCGTGCAGGGCGTGGTCTGGAATATCGATTCGTTCGACCAGTGGGGCGTCGAACTCGGCAAGCAACTTGCCAAACACACGGCGGCGGAACTGGCATCGACCAAGCCGCCGAAGCTTGCGCACGACAGTTCAACGACGAACCTGATCAAGCGCTATCTGCGGTTCCGGAAGCCACGCTGATGAACAATCCGCTGGCAGGGAAGCCAGCCCAACCTGCGCAACTGGTGGACGTCGGCAAGCTCGTCGATGCGTACTACAGCATCAAGCCCGACCCGGCGAATCGGGCGCAACGCGTCGCGTTCGGGACGTCGGGTCATCGTGGCACGGCGTTCGACGGCAGTTTCAACGAAAACCACATCCTCGCGATCAGCCAGGCGATCTGCGCCTATCGCGACGCGCATGGTATCGATGGTCCGCTGTTCATGGGCATCGATACGCATGCCTTGTCGGTGCCTGCGTTCGAGAGCGCACTTGAAGTGTTCGCCGCGAACGGCATTCCGGTCGTTGTTTCGGAGGGCGGGGAATACGTGCCGACGCCGTCGATTTCGCTCGCGATCCTGCGCTACAACGCAGGGCGCAGCAGCGGGCTCGCCGGTGGCATCGTGGTCACGCCATCGCACAACCCACCCGATGACGGCGGCTTCAAGTTCAACATGCCGAACGGCGGTCCTGCCGATACGTCCGCGACCAACTGGATACAGGATCGCGCCAACGCGCTCCTTGAGGCTGGCTTGAAGGATGTGCGCCGCATTCCGTACGCGCAGGCGTTGCTCGCATCGACGACCAGCACCTGCGATTTCCTCACCGCATACGTGGCCGATCTCGGCAACGCGATCGACTTCGATACGATCCGCAGCTCCCGCATCCGCATGGGCGTCGATCCGCTCGGCGGCGCTGGCGTTCACTACTGGGAGCGCATCGCAGACCACTACAGGATCAATCTGAATGTCGTCAGTGAGCAAATCGATCCGCAATTCGGATTCATGACGCTCGACTGGGATGGCAAGATCCGGATGGACCCGTCGTCAAGCGACGCGATGCAGCGTTTGATCGGGATGAAGGATGTATACGACATCGCCTTCGCCTGCGACACCGACCACGACCGCCATGGCATTGTGACCCGGAGCGTCGGCCTGCTGCCGCCGAACCATTACCTCAGCGTCGTCATCGACTATCTGTTTCAGCACCGCGCCGATTGGAACAAGGCGGCAGCGGTCGGCAAGACCGTGGTCAGCACTACGATGATCGATCGGGTGGTCGCAAGGCTCGACCGCACGTTGTATGAGGTTCCTGTTGGTTTCAAATGGTTCGTCGATGGATTGTTCAATAGCACGCTGGGTTTCGGTGGCGAGGAAAGCGCAGGCGCCACGTTTCTGCGCCGCGACGGTAGCGTGTGGACGACCGACAAGGACGGCATCGTGCCAGCGCTGCTGTCGGCCGAGATCACTGCACGCAACGGGCGCGATCCGGGCGTGTTGTACGGGGACCTGTGCAATGAATTCGGCGAGATTTTTTCCGATCGCCTGCAGGCGAAGGCAAATGCTGCGCAGAGGCAGTCGCTGGGGAAACTCGCGCCGCGGCAGGTCAAGCAAACCGAACTTGCAGGCGATCCAATCATCAGCGTGATCGACAAGGCGCCGGGCAACAACGCGCCGATCGGAGGCATCAAGGCCTGCACGAAAAACGGATGGTTCGCAGCGCGTCCTTCCGGCACCGAAGACATCTACAAGATCTATGCGGAAAGTTTCCGCGACGGCGCGCATTTGCAGCGCATCCTCGAAGAAGCGCAAACCATTGTCGATGCCGCCATCGCCGACGATTGATGCGCGTGGTGTAGTTGGCCCCGGATCAATTCTTCTGATCCCAATGGAACTTGTGCATCATCCGGTGCACGACCGGGGCCAGCACGACGCCAAACCCGATGATGAAGACCAGTCCCGCATACAACGCGTAGAAGCCGGCGAACAGTTTGCCGCCGTTCGTGTGCGGAGCATCCACCGGGCCCATGCCGCCAAGCAGCATCGCCGAGTTCAGGAAGCCGTCGCGCCACGGCAGGTGTTCGTAGTAGGCGTACCCGGCCATTCCGAGCGCAAGCGAACCGACGATCAGGATGCCCAGGAACACTGCGTGGATTGCCAAACGTCGCAGGAAGCGCGCGATCGGGAGGGGAGGGTGCAGGCGGGTTTCGTACATGGCGATGGACTAGTGCAGCCAGCGAGTCGATGCGACGTTGCCGACGATCTTGCCATGATGCCGCATGCCTGGGGGTACCGCTCGATGAACGAAGCTGGATGACGGGAGCCTCTCGCACGCACGGGCGCATCCGGTTTGTTGTTTTGGGTCGCCGTGCAAGCCCTTGCTGCACGCATGCCGCGACGCGGCTATGCTGTGCTGGTCTCGACAGCCAAAACAGGAAACCTCGCCCATGAACGTCTCCACGCCACGGCGCTCGTCCTTCCGCATTCGCCTGCTGCTGGTACTCGCAGCGACATCAATGGGTGCGGCGGCAACTGCACCGCAGACTGCGCGAGCCGCCGATGCCGATTCGGGTCAAACCGTGGCATGCATGGTGCCGGGACAGATCCACACGGTCGCTGGCCACCCGACGATGGGGGCGCGCCGCCCAATCCAGACAAGCCCCGCCGATTGTCGCCAGCGCGGCGGTGAATACACCGTGGAAGAACATGCGAGCCAGCCGACTCCGGTCCCGCATGTTGCGAGTGTCGACAATGGCAAGTCCATCAATTGCCTGCTGCCGCAACAGGTACGCCAGTTGGGCGAGAAGGCGCGTTACACGACCGCGCGACGTCCGATCCGCACCACGCGATCGGACTGCGCCACGCGCGGTGGCGATGCGATCACGTCGGCACAAGCGCGCAAGGCTGCGCGCAGCTACAAGGCGAGCCAGTCGAAAGCCGCTGCTCCGAAAAAGCAGCCGTAGGGTTCAAGTTGGCGATGCGCCAGGCGCGGTGAATAGTGCCGCCAGCGCAAGCAGCAATGCGACCGGCATCACGACGATGCCCAGTAGCAGGAATTGCCACGCCGAAACGTCTTCGCCTTCACGGCGGATCGCGGTCAGCCACAGGATGGTTGCGAGCGAGCCGGTCACCGACAGGTTGGGGCCGAGACTGATGCCGATGGCGATCGCACTCTGGATCAAGAAGCTGGAATGCGTCGCGCTTGCTACCGAACCGGCAAATCCAAAGACCACCAACGCAACCGCGCCGACGACTGTTCTCACGCATTCAGGCACGCGTCAATGCCGCACGATCACACCGGATATTGCCAGAATCGCGATGATCCAGGTCGCTGCGTCCTCCATCACGCCCCTGACGAGAGCAACGACGACACGATCAGAACATCGACGCCGCCAGCAGGGCGCACAGCGCGAGCAGGTATATTTTCTCCCGCCATCCAACGAGTCACCGCGTCGCGCTTGGACTCGCCTTCGACCAGGAACAGGATTCCTCGCGTGCGCTGAAGTCGCGCTGCGCTGAGCGACACGCGCTGCGGCGGCGGCTTGGGCGCGTCGGATACAGCGAGCGTATCGGGCGCGTTCGCTGCAATGCCCCAGTCGTGATCGGGAAACAGGCTCGCGGTGTGTCCATCTTCACCAAGGCCGAGCAGCACCAGGTCGAAGTCTTCGACGCCATGGAGAGTCGCTGCATACGCGTGAGTCGCTGCGTCGGCTCCGCGTTCGGCTGGAATCGCATGTACATTGGCCTGTGGAATCGCTGCATGATCGAGCCATGCAGCACGCGCCATCACGCTGTTGCGCTCCGGATCGTCGGGCAGCGCGCAGCGCTCGTCGCCGAACCAGATCTCCCAGCGCGACCAGTCGGTATCCAGATCGCGCAGCATCGCGTACACGCCACGCGGCGTGTTGCCGCCTGAGAGAACGATGGCAAAACGTCCGCGCGTTGCGATCGCGCGTACGGACGCATCGATGATCCATCGATACGCTGTCTGTTGCAGCGCCGATGCATCCGCAACCGGATGCCAGCGCACGATTTGTGCGTTGACCGTGTGCATGATGCGCTGCGCTTATTCCTTCTTGATCGCGTGGCCGCCAAACTCATTGCGCATCGCCGACAGCAGCTTGTCGGTGAACGAATCCGAATCGCGCGAGCGCAGGCGTTCGATCAGCGACTGGGTGATGATCGGCGCCGGCACATCGAGGTCGATCGCCTCGGCAACGGTCCAGCGGCCTTCACCGGAATCCACCACGTACGGCGCGATGCCGGCCATCGTCGCATTCTTGCCGAGCGCATCGGATGTCAGGTCGAGCAGCCACGAGCGAACGACGCTGCCGTAGCGCCAGATCTCGGCGATCTGGTGCAGGTCGAGTGCGAAATCCTTCTTGTGTTGCAGGATCGAGAAGCCCTCGGCGTAGGCCTGCATCATTCCGTATTCGATGCCGTTGTGGATCATCTTGGTGAAGTGGCCTGAACCGACCGGACCGACGCGTCCCCAACCCAGATCGGATGCCGGCGCGAGTGTTTCGAATATCGGGCGCAGGCGCTCGACCGCTGCCGCATCGCCGCCGATCATCAGGCTGTAACCCTGTTCGAGCCCCCACACGCCACCGCTGGTGCCGGAGTCGACGTAGTCGATCTTCCTCTCGGCGCAGACAGCTGCGCGACGCAGGGTGTCCTTGTAGTTGGAATTGCCGCCGTCGATGATGCAATCGCCGGGCGCGAGCAAGCCGAGCAGGGCGGTGACCGTGCCGTCGGTGATCTCGCCTGCCGGCACCATCATCCAGATCGTTCGCGGCGCATCAAGTTTGCCGACCATCGCCCCGAGCGAATCGGCGGACTCCGCGCCGTTGTCCTCAATGCTCTTGCGCGCCGCAGGATTGGGGTCGAATCCGACCACGCGATGTTTGTCTCGCGTAAGCCGTTGCGCCATGTTCGCGCCCATGCGCCCGAGGCCGATCATTCCAAGATCCATCGTGCTGCTCCTTGCCGTTGATGGTTGAAAGCGTTCGCACAATCGCGGCCGCAGTGAATACGATACGACGCCTGATCCAGTCAGGCTTTTGCAATCAGGTGTGTGCAATCAGACTTGTTGTGCTCCGGTGCTGAGCCAGCCGCCATCGAATCCGGCGATACGCAAACCGTCGACGATGTAGCGGCAGCCGCGCATCAGTTTCCAGACCATGCCGCTGCGATGGTTCTCGGTCATCAGCACGATCGGCCCCAGGTTCAATCCGAAATGCCATGGCGAAATCCATCCGCAGGTCGAGTGCGAATCGCCACGAAAGCTCGGATTGAAGGTTGCCTTGAAACCATAACGATTCCCGTCGTGCAGCCGCAGGGTATGCATGTAGTGATGGATCGCCGGCAGCACGATCTCCGGCGCGAACGGCAACGATGCGACCACCGCCCACGGTGCCAGCGTGCCATCGTCGATGCCGTATGGCGCACCGCGTCCTTCGTAGTCGTAGAAACGGCGCTCGACGCCATTGACCGCCGCCATTGCCGGACCCGGACCGTCGCTCGCAGTGATGCCCCAGCAGTGTCCGCAATAGCCATTGAAACGCAGCGGGTTGTCGATTGCATAACGCTGCTGCACATGCGTCGCACGGCGGCTGTTCTCGAAATAATCGATACCCTTGCCGCGCATGAACGCATCCTGGATACCGCGAAAATCGATCCATACATGCGACAGTTGATGGATGAACAACGGTCCTGCGTACAGATAGTCGAGGTCGTAACAGTTCTTCCATTCGTAGGTCGAACACCATGCCTGGTAGGCGCTCGCCGGCACTGGATGCGTCGGCGATCCCAACGCAAGCGTGTACATCAGCAACGCTTCGTCGTAGCCTTGCCAGCGGTATTTCAGGAATCCGGACTCGGGTTTCCATCCGTGGCAAATCGTGTCGCCGCCGGTTTGCGCCCACTGCCAGTCGGCGCGCAGATACAAATCGTTGGCCAGGGTACGGATCTCGCGTTGCTCGGGAGTGTCATCGGCGAAATATGCCGCAGCCGTCAGCATTCCGGCCAGCAGGAATGCACTGTCCACGGTCGACAACTCGCAATCCCATGCGCGCCGACCGGTGTTCATGTCGAGGAAGTGGTAATAGAAGCCGCGATAGCCGGTGGCATCGGGCTGGTTTCCTTGCGGGCTATTCCAGAAAAATCGCAGCGTTGCGAGCGTGCGTTCAATTGCCTGGTCCTTCGCAATCAATCCACGTTCGACCGCCACCGGATACGACGCCAGTGCCAGTCCGGTTGCCGCGATGCTCGCAGGCCACGATGGCTCGGTCTTGTCCAGCACCAGCCCATTCAGCGGATTGGTTTCGTGCTGGAAGTAAGCGAACGCCGATCGCTGCAGGTGCTGCAATTGCTCTTCGAGTTTCGCGGGCTGGGAACGCATCGGACTCCGGATCTGGTCAACCTGCCCGAAGCATAGCCGATCGATGTTGAACGTCGGTCCTCAGCCCAGCCTCGTGCGTCGCAGCCGCAATGCATTGCCGACCACCGAGACCGAACTCAGGCTCATCGCCAACGCGGCGATCATCGGCGACAGCAGCAAGCCAGTGAACGGATACAGCGCGCCGGCAGCGATCGGCACGCCGAGGCTGTTGTAGAGCAGCGCAAATCCAAGATTCTGTCGCATGTTCGCCACGGTCGCCTCGGAGAGATTCCGTGCCCGTGCAATGCCGCGCAGGTCGCCCTTGACCAGAGTAAGTTGGGCGCTGGACATGGCCACGTCCGTGCCGGTTCCCATCGCGATGCCGACGTCCGCCGCGGCGAGGGCAGGGGCATCGTTGACGCCGTCGCCGGCCATCGCGACACGTCGTCCCGAAGCTTTCAGCTTGTTCACGAGTTCCAGTTTGTCCCGCGGGCGGACCTCGCCATGCACCTCGTCGATTCCCAGCGCCTTGCCCACAGCCTGCGCGGTAGTGGCACCATCGCCCGTGGCCATGATGACGTTCAGACCTGCTGCACGCAGTTCTTCGAGCGCCTTCGCCGTGGAGTCCTTGATCGGATCGGCAACGCTGATCAGTCCAGCCAACTGGCCGTCGACGGCAAGGAACATCACGCTCGCGCCGATACCGCGCCGTTCTTCCGCCTGCGACTGCAACACCGCGACCGCAACGCCGAGGCTTTGCATCAGGACGGTGTTGCCCAATGCCAACACCTTGCCTTCCACGCGACCGCGCACGCCAATGCCGCTTTCGGATTCGAATTCCTCTGAGGCGATTAACGGCAGGTTTCGCGCTCTGGCTTCGGCGACGATGGCGGCGGCAAGCGGATGCTCGCTGCCTTGGTCAAGGCAGGCTGCGAGCCTCAGCACGTCGTTCTCCGCATTGCCGGGCGTGGCGATCACGCGGTCGAAACCCGGCCGACCGACCGTGAGCGTGCCGGTCTTGTCGACGATGAGCGTATCGATCTTTCGCAGCGTCTCAATCGCTTCGGCATCGCGGAACAGGATTCCCGCAGATGCGGCGCGGCCAGTCGCGACCATGATCGACATCGGCGTGGCCAGGCCCAGCGCGCAGGGGCAGGCGATGATCAGCACCGCCACTGCGTTCAGCACCGCATAGAGCCATGACGGTTGCGGACCGAAAAGGCCCCATGCGATGAACGTCGCAGCAGACGAAGCCAGCACGGCGAGCACGAACCAGTAAGACACCTGGTCGGCCATGCGTTGCATCGGTGCGCGCGAACGTTGCGCCTGCGCGACCATCTGCACGATCTGCGCGAGCACGCTGTCGGTGCCGACGCGCGTGGCGCGGATCACCAGCGCACCGCTGGCGTTCATGGTCGCGCCGATCACCTTGTCGCCGACACCCTTGGCCACCGGCATCGACTCGCCGGTGAGCATGGATTCGTCGATGTTCGAACGGCCTTCCACGACCTCGCCATCGACCGGCACTTTCTCGCCCGGCCGCACGCGCAGGCGATCGCCAGCGTTCACTTCGGCCAATGGAATATCCGCCTCGCTGCCGTCGGCCTGTAGTCGTCGTGCGGTCTTTGGCGACAGGCCGAGCAGGGCCTTGATCGCCGCCGAGGTCTTCGAACGCGCACGCAGCTCCAGCAGTTGTCCGAGCAAGGTGAGTGAGACGATCACCGCCGCGGCTTCGAAATACACGCCGACCCGGCCATGCTCGCGGAATGAGGAAGGAAACAAGCCGGGCGCAATGGTCGCGACGACGCTGTAGCCATAGGCGGCACCCACGCCGATACCGATCAGCGTCCACATGTTGAGGTTGCCAGTGCGCAGTGATCGTGCGCAGCGCACGAAGAACGGCCAAGCGGCCCAGAGCACCACCGGCGTGCTCAGGGCGAACTCGATCATGGTGCGCACTTGGGTATCAAGCGCCGTCATGCGCGGACCGAGCATGGCCAGCACGAGGACGATCGCCGTTAGCGGCAAGGTCCACCAGAAGCGCCGCGTGAAATCGACCAGTTCTGGGTTCTCTTCATCGCCGGTAGGCAGCATCGGTTCCAGCGCCATGCCGCAGATCGGGCAGACCCCAGGACCATCACGCACGATCTGCGGATGCATCGGGCAGGTGTAGCGCGTACCAGCGACGGTAGTCGGTGCCGACCTCGCCGCAGGTGCCGGGGTCAGATAGCGCGCCGGTTCCGCGAGGAATTTCGTCTGACACTTGGCCGAGCAAAAATGGACGTGCTGTCCGGCGTGCTCAACGTGGAACTTCGCGGTCACCGGATCCACATCCATTCCGCAGACCGGATCGCGCACCTTGCCGTTCATTTGGTATTCGCCAATGCGGTGACGGTGACCGTACCCTGCATGCCGGCTTCCCAATGACCGGGAATCAGGCAGGCAAAGAGGAACATGCCTGGCTTGCTGAATCGCCAGATCAGATCCGTGGTTCGTCCGGGCGCAATACTTACGGCATTTGGCTCGTCATTCTTCATCGTCGGCATCGTATTCATCATCTCTTTGTGTTCGATGATTTCCTTCGGCGTACCCAGAACGAACTCGTGCGCCACGCTGCCGGTGTTGCGGATGCGGAAGCGCAATGTTTCGCCTTGCCTGACGCTCACCTCGTTTGGGGTGATGCGCATCGTATCGAGCAGATTGACTTCGATGACGCGACGGACGTCTTGTGCATTGCCTGGGCTGCCGAACTCGGTCGCCACGGCGGGCGCGTTTGCCTCTGACTTCCTGGGCTCATGCTCGTGACCGAAGCAGGTCGGTGCCATTGTGGTTCCAAACGCAAGAACCAGTTTCAGTGCCAGTGTGTAACGCATCAGCAGTCCTCAGCAGAATGGAGAGAGAGAGCGTCATACGAGTCGCCATTGTTCGCCGCCAAGCATGAACCACCTTGCAGCGTCGTTGTGGTCATGCTTCTCATGCACCAGCGCCCGTAGGTGCCGCCAAACGACTGACCCAACCAGCCCATGACCCGGTTTTGGGAAAACTGTCATCGATGAAAATTCGAATCAGCAAAGCATCGCCAGCAAGAGTCAGCTAGAAGCCCATTCCGTACCGGCAGATGACAAGCAACTTCTGGGTTCCGATGGTCTCCCGGAATTTCCGTTGCTTGTCCTGCACGACGGCACCACGCGCTGCGGATGAGGTGAGCCCACCACATGCTCATTGTCTGTCGAGTATCGAATCCAATCTGTACGCCAACGCGCAGAGCGACCCACTCTGATGACACTCGCGCAAACTGGTGGCAGCAACGTTGCGTGACGTTCGCGCCCGGTCGAGCGTGCTGGCCCCGATTGTCGACACGGCGTCTCCAATCACCTGTCTATACACAGTCTGCGCAACTTTTCGCAATGACGGAATGAAGCGAGGAATGCGTGCAGGGGAGAAGCGTGGTTTATACAAACCTCCTTCACTTCGGCGCAGGCGCAGGCGCAGGCAGGCGATCCATCATCATCTGCATCATCGCCTGCATCATGCCCATGCGCTTCTCCATCAGCTGATGATGCTTGGCCATGTCGCCTTTCATATCGTCCATGCCACCCGCAGTCATACCCTTCATCGCCTTCATGTCGCCCATGCCTTCGGGGAACATTGCGTTCATCATCCCCATGCCGTCCTGCATGGCCTTCATGTGCTCGGTCATCAGCGCATCGCGCGCTTCGGGCGTCCCGGCGGCCATCATCTTGGCGTGCAGCTCGCGCATGACCTTCATCTGCGCATCCATCCGTGCCATGTCGTGGCTGGCTTTGTCGGTCGTGGAACTTGACGTTGACGCAGGTGCGACCTCAGGAACTGCCGCCGCGGGCGTCGGATGATGGCTCTTGTGCGGGTCGTTCTGCGCGGCCCAAGCCGGGGCGCCAACGGCGGCGATGGCAAGCGTGAGAATGACTGTGCGAACGCGGTTCATGTTGCTCTCCGGGTGGCGATGGCGTGGTGTGACCAATCAGCTGTGCCGTTGCCACTTACCATTTCAGCAGTGGACACCTCTGGCGGCATTCGTCTTGTTGCTGGACGAAACATACGCCCTCCATCACTCGCTGCATTTGATCCTGATCAACTTCGCGACCCATCATCCGAACAGCCCATTGCCCTGCCACGAGAGTCGCTCGACAATTCCGGGCTTCGGAAAACAAGGAAAGTCGTCAGCGCGCATGCGGCTCCGACTGCCAGAGTCTGGCTACACGAGCGTCGCGATTGGGGATTGACTTCTGACTGTCCGGACGCGGAAAAAGTGAAATAAGCCAAGCGTCGTTGATCTAGATCAATACCTGCGCCATCGTTCCCGATGCCGTGCGTTGATTGATGGACGTTTGCGGAGTCGGGGCGCACGCTGTAGTTGTCGTGAACAGCCGCCCCGGATCGGCTCGTACGTACGCCGATGGGGTCGCTCGCATCCCTTCATCGACAGGCATTGCAGTTGACACAATTGGGTTGCACGCATCCGAGGAGAGTCGCCATGAATCTGAGTCGAGTTCTGTTGGTTACTTCACTTGTCCTGTCCGTCGCGTCGGTTGGTTGTGCTTCGGGCGGCGGGATACGGCATGGATGGATCATGCGGGGCCAGGTACTCGCGCTGAATGGCGATGTGGCAACCGTTTGTGTCGGATCACGCGATGGCGCGAAGATCGGCCAAGTGCTCGTCGTGCACCACATCACGGTGAAGCCAGGCATTTCGTCGAGAGGATCTGCAACGATCATGAGAACCGATGTCGGGCAGGTGAGAATCACCGAGTTGTTCGACGACCATTACGCACGCGCATCAGTCGAGAGCGGGAATCCGGCCGTCAACGACGTGGTCGAGTTGGAGATGAAATAGCAACGAGACAGGGACACGCCGTCACTACCAGTCGGTGAACGCGGTCATGAAGCGCCGGAGTTCCGTCCGGCGCTTTCTTCGTCACCACTGCGCAACGCTTGCGCGAGTCGGGCCTACTGGACGTCGAAGTGCTCAAAGCCCGGCGCGAGTGTCACATGCGTGATCCATAGACCACCCTTGCCGTCGGGTGCGGCGTACGTCTCGGAGAAATGGCCTTTGCGAACCAGATTGCCGAGAGGGACTTCGCCCGCCATGGACACCTGATCGGTCGTAAATCCTGCGGTTCTGGCGAGATAGCTGTTGGAGCTGTCGGTGTGTCCGTAGACGATCGCAAGTTCGTCGTAATCATGCTGATTGGGCGCGGTACTGGACGCGCTGCTGGAATAGTCCATGCAGGTATTCTGGCTCGTGCCGTCTTCACTGGTATGACCAAGGCCGAACGTGTGGCCGACTTCCTGACACATGACGTGTCTCGCTTCGTTCGAATCGCTGGCGTACGTGGAGGCATAGCTATCATTCATTTTCGCAGTGCCCTGGGAGATATGGCCGCTGCTATCGAGGTTGATCGAAGCCAGGCCGAGCCAGCCGTTGTTGCCGTAGGACGCGTTGCAGACTCGGATCTTGCCGGAGACTGCGGAACATCTCTTGCGGGATGTGCTGCTGTTGCCATACGGACTGACAACCAGGTTGAGCTTGGTCGACGTCGACCACTGCGACGCGGCGGTGGACAGCAGCGAGGGCCAGTTGGCATTGGTGCCGCCGGGCACGGTGCTGTCGAGCGTCTGCAGGTTGAACGATGAGGTCGTTCGCGCCCAGTGATATCCGTTCCATGAATGTGTGGCATAGGCGGCGACGGAAGCCGCAGCCATTGCAACAACCAGGACGCTCTTCGCAAGAATCTTCTTCGAGATCATTTGGGTCATTTCCTTGATAGGACGATAGTGAGAAATCGGTCGGTTGCGGAAAAACCTCTTGCTCGCGGTCAGCGAGCCCGTGCTCTGCGAGTTGCCTGAACGTCATTCAGTGTGGTGGAGTCATTGGGAAGCCCCCAGGATGGGGTTCGGGGAGCAATGGAACAGTGAACCGACTTAAGGATTTCTCGATTAACCGAGTTCGTGCGGGCGCTGGATAACTGCGACGATCGTTCTGGTAAACCAGTGCCCCATCGCGCTGGTGCTGACCGGCAGTCCCCGACCCGTTCGCGAACTTGGCGAACGGCAGCAATCGGGTAGCAAATCCGCGTCGCGACAGCGTCATGCCGTGCACTTGACGCGCTGATCATCGGCCATGATTGACATAATACATAAGAGCTAATATATTCCGACCATGCAGCCCGGACTCGGAACCCAATTGCGCCACTTGATTGAACTGCTCGATGGGGCGGTGGAAGAGGCTTACGCCTTGGCGGGCATGCGTTATCGCCCTCGCTACACGCCGGTGATGCGTGCCTTGATAGTGCAGGAACCTTCCATGATCGGACAGATTGCGGAGGCCGCGAAAATCACCCAGCCGGCGGCGACGCAAACGGTAGCCTTGATGATTAAGGAAGGACTGCTAGTCTCCGAATCCGGGCCGGTCGATGGACGCCAGCGCCTGATACGTCTGTCGCCGCGCGGTCGCGCGATGTTGCCGCGACTGCACGAATGCTGGCAGGCGACGCAGATGGCCGCCGACAGCCTCGACGCGTCGTTACCACGCCCATTGTCGAAATCGCTCGACGAAGCGATCGCGGCACTGGATATCGAATCGTTCGGCAACCGGATCGCGAAAGCACGCACGCAATTGCCCAGTGCGATACCGCCGGTTGGCAAGGCCACGGTGAAGCAGCGCAACGCCAGCACTGGCAAGGATGCCGCGAAGAGAAAACGCACGACCGCCGCATGATCGCCCGCCCGGCACGGGCGTGGCGGGCACGAAGACAACCGTTATCGAAATAATGACCAGGTCGTCGCGCCGAAGCGCATCGACAGGGAACAGTGTTGCCCCGATATTCACTACCGACGAACGAGAACTCGATATGAAAGGACCTTTCGGCATGATCCGTCGCGCACCCAAACGCACCGCGCTGGCGCTGTTGTTGACCGTCGCTGTGGTGATCGCCGTCGTCGCATGGCCATCGTTCGCCGGACGTCGCGGCCCACCGCAGAATGACATGGCGATCGACGCGGCCACGCGCAAGGCAGTCGTCGATAACCTGATCGCCGACCTCGACATCTACTACGTGTATCCGGACAAGGGCAAACAGTTCGGCGTCTACCTGCGTTCGCGGCAAGGCAACGGCGCCTACGACTCGGTGACCAGCGCCGAAAATTTCGCCGACATGCTGACCAGCGACCTGAAGTCGGTCGGCAAGGACGGCCATCTGGAGGTACGTTACGGCGAGGACGGATTTCCGGAACTGGGCAAGGACGGCAAGCCATCGCCCGCAAGCCAGGCCCAGGATCTGGCCGATGAAAAGCGCCACAACTACGGCGTCGAAACGGTCGGACGCCTGCAATGCAATATCGGCTACCTCGAACTGAAGTCATTTGCCGAGCCCGACCGGGTGAAGGACCGTTTCGCCGCCGCGATGACCCTCCTCGGCGACACCCGCGCGTTGATCATCGACCTGCGCAGGAACCACGGCGGCGAACCCGAATCCGTCGCCCTGCTTGCGAGCTACCTGTTCGACACGCGCACCCACCTCAACGACATCTACTACCGCGAGAAAGAGGCCACCACGCGGATGTGGACCAGCGACAGCGTCGACGGCCCGCGCTACGGCAGCGCACGCAAGGTCTATCTGGTGACGAGTGCTGATACTTTTTCGGCGGGCGAGGACTTCAGCTACGCGCTGAAGAATCTCAAGCGCGCGACCCTCGTCGGCGAAACCACAGGCGGCGGCGCGCACCCGGGCGAACCGCGACGCTTGGCCGAGCATTTCGCCGCGTTCGTTCCCTCCGGGCGTTCGATCAGCCCGATCACCCACACCGATTGGGAAGGCGTCGGCGTGTCGCCGGATATCCAGGCGTCGGCAAAGAACGCTCTCGACGTTGCCTACATGCTGGCATTGAAGGACGCACTGGCCGTCGAGAAGGACCCGAAGATCAAGGAAGCGTTGACTGGGTGCAGTGAAGATGGTGTCAGAGACACTTCTCACTGAAACACTTTTCATTACCAATTTGCGCAATTGTCTGACCCGGAATTCAAACGCGCATAAGGCGGTTGCGTCGATGAATTGAAGTGAAGCGATGACAGTCAAGCAGACAGGCGATCCAAATCAGCACAGGCTCCAATCTTCAGTGCGGTCTGAGTGCACATCCCGGCGGCCAAGGGTCGCCTTCGAACGGCAGCTATCTGCCATT
>JAYTOP010000018.1:0-22345 GCA_043747745.1 Pseudomonadota bacterium
GGCACCAACCCGGACGCCTACCAGGGTGCGTACTGCGCATGGCACGACTACACCGCCGGTTCCAACGGCAACATGGCGTACAGCAACCAGCCGTACAACATCGACTCGGGTGCAGGCTGCGGCGTGGGCTTCGTGAACAGCCCGGGTACGCTGGACGGCTACACGATGACGCTGGGCCACGAGTGGCACGAAATGATGTCGGACCAATTCCCGGCCGGCGGCTGGACGAACCACAACAGCGGCACCTATGCGGGCCAGGAAAACTCGGATGAGTGCGCCTGGATCGCAGCAGGCTCGACCGGCGGCGCGGCGAACATCACCTTCAGCACCGGCACGTTTGCCGAGCAGGCGAGCTACTCCAACGACACTGCATCGTGCGCGATCTCGCACGCGATCATCCCCAATGGCGGTGGCGGTGGCGGCAACGTTGCACCGACGGCGAACTTCAGCTTCACCACCAGCGCCCTGGTTGCAACGTTCACCGACAGCTCCTCGGACACCGACGGCACGATTGCATCGCGTGCATGGACCTTTGGCGACGGCGGCACCTCGACGGCGACCAGCCCGAGCCACACCTATGCGGCGGCTGGCACCTACAGCGTGAAAGAGACGGTGACCGACAACGGCGGCCTGACCGGCAGCAAGACGTCTTCGGTGACGGTTGCCACCAGCGGAGGCACAGTCCTGACCAGCGGCGTTGGGGTCGCCCTGCCTTCGGTCGCGACCGGTGGCGTGTCGTCCAACTACACGCTGGTAGTTCCGGCCGGCAAGACGACGCTGACCTTCAATATTTCCGGCGGTACCGGTGATGCGGATCTGTACGTCCGCAATGGTTCGGCGCCGACGAGCAGCACCTACGACTGCCGTCCGTACACCAGCGGCAACACCGAGACCTGCACGTTCTCATCGCCGGCTGCTGCGACGTACTACGTGAATGTCCGTGCCTACGCGGCGTACTCGGGTGTCACCCTGAAGGGCACCTACTCGCCGTAAATCCTGCAGCGATCCCGCCGCACAGGCGGCGGGATCGGTTGAACAGGTTCATCTCGGATACTCAATCCCCTGACGCGCGAGCGCCGGGGGATTTTTTTTCGGGCAGCCGAGCAGGACTCGCCGGTGTTGCCGACAACGTGAAACTGCGGGATGTCACCGCGATCCAGGGCGATCGATCTGGTGCCCTATGGCAGCCTTGCGACAAAGTACAACGGAGTATGCTGACGCTGTTTGTCGTCCATCATGCGATACGTATCGCATCGAAGCGTGGGGCAGCGTATGAACCACAGCGCCGCAGCGCGTCTCCGCCCGCGTCGCATACCGCGCATGATCCTGGGGGTTACACGATGAACGCGACGTCTTTGGCAAGCCAAGGTAAAACATCTCTCGCGTTTGCCATCCTGGTGGGGGCTGCTAGCGCTGGAGCGATCACTGCTGCCAGTGCAGCCACCGATACCGCGATCACGGTTGCGTATACCACCCTGCTCGGGCGCGGCGATGCCGTGACGGGTGCGCTGCCAATGACGCAGCCGATCCACATCGAGGTGGCGCTGAAACTGCGTGATCGCGCGGGGCTGGACAGGTTCATCGCAAGTACCGCGAAGAACGGCATCGGCGGCGTGGCGCGACCTATGGCCAGTGAACAGTTCCTCGCGAACCACGCACCAACGCAGGTGCAGGCGCAGACGGTCGCGAATTACCTGACCACGATGGGCTACAGGAACGTCGTGATCGCTCCGAACCGTTTGCTGGTGTCGGCCGACGGCACTGCCGCGACGGCGCGCAATGCGTTCATGACCTCGTTCGCGCAGGTGAAGATGCAGGATGGCCGCATCGCGTTCGCGAATACCACCGAAGTGCGTGTGCCGACAGCGCTGAAGGACTATGTGCTGGCGGTGGTCGGACTGCAGACCGTGCATCAGGCGCATACGTTCGCGCGCCGACTCGATCCGGACGGCGCACACACCCATGCGATTACCGGGCACAACCCGAACGACTTCTCGTCGATCTACAGCGGCACCGGCGTCGCGACGGCGGCTGGCGTCACGATCGGGATCGTCACCGTCGGCAAGTTGACGCAGACCATCGCCGACCTCAAGACATTCACCACCAACAACGGTCTCTCGAGCGTGACCACTGCGACAGTAAACACCCACGGCACCAGCACCGATACCAGCGGCGTGACCGAATGGAACCTGGATAGCCAGGATGTCGTCGGCATGGCAGGAGGCCGTGTTGGCAAGATCATCTTCTACAACGTACCGAGCTTCTTCAACAGCGATCTCGTTGCCGACTTCAACACGATCGTATCGGCCAACAAGGCCAAGATCATCAATGTCTCATTGGGCGAATGCGAAACCGGTGCGCTGAACGATGGTTCGGTCGCAGCGGCCGATGCGATCTTCCAGGCCGCAGTGGCGCAGGGCCAGACGTTCTCGATCTCCACGGGGGACTCGGGTGCCGACGAGTGCCCGCATGACGGCATCGTTTCTCCGATACCGAGTTGGCCGGCGGACTCGCCATATGTGATTGCGGCTGCGGGTACGACGCTGGACGCTTCGACGACGACGTGGAACAGCGAGACGGTCTGGAATGGGAGCGGTGGCAGCCCCAGCACGTTCGAGCCCATGCCGAGTTGGCAGACTGCATTCGGGGTTTCCGGCAGCAAGCGTGGCGTGGCGGATATCGCGTTCGACGCAAATCCATCTTCCGGTTCGCGCATCTATGTCAATGGCGGGCTTCAGCAATGGGGCGGCACAAGCCTGGCCGCGCCGATCTTCGCAGGCATGTGGGCGCGTGTGATCGCGGTGAAGGGCACCAGTGTCGGCTTTGCGGGGCCGTTGATCTACGCGCTGCCGGCGTCGGATTTCCACGATGTCACCTCCGGCAGCAATGCTGGTGAGACAGCTGCCGTGGGCTACGATTTTGCCAGCGGCCGCGGCAGCATCATCCTCAACACCGCGATCAACCATCTCGTTGCGGGCGGTGTCGACCAGCCTCCGGTCGCGAACTTCGGCTTCGCAACCGTCGGCCTGACCGCAAACTTCACCGATAGCTCCACCGATCCCGACGGCACGGTTGCCTCGTACTCCTGGAACTTTGGCGATGGCAGTCCTGCCGCGACGTCAGCCAATCCGAGCCGTGTCTATTCCGTCGCCGGGCCCTACAGTGTTTCCGAAACGGTGACCGACAACCTCGGCTCGACCAACACCCGGACGGTGACGGTGACGGTTAACAGTGGCGGCAGTCTGAAATTGCTCGGCAACACCGGCTTCGAAACCGGCACGGCGGCACCCTGGGTGGCAACCGCGAATGTTGTAAGCAACAGCGTTGGTGAGTCGGCCCACGGCGGCAGTTGGGATGCCTGGTTGAATGGCCTGGGATCGTCCCACACCGACACGCTCACCCAGCAGGTCGCGATTCCGGGTGGCATGAGCCTGGCCGCGCTATCGTTCTATCTGCATACCGACACCGCCGATACGACTGCATCGGCTCACGACAAGCTGAGAGTGCAGATCACGACGTCCACAGGTGTTGTACTGGCAACGTTGGCGACTTACTCGAACCTCGATCAGGCCGCTGGCTATACGCTGCGCAGCCTGGACATGACCCCTTACATCGGCCAGACCGTGAAGATCAAGTTCAGCGGCGTCGAGAACGCGACGTTGCAGACCTCGTTCGTCGTCGACGACGTTTCCTTGACTGTCCAGTAAGCGGACACGTCGAGGATCCACCCAGCCTCCGGCTTCTTGCCGGTCTTCCTCCTTGCGCGTCCGGAATGACTTCCAAATGGCGTTGATATAGAAGGGCATTTCGCAACTTGTTGGTTGTTGGAGCCTTTCGCAGACATCCGTCGTGCTGTTGCAATCTAACTGGCAGGGGAAAAACCTTTACGATTTTTTGATACTCTGCCTTCCCGGCGCTGCCACAATCGGCTGCGCGGAATGTATCCTTGGGGTCTCTTGAATCGCATTCGCGGTAACCTGCAAATGCATCGGGAACTCCGCGGTCTTCACGGTGACGCAAGACATGCAATGTCGTCGCGGCAAGCAATGCCGTGACGTAGGGGTGACAGGAACAGAGGTCGGGGCGGGGATGCCCAATACAGCGTCGCAGGCAACCCGTCTGCGTCGCATCACACACACATTTGGGGTTACGAATGAACGCGACGTCTTTTGCAAGTATGCGTAAAACATCTCTCGCGCTCGCCGTCGTGACGGCGATCTGCAGCATTGGCGCGATCAGTGCGGCCAGCGCGGCCAGCGGCTCGCTGGCGACCGTGGCGCGCGTCACGACCTTGCGTCAGGGCGACGCGGTCATTGGCGCGCTGCCGATGACGCATCCGATCCACATCGAAGTGGCGCTGAATGTGCGCGACCGTGCGGGTCTGGACGCTTTCATTGCCAAGGGCAAGTCGACCATGAGTCCGGCGCAGTTCCTGGCCAAGCATGCGCCGACGCAGGTGCAGGCGGAAACGGTGGCGAACTATCTGACCACGATGGGCTACAAGAACGTCGTGATCGCGCCTAATCGCTTGCTGATCTCGGCCGACGGCACCGCCGCGACGGCGCGCAACGCGTTCATGACCTCATTCGCGCAGGTGAAGACAAAGGATGGCCGCATCGCCTTCGCGAACACTTCCGAAGTGCATGTGCCGGCAGTGCTGAAGAATCAGGTGCTCTCGGTCATGGGCCTGCAAAACGTGCACATGATGCACACCTTCGCCAAGGTCCTGCCGAAGGGCGGCGTGCACACCAACGCGATCACCGGCCACAACCCGGTCGAGTTCTCCTCGATCTACGGCGGAACCGGCGTACCGACGGCAGCGACGGCGAACGTCGGCATCATCACCCAGGGCGCGATCACCCAGAGCATCACCGACCTCAACAAGTTCACGTCGGACAACAGCCTGCCGACCGTCACCACGCAGACCATCAACGTTGGTACTCCCACCAGCGATACCGCCGGCGTCATTGAATGGGATCTGGACAGCCAGTCCATCGTCGGCATGGGTGGCGGCCAGGTCGCGAAGATCATCTTCTACAACATTCCCAGCTTGGGCGGTGCCGAGCTGAATGCCGGTTTCAACAAAGCTGTGACCGACAACCAGACGAAAATCATCAACGTCTCGATCGGCGGCTGCGAAACCGATGCACAAGCGGACGGCACGGCCGCTGCGTCCGATGTAATCTTCGCCGCAGCCGCTGCGCAGGGCCAGACCTTCTCGATCTCGACCGGCGACTCCGGTGCCGATGAATGCAGTAACGGCCATACCACCCCAAGCTGGCCGGCAAACTCGCCGTATGTGATTGCGGCAGCCGGCACGCTGCTGGATGCATCCACAACCACCTGGGCCAACGAGACCGTGTGGAGCGGCAGTGGCGGCAGCGCTAGCCTGTACGAGCCCAAGCCTGTCTGGCAGAACGGCTTTGTTTCGGGCAACTTCCGCGGCGTCGCCGATATCGCGTTCGACGGCGATCCGAATTCCGGAGCCGTGATCACCACCGGCAGCAGCCATTCGCAGGTCGGCGGCACCAGCCTGTCCGCACCGATTTTTGCGGGTCTCTGGGCGCGCGTGATCGCGGCAAAGGGTACCGGTATCGGTTTCGCCGCCCCGCTGATCTACGCGCTGCCGGCTGGCGACTTCCACGACATCACTTCGGGCAGTAACGGGATACCGGCTGCGGTCGGTTACGACCTCGCGAGCGGTCGCGGCAGCATCATCCTGAACAACGCGATTGGCCATCTTGGCGTGCCGGTCGGCAATCCGCCGGTTGCAAACTTCAGCTACGTCATCAATGGCCCGACCGTGACCTTCACGGATACTTCCACAGACAGCGACGGCACCATCACCGGGCATTTCTGGAGCTTCGGCGATGGCACGTCGTCTACCGCGACGAGCCCAAGCCACACCTATCCTGGCGCCGGCAACTACACCGTGACCGAGACGGTGACCGACAACGATTTCAACAACAACACCAAGACCAAATCGATTAATGTCGTTCCGGCTGGTGGTGCCAACCAGTTGATCTTCAATACCGGCTTCGAGGAAGGCACCGCACCGTGGGCCACTACGACGGGCGTGATCAACAACAACGCGGCTGAGCCAGCGCATGCAGGCACCTTCAAGGCGTGGCTGGACGGCACCGGCAAGATTCGGACCGATTCCGTTGCGCAGCAGGTTTCAATCCCGAGCGGCAAGACGTCGGCGACGCTACAGTACTGGCTGCACATCGACAGCAAGGAAATCAGCAAGACCCGCGCAACGGACAAGCTGACCGTTGGTGTCTACAGCACGGGAGGCAACCTGATCAGCACGCTGGCGACCTACTCGAACCTCAACAAGGCTGCTGGTTATCAGGTGCACACCGCCGACATGACGCCTTACATCGGCCAGACCGTGGTGATCAAGTTCATCGGCAAGGAAGATTTCGCGCTGGCGACATCATTCGTGCTCGACGACGTTACCTTGAACGTCCTGCCGTGATCGCGTAAGCAACACAGCAACTGATGTACCCGGACCCCGGCCTAGCGCCGGGGTCTTTTTTTATGCTTCAGCAGGATTGGCAGGCGATGGCATCCGGAGCGGATGCGGATCTGCGTCCGTCGGGTTTGCGCGTGTGCAGGGCGCAGCAAACAATGCGCGATAAGGCGCGCCGCGGATCGCTTTCAGCAGCCGCGTGGATCCATCCACACCGTCAGCGCACGTTTGCCGTTCGGGCCGGGCGCAGCGAAGCCCGGAATCCAGCCGGACAGGGTGTCGCGGCCGGATGGCGTAGCGCCTTCGCAAGCACTGATGCCGAACTCGACCTTGAACCACAGATCGGCGCCGACCATCTGCATGCGGTTGATCCGCAAGGCGGGATTCGCGGGCATCGCCATCTTGCGGCAGTCGTCCACGCGCGGTGTCGTGCACACGCGCCCATCCCAACCGCGCAGGGTATGGATCGGCGCGAGCAGCACGATACTGCCGAAGTCGTGCACCCCGCCCGTGGGTGGCGTGGGTAGCCATGCCTCGCCATCGCCGAGCATGATGCGTACCCATCCGGCCTGCGCATCGGTGACGATCAGCCCGGGATGACCGAGCTTGAATTCGCGCGTCGGCACTGGCGATGTCCATGCGTCGCCGGGGATCCGCACGCGCGGCACCAATGCATCCTGCGAACAAGCATTCTGGCCTGCTGCGATCGGCGGAGCTTCCAGCGTACCCGCGGCTGCGGCAGCGTTGTTCGGTGCGCTGCGCAACTGGTATTTGCCGCCCGGCCGCGCGGTGCATGGACCGCTGCCGAACAGAGTCGGCGCTTCAAGTATTCCGCGCAGACCGTCGGGCGGCGTGTTGCCGGTCAGATCGACTGCCGCGGCCGGTGCGAACGCGGTCAGCAGCAAGGTGGGCAGCAATACGCGCAGGTTCATGGCGTGGCCTCGGCAGGGTAGAGAGAGACGCTGCGATCAACCGGCAGGTTCGAACCGGTTCGCAGCGACATTCTTGCGGACTTTCAGCGGATCCCAGATGCGCCCGTTCATCGCGATATAAACGCCCGGAGGCAGGCATTGCACGGCCCCGACTGCGGTGCCGATATTGAAGTCGGCGTCGGAACCGCGAAAACGTGCCGGGTTGAGTGCGCCAGTCAGCACGATGGTCTTGTCGATGATGCTGGCGAGAACTTTCGCGGTATCCACCATGCTGTCGGTGCCGTGCGTCACCAGCACATGCCGCGCGGGTTGTGCGGCGATCGTCGCGCGCAGCAAATCGCGGTCGGCGGCCGTGATGTGCAGGCTGTCCTTGCGCAGGATCGGTATGACGGTGAAGCGGAACGCGACGCCGAGTTCGTCAAGGATGCGCCCGATCTGCGGATCGCCGACCTGGAAATCCGACTTGTCGTCGAAATACACCTTGTCGATGGTGCCTCCGGTAGTGACGATGCAGAGTTCATCCATGGAAAGTGGCCAGGGTCATGTTTCGAAAACAGGAGGGAGTCGGACTGAAGCCCGCATTGAAGTGTATTGCTTTTCGCCAGAGCGATTCGAGCGGTTTTCTCGAGCGGTTTCCAGCGGCGAAGCTGGTCAACGTCCCTCCGCCGCTGGTATCCGCTTGCGCGCAAACCGCGAACGCAGCCCGTTCCAGCTCGCTGCTACGACGACGAGCACGCTCAGCGCGATCTCGATCAGCGCGAGTGCACGCCATTGCGGCACGTTCATCGCAACCATCACGCCATGGCAGAAATACAGCAATGCCGCCAATCCGCCGACGAGCCATGCCGTACGATGCCGGAGCGCAAGCAACAACAGCGATGGCAGCAACGGAATGCAGAAGAACCCTGCGTAGATCCACGGTGCTGCCGATAACGGCGGTGCGATCGTCGCGTGCCATAGGAACTGCAATACAAGCAGGCCGAAGATGCCGGCGAGTGCGAGCGTGCGCGCGATCATGCCGCGGCACCGAGTTTGCTGGCGATCTGCGCGACGCGCCGACCGAGCGCCCGCGCCAGGGTTTTCTCGTCGTCGGTCAACGGCAGTTCGTCCTGCGTACCTGCGATATGGCTCGCGCCGTACGGCGTGCCGCCGCTGCGGGTGCTGCTCAGCACCGGCTCAGTGTAGGGAATGCCGACCAGCAGCATGCCGTGGTGCAGCAGTGGCAGCAGCATCGTCAGCAACGTGGACTCCTGCCCGCCGTGCATCGTCGCGGTCGAGGTGAATACCGCCGCCGGCTTGCCGACCAAGGTACCCGATGCCCACTCCGCGCCGAGGCCATCGATGAAGTGCTTCAGCGGCGCAGCCATGTTGCCGAAGCGGGTCGGGCTGCCAAGGATCAGTCCTGCGCATTCGGCGAGATCGTCGTGGACGACGTAAGGCGCGCCATCGTCAGGAACAGGTTGCGCGGCGGTCTGCGTGACCGTTGCGACCGGCGGCACGGTGCGCAAGCGCGCCGACATGCCGTCGACTTCCTCGACACCACGCGCGATCTGCCGTGCGAGCGAAGCGACCGCGCCATTGCGGCTGTAGTACAGGATCAGGATCTCTTGCATGCGCGACAGACTAGCGGAAAACGCAATGGCTTTTCCGCATCGGCTATCCTTGCGCCGTGCATTCGATCGACACCATCCGACATTGGGCGCATCGCATCGACCGCGAGAGAGCGCGGTCGTTCCTGCGTTTCCTGCTCAGGCGCTTCCTCGACGACGAGTGTTTCCTCGCCGCGAGCGCGTTGAGCTACACGACCCTGCTCGCGCTGGTGCCGCTGACCGCGACTGTGCTTGGCGTGATCGCGATGTTCCCGGTTTACCAGCGTTGGGGCGATACGCTGACGGTCTTCCTGTTCAACAATTTCGTTCCGAAGGCGGCGGCGAACGTCGCCGATTACATCCGCAGCTTCGCCAGCAGCGCGCGTGGCATGACCGGTTTCGGCGCGATCGGCGTGCTCGTGAGTTCGCTGCTGACGATGTCGAGTATCGAGGACGCGTTCAACCGGATCTGGCGCGTCGCCACGCCGCGACGACCGGTGGCACGCTTCCTGATTTACTGGGCGGCGCTCACCGTCGGCCCGGTGCTGGCGGTGCTGAGCCTCGCGATCTCGTCGTATCTATTCTCGCTGCCGTTGGTCGCCGCTGCGGAGCAATCGGAACTGTCGAAATTCGGACTGCGCCTGGTGCCCGCGCTGCTGGAATTGATTGCGTTCACTGCTGCCTACAGCGTGATCCCGAATCGCAACGTGCGGTTGCTGCATGCGTTCGTCGGTGGCGCGCTGGCGACGCTGTTGTTCGAATGCGCCAAATACGCGATCGCCTATTACCTGACCCGCGCTTCGTATCAACAGATCTACGGCGCGCTCGCGGTGATTCCGATCTTCCTGCTGTGGATCTGGGTGTCGTGGCTGGTGGTCTTGCTCGGCGCGACGTTCGCCGCATCGTTGTCGGCGTTCCGCTACCAGCCTGTCGACATGCGATTGCCGAAAGGTTTTGAGTTGTACGGACTGTTGCGCTTGCTCGGACGCTTCGCCGAGGCGCGCACGCAGGGACGCGGCCTGCATACCGCCGACCTGCTCGCGCTCGAACCGATCCTCCCCGACGACCTGTTGCAACGCATGCTCGGCATCCTGTCCGAGATTTCCGTATTGCGACGTACCGAGTCAGGAGAATGGATCCTTGCGCGCGATCTCGGCGAGGTCGCAATCGGCGAGTTGTACGAAGCGGCGGCGCTGCGCATTCCGGTCACCGACAGCGCATTGCCTTGCAGCGACGATGCGCTCGGCATCCGTGCACAGGAAGCTCTGGATGCACTGCGGCTGCCTTTGCGCGAACGCATGCAGCGCAGTGTCGGTAGTATTTACGTCCCATCCGAAAGGCATTCCGCATGAAAGCTGTACGCCACCCAGGAGCAATCGCTTCCGGCATCCTCCTCACGCTCGCGTTGTGCGCATGCCAGCGGGCTGCGCCACCTCCGGCGACGATCGCCTCCGCGCCAACGCCGATGCAGGCATGCATGCAGCAAGCCGCAACGCCCGCACCCGCCGCATCTGCAACGCCGTCGGACAAGCCCTACCCGAAGCTCAAGGTCACCACGTTCGACGGCAAGCCCTACGAGCTCGCGGGACAGTGCGGGCATTGGGTGGTGGTGAATTTCTGGGCGACCTGGTGCGGCCCGTGCCTGCAGGAAATCCCGGATCTGACGGCGTTCATGAAAAAACGCAAGGACGTCGCTGTCGTCGGTCTGGCCTATCAGGAAGTCGAGCGACCGGAGATGGAAGCGTTTCTGAAAGAACACACGCCAGGTTATCCGATCGCCATCGTCGATCCGTATCACCCGCCTGCGGATTTCGACACGCCGCGTGCGTTGCCGACCTCGTACCTGATCGGTCCGGATGGTTCGGTCGTGCACAAGTTCCTCGGTCCGATCACGATCAAGGAACTCGAACAGCAGATCGACAAGGCCAAGCCAGCAGGTTGAGATGGAAGCCGCGCGTTTCTTCGTGAGTGGGGGAGTGCAGGGCGTCGGGTTTCGCGCCGCCACGCGCCATCGTGCGCGCGAACTCGGATTGAACGGCTACGTCAGCAACCTCGCCGATGGCCGGGTCGAAGCGTTCGCGCAAGGCGAACCGGCGGACATCGAGGCGTTTGCGCGTTGGCTTCGGCATGGGCCGCCGCTCACCCGCGTGGATGCCGTGCAGAGCGTCGACGCATCGCCGGAGGCGGTCGACGGATTCGGATTCGGCTGAACGCAGTGGCCTTGCGGTCCCTCTTCTCGGCGGAAGAGGGGTCCGGGCAGGCGAGGCCCGGGACGCGATGCCTCGATCATCCTCGCCCGCTCGACCGCAGGCGGTGTGCCGCAGTCATCCCGGTTCAGTCGCTATCGAAACCCGGCAGCGGCTTCAGCGGACCGTCGAAACTTTCGTCCACTGGATCGTGCTTGAGCGGCGGCAAGTCGATCGGTTTTTCAGGAATCTGCGTGTCGGGGATCGTGTCGAGCAGGTGGCGGATCAGGGTCAAGCGCCCGCGTTTCTGGTCGTTGAAGTCCACCAGCGTCCACGGCGCATTCGCGGTGTGCGTGACCTTGAGCATCGCATCGCGCGCTTGGCCGTACTCGGCGTAATGCGAGCGCGCCTTGAGGTCGACAGGCGAGAGCTTCCAGCGCTTGAGCGGGTCGGCTGCGCGTTCGGCGAAGCGTTCCTCCTGTTGCGCCTGGTCCACGCACTGCCAGTACTTGAACAGCAGGATGCCGTCGTCGGTCAGCAGCCGTTCGAACGCTGGCGCCTGTTCGAGGAAGGCGTGGTATTGCGCATCGGTGCAATAGCCCATCACCTTCTCGACGCCCGCGCGGTTGTACCAGCTGCGGTCGAACAGCACGATCTCGCCCGCCGCAGGCAGGTGCTCGATGTAGCGTTGGAAATACCACTGCGTCTTCTCGCGTTCGTCGGGCTTGGTCAGCGCGACCGTGCGGCACTGGCGCGGATTGAGCGTGCCCGCGATGTCGCCGATCACGCCGCCCTTGCCCGCAGTGTCGCGGCCCTCGAACAGGATCAGCACGCGCTGGCCGGTCTGTTCGACCCAGCGCGCCATCTGCAGCAATTCGCCCTGCATCGGCTCCAACAGTTTTCCGTATTTCTTGCGCTTGAGTTTGTGCATGTTTCTACTTCCTTTCCCTGCGCGCATCGGCCATGCCGCGCGCGACTTCCAGCAGCGCGCCCTGTTGTTTCGTGGTCAGTTCGCGATACGCGGCCAGCAACGCGTGCTCGCCCTTGGTGCGCGCCGGATCGAGCGTGCTCGCAAGCTCGCTGAGCAGCGCACCTGCCGGCACGCCGAAGGTCTTCGCGAGCGCGTCGAGCTGCGCCTTGCCGGGCATCTTGTCGCCACGCAGCCACGCGGAAACCGTGGCGACGCCCGCTTTCGGAATCGCGGTCGCAATATCGGTCGCACTCAGGCCACGCGCCTTGGCCAGCAATCGCAGTGTGGTGTCGATGGACATGCTCACCCCTCTGATGGTTGTCCCAGATCAAGAGTCCGCGCATTCATGTGCGGACTTTCCAATAGTCGGGGACGCAGTGTCGCAAGATTGCAGGGTTTGGTGCGCGCGTCGAGTTGCATGCGAATCAATTGTTCCCACGCGGTGCGACAGGCCGACGTCGAACCTGGCAGGCAGAAGACGAACGTCCCATTCGCGAGCCCGGCGAACGCGCGCGACTGCAATGAGCTGGTGCCGATTTCCGCAAAGCTGATCGCACGGAAGAGTTCGCCGAAGCCGGGCATCGTCTTGTCAAGCAGCGGCAGCAGCGCTTCGGGCGTGGAATCGCGGCCGGTGAACCCGGTGCCGCCAGTGACGAGAATGCCATCGACATCCGCATCGGCGATCCAGCGCGACACCAGAGCGCGCATTTGATAGCGATCATCGGGAAGGATCGCGCGCTCGTACAGACGATGGCCAGCCGCCGTCAATGAATCGACCAGATAATCGCCCGAGCTGTCGTTCGCGGTCGTGCGCGTGTCCGACACGGTCAGCACGCACAGGCTGAGTGCGGTTGCGGCGTTGCTCATGCGCGTGTCCTGACGTGATCGTCCGCGAAGTCGATATGGAAATGCAGGTTCTCGCCGAGTACCCATCCGGCGCTGCGATACAACGCCTGCGCAGTGATGTTGTCGCTGCCGGTTTCCAGTTCGAGGCCGAGCGCGCCGCGTTCGCGTGCGAACGCGCAGGCCGCATCCAGCAACGCGCGTGCGGCACCGAGACGACGTGCCTGCGGCGCGACATACAGATCGTTGAGCAGCCACGTGCGACCAAGCCGCACCGAGGAAAACAACGGGTACAACTGTACGAAGCCGAGAGCGTTCGCACCATCCGCGACGACCAGCACGACCGACTCGTCATGCGCGATGCGTTCCGCGAGGAATTCGCGTGCTGCGGCGAGATCGCCCGGCTGCTTGTAGAACTGCCGATACGCGTCGAACAATCCGGCCAGTGCATCGAGATCGTTCGCGTCGGCACGTCGCACGTTGATATTCACGGATACCTCAAAGGATTTTCTATTGATCGTCATTCCCGCGAAGGCGGGAATCGCTCTGTAGAAACGAAGACTGGATGCCCACCTTCGCGGGCATGACGAGCATGGAAGCAGTTCCTGAATGTGTCCTCATGCAGCCTCCGTCAACAATTTGAGTTCATCGGCCTGATGTTCGTGGGTCAGGCGATCGACCAGGTCGTCCAGATCGCCTTCAAGGATTTCCGGCAGCCGGTACAAGGTCAGCCCTTCGACGCGGTGATCGGTGATCCGTCCCTGCGGATAGCTGTAAGTGCGAATGCGCTGGCTGCGGTCCCCGCTGCCGACCTGCAGACGTCGCGATGCGGCGGTCACGGCCGCAGCCCGCGCGCGTTCGGCCTCCAGCAGCATCGCTTTCAGCCGCTGCATCGCCTTGTCGCGGTTCGCATGCTGCGAACGTTCGGTCTGGTTCTCGACTACGACGCCGGTGGGAAGGTGGGTGATGCGGATCGCCGATTCGGTCTTGTTGACGTGCTGGCCGCCAGCGCCGGAGCTGCGGAACGTATCGACCTTGAGGTCGGCAGGATTGATCTGCACTTCGCTGACTTCGTCATCGTCCGGAAGGATCGCGACGGTCGCGGCGGAGGTGTGGATGCGGCCTTGGGTTTCGGTGTTCGGTACGCGTTGCACGCGATGCGTCCCGGATTCGAACTTGAGTTTCGAATACGCGCCGCGACCCTCGATGCGCGCGACGATTTCCTTGTAGCCGCCATGTTCGCCGGGACTCGACGATTCGATTTCGACCTTCCAGCGATGGCGTTCCGCATAGCGCGCGTACATGCGGAACAGATCGCCAGCGAAGATCGCGGCCTCGTCGCCACCGGTGCCCGCGCGAACTTCGAGGAACAGGTTGGCGTCATCGCGCGGATCGACCGGGATCAGCAGCAGGCCGAGCGACTCTTCCAGCGCGGCGATGCGATCCTGCAGCGTCGGGATTTCAGCGTCGGCGAGTTCGCGCAATTCAGGATCGTCGCGCATCGCCTGCGTGGATACGAGGTCGGCACGCGCAGTGTCGTAGTTGGCCAGCGCATTTGCGATTGGTTCGAGTTGCGCGAATTCGCGCGACAACTCGCGAAAGCGCTTCGGGTCAGCGAGTGCGTCGGGCTCGGCGAGCAGGCGCGCGACTTCTTCGCGGCGCTCGGCCAGCGCCTCAAGTTTGCGCAGGAGGCTCGGAGTCACTTGGGCTTTCCCTGCTGTTGTCGAATGCATCGTCGGGTGCGTAGTCGGAAGCGCTGTCGAACAATCGCGCAGCGGCACTCAGCAGTTGCGCATCGCCATCGCGTGCGGCGCGGTGGAGGCCGACGGTTGGCGCGTGCAGCAGCTTGTTGGTCAGTCCGTGCGCGAGCTGGTCGAGCACATCGTGCGGATCGCGGCCGGCGGCAAGTTGTTCCTTTGCGCGGATCAGCAATGCATCGCGGGTCGCTTCGCTGCGCAGGCGCAAGGACTTCAGCGTGTCCTGCCGCGTACTGCCGCGCCACCACGCCATGAACTGTTCGACCTGCAGGTCGATCAATGTTTCCGCTTCGCCCGCCGCGTGCTGGCGCGAACGGCGGTTTTCGCCGATGACCTGCTCAAGGTCGTCCACAGTGTAGAGATACACGTCGGCGAGCGTCGCGGTTTCGGCTTCGATATCGCGCGGCACCGCGAGGTCGAGCAGGAACATCGGCGCATGCCGACGGGTGCGGATCGCGCGTTCGACCATCTTGCGGGTCAGCACAGGTTCGCGGCTCGCGGTCGCACAGATCACGATGTCGGCCTCGGCGAGGTGCCGCTCGATGTCTTCCAGCGGCAACGCGACGCCGCCAAAACGGTGCGCGAGCTGCTGCGCATGTTCGAGCGTGCGATTCGCGACCAGAATGCGCTTGGCTTTCGCATCGAGCAGGTGGCGTGCGGCGAGTTCGATGGTTTCGCCGGCGCCGACCAGCAACACCGTCGCGTGCTCGAGTCGCGCGAATACCTGTTGCGCGAGCCGCACTGCGGCATAGGCGACCGACACCGGATGCGCGCCGATGCGGGTGTCGGTGCGCACGCGCTTGGCCACCGCGAAGCAATGCTGGAATAGCCGGTCGAGGCTGGTCTTGAGCGCATGCGCGCTGCGCGCGGTCTGCCACGCGTGCTTGACCTGGCCGAGGATCTGCGGCTCGCCCAGCACCAACGAATCGAGCCCGGTCGCGACCCGGAAGAGATGCCGCACCGCAGCCGCGTCGGTATGCCGGTACAGATACGCATCCAGCGCAGCGACGCCGAGGTCGTGGTGTTCTGCAAGCCAGCGCACGACCGTGGCCTCGGCCTGCGGCTCGATCCGCGCATACAGTTCGGTGCGGTTGCAGGTCGACAGCAAGGCTGCTTCATGGACGCCATCGACCGCGCACAGCGAACGCAGCGCTTGCGGCAGCGCCTCGGGTGCGAACGCGACCTTCTCGCGCAGCGCGATCGGGGCGGTCTGGTGGTTCAGGCCAAGGGCCAGCAGTGCCATGGTGCGCAGGTCGATGCGATAAACTTGTGGAATGGGCGAATTTGTTGCTGCCAATTGTAACTTGTACGGCTCTGGACCGTGTCTCACGGACTGCCAGCGCGCGGCTTGTGCCGTGCTTTGTCGGCGTTCGGCGCGATGAATTGGCTGTCGTTTGCCCCGCGTCGCGTCGTCGCGATCGGTGCGCTGTCGCTGCTGATCGGCATCCCGGTGCACGCGACGACCGAGGATGCGCTGGGGCCAGCCTTGCAGGGCGAATTCGCATTGCAGGCGGGCGATCACACGTTGGCCGTGCAGAAATACCTCGAAGCCGCACAGAAAACCGACGACCCGGCGCTCGCGCAGCGTGCGACCGAGATCGCGCTGCTCGCGCACGAGGACGCATCCGCTGCGCGAGCGTTGCAGCGATGGCGGCAACTCGATCCGGCATCGGCCGAGCTGGCTTCCGACGCAGCCCTGCTCGCGTTGCGCAAGGGCGATCGCGTGGGCGCATGCCGCGATCTGCTGGCGATGATGGCCGCCAGCGATGGCTGGAAGCGCGTGATCCGCGTGCTTGCCTCGGCCACCGACAACGCAACCTCGGCGCTCGTCGCAGGCGACCTGCTCGACCATGGCCATTGGCCGCAGGACCTCGTCGCGTGGCTCGCGTTCGGCGAACTGTCGCAGCGGCTCGGCGATCCGGCGCTGACCCGGCGCATCGTTGGCGAGGTTGTGCATCGTTTCCCGAACGAAGCGCGCGCATGGCTGCTGGATGCGGCACGGCTGCGCGAGCAGGGCGATCCAGCTGCCGCGCGCCGTTCAGTCGAGCATGCGCTGACACTCGACACCGGCAATGCGACGGTACGCACCGCTGCTGCGGCCGAGCTGGCTGCGCTCAACGATCCGAAAGCCGCTGCAGCCACGCTCGCCGTGGGGCCGCAGGACGACCCGATTTACATCGCGCGCGCGGCGTATCTCGCGCAGGCCGACGACAGCGCGGGCCTGGGCAAGCTCTACGACGAGGTCAAGGCACAGCTGCCGTCGCCCGATCCGGAGCGCCGCCTGCTGCTCGGCCAGCTCGCCGAGTACCTCAAGCACGACGATGAGGCGCTGGCCTGGTATCGCGGCGTCCCGCGCGGAATCGCGCACGATCCCGCGCAAAACCGCATCGCGGTCGTGCTCGCATCGCGCGGCGACATCGATGGCGCGCTTGCCGTGCTGCGTGCGCAGCAACATGACGACATGGCCGAGGGCGATGCGCAGCGCGAGAGTTTCCAGATCGAGGCTGAGTTGCTTGCCCAGCACGCGCGCAAGAACGAGGCGATGGCTGCGTACGCGCGTGGCCTCGCGTTTTACGATGACGACCCGGCGCTGCTGTACGGACGCGCATTGTTGCTCGAAGACATGGATCGCGTCGTCGAGGCCGAGTCGGATCTGCGTGAGATCGTCGCGTCCGATCCGGACAACGCCGAGGCGCTCAACGCACTCGGTTACACCCTGGCCGATCGCACCAATCGCTACGCCGAGGCGCAGGTACTGATCGAAAAGGCGTTGCGCCTGCAGCCCGATTCGCCCGCATTCCTCGACAGCCTCGGCTGGGTGCAGCATCGGCTGGGCCGCGATTCCGAAGCCTTGCGCAACCTGCGCCGCGCGTTCGCATTGCAGAGGGACGCCGAGATTGCCGCGCACCTGGGCGAGGTGCTCTGGCTGGACGGCAACAAGGATGCCGCGCGCGTGGTGTGGAAGCAGGGGCTGTCCATCGACAAGGACAACCGCGCGCTGCGGCGCGTGGTGCAGGCCTACAAGCCATGACTGCGCGATTGGTGATACGGGAAGGTTCAGGCATTGGTATCGCTCCCCGACTCCTGTTGATGCTGATCGTGCTGATGCTGGCCGCTTGCGTGTCGCCGCCGGTGCGGCGTGCGGCCGATCCAGCGCTGCTGCAGGCCCAGACCGCGCGCGAGGCGGTGCTCGCAGCGCGACCGGACTGGTCGCTGTCCGGTCGGATCGCGATCTCCGATGGCAAGGACGGCGGCAGCGGGCGCATCGACTGGAAGCAGCACGGCAGCGATTTCGACATCCGCCTGAGCGCGCCGGTTACCCGCCAGAGCTGGCGGCTGGTGCGCGAGGGCGCGAGCGTGCGCCTGGAGGGGCTTGAAGGCGGCACGCTTGAAGGCACCGACGCTCAGGCGCTGCTGTATCAGGCGCTGGGCTGGCTGGTGCCGGTCGATGCGCTCGCGGCGTGGGCGCGCGGCGCGCGACAGAACAGCGACAGCGCGCAGCTGCAATTCGGCGCCGATGGCCTGCCCGCGCTGTTGAGCGAGGACGACTGGTCGGTCGAATATCGCGCCTGGGACGCTGGTGCCGACCCGCCGCGCCCGAAAAAGGTGTTCGCAAGCCAAGGCGACTCCAGGGTGCGGCTGTCGGTGGACAGCTGGGACGCACAGTAATCGATGGAGCTTACGTCCGCCAACGCTGGCTGGAGCGCGTGGCCGGCACCCGCCAAGTTGAACCTGTTCCTGCACATCACTGGCCGCCGCGCCGATGGTTACCACGCGTTGCAAACCGCGTTCCAGTTGCTGGACTGGGGCGACAGCGTGCGGCTGCGGCTGCGGGACGACAGTGTGATCCGGCGCGTTCCATCGAGCGGAAGCGCGAGCGACTATGGCGTCGCCGAATCCGACGACCTGACGATCCGTGCCGCCCGACTGCTGCAGACCGAGACTAACTGCGCGCTCGGCTGCGAGATCGACGTCCTCAAGCGCATCCCGCTCGGTGGCGGTTTCGGTGGCGGCTCATCGGATGCCGCGACCGTGCTGGTTGCGCTGAATGCCCTCTGGAAAACAGGCCTCGAAACCAACCGGCTCGCAGCGCTGGGACTCAAGCTGGGTGCCGATGTCCCAGTCTTCGTGCATGGCCGGAACGCCTGGGCCGAAGGGGTCGGCGAGCGCCTCACGCCGCTCGATCTGCCGCCGCGCTGGTACCTGCTCGTCGATCCCGGCGTGCATGTGCCGACGGCCGAGCTGTTCAAGGCTTCCGATTTGACCCGCGATGCAGCGCCGGTGACAATAAGCGGCTTCGCGTCTGGTTCTGCGCTAGGCAATGCGTTCGAGCCGGTGCTGCGTCTGCGCGAGCCGACGATTGCCGCCGCGCTGGATGCGCTGGAGCAGTTCGGTAAGGCCTGCGTGACCGGCAGCGGTGGCGGTTGTTTCGTCGCATTCGATGCGCACGAACGAGCCGAATCCGCACTCGCCGCGCTGCCGAAACGGTGGAAGGCCTGGATTGCAGCGGGAGTGTTGCGTTCGCCGCTACTGGATCGGCTGGAGCAGTACGAAATTGGCGACTCCCTTCTCCCGCTTGTGGGAGAGGTGTTGCCCGGCGACAAGCAATCTTGAATGTTGGGGCGTCGCCAAGCGGTAAGGCACCGGGTTTTGATCCCGGCATGCGTAGGTTCGAATCCTACCGCCCCAGCCACTTCGGTGGTTTTCAGATGATGGTTGCAGCAGTCTCGCGTTCCACTGGCAGTTCCACCACGTACGCCGACCCGGGCAGATCGCGATGAACAACGACAACCTGATGCTGTTCTCCGGCAACGCCAACAAGCCGCTCGCGCTGGCGGTTTGCCGCGAACTCGGCATCCGACTCGGCAAGGCGCTGGTGGGCAAATTCTCCGATGGCGAAGTGCAGGTCGAGATCGAGGAGAACGTGCGCCGGCAGGAAGTGTTCGTGATCCAGTCCACCTCCGCGCCAAGCGCCGAGAACCTGTTCGAGGTGCTGGTGCTGATCGACGCGCTCAAGCGCGCATCCGCCGCCAGCGTCACCGCCGTGGTGCCGTATTTCGGCTACGCGCGGCAGGACCGCCGCCCGCGTTCGGCGCGTGTGCCGATTACGGCCAAGGTCGCCGCCAAGATGTTTGGCGCGATCGGCGCGGACCGCGTGCTGACCGTCGACCTGCATGCCGACCAGATCCAGGGCTTCTTCGACATGCCGGTGGACAACGTGTACGCCTCGCCGCTGCTGCTGGCGGACATCTGGCGCACCCAGGGCACCGACAACCTGGTGGTGGTCAGCCCCGACGTCGGCGGCGTGGTGCGCGCACGCGCGATCGCCAAGCGCCTCGACGACGCCGACCTGGCGATCATCGACAAGCGCCGTCCGCGCGCGAACGTGGCCACGGTCATGAACATCATCGGCGACGTCGGCGACCGCACCTGCGTACTCGTCGACGACATCGTCGATACCGCCGGCACCCTCTGCGCGGCCTCGGCCGCATTGAAAGAGCAGGGCGCCCGCAAGGTGCTCGCGTACTGCACGCACCCGGTGCTTTCCGGCGCGGCGATCGACAACATCAACCGCTCGCAACTCGACGAACTCGTCGTCACCGACACCATCCCCCTCGGCGAGGCAGCCATCGCCTGCCCAAAGATCCGCCAGCTCAGCGTCGCCGAACTGCTGGCCGAAACGATCCGCCGGATCGCGTTCGGTGAGTCGGTGAGCTCGCTGTACGTGGATTGAAGGCGCAGTACAGATCAGATGCCCGATTGCAAAAACGCCCCCGACTGCTCCCTGCCGGCATCGAAACCACCGCCGAGCGCCCGCAGCTGCACAGCGATGTAGCTCCGTAGAGCCGCAGCGTTGCGCCGCGTCGACGTCAACGATCCAACGGACTGAACACGCCGCCCGCGCCACGATTGAGAACGTGGGTATAGATTTGCGTGGTCGCCACGTCCTTGTGTCCGAGGAGTTCCTGCACGGTACGGATGTCCTGCCCGCATTCCAGCAAGTGTGTCGCGAAGCTGTGGCGTAACGTGTGGCAGGTCGCAGGCTTGGCGATTGCGCTGCGCCGTACTGCGGCCTTCACCGCACGCTGCAGCACGGTTTCGTCCAGATGGTGTCGCCGCAACGCACCACTGCGTGGATCTACGCTGCGCGCGCTGGCGGGAAAGATGTATTGCCAGATCCATTCATGCGCCGCATGCCGGTATTTGCGATCGAGCGCATGCGGCAACCACACTGTGCCGAACCCGGCGGACAGGTCGCGCTCGTGCACCCGCCGCGCCTCGGCAAGCTGCCCCTGCAACGCTTCGACCGCCATCGCCGGAAGCATCGTGCGTCGATCCTTGCCGCCCTTGCCCTGGCGCACCGTGATTTCGCGCCGACCGAAATCGATGTCCTGCACGCGCAGGCGAATGCATTCCATCAACCGCAACCCGGACCCATACAACAACGCCGCCATCAGCCACGTCGTGCCGCTCATTTCCGACAGCAACGCCGCGACCTCATCGCGGCTGAGCACCGTCGGCAAGCGCAACGGACGCTTGGCGCGGCGGATCTCATCCATCCACGGCAGTTCCTGCCCGTGGACCTCGCGATACAGGAACAGAAGCGCTGATAGCGCCTGGTTCTGGGTGGACGCAGCGAGATGATCGTGGGTTGCCAGCAGCGTGAGAAACGCCTCGACCTCGCGCGCCCCCATCTCGCGCGGATGCCGCTTGCCATTGGTGAGGATGAACCGACGCGCCCAGCCGACATAGGCTTCCTCGGTACGCAGCGCCATCCCGAGCCGCCGGATGCGCGCACGCAAAGCATCCAGCAGCCGCGGACGCGCCGCAGCACTCGCAGCGGTTGTCGTCCAGTCATCGGGGTGAGAGGATCGCGTCATCGTCTGGCAGCCTTCGGGAAAGACTGCGAGATTAGGCTGCGGAAATAGACGGCACGATCGGCAGAGACTGTTGATTCGTGTAGGAAAATTCTTACGGCGTGGGCGCGAAGATCCGTACTACACTGCGTGCCTACGCTTCACATCGCAACCGAATAGGCGTTAGACCTATGCGAGCTCTTCTATTTCTCTTGGTTGCGTCCGTGCTTTCAGGTTGCGTCGCAGACATGCGACCAGCGCATGCTCTTGCCAATAACAGTGCAAATGAGGCCGCATGCGTCTCTGCCGGTGGTCACCCCGGGCCAAACAGCGAATTCACATTTGTGTGCGAGTGGCATGCGGCAGACGCCGGTAAGTCCTGCACAGACAATAGTCAGTGCCAGGGGATTTGCGAAGTTCCAGAATCATCTTTCATAAGAATCAAGAGCAAGCCGGATCCAACATTTCCTGATATGCCTCAAAGCAAAGTGAACATGGTCCCGTCTGCCGGCACTCCCATGAAAGGCGTGTGCTCTTCCGAGAGAGCCAACGGCAAGGCGACAAATTGCGAAGTGTACGTAAGCAAAGGCGTTGTGGTCGTTGCCCCATGCTACGACTGAGGGTCGGTCTAACTATGCCGTAAGGAGACTTCCGTCAACACCGGGTGCATGAAGCCCTTGCCTTGAGCTTTTCGGCGGTTGCTGGTCATCGTGTTGTCCCTCCTGTTGCTGTTGCT
>JAYTOP010000019.1:0-30027 GCA_043747745.1 Pseudomonadota bacterium
ACACACCCGCTTCGCACCTCAGTAGGGGTGGCCGGCATGGATCGGAATGCCCGGCCGGCATGCGTCGGAATGGGTGGCCGGCATGAGCGGAATACTCAAGCGTTCACGAAACCGTAGCGCCGGTTGCGAGCAGTTCATCGGGACAGTGCACACTCGCGCCCATCCCCACTGGAGTTCCCTGCATGCGCGCCTCAATCCTGCTTCTTGCCGCCACCGTGACCCTGTGTCTTTCCGCCACCGCTGGCGCGTGCACGGGCGATGTGTGGGTGGACTCCCGCGTCAACGAGATCAATGACTATGGCAGGTACCACCAAGAGCCGTTCGTCAACGAAATGGTGACGTATTACAGCGCGCCGCGCCCCTTCGTGATCGAACTGCTCGGTTCGCGGCACTGGTCGCCGGGCGATGTCTACTACGCGTGCGCCTTCGCCCATTCGATCGGACGCCCTTGTTCGGAAGTGGCCGAACGCTACGAGCAGAACCGTTCCGGCGGATGGGGTTATGTGATGGGTTCGTACAACGTCGGCTATGCGTCGACGCAGTTCGCGTCTTTCCGGGGCAGCTTCGTCAATACCTACGGGCGATGGGGCCACCCCATCGTGATCGAGCGCAACGAGCACGTGCGCTGGACTCGTGGTGCGACCATCCGCATCGACGAACGCGGCCATCAGCCGCGCGGTCACGCGTACGGCTATTGGGAACACCACGGTCATGACAATGGCCAGCACGGTCATGATCACCAGGATCATGGCCACGAACACGAACACGACCACGAACACGGCGGCGATGGCGATGGCCACCATGGCCATGACAAGAAACACGAGCACAAATAGGTGAGAGAGCATTGGGGACAGACCACGATTTTCACCGCGTCAATCGAAGTCTCAACTAGATTGCCGGTCGTACAGTGAGCCTGGATACCACTCGTCATCTGATCGCACTGAAGCGCATGGCCGCCCGTCGCAAGGATCTCGACGGCATCGAGGCACTCCGCCAGATTGCTGATGAAAATGGCCAGCCGGTGACCTGATCCGTGTCCGATCCCTGCAATGCACCTATGAAGACGCGCATAGCAACCATCTGCGCGACGGCAAGGCCCCGAGAACCGTAGCGAAGGTCGCGTTTTTTGAAGAGATGGTCGAACTGGCCACGCGATTCGGTGCACGGGACCGTCTGGTTGAGGCGGAAACCAGGGATGCCAAGGTTGCTGGTCAAAAAACGTGAAAGGTGTCAGGGACAATTTTGGCAAGTGGCTCCGACACTCTTAACTCGTTGCCAGAAAACAAACAGGCCACCATGCCGCTGCCAGTGGAACGACACGTCCAGCGGTCTGACGGTCAGACATGCCCCGAATTTTGTTGGCAGGGAGCTGACAGCAAAAGACCGGCGCTTGGCCGGTCTTTGCTGAAGCGTTGAAATTATTGGTCGGGGAGACAGGATTCGAACCTGCGACCTCTACGTCCCGAACGTAGCGCTCTACCAGACTGAGCTACACCCCGACTTAGCCGTGCATTCTAGTGGTCGCGGCGCGGGCAGGCAAGGGCGAACCGCAGATTGAAGCCCCAAGCGGCTGGAATCGGTAGAATCCCAACTCATTTGAAAGTCCGGTCATGGATAGCCGGGCTTCTGCGGATGGACCCGCGTGAAATTTTCAGGAGCAAGTCTTGATCAAGCCCCGCACCATGCCCGGCGCCATGGAGCTGCTGCCTCGCGAGCAGGTCGCGTTCCAGCGCATGCTTGACGTGATCCGCCGCAATTACGAGCGCTTCGGCTTTCTGCCGATCGAGACCCCGGCGATCGAATTGTCTGAGATGCTGCTGACCAAGAGTGGCGGCGAGACCGAGCGCCAGGTGTATTTCGTGCAGTCCACCGGCGCGCTCGAAAAGAGCGGCGACGGCGTGCCGGAACTTGCGCTGCGTTTCGACTTGACAGTGCCGCTCGCACGCTACGTCGCCGAACACGAACACGATCTCGCGTTCCCGTTCCGCCGCTACCAGATGCAGCGCGTGTATCGCGGCGAACGCGCGCAACGCGGCCGCTTCCGCGAGTTTTACCAGGCCGACATCGACGTGATCGGCAAGGACAGCCTGTCGATCCGTTTCGATGCCGAACTGCCGGCGGTGATCCATGCGGTGTTCACCGAGCTCGCGATCGGGCCGTTCACGATCCACATCAACAACCGCAAGCTCATGCGCGGCTTCCTCGAAGGGCTTGGCGTTGCAGATGCCGAACAGCAGGCCGGCGTACTGCGCGAGGTGGACAAGCTCGACAAGCGCGGCGTCGACCATGTGCGTGCATCGTTGACTGGTGAGACGTTTGGTCTTTCAGTCGAGGTCGCCGATCGCATCCTCGATTTCGTTCGCATCCGTTCGCACGGTCACCAGGACGCGCTGGACAAGCTCGCCGCTCTCGGAGCGACCAATGAGACCTTCAACACTGGCGTCTCGGAATTGCGCGAGGTGCTGGAACTCGTGCGCGGTTTGGGCGTGCCGGAGTCGGGCTACGCGATCAACCTGTCGATCGCGCGCGGGCTGGACTACTACACCGGCACCGTGTTCGAGACCACGCTCAACGACCATCCGCAGATCGGCTCGATCTGTTCGGGTGGGCGCTACGACGACCTCGCGAGCAACTACACGAAATCGAAACTGCCCGGCGTCGGTATCTCGATCGGCGTGACGCGATTGTTCTGGCAATTGCAGGAGGCTGGCCTGATCGACAAGGCCGAGAGTTCCGTGCAGGCGATGATCGGCCTGCTTGACGAAGCGCGCCTGCACGATGGCTTGCAGCTCGCGCGTGAACTGCGTGCTGGTGGGATCAATACCGAAGTGCAACTCGAATCGCGCAAGCTCAAGCGACAGATGGAATATGCGGATCGCGCAGGCATCCGCTTCGTGGTGCTGGTCGGCGAGGACGAGGCGGCGCGCGGCGTCGTGACCGTGAAGGACATGCGCCGAGGCGAACAATTCGAGGTCGCACGCGCGGGACTTGCTGGTGCGCTGCGCGTCGAGATCGAACAATCGCGTGCCATGCAACAACAGGGGCCACACGCATGACCGTCACCGTGCAATTCAATGGCACATCGCTGACGCGAGCGCAGCTCGTTGCAGCCAGCCGTGGTGCGAAGGTCGCACTCGACGCGCAGCAACTAATTGCGGTCAAGCGCGCAGCGGATTTCCTCGCCGAACAGGTGCGTCGCGAGGAACCGATCTATGGCGTCAACACCGGTTTCGGCAGCAATGCCGACCGCCTGCTCGGTGCGCATCGCGTGCGTGACCAGTTGCCTGGCGCGATTTCGTCCGGCGAGGTGAGCCTTCACGAAGAGCTGCAGCGCAACTTGATCATCACTCACGCGGTCTGCGTCGGCGAGCCGCTCGCTCAGGACATCGTGCGTGCGATGCTCGCGATCCGGATCAACACGCTGATGCGCGGGCATTCGGGCATTCGCGTGGAAACCTTGCAAGCGCTCGCGGACATGCTGAACGCGGGCGTGATTCCGGTGGTTCCGAAAATGGGATCGGTCGGTGCGAGCGGCGATCTCGCGCCGTTATCGCATCTCGCGCTCGTGCTGCTTGGCGGCGGCGAGGCGTTCTTTGATGGACAACGCATGCCGGGTGCCGAAGCCCTGCAGTGCGCTGGCCTCGAACGCGTGCGGTTGTCGTACAAGGAAGGTCTCGCGCTCAACAATGGCACCGCGCAGATGCTGGCATGCGGCGTACTCGCGATCGACAGACTGGAGCGGCTACTCGATACCGCCGATCTTGCTGCGGCGATGACGATCGATGCATTCGCCGGCCGCGTGCATGCGTTCGACGAAGCAGTGCACGCGCTGCGTCCGCATCCGGGGCAGGTGCAGGTCGCTGCGCATTTGCGCGATTTGCTCAGCGGTTCGACCCTCGCCGATATTCCGTATCACCTGGTGCCGCGCTTCGCGTCGTGGCAGCCATCAAGCTGGAACACGCCAGAATCGCAGGCGCTGCGTTTCGATATCCGTTGGGACTGGGTGCCGCTCGATCAACGCCACGGCCGCGAGAAGTTCTACCAGCGCTTCCGTCCGTTCCGTGGCGGCAAGAAACACCAGCCGCAGGACAGTTATTCGTTGCGTTGCGTACCACAGGTGCATGGCGCAGTGCGCGACGCAGTTGCACAAGCGGCGCGCGTGATGGACATCGAGCTCAATGCAGTCACCGACAATCCGCTGATTTTTCCCGACATGCAAAACGCGCGTTTCGTGGAGGAGCAGGTGATTTCGGCCGGCCACTTCCACGGCATGCCGCTCGCGCTGGCGATGAGTTACGTCAAGGCAGCGATCCCGGTACTTGCATCGATCTCCGAGCGTCGCCTGAACAAGCTGGTCGATCCAGCCACGAACGACGGCTTGCCGAGCTTCCTGATCGGCAATGAGGATTCGACCGAATCGGGTTTCATGATCGTGCAATACACTGCCGCAGCGATCGTCAACGATCTTGTCAGCCGTGCGCATCCGGCGTCGGTGTATTCGATCCCGACCTCGGCGAATGCCGAAGACCATGTCTCGATGGGCGCGAACGAAGCGCGCCACGTGCTCGACATGACCGACGATCTTGCGCGCGTGCTCGGGCTGGAGATCTACACGGCCGCGCAGGCACTGGATTTTCGCAGCGACATGATCCATGCGGCGCAGACGCTGGCCGCGCGCAGCGATGCAGAGCAGTTCGCATCCAAGGTGCATGGAGGATCGCTGCCGGGTCATCCTGACCGCGCGGCATTCCTTGCCGAGGTCGAAGCCTTGCGCTCGGAACTCGCCGCCGCACCTGCGTTCACGCCGGGCAGGGCAGTGGAAGCCGCATGGCGCGCGCTGCGCGAGAGCATCCCGTTCATGGCCCGCGACCGCGCGATGGATGGCGATGTCGCGATGGCGATGCGGTTGGTGGAAGAGGATGCATTGCTGGACGCCGCTCGCGCCGCCGTTGTCTAGCCGCGCCTGAAAGCTCTTCTCCCTTCGAAAGTGGCCCCGCAGGTCGGGTGAGGGCAGGGCGAAGCGCGCTGCCCAACCATCGCGCGGGCTGGTTCCTGGCTGAACCATCGCGTTCCCTCGACAGAAACCATGTCTTGACCACTGCATTTCTTCATGTCAATGTACTAGCGCGTTAATACATTAAATTATTATAGGACGTCCATGAAACGCCGCTCGCTGCCAGTCACCCGTGCCAAGGAAAGTTCCGCGCTGCGCCAACTCGGCGAGGCGTTGTGCAGCCTGCGTGATGCGAGCGAAATGCGACTGCTCCTCGAAGACCTGTGCACGCCAGCCGAGCTCGAAGCCTTGGCCGACCGCTGGCGGGTGGTGCCGTTGCTGCTTGCGGGCGTGCCGTATCGCGAGATCCACGACCGCACCGCAGTCAGCGTCACCACCATCGGACGGGTTGCGCGCTCGCTCGAGCGTGGCGCCGGCGGTTACCGGCTGGCCGCGTCGCGGCTCGGCCATCCTGACGCGATCCATTGATCCAGCCACCTTGGGCTGCAAGGCGCCATGCAGGCGCTGTCGTTCCATCCTTGTCCGGAGCCGCCATGAAAACGCGTGACCGTTTACGTATCGCTATCCAGAAATCCGGGCGTCTGTCCGACCCCGCACGCGATCTGCTCGCGCGTGCTGGATTAAGCTTCCGCGAAAGCCGCGACCGTCTGTTTTGTTTTGGCGAATCGCTGCCGATCGATCTGTTGCTGGTGCGCGACGACGACATCCCCGGTCTAATCGCTGAAGGCGTCTGCGACCTTGGCGTGGTCGGACGCAATGTCTTGCAGGAGCAGGCGCTGGAACGTTCAAGCACCGGATTGCCCAGCGCGTTTTCCGAACTGCGCGCTCTTGGCTTCGGCGCATGCCGACTCGCGATTGCGGCTCCGCAGGAGAACGAATGGCGCGGCATCGCCGATCTTGCAGGCAAGCGCATCGCGACCAGCTATCCGCGTTTGCTTGCGCAATGGCTTGCTGCGCATGCGATCGATGCGGACGTGGTGATGCTCTCTGGCTCGGTGGAAATCGCGCCGCGACTTGGCAAGGCCGATGCAATCTGCGACCTGGTGTCGAGCGGTGCGACACTCGTGGCAAACCAGTTGCGCGAAGTGCAGACCGTGCTCGAAACCCAGGCGGTACTCGCTGGCCCTGCGCAGTTGTTCACCGACGAGCGCGCCGAACTCGCAGCGTTGCTGCTGCGCCGACTTGATGGCGTGCTGTCGGTGCGCGACAGCAAGCTGGTGCTGATGCAGGCTCCGCGTATTGCATTGCCAGCGTTGCTGCGCCTGCTGGGCGACGCCGACGCGCCGACGCTGACCTCGATCGAAGGTCATGCCGATGATGTGTCGGTGCAGACCGTGTGTCGCAGCGCGGTGACCTGGCAACGGCTGGAAGACATGAAGAAGGCCGGCGCGCGCGGGCTGCTGGTGTTGCCGGTGGAGCAGATGCTCGCATGAACGCATCGATCTCCATCGCAACACCCACGCAACTGGCGATCAGCCTCTGGTCGGATCTCGCCGATACGCAACAAACCGCGTTACTGGCGCGACCCGTGCGTCCGCTGCAGCAGACCGACGCTGTCGCCCGCATCATCGAACAAGTGCGTACGGGTGGCGATGCCGCGCTGCGTTCGTTGACGCGGCGCTTCGATGGCGTCGAACTCGGCGCACTGGAAGTCGATGCGACGGCGCTCGGAGTTGCGGAGCGTATGCTCGACTCCGCGCTGCATGCGGCGATGCAAAGCGCGCTCACGCGTATCGAAGCATTCCATGCAGCCGGTGCACCGACGGAGTATGCGTTCGACACCGCGCCCGGTGTGCGTTGCGAGCGCATCCTGCGACCGCTCGATCGGGTTGGCCTGTACATACCGGCCGGATCGGCACCATTGTTCTCTACCGTGCTGATGCTCGGCGCGCCTGCCCGCATTGCTGGATGTCGCGATGTGGTCCTGTGCACGCCGCCGCGTGCCGACGGCAGTGCCGATCCGGTCGTACTCGCAGCAGCAAGGATGTGCGGGATTTCGCGCGTCTTCACCGTCGGCGGTGCGCAGGCGATCGCGGCGATGGCGTTTGGCACCGCAAGCATCCCGCGTTGCGACAAATTGTTCGGTCCTGGCAACGCGTGGGTGACTGAAGCCAAGCGCCAGGTCGCGGCGATGCCCGATGGCGTTGCGATCGACATGCCTGCAGGTCCGTCGGAAGTGCTGGTGATCGCCGATGCCGACGCCAATCCATCATTCGTCGCGGCCGATCTGCTCGCGCAGGCAGAACACGGTCCGGATTCGCAGGTCGTTCTCATCTCCGACAGCATGGCACTGGCGGAAGCGGTATGCGCCGTTATTCAAGACCAACTCGCGTCATTGCCGCGTCGCGCGATCGCATCGCAGGCATTGGCATGCAGCCGCATGATCGTAGTCGATGACATGGACATCGCCATCGCGCTGTCCAACCGCTATGCGCCGGAACACTTGATCCTGCAAGTCGCAGATCCACGCGCCATGCTTGCGCAAGTGCATGTTGCCGGGTCGGTGTTTCTTGGCGCGTGGTCGCCGGAATCTGTCGGCGATTATTGCAGCGGCACCAACCACGTACTGCCGACCGACGGCTGGGCGCGTGCGTGCAGCGGTGTGTCGGTCGCGAGTTTCCAGCGCGCGATCACCGTGCAGGAACTCAGTCGCGATGGACTCGCAAACATCGGCCGTGATGCGATCGTGATGGCCGAAGCCGAAGGCCTGCGTGCGCACGCTCAGGCGGTGCGAGTCCGGCTTGCAGAACGCGGAGCCAGAGAATGAGTGTGCTCGATCTTGCGCGCCCGGACCTGCTCGCGCTGGCCGGCTATTCGTCGGCACGCATGGAAGCCAATGGCGGCCATGTGTGGCTCAATGCGAACGAATCGCCGTGGCCGCATGGCCATCTACTGCTCAATCGGTATCCCGAGCCGCAGCCAATGCGATTGCGAGAACAACTCGCTGCGCTGTATGGCGTGGACACAACGCAATTGCTGATCGGCCGTGGCAGCGACGAGGCGATCGATTTGCTGGTGCGAGCATTCTGTCGCGCTGGCGAAGGCGCGATCCTGATCCAGCCGCCAACGTTCGGCATGTATGCGGTGTGCGCGGCGGTGCAGGGCGCTTCAGTGCGCAGCGTGCCGCTGCTGTGCGAAGCAGGGTTCTTGCCGGATTTCGATGCGGTGCTCGCGGCGATGGATGCATCGGTGAAACTGGTGTTCGTCTGCGCGCCCAACAACCCGACCGGCGACCTGCCACCACGCGCCTCGATTCTCGCACTTGCTGATGCCTTGAGCGGACACGCGCTGCTGATTGTGGATGAGGCCTATATCGAGTATTCAGACAGCGAAAGCCTCGCTACGGCGGTGGCATTGCATGAGAACCTGGTCGTGCTGCGGACGTTGTCGAAAGCGCATGCGCTGGCCGCCGCGCGGATCGGATGCCTGATCGCGACACCGGACATCGTCGGCCTGTTGCGCCGGATCATGCCGCCGTATCCGTTGCCGACGCCGTGCGTCGAAGCCGCAGAAACCGCGCTGACGCCATCGGCATTGCAGCAGACGCGCGAACGCATTGCACTGGTATGCAGTGAACGTTCGCTGTTGCGCGCGCGATTGACCGAGTTCGCCGATGTGCGCGGCGTATTGCCATCGCAGGCCAACTTCCTCGCAGTGCGTTTCGACGATGCGGGAGCGCGTTACCGGCAACTGCTCGCGCGCGGGATCGTGGTGCGCGACGTGCGGCGCTATTCCGGACTGGAGGACGCGCTGCGGATCACGGTCGGAAGCCCCGATGAGAACGCCAAGTTGCTCGCTGCACTGGCACAGTCGGTGGAGCATGCAGCATGAGCGGCCGAAAGATCCTGTTCGTAGATCGCGACGGCACATTGATTGTCGAACCACATGATTTCCAGATCGACGCATACGACAAGCTGCGCCTGATCGATGGCGTGATACTCGCATTGCTGCGCCTGCGCGATGCGGGCTACGAGTTCGTGATGGTGAGCAACCAGGATGGATTGGGTACCGACAGTCTTCCGCAGGCGAGCTTCGACGGACCACACGAACTGTTGATACAGATATTCGCCTCGCAAGGCATCGTGTTCCGCGAAGTCCTGATCGATCCGAGCTTCACCCACGAGAACCGGATGCGCGCTGGCGTACCGACGCGCAAGCCTGGCATTGGCCTGGCGCTGCATTACCTGCGCGACCGCACCGTCGATCTCGCGCGCAGCGCGATGGTCGGCGATCGCGAAACCGACCTGGAGTTCGCACGCAATCTCGGCGTGCGTGGATTCCTGATCGCACCAGGTGGTGAGGATTGGAAGACGATTGCCGACGCGCTCTGCAATGCCGGTCGCAGCGGCGAGGTCGAGCGCGCGACGCGCGAAACAAAAGTGAAAGTCGCTGTCGACCTCGACCGTACAGCCGAACCATCGATTGCGACCGGCCACGCTTTCTTCGACCACATGCTCGAACAGCTCGGCAAGCACGGCGGATTCGCACTCAGCGTGCAATGCGCAGGCGACCTGCAGGTCGATGAGCACCACACCGTCGAGGATTGCGCATTGGCCATTGGCGAAGCATTGCGGCAGGCGCTCGGCGACAAACGCGGCATCGCGCGCTATGGCTCTGCGCCCGAGCGCGTTGTCGAAGCAGACGGCGCTGGGCTGCGTGCGGCGTTCGTGCTGCCGATGGACGAGGCATTGGCCGAGGCCGCGCTCGATCTGTCTGGCCGCGCGTACTTCGTCTTCGATGGCACGTTTCCACGCACCGAAGTCGGTGGCCTCGCGACCGAACTCGTGCCGCATTTCTTCCGCTCGCTCTGCGACGCGGGCGGAATCAACCTGCACCTGCGGGTTCGCGGCGAGAACACCCACCACATGGTCGAGGTCTGCTTCAAGGTCGTCGCACGTGCATTGCGCATGGCACTCCAGCGCGATGGCAACGTGGTGGCCAGCACCAAGGGAATGCTGTGATGCGCATCGTGCTCGTCGATTCCGGCGGTGCGAACATCGGCTCGGTGCGTTATGCGTTGCAGCGATTGGGCGTGGATGCCGAGCTGAGCGGCGACGGCGACACGATCCGTCGCGCGGATCGGGTGATCCTGCCTGGCGTCGGTGCGGCCGCTACTGCGATGCAACGCTTGCGCGAGCTCGACCTGGTTGACACCTTGCGCAAGCTCGATAGACCGCTGCTCGGCATCTGCCTTGGCATGCAGTTGCTGCATGCATCGTCGGAAGAGGGCGATGTGGATTGCCTCGGTCTGTTGCCGGGACGCGTCCGCAAGATGCGCGCCGGACCTGGCGTTCGGATTCCGCACATGGGCTGGAATCGTCTGCGCAAGCGTGGTGCAACGGCGTTGCTCGACGGCATCGCCGATGGTGCGCAAACGTATTTCGTCCACGGCTACGCAGCCGACGAAGACGACAACACGATCGCATCCAGCGAACATGGCGCGCGTTTCGCCGCCGTCGTGCAGAACGGACACATCGCCGGTGCGCAGTTCCACCCGGAACGTTCCGGCCCTGTCGGGCTCAAGCTGCTCGCGAACTTCCTGGGGCTGGCGGCATGAGCGCCGATTTCACCAGCGACTTCACTGTGTATCCAGCGATCGACGTGCGCGACGGACGCGTTGTGCGCCTGCGGCAGGGCGACTATGCGCAGGAAACGCGCTACGGCGACGATCCGTGCGCGCTCTCTGAAGCCTATGCGCAGGTTGGTGCGACGTGGCTGCATCTGGTCGATCTCGATGCAGCGCGTGCGGGTGGTTATACGCTTGTGCCCTTGCTGGCACGGATCAAGTCGCTCACCGCATTGCGCGTGCAGACTGGCGGTGGCGTACGTTCCGCAGCCGATGTGGAAGCCTTGATGAATGCAGGTGCGGATCGCGTCGTGGTCGGGTCGCTTGCCGTACGCGCGCCGAACATGGTGTCGAGCTGGATCGCACAATACGGAAGCGAACGCATCGTCGTCGCACTCGATACGCGAGAGGGTGCCGACGGACGCTGGCGATTGCCGGTGCATGGCTGGACCGAGCTGGATTCCAACAGGCCGAGCGATGATCTCGAGTCGGTGCTTGCGCGCTATGTCGCAGCAGGTATGCGCCACTTGCTGTGCACCGATATTACGCGCGATGGCATGTTATCCGGACCGAACCTCGATCTGTACCGGAAGTTGCATGCGTTAGCGCCGGGTATTGCGATCCAGGCATCCGGCGGCGTGCGCGATCTTGCCGATGTGCGCGCCGCGTGCGCTGCAGGTTGCGCTGGCGTCGTACTCGGGCGCGCCCTGCTCGAAGGCAGGCTCGATCTTGCGGAGGCATTGGTATGTTGAGCCGCCGCATCGTCCCTTGCCTCGACGTGCGCGATGGCTTTGTAGTGAAGGGCGTGCGCTTCCGCGACCATGTCGTGATGGGAGGCATCGAGGAACTTGCGCTGCGCTATCGCGACGAAGGCGCGGACGAACTGGTGTTCTATGACATCACCGCGAGTCCGCAGCAGCGCACGGTCGATCGCGGCTGGGTCGGACGTGTTGCGCGGATCATCGACATTCCCTTCTGCGTGGCCGGCGGTATCAGCAGCGTCGCCGATGCGCGTGCGATCCTGCATGCCGGCGCCGACAAGGTCTCGGTGAATTCGCCTGCATTGCGCCGACCCGGATTGATCGTGGAACTCGCCGACGCGTTCGGCAGCCAGTGCGTGGTCGTCGGGATCGATTCGCTGCGCGACCCGGATGGCGAATGGCGCGTGCATCGCGACACCGGAGATGCCGATACGACGCGAGCATTGCCTTTGCGCACGCTGGACTGGATCGTCGAAGTGCAACGACTGGGCGCAGGTGAGGTCGTGCTTAACTGCATGGGCAGCGACGGCGTGCGCGAGGGTTACGACATCGCGCAGTTGTCGGCGGCGCGCGCGCTGTGCGAGGTGCCGTTGGTGGCCTCCGGCGGCGCCGGCAGCAGCACGCATTTCGTCGACGCGTTCGTGCGAGCCGATGTGGATGCTGCGCTCGCGGCGGGCATCTTCCACGACGGCAGCGTGCGGATTCCGGAACTCAAGCGCGTCTTGCGCGATAGCGGCATTGAGGTGCGAGATTATGAATGACCCAGCCACTTCGAATCTGACCAGCGATAGGATGGAAATGCTTGCATGGGACAAGCAGGGAGGCTTGCTGCCTGCGATCGTGCAGGATGCCGTGACGCAGCGCATGCTGATGCTCGGCTACATGGATCGTGCCGCGCTGAAAGCCACGCTCGCCAGCGGTCGCGTGACTTTCTACAGCCGCAGCCGCGCGCGCTTGTGGGTCAAGGGCGAAACCAGCGGCAATGCGCTGGAGCTTGTGTCGATTGCCGCCGATTGCGACAACGACAGCCTGCTCGTGCAAGCGCGGCCTCAGGGCCCGACTTGCCATCGCGGTACCGTGAGCTGCTTCGCCGACGCACCCGGCGATTTCCTCGCCGAACTCGATGCGTTGATCGCGAAGCGCCATGACGACCGGCCGCAAGGCAGCTACACGACGCAACTCTTCGATGCAGGCATCCGCCGCATCGCGCAGAAAGTCGGCGAGGAAGGCGTCGAGTCCGCGCTCGCGGCGGTGGTGCAGGACGATGCTGCACTGCTTGGCGAGGCAGCAGACCTGATCTATCACCTGACCGTGCTGCTGCGCGTACGCGGCCTGGGGTTGCATGATGTCACTGCTGTCCTGCGTGCACGGCATGACCCGCAGATCGTGAAGGAGTAGCGCATGGCGGGATTGCCGACCGATCGATATCTGGTCGTTTTTCGCAGCGAAATACGCTACGAGGAACTGCTGCATCGCGACGATGGTTCTCATGCATGTGCGCCAGCGTACAAAGCAAACCAGGAATTCCGCGTACGCTCGATTCAGCCTGATACCCACGGCAGGCGCTGTTGATCCAGATCAATACGCGCAGTTGGCAAGGGGATTAGGGTGAATCCGCCACTCCTTGGGTGCCACTATATGAATCCGCCTATTTCCTCTCGTCGCCGCTTTCTCATCCGCGCAGCGCTGGTGAGCGCTGCCTTCCCGATCGCCATGCGCATGACGGGTGAATCCCGTGCCGCAGGCTTGGCAAAGCTGCCGCTGGACAACCCGCAAGCCAAGGCTCTTGGTTATGTCGAGGATGCCAGTTCCACCAAGCATCCAAGCTTCAAGCCGGGCAGCGCGTGCGCGAATTGCCAGCTTTTCACGGTTGCCACTGGTGCTTGCGCACTCTTCGCCGGTTTCAGCGTTTCGCCCAAGGGATGGTGCTCGGCCTGGGCGAAGAAGTCGGCTTGAGTGGCGTCATTCGAATTATCGCTGACCTGATGGCAGCTGCATGAAGGAGAACACAGTGACTGCGCTGATTGCATATCCGCACGACCTCGAACAGGGATCTTCGCGTCGATTTGCGGCGATACCCCGGATGCCGCTATCGCTCGTCGCTGGAGTGGCCATTGCAGCAGCCGCGCTGTGGCCAGCCAACTCCATGGCGCTGCCGGTTTTCGCGCGCCAGACCGGGCAGAACTGCCAGGCCTGCCATGCCGGCGGGCAGTTTCCGGAACTCACCCAGTACGGCCGGTTATTCAAGCTCACCGGATACACCATGGGTCAGCGCACGGTGCCTCTGTCCGCAATGGCCGTGGTCAGCGATTCGCACGTCTTCAACACCTCCAAGAGCGATGATCCCAAGGCGGATTTCCAGAAGAACAATTCCCTGATCTTCGCGACCGCCAGCGTGTTCCTCGCTGGCAAGGTGACCAATAACATCGGCGCTTTCCTGCAGGTCACCTACGACAACTATGCCGCCCAGTCGGGCGACGGCAAGTGGCATGGTCACAGCAGTGCCGACAACATGGAGATCCGCTACGCCGATCGCCATGTCGACGCGAAGACCGACCTGATCTGGGGCATTTCCGCCAACAGCAATCCTTCGTTCGCCGATCCATGGAATACCGCTGCGGCGTGGATGCAGTACGTGCCGGTGCCAAGTCCTGGAAGCAGCGCGTTCATCGACGGTGCCACGCCGTATCCGGGCATCGCTGCGGGCGGCAATATTTCCGGCATCAACGGCTACCTCTTCTGGAACCAGATGCTGTATGTCGAACTCGGCGGCTACCGCACAGCCAAGGGGCTGACATCGTTCATGAGCGCTGGCGTACCCGATGCAGAGAAGACCAAGCTGCAAGGGACCAATCCGTACTGGCGCGTGACCCTCAGCCGCACGTGGGGACCGCACACATGGATGGTCGGTACGTCAGGCATGGTCGCCGACGTCTACGCTGATCCGCTCGACACCTCCGATCCGACGAGCGTGCACCATTTCCGCGACATCGGTTTCGATTCGCAATACCAGTACCTGCTCGATCCGCACAGTTTCACCGCACAGCTGGCCTACATGCGCGACACCCATCGCGTGCCGGGTTTCCTCGCCAACCAGCCGGTATCGGATGTCGATGGCAACCCATTGCCGAACACCAATGCGAGCGATACGACCAAGGTGCTGCGCGCCAAGGCGACCTACGTCTACAAGGCGAAATACGGTGCCAGCCTCGCGCACTTCAGCCAGACCGGCACGACCGACTCGGCGTTGTACGATCCGACCCGCGTCTTCGGCAACGTCTCCGGCAACCCTGCCATCAAGGGCTGGACCTGGGAGACTTTCTGGACACCGCTACAGAACGTGCGTATTGGAGTCCAGTACACTGATTACAGCAAGTTCAATGGTGTCTCGCACAATTACGACGGATTGGGGCGCAATCCAGGCGACAACAATTCGCTGTTCCTGTATGTCTGGGGAGCGTACTGATCGCACGCCGCTACATGGCTGTACGCGATATCACGATTCACCCGTTGCACGACAGTTCCTGGAGGATGGCGGAATGAACACAACACGCGTGGTGCTGGCGGTGGTCTTGGTCGGCTTGGCGGCTGGATGCGCGAACGTGGAACGCTCGCGCGATACCGCCAATCCGAATGTGTCCGGCAACACGCTGGCCTTGCAGGTCTGCTCGAACTGCCACGGCCTGACCGGAAACAGCACATCGCCCAATTTTCCGAACCTGGCGCAGCAGCAGGAGGCGTACATCGCCTCGCAACTGCACGAATTCAAGAATCACAGCCGCGAAGATCCTGCAGGCTTCGAGTACATGTGGGGGTTGAGCCACAACCTCACCGACAAGCAGATCCAGGAATTGGCGACGCATTTCGCGAGCCAGAAACTTGAGCCGCAGCCTGTCGAGGGCAAGCCGGGTCGAATCGCCGCAGGGAAAACCATCTTCACCGACGGCATCGCCGCCAGCAGTGTTCCTGCATGCGGCAGTTGTCACGGCCCGGACGGCATGGGCAATGCAGCGTTTCCGCGCATCGCCGCACAGCACAAGGACTATCTGGCCAAGCAGTTGAAAGTCTTCCGGAGCACCGACGAACGTCCGGCAGGAGCGGTCATGAAGACCGTGGCCCACCAACTCACCCAGCAGAACATCAATGACGTGTCGGCTTATCTGCAGGCGATGCCAGGGCGATAGGAATCGTCTGAACATGTTAGGAGAGGTTCCTTCCCTCATCCGATGTTTGCCCTCATCCGGCGCTGCGCGCCACCTGATTCGCGCCTTCCATGGCGCTCACCCTCCGGGCCAGCTTTGCTGTTCGCAGGCGCATCCTGCGCCTGCAGTCTCCCGCAGGAGAGGGAATCAATATCGCCTGCCAACTTCAAGCGGAGCATGCCTTGATCCGCCTATTGGGGCGGACTCGCCAGTAAAATCTCCAGCTTTGACGCGGGCTATGTGCTCGCACTGATTGCATGACAATCAGCAGGGAACGGGTGCCCATCCCTCGGGGCCGCGCGCGAATGCCGTGTCCGTCGATGCCTCGAACTGCCCTGCGTCCGGATTCCAGACATGCGGCTGAATGGCGATACGCGTTGATTCGATGCGGATCGCATTGAAGGAATTGCGTTCGTCGCGGCGGCGGGTGGAGGTTGCGGTGCCGGCCTGCACGGCCAGCGCTGCGAATCCGGGGATGCGATAGCGCGCTGCGGTGCTCACGGTGTGGCTCAGGTGCAGATGGCCGGCGAGGAAGAGGTCGATGCCGCATGCGGCGAATGCCTCCATCGCCATCGACGCGCGACCGACGATGGCGTTGCCGTGAGCTTCGGGCACATCGAATGGGTGATGGCTCACCACGATCCTGATCGCCTGCTTGCTCGCTTGCGCAAACCGTTCGCGGACGCGGGCGATTTGTACCGGGTTGATGCGGCCGCCCTTGATGGTCAGCGAGCGCGCCGAATTGATGCCGACGACCGCGATTTCCGCATCGTCATAAAAAGGTTCGAGGTCGTCGGTGACATAACGCCGGTAACGATCGAGCGGACGCAGGAATCGACGCACGACATTGTGCAACGCCACGTCGTGGTTGCCGGGAACGATGATTTGCGGTGTTGGCAGGGTGTCGAGGAATTGCCGCGCCGCCTGGAACTGGGCGATGCGGGCGCGTTGGGTGAGGTCGCCGGAGACGACGACCATATCGGGAGCGAGCGATGCGATGGTCTGCGTCAATGGCGCGAGCAATGTCGCGTCGACGCGACCGAAATGCAAATCCGAAAGATGCACCAACGTTCGCATGAGGGCCTCAGCCTGCTCGCATAGTCATGGACGATTCGCCGGCACGATGACGCACAACGCGCGTTTGCGAATGCGGTAGTGCAGGGGGGTCGCCAGTTGTTCGACTTCGCCATCGGTGGCCACGCGCATCCGGACGCGGCGCGCATCGATCACGATGTCCTCAGCGGTCATCGCCTGGAAATCGCTGTCCTGGTGGAGATGCCCGAACAACGCGCGAATCGCCAGCCAGATCAAGCTCCAGCGGCGTTCGCGCGGAACGATATACAGGCTCAGCAAGCCGCCATCGAGCTTGCTGCGTGCGCCGATAGCGAAGCCCGAAAGCACATACGCATTGTTGCCGATGAAGACCAGCGGAGTGCGTCGTTCGATCGCGTGGCCGTCCACCACCAGATGCATCTTTTCAGAGCGATGCGCACTCAGAATTTTCCAGCTCGCCTTGACCAACGCTGGCCATTTGCCCATGCCAGAGCGTTGTTCGCGGTCGCGATCCTGCACCATCAACGGGTACATGCCGAGGCTTGAATTGTTGAGGAAGATGTGGCCGTTGACCTCACCCACATCCACCTGCGTCGTGTGCGCTGCCGCGATCGTGCGCACGGCGGCGTCGAGTTCCAGCGGGATGCCGAGGTCCTTGGCAAAGTGATTGAGCGTACCCAACGGCAACACGCCCAGCCGAATGTCCTTGCCCACAAGCTGCGCGGCGACGCAGTTGATCGTGCCATCGCCGCCACCTGCGATCACCATGCCTGGAGAAGATCCGTTCGTTGCGCGCTGCGTCGCTTGCTGGATCGCCGCAGCGTCACGGGCGAGGACGACCTGCACATGCATGCCGTGCGCATGGAACGTCTCCTCGACCTGCCGGACCCATGAATCATCATGACCGCTACCGGAGCGCGCGTTGACGATGACGGCGATCGGTGTCGGACTTGATCCTGATCCCGGTTCATCCATGTGGCCACGCTCCGTTTCGTCGATGATACTGCGCGATCGTGTTAATCAGAGCAGGCTATTCAGGACAGGCAGGTCGGAGCCAGTCCTGACAGAGCCAGGCTGGATCGACGCCCGATCATGCAAGCTTCGTTTCGAAGCAGGCTGCAAGGATTAGTCTTCCTTCATGCGAAGGCGCTGCAGCGACGATGGAGATGGATCGACATGGACAAACAACCAGGCGAGGTTCCGGGCAAGCATCGCGGCGTCCGCAAATCACTTGCGCGCACTGCGCGTGCTGAACTGGGTTACGTCCTGCGGTTCTTGCGCAAGCATGGCTGGCGCGTGCTGCTGGTGTTCGCTGGCGTGCTGCTGCCGCTGTGGGGGTTCGGGGCACTGGTCGAAGACCTGCATGAAGGCGACGTGTTTGCATTCGACCTGCCGATCCAGCAGACCATGCATGCGATGGCGAATGCGGGTCTCGACCGCATCTTCATTTTCATGTCGGCACTTGGTTACACCTGGGGCGTGATACCGGTCGATGCATTGCTGGTGGTGGCGCTGGCGGCTAGACGCCATGTCCGCGAGGGATTGTTCGCCGGTATCGCGATCATCGGTTCGTTGCTGCTGAACATCGCGGCCAAACATTCGTTCATGCGTGCGCGACCTGGTCTCTGGCAATCGATCGCGCCTGCAGAAACCACCTACAGCTTTCCGAGCGGCCATGCGATGGGGTCGATGACCCTCGCCTGGGTGGTGATCTTTCTGTGCTGGTATCCGCGTTCGCGCTGGGGTTGGCGCTGGCGTTGGCCGGTGACGATCGCCGCAGCATGGTTCGTGCTGCTGGTCGGGCTCTCGCGCATCTACCTCGGCGTGCATTATCCATCCGACATCCTCGCTGGGTGGGCGGCCGCTTCGGTATGGGTGGTGGGCATCTACAGCCTGGTCTTCAACGGCACGTTGCAGCCGTGGCAGAAGCGGACCACCGGCCTGACGCACGACGGCTGAATCGGGTGGGTTGGCAGGGCTCCCGACAATCGAACGTGCATGCAGAGCCGCCAGCTATGGCGCATACATCGTCGCGGCAATGTTGCGGCCGCCGATCTTCCCGGTGATCGTGGCCTGCGCCAGCGGTACGTGGCTGTTCCATGCGAAGGTCAGGTCACCGGTTTCGTTCGGCCCGCCGACGACATGAATCTGGGCCGTGACCGCGCCGGGATAGTCGTAGTCCCAGCTCATTTTCCCCGAGACTTGCACGTCGTCGACCCAGAGCATCTTGTTGAGCTTGAAGAATGTGAGGTTCGACGGTGAGGAATAGCTGAAGCTGCCTCCACGCAGGCCGACGCCGTTGCCGCTGTAGTTGATCCACCAACGTGCGAGGGCGTCGCCGAGCGTTTGCGCGGCGGCGGCGACCACGCGCAGGTCGACATCGGTACCCTGGTTGCCGGCGCGCGCGGTTGCGGGATCGAGTTCCTGCGCTGTGTGCACGAAACGCGGAACGAGATGCACTTCGGCAACGTGTTGCGCGCACGTGGTATCGCCCGGATCGAGCGTGCGCACGAAGCGCTGCACGATGCCCGATGCGCAATTGTCCTGGTCGCCCACTGCGGTCACATGAAAGCTGTTGTCGACGATGAGCTGGCGGCCATGCTCGAACAGTGCCGCTGCCTGCGTTCCCTGCAAGGCTGGTGTGAGTGAATCGAGGTCGCCCGACATCACCAGCACCGGCGCTTGCGTGAACCCTGCGTTCGGCGGTACCGGCTCGCCCGGCGGATACGCAGGCGCGACAGCCGGAGCCTCCCAGCCCAGGCAAAGATCGAGCACGCTGGTATCGAGTGAAACTTTGTCGAACTCGGCGATCGTAAAGGGCGCATACACGCCGGGGTCGGTCTGTTGCTTGTCGAGCAAGGCACGGTTGCGCTGCTTGTGGCGCAGCGGCAACTGCGCGTTCATGTCGTAGATCTGCGGATAGTCCTGGCAACTCACGGCAATGAATATCGCCGAACTGAATGCGGCCGGGTCGCTCGGCACGCCGCCGGATGTATCGGTCAACTGGTTTTCTGCGAGCAGGCGCAGCAGCGGAGTGGGATCGCCATGATCAAGTAAAGCGCGCGCGGCCGGATCGAGTTCGCGGTACACCACCGATTGCGTCGCGTTCGCCACCATCAGGTTGGCGAGGTTCGTCGCGTTCGCGGTGACGTTGCGCGGCACGCCGTTTGCATCGTGCGTCCGGCCCGAGAACGGATGCGCGCGCAGCGATGCGACGAGGGCATTGATGCGCTGCATCGACGTGCCGGGCAGCGCACTGCACGCGGGCGAACGTTGGCACGCGGCGTCGAACGCGTAACGCGCGGTGATCGCGATTTCCGGATACCACGGCGACAGGCCGCGCACGGGGTAGGCACTGTCGAGCACCACCGAACGCAGCCGGTCCGGATGCCGCCCGGCGAAGGTCTGTGCGAAGTAGGTGCCATAGGAGTCGCCATAGAGGTTGATGACCGGCATCCCCAGCGCGTCGAGGATCGCCGCCACGTCGTCCGCCGCAAACCCGCTTCCATACAGATAACGCGTGTCGCCAAGCTGCGCGCTGCACGCCTGGATTCCGGGTGCGCGGGAGTCCGGTTCGCCCTGCAAAAGCGCGCAATTCAACGCCTGTGATTTTCCGGTGCCGCGCTCATCGACGAGCAGGATGTCGCGTCGGTCGCGCAGGGGTGCGAACAGCCCCAGATATCCGTCGCGCGAACCCGTGGTCGCATAACCCGGCCCGCCTTCGGCCGCCATGATCGGCTGCAATGCGGGCTGGGACTGGTCGGTATGCGGGTAATACTCGAACTGGATCGCGATCGTTCCCCAAACCTGGTTCGTGGGGTCGAGCGCGCGCACCACCGACCCGCAATAACCCGGGGCATCCGGGCAACGATGCAGGGTGAGCGAGCCGACTTCAATCGAACGTTGCAGCGCCTGCATGGGTTGCGCGATCGGCTTGATCGGCATGCGCTTGTGGATCGTGGGGAGCGGGGCGGCAACGCAAAGCCCGCCGAGCAGCATGCAGGCCAGCGAAAGCGACAGGCGGCAGGTCATGGGATGACTCCGGAAGAGATCGGCAGTCCGACGATTCGATGCAACCGGCTACCGCAGGATGGTGGGCGATTGCAGGTGAGACTCGTGAAGCCAAACTCTACTCCCAACCGGATCGCGGGAGCCAATTGCGCCGTGAGTACGACGTCAGCAAGGCCGACCTTCAGGTGGGTACCGGCGCGCGTGGACATGCGCATGCGCGAGCCATCGGCGGCGACCACACGCTGGAAAAAAAGGGGTCAGAGAACATTTTCGATTGAAGCGGATATGTTCTCTGGCCCCAATAGCGCTGAAGCGGATATGTTCTCTGGCCCCAATAACGCTAATAACGAAGAGCTGGGCTTGCCTGCCCAGCCCTCGATCCTAAGGTGTTTCGGGCACGCCGTAGCCCGCGTAGGTCGCGGAGATTTTCGGGTCGATCTTCCTGGCCTGCCCGATGTCGTCGGACGCGGAGGCGTCACCGAGTGCGCGCTTGGCGAGGCCACGCACATACAGCGCCTCTGCGTACGTCGCGTTGTGCGCTATCGCGGTATCGCAGTCCTGAACCGCCTCGCGAAAATGTTTCATCCGGTAGTGCGCAAAGCAGCGGAAGCCGAGCACTTCGGCCAACTCGCCCGGATCCGTAGCCGTCGACCTCAGCTTCATCGCTTCGTCGCAGTCCGCAAGGGCCGCGTCAAAGTGCTTCCCGATAACGGCACGCGTGAAACAGCGATGCGCCCAGGCATAGGTGTCGTCTTTCGACATGTCGATCGCGTGACCGTAGTTCACTTCCGCGCGATCGAAGTCGCGCTTGTGAAAGTACCCGGTTCCCAGATTCCCGAAGGCGGGGGCCGATCCCCCATCGAGCCGGATCGACTGCTCGACGTCCGCGATGGCCAAATCGGTGTCCCCTTGGACTCCGTGCATGTAGCCGCGCATGGCCAGGGCCCTGGCGTTGTCCGGCCGGTGCAGGAGGAAGGCGTCCAGGTCGGCGAGCGCGTGCGCCTTGTCGTCGAGGCGCTCGTAGGCGCGGGCGCGATGCCAGTACGCGTCGGCAATGTCCGCTGCGCTGGCTCCACTTTTCGAGATCAACGTGGTGCAGGCGGCGACCCTGGGCTTCGCGTCGTCGTTGCCGTCGTTCCTGCACGTTTTCACGGGGTCGTTGGCGATCACGGCGGAATCGCCGTAGCGGGCCTCCAGGATCGTGCCGGCGGCGTCCAGCTTCACGACGAACGGGACTGCATGCTTGTCGTTGCCCGCGAATCGACGCAGGAGGAGCGCCTGGCCGTCCGTAGCCACCCACACCGCCCCGTGGTAGCCCAGCCGTTTCAGCATGGCCGTTACAGCCTTGGGATCGCTTTCCACTGCGACAGGCAGGAAGGGCTCGTTGGCTGGAAGCCGCTGGCCGTTTGACAGGTCTGACATGTGGCTGAGGCAAGGGCCGCACCAAGTAGCCCAGAAATAAAGCGTCGTGGCTTTCCCACGCAGCTCGCGGAAGGTGTGCTTGTGGCCGGCCACGTCGACCAGCGGCGTCTCCGCGATCGCAGTGCCCTTGACCTGGTTGATGTTGGGCGCGAACACGCCCAGCCAGAAACACAGCCCGACTGCGGCGAACAGGTAGACAACCGGCGGTGCGAGCGGGACGAGTCGGGTCAGCCAGGCTGGACGACGTCCAGGCGTCGCTCCATCCGGAAGCGAAGACCACGGAGGAAGGTGGTATCGAGCGGCCGCACGCCGGTAGTACGCCGCCCTTGCAACGGCAGCCAGCAACCCGGCGGCGACTGCGAATGCCAGGAATTGCAGGAAACGCTCCGGCGGGGCGTTGTACAGGGCAAACAGGAACATCCAGGTCGCGACGCCAATGCCAATGCCGGCGGTTGTGCAATGGGTGAGCAAGCCCGCGAAATGCGGCGGCGGGACCACGAAGCCGCGGCGCCATAGCATCCGGCAGTAGGACGGGGCCGCGCGGTATCGCCGGACGCCGGCGGCGGCGAGCAGGTCGAGCGCGGCCGAGACCCTGGGTGGGTAGCTGGCGCGCTCGAGCGACTCCTTGTACGCGAACCAGTCCTTCGCAGAACGAAAAAGCAGCAGGACGCCCGCGAGGGCCAGGAGAAGGACGCGCGTGCTAGCGACGACGGCCTGGAAGAACTGCATCTGGTTCAGCCGCCATGGCAGCCTGACAAGAAGCATTGCGGCCGATGAGAATGGCGGCGTACAAGAGCAGCAGAGCCATCGCGGCCAGTACGGTCCATGGGCACTTGCCACGGGTCGCGATGGCGTCCGGCGCAGCGCTCGGAGGCGATGGAGGATCAAACGGTGAAGTCATCGTCCAACGCCTGAGCCAAGTGGCCGTGCGGGCCGAAGTTCAAAGTACCGTGATAGACCCGTGTCTCCGACATCGTTTCCGCGTTTCTCCAAGGTCACTTCTGTTTGTAGAGGCAATAAAAACCATCCCGACAGCGTAGACCACTTTTATCTCACGCATTCCCGCCCCAGCGTAGTACAGCGCAATGGGCAGCACAATGAAAACGAGGATGCCACGAATTATTGCCATCACGTCTTGTCCGAAAAAAAAAGCTAAGCGTCGTGCCGATTGACTGGCGCAGAAACGGCATTCTTCACCGGCTATCCTGACTCTTCCAGATCGACCCCAAAACCCAATGCCGCGCACGATACTGACGGCATGGCTCCATGACGCAAACGCCAGGAAGCGAAATTCTGCCACTACGTCTTGACGCGCAGAAGGCGATCGAACGCAATCACCGGATCTGCCGAGGCCGTGCCGCGCGATGGACGGAAGGTCCGTCCGCGCGTTCAGAGACTGCCCTGTCTTCTGGGCTGCGCGCCAAGGATTGCTTCCCCAAAGCGGATGGTCGTCCATGTCTGCTTGGGATCGACTTGCGAAGTTCGCCCTGATTGTCATCGGAATGTTGATCTTCACGGTGAAGAAATGGGGTGGCCCAATTTCCCGGACAAAGTTCGCATGCTCAGAACTTTTCGCCGACCGGCAGGTAGCGCCACTGGCCGGGTGGTAGTGCGCCCTCGGGGCCGCTGATCAGTGGCATGCGGCCCAGCGGAATCCGGCCGATGCGCAGTCGCCGGATCGATATCACGTCCAGCCCGACCTGCGCGCACATGTCACGCAGCTGACCGTTGCGCACGTCCTTGATGGCGAAGCGCAGGCGGGTCTCGTTCTGCCAGCTGACCTTGCACGGCGGAAGCTCGCGGCCGCCGTAGGCCAGTCCGTGCTTGAGCTCGTGCAGTCCGTAGGGGCCGATGTCGCCGCTGACTTCGACCACGTATTCGTGCTCGATCTCGCCGGAGTCCTCGGTGAGGCGCTTCCAGACGCGGCCGTCCTGGCTCAGCACCATCAGGCCGCTGGCTTCGGCCTCCAGCGGCACCAGCGGGGTCAGCCGCAGGAAGTGGCGCTGCAACACGCGGATCTCGGAAGGGTCGTGGTCCCAGTGGGTCGCCGGCGTCACCAGGGCCGCGGCGGGGTGGGGGCCCCGGATCGTGTCGAAGCCCGTCGGCTTGTGCAACAGGATGGTGGCCGGCTCGACCGGTTCCAGCCGCGCATCGTCGGCGAGCGTGACGCGCTCGCTGGTGATCGGGTGCTGCGGTGCCTCGACCACGCGCCCATCGACCGACACCCCGCCGTTCTGGATATAGTTCTCGGCGTCGGCGCGCGTGCAGGCCGCCAGCTCGGCAACACGATGGGCAAGGCGGACGAGGTCGGGCATCGGGACAGTGTAGTGCGCGGGAATGCGAGGGGGAAACGGTGTCAGACACTTTTCATTCCATTTTGTAGTGTGATGAAGTGTCGCTGACGACGTTTCCCAGGTATTGCTCGGAAGTGCCCGGACGAAAGAGTAAGGTGTCAGGGACACCCATCAAGCCCATCCGCTTTACACCCCAACACGCCCATTCTCTATCTGGATGCGACACATGCGCAGACTGTTCATTAACTGGCTCGTCGTCCTGCTCGTCCTGTGCAATGGATCCTGTGGCAATTCGCCTTCGGCGCAGGTCTCAGGGCCGGTCCAGCCAATGCCGGCGTCCGGCGCGTCTTCGGCACCTCCACGTTCAGATGCGATGGAGAGCCGAGTTTTTGCCGAGCACATGCTGGACATCCTGCAGCGCGGTGACGCACATGCTTTTGCGGCGCAGATGCACTACCCGCCAGCGTACACGCCCGAAGAGCGGGCCAAGGACATCAAGGACACCGGTGACGACATTGAGGTGGCGCTTCGCGAATTTGGATCGTTTTCCGATGTCCACCCGTTCTTGGGCGCCAGGCTCTGCTATACCTTCTTCACCACGGGTGGCACGGTGCCCTACGTCAAGTCCCTTTCGCCAAGCTTCTCCGCCTATTACGACTATCAGGTTCAGTACCACGTGAGTGGCGCTGGATATGTCCGTATCAGTGTCATGCGCTTGACCGCACGATCACCGTTTGAAGTTCGCCAGGTGCAATTCGAACTGCCCGTTTCGGATCCCCGCGCGTTGCCCGAAATCGCAAACGTCCTCCAGAGGGAACTGGAGCACAAAGGAATTCAGGTGACTCCTGAAATCAAGAAGCAGATCGAGGCATCGATCAAGCAGGGTGCGAATGGGGGAGGCCAATAAAAAAGGGGGCCGGGTTCATTTGTTGAAGCACACAAATGAAGCCGAACTTTTCTTGCTTTTTCTCATTTGCCTTAGTCGCTCTCCCCATGAACTCGCTCCACGCGCTGCCGGTACGCGCTCACATTGTCTCCACCGATGCGCGTCTCCTGCGTGCCCTCCACCTCGTCGACCTTCTGGTCCGAGCCGGTCACCGGCTTGGCGACGACGGCGGTTTCGCGTTCGCGAATATTCGGGGACAGACCACGGTTTCGGCTGGAAGTAAATCGTGGTCCATCCACGAATTTCACTTATCCGCCTTCTTGGCTGTCCCCGGCGATACGCTGCACGCGCGTGCGGTACGCGCTCACGTTGTCTCCGCTTATGCGCGTTGCCTGCGTGCCCTCCACCTCGTCGACCTTCTGGTCCGAGCCGGTCACCGGCTTGGCGACGACGGCGGTTTCGCGTTCGAACGCGTGCGATTTGTCGGTGTTGCGGTAGTACCGGTACAAGGCCCAATACAGGCCGGTCGCGCCGGCGGGGCCGGCCAGGAGAATCCACATTCCGCCGTCGCTGCTCATGACGAATGCCCCACGATCCAGAGTGCAATGGTTTCGAGAAAGCCGCCGACGGTGACTGCGGCCAGCAGGAGCTTCCACTGCTGCACCGGCACGCTGCCCATGGTCTCGCCGGTACGGCCATTCACCGCGATGTAGTGCAGCAGGCCGCCGTTGGGGCCGGGCTGGTGGTACGAATACAGCCACACCGGCAGGTACATCGACACCCAGCGCGTGCCGTGCACGCCGAGGCGTTCGGCCTCCCAGCGCACGCCACGATCGTATTGGCTTACCGATGATTCGACCTGGGCGCGGGCGATCGACAACAACTGGTCCTCCAGGCGCGGGCGCAGTTGCTCCACGTTGCTGTCGCGCTTCTCCGAGCTGTAGCCCGCCAGGAAGGACGCGTTCCACTTCACCGCGTTTTTGGTGTCGAACGGAAGGATCGTGTTGATGATGTTGTTGGTGTTGGCGCGCGTGTCCAGGTTGCCGCGTACGGTGGAGGATTCCAGCGGCAGGTCGTCGACGCAGAAGTCCACGTGCCGATCCAGCTGGTACACGTCGGCATCGTAGTAGGTCTTCTTGTCGTTGCCGCTGCCCCGGGTGTAGCGGCGCGTCTCGATCTCGGCTTGGCCGACGAGGTCGGCGCTCGCGTTGCCATCGACGATCATGTACGGCAGGTACACGCCGGTCACATTCTCGGGCGTGAACTGTTCCTTGAATGCCTTCAGCGCGAACATCCGCCGCTTGTCCACGAACTGGCGGATGCGCGCGACCGCGTCTTCCTTCTTGATGTGGAAGGGCAACACCGCGTCGGGCACCGCGCCGTTCGCGACCTGCTCGTTGACGCCGAAGACGTGGCGGCACCAATGGCAACGAGCGGTCATCGCGTTTTCGGTATTGACCGTCACCTCGGCGCCGCAGGCGGTGCACTTGAAGGTCATCAGGCTGGCGGCATCGGCCGCGATGTCCCGCGCGCCGGAGGCGATGACCGTGCCCTCGAGCTTGTCGATGCCCGTGCCGAGCCCGAATTCCTCCTCGACCCGCATGCCCTGCCACTCGTGGCGGCAGAAGGCGCAGATCAGCAAGTCGCTGCCGGGCTTCTGGCGGATGTCGGACGAGCCACATTTCGGGCAGCGGTTGAGGCCGTCCTTCAATTCGGCTGCCGAGGTGTCGATGGCGACCGGGTCGGGCGCCAGCACTTCGTCGCGGATCGGTTTTGGCAGCGTAATCGGATCGATCGGGAAGCTGCCGGGCAGCGGCGGCACGTCCCGTGGCGACCCCGGGCCGGTGGGCGGAGACTCCGGTGGCGGTGGGTTATTGGCGTTCGACATGATCGTCCCACGATTGATGGCTTACAGACCCAGCGCCTTGGCCTTGACCGCGTCGTAATCGGCCTGCGTGATCAGGCCGAGGTCGAGCATCTCCTTGGCCTTCTTCAGCTTGACGATCGGGTCGTCGGCAGCGGGCGCGGCCGGCGCGAGCGGCTGCTGGAGGCCGCCGACGCCGAGCATTCCCGTCGCCATCCCAAGGCCGACCAGACCTGCCGGACCGCCGTGTTCGCCCGCCGACTGGATGCCCGCGGCGACGCTCGCCTGCAGGTTGGAGTTGCCGCGCGCACCAGACAGCGCGTCTGCACGCTGCACGGTCTTGAGGAGTTCGCGTGTGTTCGCATCGTATTCGATGGACACGATGGCGGTCCTGACGATCGCCAGGCCGCGATCGGACTTCCACTGATAGGCGCTCTCCACTGCATCGGACAGGCTCTTGGCGAAACCGACCGAATCCTGCTGGAGCTTGGTGATGCGATTGCCCTTGCTTGGGTCGTTCGAGTACAGGCTGAAGGCTGGCGCAAGCGAACCCACCACTTCGTTGAAGAGTTGGCTGGCGGCTGCGTTGTCGATGTCGGTGAAATCGAAGACCTGGCCGGGCTGCAGGTACGTGGCCGGCACGAAGTGCTTCACGAACAGGATCGGATCGACGATCTTCAGCGTGTACGAGCCGCGCGTCACCGCGCCGACCTGTGTCTTCAGGAATGCGTCGTCCCAGTAGATTTCCGATTGCGTACCGAAGCGGTTGTCCGGCAGTTCCTTCAGCGAGACGAAGAACGCGGCCTGCTGCGAACTCGGCCGGCCGCCAAACTTGAAGCGCTCCCAGCTCTGCTTGACGAGCGAATCGACGATGCCGTCGCCGGAGAAGACCGACTTCGAGTTGGGATCGTTCGATCGCCATTCGTAACCGCCGGGCTCCGCAGCGAAGCCGGTGACCGCGCCATCCTGGAAAAGTAGCAGCCCATACCCTTCGGGCACGACGATCTTCGAACCATTGGTGATGATGTTCGACGAACCCTTCGTGTTCGAACCGCGCCCGGCGTTGGTGCCATGCGGCACCGCGGCGAACAGCGCCGCCGTCGCCGGCAGACCGTCCGGAACTGTGTAGAAATCCTTCCACTGGTCGGCGAGCACACCGCCAATCGAACCCCGTACTGCCTGAAAAAGACCCATGACATCTCTCCGCGATTCGTGGCCGGGCACCGCACCCACCATCTGCGGCAACTATACATTCCCGGACGGCGGTATCGTGGCGGCATCGACGCGGCCGCTATACGGGAACTGGACATTGCCGACTTCGCAGGTTCGACTTTGTAGCATCTCGCGAGAAAGGCGAGAAAACCTCCCGAGTCAATATGACCAGATTAACGTCCGATGGGAGGGTGACGTAGTCGCGGCTGCAGCATCGACAGCTTGAGGCGCAACCATCCATGGAGGATGAACTTCAGGACATGACAGCGAAGGGAACCGGATCAGGGCGCTGAAAGGTCGAATTGGGTGTCGATATTGGAACGGGACTGTTGGCGATGGAGTTCAGACTGATCGGAGCTTTTGGCGTTGGTTGGCCAGTGTGCGGGGTTAGTGGGGCCGTCGGCTCGGATTGAACGCATTGGCTGGCGGCGATTGGCTGCGATGAACAGGTGCATTGAGCACGCCCGAAAAGTATTGCAGACACTCACGAAGCAGCAGCAGTCGGCTCGGGGCTGCTGCTGTGGCTACTTCGCATAATGTGTACTACATGCGAGACGGAGCAGACTGCAACGCCGCAAGGAAGCGCACATGCACATCGACAAGCCGCACTGCTGGCCTGACGGCGAGGCATGCCCGAACTCGTGCGCAGCTGCGATGCACGAGCGGCTTATCTACGGAACGTGCGATCTGTGGGGGCCGTGGGCTGGCTGGCGCATCCGGGGCCGCATGCTTATATCGCCTGCTGGCGATCGCGTTTCATGCGGTGAGCTCGCGCCCGCGATGATGTTCGCGCGGTATCGGGGAAAAGCGGTCGCCGTGATGATGGGCGTGGAGCCGCCCACGAAGGCGGTTACCGTGGGCTGCGCCCACACCCGCGATTGAGTACCCTTGCGCCATGACGCGCAGAAACGACCCGACGCCGCCCCGCATAAATCCTTGGACCCTGATCGCCGTATTGGGCGGCTGTGCGGCCGCAATCAGCGTGGCACTCTTTCTGGCTATGGTGTACCGAAACGAGGCAATCGACGAGAGGAACGCCACTTCAGAACAAGCGGCTTCGCGATCTACTGCAGCAACTATCGTCGTGCAGCCAGTGCACGAAACGATTTTCCAAGAGAATCCCAATATCACCCGCGCAGCGCCCGTGTTGGCGCACTCTCAGGACCCGCTGCCGTTGCCTGCTGGCTATCGCTGCATAGGGAAGCAGATGTTCCACAAGCTGCCGAACGGGTTCGACCAAGTTACCGACGGCACCGCAGCGCGCTACTGCGATCACTGAAACGCGTGCGAGTCGTAACCCTTGTCGTTCGCTGCAGACTCGGTGTGAATCTGGCCGTAGTGCGGCTGCTGCGCGAACGCCGACGACTGGCCCGACGTGCGAGCCGCTGCCCCGCTGATCGACCTGGGGCCGCAGGACCGTCTCAGACTGCGAGACAGGCTGAGACTCGCGCGCTTCGACCTTGTACGGATCGTAATTACCCCACAGGGCGATGTTTCGGCATTGCGAGTCATCCAAACGCGCCTGATAGGGCGTCGCCTGCTCGGTATAGCAGTGGCACGACGAGTTTTTCTTATCCTGCGCGGTGATCATGCAGAAGATGCGCGGGTCAGTCGTGACACGGCGGCCATCGTAGACCGGCGCGGACCATGGCTGAGACGCAACGCGCGGCGTGTGCGCGACAACGTACGACAGAGCGGTCGTGTACTTCGGGTGTCCGTCGCCGTGCTGATCGGTCGCTGGC
>JAYTOP010000020.1:0-3051 GCA_043747745.1 Pseudomonadota bacterium
GTCGCCCGAGTCCGTGAACGGCTTCGCGCCGACGGGTTCCAGCATCAGTTCTGCAGTTACAACCTTGTCGTTTTTCTGCTTGCCCGGCGCAACCGGGCCTGACTGCAACCTCTTCGGATCGGTACCCGCGGCGCGCAGCTTGTCGAGCACCGCGCTGGCGCGGCTTGCAGCGAGCGTTTGCATGGCATCGTCGTTGACCTGTTCCGCTTCGACCAGCCACGCATACATCGCCTTGTAGAATTCCGCGTCGCCGGTTTCGGACATGAGCATGCCTGCGCGCCGCGGCTGCGTTCCCGTCTTCTTGGCATACTGCGCGACCAGGTTGCGGACGACGGCAGGATCGGCGGCTTTTTTGCTGACCAGGCGTTCCAGCGCGCGTTGCGTGGCGAGGCGGTCGAACACCACGGGTGCCGGCCTTTCTCCCGGCTCGAGAGAGCGGCCCTGCGCCAGCGCAACTTCCCTGCTTGCCATTTCTTCTTTCATTGCGGCGCGGTCGGTGTCGGGCGCATACGCCGCCTGCACCACCAGTTTGAGCTGCGGCCGGTCGCTCAGGACTTTTGCCACGTCCTGAAGTTTTTCGTTTTCCGAAGCCCGCAGCTTCGCGCTGCCCGGTTCGAACGCGACGCTGCCGGCATCGTCCTTGCCGTGCTTGTCGCCGAACAGGCCGGCGAGCGCGCGGAAAGGCGCAGTCACGATTTTCGCGATGAGATTGCCGATGGCTTCCCGGATCACCGCGCCGATGGCGAACTTGGGATTATTCAGGTCGCCCCTGACCGGCACGGCCGTGCGGATTTTTCCCTCGGAATCCGTCAGCAGCGCCACCGCAAGGTCGAGCGGCAGCCTGAGCGCAGTGGGCGAGTCGACGGCCTCGCCGAGCCGCAGGTCGCGAATGGTCACCTCGTTGTCGCCGATGAGCTGGCTGTTCGCGATGCCGTATTTGAGATCGAGCCAGAGCTTGCCGGAGGCGATTTTGCGCCCGAGGAAGGTGACGGAGTACGGCGTCAGGTCGGGCAGGTCGACATTCTCGAACGCTGCATGGACTTCGGTGAAGGTTTTCGGTGCGAAGGACTCGATTTGCCCGTCGACCTGGACCGAGCCGAACTCGCCGATGTCGCCTTCGAATTGCAGCGTGGCGCGGCGCTCGCGATTCGTTCCCAGGCTGGTCGCCGTGCCGGTGAAGTTCGTCACCTGTGTGGCAAACGGCAGCGCCAGGCTGCGGTCGGAGAAATTCACCGTGCCATCGCGCAACCGTACTTCGCCGATTTGGACCGGAAATCCGGATGGCTTGGCGTCGTCGCGTGACGGCGACGGCATTTTGTCGGGCACTGATGCGCGCTTGAACAATTGCAGCAGGTTCAACTCGCGCTGCTCGGAGATGTCGATCTTGGCCTCCGGCGATTGCACGATGATCTCCTTGATCAGCACCCGGTCGGGTCCCATGGACAGGCGGGCGTCCGCGGCAGAGAGTTTCTCCCAGGCAAGCACCGTTTCGTCGCTGCCCGCCTCGTTGAGCCGGACTTTCGCCAGTTCGACGGGACCGCTTGCCGTCAGCGAAATCTTTCCAGCGGCGAGCCGATAGACGATGGTCGCGGTCGCGGAAGCACTGCCGGATTTGAGATCGACCGCGACGTGGCGTGCGATGAACGGTTGCAACGGAACGAGTGCCATCGCCGCCACCTTGACCTTCGCGTCGATTTTCGACAGATCGGAGGCGGCGGAACCGCTGGCGGAGACGGAACCGCCGCCGGCAATATTCGCGGACGCGTTGAACGCCATCGGCTTGGCGCCGGTATTCGCAATGCCGTCTGCGGCGACCGCGACGTCGCCGAACCGGTACTCGACCGCCTGCTTGCCAAAACTCCGGTCAGACAGCGCCACGTCGAGGCCTTTCACGCTGACCGCATCGATGGCGTAGCGCCACGGATGCATCGGGGCCAGCGGCGATGCCGGTTCGTTGCTACCCGCAAAGCTCGTGGCGATCGGATATGCGCCATCCGTCCCGCGCTCGATCAACAGCGTGCCGCCGTCGACGGTAAGGCGCGCCGCCCCCAGCGAGTGCTTTGCCAGGTCCAGATGGCCTTTCTCGATGTGCAGTTCGGTCAATCTGACGGCGGATGTATCGGCTGCGGGCAGGCGCAAATCCTTCAGCCGCAGGTCGATGTCGCGCACGATCACGCCCGGCGTGTCGCCGCCGGTATCCGCCGTGATTGCGGCCTTGCCGAACAAGGCTGCGGATCGCACCAACAGCGGGGCCGGGCGCTGCCTGTCTTCGTAACGCAGGGCCACGTCGTCGACGCTGACGGCCTTCAGATCCACATGCCAGGGTTGCGCAGCCTCGACTGCCCGCGGCTTCCCGGCTTCGGCGGTCGACGGCTGGTCCCGCATGAAACCGGCCCAATTCCACATGCCTTCCGCGTTCCTTGCGACATCGACGCTGCCGCTGCCCAGCGCAACGACCGGCAGTACGATTGTGCGGCGCGCAAGCTGGAGGCTGCCGTCGCGCGCTTCGAGCGTTTTCAGCGACACGATCGGTTCGGCGAAGCCTTCGCGCACGACACGCAATCCCGCCGTGGTCATGCGAAGCCCGCTCAGGCCCAGATCCGGCTGGCCGTTTGCATAGCCGAATATATAGTGCGTGGCGAGGTTCAGGGTGCCTTGCGGTTCGGCGAGGCGCACGTCGTCGCGGATGAATTTCCACACTGTTGCGAGTTTCAATCCTTCCAGCGACAGATCGCCTTGCGATTGCAAAGGCATGAGCGCGATGTCGCCGCGCCATGTCAACGCAGCGCCGTCGGCAAGGCGCGCGGACACGGTGTAATGCCCTTCCCGATCCGGCAGGGTCGACAGATTCTCGAGTTCAAGGCGAATCGGCAGCACCTGCGTTTCGGCGGGCACGCCGGAAGCGGCGACCTTGCGATACGTCAGCGCACCGTCGCTGGCCAGAAGATGCTTCACCGTGATCCGGATGGACCCCTTGTCCTGCGGTTTCTCAGGTGGGCTGGTCTGCACCCAGCGCTGCGCGAGCTCCGCGATGTTGAGATGACCGTCGCG
>JAYTOP010000021.1:0-2369 GCA_043747745.1 Pseudomonadota bacterium
GGGCCGATGGCGGGTTGCCACGCTGCGCGAGGCCTGGTGCAAACGCAGCGGGCGCAACGATCGAACCGGGGGTGCCGATCGAAGCCGGGATCCACTCGGCGCAGCTCGCGATTCCGGCAGCGCCGGCCAGGACCAACGCAGATTTGGCCATGTGCGTTAGCGTTCGCCGATATGTTTTAACTTGGGTTCGCATGATTGTCTCCCTTTCCGATCAGCGCATGACAGGAACAACGTAAGCGTGGCGGCCGCGAAAAAGTGCACGCAGGGCTCGCGCCTTTCAGCCTTCCCTATGGATTTCTATATGGTCCTCTGTGCGATTGGCAAAGGCGTCGATGCGGGCGTCGGCCGCGTCTTTGCTGATGCCATAAAACTGCTGCATCCGGGCCGAAAGTTGTTCGCGCTCGCCAGCAATCCCGTCGATGCGATCGCTGCCAGGCGCAGAGCATTTCTTTTGTGCTTTTTCTCGCGCAGGGTCCATGGGGTTTAGCTGCTTCCTCTTCGTTTCATTGCCGCTCCGGGTTTCGGCCGGATTTTTGTACTCGAGCCGGAACTGACAGGACGAAGTGTGGTCGCGCGGTGGAAAATCTTCCGTGCGGTAGCGCACATATATGCTCTTCATCTCGTTGCCGCGCCGCCTTTATATGACAACGGATTTTCGGGTTCACCGATTGAAAACATTGACGAACTTCGAATTCCTGGGGGCGGCGCCGGAATTGTTCCGCGTAAAAGCAGGGCTCGTAAGCCATTGGACCTACCATCGCCCGACTTGCGGCAGAACCGTCTGCGCATTTTTTCCGCATCAGCGCACACTACGCCGATTGCCGTAAATGCATCACCGCGGCGCGGCAGAAAAGCAGCATGCCAAACGGCGGAGGGCTGTTCGCTGGCAGACACCAGGCCGGCTGGTGCGAAAGATTCGTCACGCGTCCCGGACTTGATATGCGGACGTATGCCCGCGTACTGGGCGCCGGTTGGGGCGGGTCGGTGACTCAGTTAGTGAGTTGGCGAAGATGCGGCCACGATAACCCGGTTTCGCCCGTCCGCCTTCGCCTGATAGAGCGCCGTGTCAATGCGGGCAAGGAAGGACTTCGGTTCATCTTCGTCCGACAATTGCGCCACACCGAAGCTCGCGGTAACGGCATTCTCCAGCGGTTCCATGATTTGCGCGGCAAGCAGGCTTCTGAGTTGCTCGGCTTTCAATGTCGCCCGGGCGAGGTCCGCGTAGGGCATCAGCATGATAAATTCCTCTCCGCCGAAGCGCGTCACGACATCCGTCAGCCGGAACTGCAACTTGAGAAGCGTACCCAGATTGGCGAGCACCGTGTCGCCCGCGCCATGCCCATATCTGTCGTTGATGCGTTTGAAATGATCGATATCCATCATGATCGCGCTGAGGACGCCGCCATTGCGCCGCACGCGGCTGATTTCAGTCTGAAGCGCCTGATCGAGCCGGCGGCGATTTCCGACGCCAGTGAGAACGTCCGTGAGCGATGCCTCGACACTTTGCTCCTCGCGCTGCGATAGCGAAACGTTCGCCTGCGAAAGCGCGTGCTGGGCGACCGAGGACTCCCGGTTCAGGTCGAGCATGGTGCCCATGAGTGCTTCCATTCCGGCGATGTCGAATTCCGCAAGCAGCCGGAGGGTGCCGGCAACACTCCACACGCGGCCATGCAGGGTGCGCGTCTTGCCGGCTCGGTCGCCGATTGTCAGCAGTCCGCGGTAGCCGTCGTCGGCGCCCGAGGCTGCCGCCGCCGACAGCGCGGCGAAATCGGGCTGGATAAAGAAGCGTGCCACCCTCGCGCCGAACGGTCGCGTGAAAGTCGCGGGCAGCAGGCGCAGGAAACCGGCGTTGGCTTCGAGCAACACTGCGTTTTCATCAAGGATCGCGGCCGCCACGGTTTGCAGCGTCGCGATGTCTAACGTGAACGATTTCATGCGGGCTGGGGTTGCACGGCGAGCCTTGACACCGCTGCAACGGCGGAGCGCGAATCCGGGCTCGACGCATCGGCTCCGAGCATGCCTGTAAGGCGACTGAATTGATTGATCGCCAGTCCCCCTATGATCACGGCGGGTCGGGTAGCGCCGTGCGATTGCGTCAGCAGGCGCATGATTTCCCTGACGACGGGAAGTTGCTGAGCGAAAGACACCGATAATCCGAGCAGATCCGTTTTGAACATGCCCAGATGCTGGATCAGGGCCCTGGTTGGCACATTCGCCCCGAGATACTGTGCCTCCCATCCGGCAAGGTGGAATGCATCGGACACCATCTGCAGTCCGACAGCATGATTGTTCCCCTCGACGCAGGCGAGCACGATGCGGCGTCCGTTCGCCGCGCAAGGCCTGGACTTGAGCAGTCCCTCGCTCATTAC
>JAYTOP010000022.1:0-4776 GCA_043747745.1 Pseudomonadota bacterium
GGGCTGGGCGAAGCGAGGTTGGCGGATGGCGAGGTTGGATCATGTCGCTCCGTTTGCCCCTCACCCCAACCCCTCTCCCGGTGGGAGAGGGACTTCCATCAGTCGCTGCGTTCGCCGCTCACCCCAGCCCTCTCCCGGCAGGAGATGGGGGAAGGAGGTTGTCCATCCAGTCCATCCCCGCCGTATGATCCGCCATCACCATGCGACGGGAGCGGGCAATGCGTTTGAGCAGGTCGTTGATGCTGGCATGCGGGCTCGCGCTCGCGATGGGTGCACAAGCGGCGGACAAGACCCGCTTCGTGCTGATCCTCGACAACGGCAAGCATGTCGGCGAGCAAGTCGTCGAGCATGGCGACGACGGGCTCACGCGCGTCCACTTCATCTACAAGGACAACGGTCGCGGCCCAGAACTCGACGAGGAATACCGCCTCCTGCCGGACGGCACCTACAGCGACTACAAGGTCAAGGGAAATTCGACCTATGGCGCGGTGGTGGACGAACACTTCGCGCGCAGCGGCGACCATGCCGTGTGGAAGTCCACGTCCGAGCACGGCGAGACATCCGTCACCGGGACGGCGATGTACGTGCCGCTCAATGGCACGCTCGAGGCGGCATCGATCGCGATCGCCGCCGTCGCCTCGCGCCCGGACGGCAAATTGCCATTACTGCCAGCGGGGACGCTGACCCAGCGCAAGGTCGATGAAGTCGAGGTCATGCACAACGGCAAGCCCCAGCGCGTGCAGCTGCTCGCGCAGACCGGCCAGGGACTGACGCCGTCCTTCTACTGGGCCACGACCGACGCCAGGCCACGCCTGTTCGCACAGATCGATCCGGGCATCTTCGCTGCCGTCGAAGAAGGCACCGAAGACAGCATCAAGACCCTCAGCGCCCACCAGAAGGCGGCCGAGGCCGCCGTGCTCAAGGACATGGCCGCACGCCTGATGCAGCCGATGCCAGGCCTCACCGTCATCCGCAATGCGCGCGTGTTCGACAGCGAGAATGCGAAGCTCGGCGCGGCGTCCGACGTGTATGTGCTGCGCGGCCGCATCACCGCCGTGCTGCCGACCGGGGCACCGATGCGCGGCGTCGACCACGCCATCGATGCGGGCGGCCGCGTCCTGCTGCCGGGCCTGTTCGACATGCATGCGCACATCGGGCGCTGGGCCGGCGGCCTGCACCTCGCGGCGGGCGTCACCACGATCCGCGACATGGGCAACGACAACGCGACCATCCAGCAGATGATCGACCAGACCGCGAACGGCCAGCTGCTGGCCCCGCAGATCGTGCCGGCCGGATTCCTCGAAGGCGAAAGCCCGTATTCCGCGCGCAATGGCTTTGTCATCAAGACCCAGCAGGAAGCCAAGGACGCGATCGACTGGTACGCCGAGCACGGCTATCCGCAGCTGAAGATCTACAACTCGTTCCCGCACGACATGGTGCGCGAAACCCTCGCCTACGCGCACAGCCGCGGCATGCGCGTCAGCGGCCACGTGCCCGCCTTCATGCGCGCGCAGGACGTGGTGGAGCAGGGCTTCGACGAGATCCAGCACATCAACCAGGTGCTGCTGAACTTCCTGGTCACGCCGACCACCGACACCCGCACGCTGGACCGCTTCATCCTGCCTGCCGAGAAAGTCGCCGACCTCGATTTCGATTCCAAACCCGTGCAGGACTTCATCGCCCTGCTCAAGTCGCACCAGACGGCGATCGACTCGACCCTGGCGACGTTCAACTTCATCCGCCAGCGCGACGGCGTGCTGTCGCAGGAGTTTGAGGCGGTGTCCGACCACATGCCGCCCGACCTGCAACGCAGCTTCAGCGTCGGCCAGATGAAGATCGCCGACGATGCCGCCGCCGCGCGCTACGAGAAGTCGTACGCGAAGATGATCGAGTTCGTCGGCCGCATGTACCGCGCCGGCATCCCGCTGGTCGCAGGCACCGACGACCTCGCCGGCTTCACCTTGCAGCGCGAATTCGAACTCTACGTGCAGGCCGGCCTCACGCCGTCGCAGGTACTGCAGATCGCCACCTGGAACGGCGCGAAATACACCCGCACGCTCGCCGAACGCGGCTCGATCACGCCGGGCAAGCGCGCCGACCTGGTGCTGATCGACGGCGACCCGACCACCAACATGGCCGACATCCGCAAGGTCGCGCTGGTCATCACCCAGGGCAAGCTGCTGTCGCCATCCGACATCGACGTGACGCTGGGCATCAAGCCGTTCGTGTCGAATGTACCGGCGATGCACGATGTAGCGCCGACGCCATCGGGATCGGGCAGCGCCAAAACCTCAGGCAGCACGCATGTCTTTGGCAACGCATTCGGAGGAGACCACGAGTAACAAAGTGCAAGCGGCCCTCGGGCCGCTTCCGCCTCTCACCTGGCACCCGAGTCATTTCCGTTCGTAGTGAGCCAAGCGCCAAAGCAACCTCCGTTCGTGGTGAGCCTGTCGAACCATGGCCGGAAGTTGGCGACAGACCCACCGAAGCCACGGATACTTCAAACCCAAACGAGATAGCCTTCACCCAATCGCCGCACCCAGGACGCGAAGGAGGAACCCATGCCAGGCATCCGCGACCCGCGTATCGACGCCTACATCGCCAAATCGGCGGACTTCGCGCAGCCGATCCTCGCCCACCTGCGCGACGTGATCCACGCCGCATGCCCGGACGTCGAAGAAACCATCAAGTGGTCGATGCCGAGCTTCACCTATGCCGGCGGCATCCTGTGCGGCATCGCCGCGTTCAAGCAGCACTGCACCTTCGGGTTCTGGAAGGGCTCACTGATCGTCCCGTCGGATGACGGCAGCAACGAATCGGCGATGGGGCAATTCGGGAAGATCGCCAAGCTATCCGACTTGCCATCGAAGAAAGTGCTGACCGGCTACATCAAGCAGGCGATGAAACTCAACGAAGAAGGCGTCAAGGTCCCCGAACGCATCAAGCCCGCGACGCCCAAGCCACCTCCGCCGACGCCCGACGACCTCGCCGCCGCCCTGAAGAAAAACAAGGCCGCAAAGACGACCTGGGACGCCTTCAGCCCGAGTTGCAAGCGCGAATACGTCGAGTGGATCACCGAGGCCAAGCGCGAGGAGACGCTGCAGAAGCGCGTCGCGCAGGCGGTGGAATGGATGGCGGAGGGGAAGCAGAGGAATTGGAAGTATATGAATTGCTAGAGGCGCAGATTCTTGATCTGAACATTTCTTCTGTGGCAGCCCCAATCTTGGATAACGAATTCTTGACTATTGGACCGAAAAAATGAAAATTGAAGAGGGAAAATATTCATTGGCCGAGATCGTCGACTGGTATCGAGCCCGAACCCTTGTCGTCAATCCTGAATATCAACGCGGCGGCGGACTCTGGCCAAATGCAGCAAAAAGCTATTTTATCGACTCGATTCTGAGGGGTTTCCCATTTCCGAAGGTGTACTTCCATGAGCGCATTGACAAGGTATCCAAGAAACCACGAAAAGAAATTGTCGATGGACAGCAGAGGATAACGACTATCGTCGAGTTTGCGGACCAAAAATTTGCGCTTGGAAAAAATGCCAGAGATTTGGTCGGAAAGCGATTTTCCGACTTGTCTGAGGACGAGCAAGATGAATTTTGGTCGTATACGGTTTCCGTCGACGTAATACGCAACGCCGATAGAAGTGACATACTTCAAATGTTTCGCAGAATGAACGCATATACTCTTCCGCTAAATGAGTCTGAGAAACGCCACAGCGAGTTTTTTGGTGAATTTAAGGATTGGGTGAACAGTACTCTAGACAGAGATGGAAAGATTCTGACCGATTGGAACGTCCTTACAAGTCGTCAGATTGTGAGGATGGGGGATGCGGAATTTGTGGCTGATGTCGCTTTGGCAATCGAAGAGGGAATCGTGAGCAGCAGCCCTGCCAAGTTGCGAAAACTGTACGGCAAATATGATGACTCCGCGGCAGATATTGCAGGGTTTGATGAAAGGATTGTCGGCGCGATCCAAACCACAGTAGACAATCTTCCAAATATTCGCGATACCTATATCCTCAAGCCACACATCTTTCATTCGTTCTTGTCCGCTTTGATTCACAACAAATTCGGGCTTCCGTGCGGTCTAGAGGCAACGGGTATCGCCCCAACTGGTGAGTACTTCGATGTGGCGGAGACTGCTACAGCTTCACTGAAGCGACTTGCCTCTGCTCACGAGGAAAAAGACTTCGGGGAATTCGCCGAGTATGTCAAAGCTGCTTCCGAAGGTGGCAATCGGGGTCCTCAGCGTGCTATTCGAGTGAAGTGGCTCTGCAGAGCTTTGCGTGGCGAGTTTGCTCAATAGCCATGTCGCTACTTCAAAATTGGGAAGCGCTTTGCGCGGATTTTGATGTCCAGGGTTCGCATCTCATCGATTTCGTAAATGCTCGCCCAGTTATTGCTAGTTCTTCAGACTTCTCGTTTGAGGACGAATGCTTGCTGGAGGGGTATCTTTCACGGATCTGGCAATCTTGGTGCTTGTTCTGCCGGAGTTGCGTATGCAAGTCCTGCCTTGGGACATTTGACGGAAACGGGGCTGTGATTCCAAAGAATCCGGCTGCTGTCTCCGAAGGACACGTATCATTTGCAGCCATACATGCAAAGAAAACCGGTAAGTCGAAGTGGGGAACGAGCAATCTACTTTTTCGCTACGAGCCGACTTGGGGAGACCTGATTAGCGCTGAAGTTAAGCCAGAGTCGCAGCCTATGCGACCGGATTGACGGACGCTGCGACCTCCATTGCACGAGGTCGCATCCATGCCCATGA
>JAYTOP010000023.1:0-38890 GCA_043747745.1 Pseudomonadota bacterium
CTTCCTCCAGCGTGTGGTCGGTGCTCATCTCGATGCCGAAGCGCATGCGCAGCACTTTCGCCTCGCGCGGCGTGAGCGTGTCGAGCACTTCCTTGGTCACGTCGCGCAAGCTGGCGTAGGTCGCGGCATCGGCGGGCGCCAGTGTGGCCTGGTCCTCGATAAAGTCACCCAGATGGGAATCGTCGTCGTCGCCGATCGGCGTTTCCATGGAAATGGGTTCCTTGGAAATCTTGAGGATCTTGCGGATCTTGTCCTCGGGCATCTCCATCTTGATCGCCAGCGTCGCGGCGTCCGGCTCCAGCCCGGTCTCCTGCAAGATCTGGCGCGAGATGCGGTTCATCTTGTTGATGGTCTCGATCATGTGCACCGGGATGCGGATGGTGCGCGCCTGGTCGGCGATGGAGCGCGTGATGGCCTGGCGGATCCACCAGGTGGCATAGGTCGAGAACTTGTAGCCGCGGCGATATTCGAACTTGTCCACCGCTTTCATCAGGCCGATATTGCCTTCCTGAATCAAGTCCAGGAATTGCAGGCCGCGGTTGGTGTACTTCTTGGCAATCGAGATCACCAGGCGCAGGTTGGCCTCGATCATCTCCTTCTTGGCGCCGCGCGACGACGACTCGCCCTCGTTCATGCGCTTGTTGATGTCCTTGAGCTGGTCCAGCGGCACCACGACGCGGGACTGCAGATCGGCGAGTTTCTGCTGCAGATCCTGCACCGGCGGGATGTTGCGCGCCATGATCGTGCTCCAGGGCTTGCCGGCGGCGGCCTGCTTCTCGATCCACTTCTGGTTGATCAGCTGGCTCGGCACCTTGTTGCCGTTCTTGTCACGGCCGCTGAAGTCGGTGATGAACAGTTCCTGCGGGTAACCGCACTTGTCCACGATGATGCGGCGCAGTTCGCGCTCTTTCTTGCGGATGTCGTCCACCTGACCCCGCACCATGTCACACAGCTTCTCGATCGCCTTGGCGGTGAAGCGGATCGACATCAGCTCTTCGCTCAGCAAGCGCTGCGCCTTCACATAGTGCGGCGTGCCGTAACCTTCCTTGTCGTACGTCTTGTGCACCTTTTCGAACAGCTCGCGCAGCTTGTCGAACCGTACCAGCGCTTCCTTCTTCAGCTCCTCGAGTTTTTTGGTCAGTGCCTTGGAGCCGCCCTTGCCGTCGTCGTCGTCTTCGGCGTCGAACTCGTCGAAGTCTTCCTCGGCAACGTAGTCGTCGGCCTCGTTCGGGTTGGAAAAGCCGTCGACGATGGTGGTGATGACCACCTTGCCTTCGCGGATGTCCTCGCCCAGGCGCAGAATCTCCGCAATCGTTGCCGGTGAGGCGGAGATCGCCTCCATCATCGCCATCAGGCCGCCTTCGATGCGTTTGGCGATTTCGATCTCGCCTTCGCGGGTGAGCAACTCGACCGTGCCCATCTCGCGCATGTACATGCGCACCGGATCGGTGGTGCGGCCGGCCTCGGCGTCGAGCGATGACAGCGCGGCGGCGGCCTCCTCGGCGGCGGTGTCGTCGACGCTCGTCGACGGCGGCTCGGTCAGCAGCAACTCGACGTCCGGCGCGACCTCGTGCACCTGGATGCCCATGCCGTTGATCATGCCGATAATGTCTTCGATCTGGTCCGGATCGACGAGGTCGTCGGGCAGGTGATCGTTGACCTCGGCATAGGTCAGGTAGCCCTGTTCGAGCCCCTTGCTGATGAGCAGCTTGATTTCGGACTTTTGCTGTTCGGCTGGTTTGGTGGTCGTTGCCATGGGTGTGCCGCGAGAAGTAGACCTAGCATTATATCGTAGCCAGGGGCTCCGATCCCAAGTGCTTGACTGGAAAGGGCTTGCGCAGGTTCAGCGAGGGTTCGGGGGACGAATCGCTCAGGCGCGCAGCAGGAACGTCGCCGGTCCATCGTTGATCAGCTCGACCATCATATGGGCACCGTAGCGGCCGATTTCCACCACCGGATGCGACCCGCGAGCAATATCGACGAGGCGGTCGAAGCAACGCAATCCGATCTCGGGAGAGGCCGCTGTCGAAAACCCCGGGCGCATGCCCTTGCGGGTGTCGGCCGCGAGGGTGAACTGGCTGACCAACAGCAGTCCACCACCGGTGTCTGCGAGCGAGCGATTCATGCGTCCGTCGCCATCATCGAACACCCGATAGCCGAGCAAACGCGCGCACATCCGCTGCGCCTGCGTTTCGTCGTCGCCGGGTTCGATCGCGACCAGGGCCAGCAATCCGGGGCCGATCGCGCCGACGCTTTCATCGGCGACGCGGACTTCAGCGCGGGTCACGCGCTGAATCAGGGAGAGCATGGGCAGGACGGGCTGGGCATCGGCGCATGCTGCGCGTCACGCCCGATGATGGTCAAGAATGCAGGGAGTGCACACAGGCGTCAGGAACGCCTGCAGCCGTTTAGACTCGCCGCATGCGCATCGCCGACATCGCTGGAACCCTGCTGTACGCACTCGCCTCGATCATCGGGCGGCTGCCGCTGCGCATGCTGCATAGGCTGGGCGATGCGGCGGCGTGGTTGTCGCGCGTGCTGAACCTGCGCGAGGCGCGCGTGGCACGACGCAATCTGGAGCTCGTGTATCCGCAACGCGATGCCCCGGCGCGCCAGCAATTGTTGCGCGCGGTCTTGCGGGAAACCGGACGCGGCGCGTTTGAAACACTGCGCTTCTGGACGCGCAGCGAACGCGACAATCTGCACCTGATCGACAACGTGCGCGGACTTGCGTTGTTCGACGCCGCACTCGCATCCGGGAAAGGCCTGATCATCGCCGCGCCGCATTACGGCAATTGGGAGCTGTTGAACCAGTGGCTGGCCGCGCGCACACCGATCACGGTGCTGTATCGACGACCGGAGCATCCATCCGGCGAGGCGTTCCTGCGGCGCGTGCGCGGACGCGCGAACGTGCGCCAGCTACCCGCCGAGGGCGCAGCAATGCGCGGGTTATTCAAGGCTCTCCAGGCCGGCGGCGTGGTCGGCATCCTGCCCGACCAGCAGCCCAAGGCTGGCGATGGTGTGTTTGTGCCGTTCTTCGGCATGGACGCATTGAGCATGACCCTGCTGCCGCGGCTCGCACAACGCACCGGCGCGACCGTGCTGTTCGCGGTTGCCGAGCGTCGTTATGGCTCTCCTCGCAAATCGGGAAGCCCGCGTTTCGATGTGCATCTGGTTCCTGCGCCATCCGCAATGCGCGACCCGGATCTACAAATCGCGGTGGCTGCCATGAACGCCGCCGTGCAGACAATCGCCGAGCGCGATCCGACCCAATACCAGTGGACCTACAAGCGCTACAGCCAGCGTCCACCGAACCCCGGTGAAACGAATCCCTACGCTGCGGGACCGTCGCCATGAGCGCACCGCTGCCATTGACCGGCGTGGTGATCGCGAAGAACGAGGCCGGCCGCATCGGCCGCTGCGTCGCGTCGATGGCACGCGTCTGCGCCGAAGTCTGGGTTCTCGACTCGGGGTCGACCGACGCGACCGTGCTCGAAGCCGAAGCCGCAGGCGCGCGCGCGCGACAGCAGGATTGGCTCGGGTTTTCCGCGCAGAAGAACGCCGCGATCGCGCTCGCGACGCAACCCTGGGTGTTGTTGCTGGACGCAGACGAATGGCTCGGCGATGGCGCGGAAGCCGCGCTGCGCGGGCTGTTTGCCGAGCGTGCGATCGAGCGCGCCGACGTGTGGGAACTGGAGCGCCGCACGCATTTTCTCGGTGTCGAACTCAACCACGGCGGCTGGGGTCGCGAAGGCGTCGAACGCCTGTTCCGCAACGACCTGCGTTATCTGCCCGCCGAGGTACACGAGAAGCTGGATCTGCGCGGCCGTCGCGTTGCGCATCTGCGCGCACGCATCGAACACGACACCGCGCGATCGCTGAACGACTATCGCAGCAAGCTCGCGCGCTACGCGACGCTGTGGGCGCAGCAGAAAAATGCGGAGGGCCGTCGCGCCGGCGTATTCGCTGCATCGCTGCATGCAACAAGTTACTGGCTGAAAAACTACGTGGTGCGCGGCGGCTTTCTCGACGGCGCGAAGGCGCGTGTCTATCACGCCTGCCATGCGCGCTATGTGTTCGACAAATACCAGTCATTGCGTGGATTATCAGGTGGCCGATGACGCCCGATCCGGGCGCGCCGAACGCATTGTGGCCGCTGCCTGCGCACACGCCCCAGCAATTCAGTAACATCCATGCGGCGCGAGCCTACGCACATGACCCTTCCCGACCACCACCTCGATCTCGGCTGCGGCAAGTTTCCGCGCAATCGGAATGCGCGCAACCAGTTGTCGGGCTGGTCGCCGACGTTCCAACTACGCCGGACTCCCGGCACGTGATGAGTGCCGACGGCATTGCGCCCGGATCGATCGCGACGACGTTGTTGGTGATCGCGTATCGCATGCGCGACACCATCGCCGAAGCGATCGCCTCAGCGCTCGCGCAGACGGTCGCATGCGAGATCATCGTTTCCGACGATTGCTCGGGTGATGGAACACTCGAAGCCGCGCAAGTGGCGATCCCGGACGACGTCGGGCCGCATCGCATTAGCGTGCGCAGTACTCCGCAGAATCTCGGTCTGTGCGGTCATCTCAACGAACTCGCGGGCATCGCGCGCGGCGACGTGCTGGTGTTCCTTGCGGGCGACGACGTGGCCTATCCTCAGCGCGTCGAACGCCTGCTTGCGGAAATGGCCGCACACCCGAATGCGATGGTCGTGGGCTCATCGGTGGACGATATCGATCCCGCCGGCAAGATCATCGCGCAACGGACACGCGGCCTGCCGGAACGACTCGACCAGCGCTGGTTCCTGCGGCGCGGCAAGCTGCAAACAGTGCTCGGCGCGTCGATGGCCGTGCGGCGATCGTTGATCGCCGATCTGCCTCCACTTCAGGGCATGGTCGAAGACAATATGCTCAGCCTGCGCGCTGCGTTGCTAGGCACGTGCCGATGCATTCCCGATGCGCTGCTCGGCTACCGACTCCACGATCACAACCTGAACGACTGGATGTTCGATCGCAGTGAAAACAACTATGCCGCGTACGAGCGCCGCAACCGGCGCGTGCTCGCGATGTATCGCGGCATCGCCGCCGATCAGGAACGCTGCGTTGCCGCCAGCCCGAGCCTGCCCGAGGAGCGTCGGCGGCTCGGACTGGAGTTGGCGCGCATGTACCGGCTTGAGGCCGAGATGCGCGAAGCCGTGCTCGATCGACCGCGCTATCAGTGGCTAGGGCCGCTTTGGCGCGGCTTGAAACATCCCGGCCTGCGTCGCAAGAGTGCCGAACGCGCGTTGAAAATCCTGCTGCCGCGACGCTGGTTCGGGCGGAGTTAGTGCGCGTTCGCACCATCGATCGCGGCGATCCTTCGGGCGCGCCGCAACTTCCGCAACAGCCGCGTCTGCATTTTCAGCGCATCCATCGCAGGGATGCCCTTCCAGCGCGGCAGCACGCGCCGTTGCTGCCATAACAACTGCATCAGCGCAGCGTTGCGACCCAGGTCGATCGCGCTGCGCAACGCATCGGCGAATGCCCCCGCGAGATCGCCATCGCGCAATGCCATAGCCGAATAGGCGCGCATCAGTGCATGCCGCTGTTCGAGCCATGCACGACTCGCAGCCGCTTCGCGCGATGCGCCATCGCCGGATTTGCCCATCGGAGAATGCGCGCTCCCATGCCGACGAAAACGCACCAGCGATTCATCCAGGTAGCGGACCCCATTGCGGCCTGCGGCGCACAGCGCCAACCACCAGTCGTGATAAACATCCATCGGAAACGACCGCACTTTTTCAAACAGCTCGCGACGCAGCAACATCGCATGGCCGGACACCGAATTCGTAAACAGGAACGCGACCGGATTGCGTCCGGCAAGCATCTCCATCTGGCTGGAAATGCAGCGGTCCATTGCTAGTCCCTGCGCATCCATGTAGTCCGAATTGCAGTAGGCCGCATCGCACGACCCGATGATCGCAAGCAGACGGCTCAATTTGTCCGGATGCCAGATGTCGTCCTGGTCGCACGGCGCGATGAAGTCGCCATTCGACAAGGCCATTGCGCGTTCAAAACTCGCGGTCGGACCGAGGTTGCATGCGTTGTCGAAGCAGCGGATGCGCGGATCTTGCGCTGCGTATTCCCGCAGGATTGCGCGGGTCTGGTCGCTTGAGCCGTCGTCGACCGCGACGATCTCGAAAGCCACATCGTGCTGGGAAAGCAGCGAATCCAGTTGCTCGCGCAAGTACGGGGCTCCGTTGTAGGTGCACAAGGCGATGGAGATCAATGAGGTCGCGTTCAATCGCCGAAATCCTTGTCTGTTGCCGTGCTCCTTGCATCCGGATCGTCGCGACAATCCGGCTTCCATGCGTCGCCTGGAACCAGCCACCAGCGCCGACGATTGGCGACGCCGACGAATTCCGAACGGCTGCGATCCACGCACGCACCGAGTGCGTCTTCGAGCACGAACAGCCAGCGATGTTGTGGCGACTGCGACTGCCATGCGCTGCCCGCAGCGCGTTGCTCGGCCCATGGTCTGGTGAATCCGAATGTTGCCGCCGGCCGTTCGGCTTGCAGCAGGTTCTGTTCCTTCCACGCGACCATGCCGAGCTGCCCATCTACGCCGATGCGGCGATCGACATGCTCCATCAACGCATTCGCCGAACTGAATGCGTTGAGCAGCGGATAGCCGACCAATCCGTACAACATCCATACGCCGCCAAGCATCCACGCCAGCGCAACACCAGCGCGACGGCGTTGCCACAACAACGCGGCCGCGCTCCATGCGCCCATCGCGGCGAGCATGCCGCCGATCGCATGCGCCTGGTCGATGCCGATGCCGCGTCCGTCCATCACGCGTTTGAGCAGGTGCGCGTTGCCGCCGACGATGCCAAGCCCAGCCACCAGCAGCAGCACGCTGAGCATTGCTCCGAACGTCCATGCGACACGGCGCGGCCAAGCCTTGCGCAACAGCCCGGGCAGCAGCGGCGCGAACGCGAGCGCGGCCATCGGCAGCGCTGGCAGGATGTACACATCGCGCTTGCCGCTCGGAATCGAGAAGAAGAGCACGATCATCGCCCACCACGCCAGTGGCAGCAGATAGCGCGGATCGCGCCGACGCAAACGTCGTGCCCATGCCGGAATCGCCCACGGCAAGGCGAAGATCAGCGGCGCCCAACTGAGCATCACCAGCAACTGGTACCACCACGGCTGCACATGCGCCCACGAATCGGCGTAACGCTGCGCGGTCTGGTGGAACAGGATGTTGTGCGCGTACGCGGCATACGCCGGATCGCCACTGGCATGCACCGCAAGCAACATCGGCACCAGCCACAACGCGATCGCCACGATCAGCAGCAGTGGCCCAAGCCAGAATTTCGGATCGCGCAGATGCAGTCGCACCCCCGTCCAGCCTTGCAGGCTTGCATACGCCGCAGGCAGCAACATCAGGATGGCGAGCACACCGACGCCCTTGGTGATCACGCCGATGCCCGCAGCGAACCAGCCGATCATCCACCAACGCCAGTCCGGTCCGCGCAGGACGTGGCGGATCAATCCGTAGTTGGCGAGCGTGATCCAGAACGTGACCAGCGGATCGATCTGCGCCTTCTTCGACTGGTAGGCGAATTGCACTGCGAACAGCAGCGCATACCCCGCATACAACCCGATCTTGTGCGACCACAACCGTCGACCGAGGTCGTACACGCAGGCGACGCTACCCAGCGCGGCAAGCAGGGACGGCAGCAGGAATGCGATCCGCCATTCGCGCGTGAACAGATGGCCGATCGCCTGCAGCCACATGAACAATGGCGGTTTATCGGCGTACAGCTCGTTGCCGCGATGCGGAAACAGCCACTGGCCGCTATCGATCATCTGCTTTGCGACCAACGCAAAGCGCGGCTCGTCGGCCGGCCACGGATCGCGCAGGCCGATACCGCTGCCGATCGCCAGCAGCGTTGCAAACAGCAGGATCCATTGATCGCGGCGCACGGAGTTCATCGCGAAACGATAGCAAACGCGCGGCGCAATCACTGCGCGGCGTTCTTCCCCAGCAATGCGTAGTAGAAACCATCCATGCCATCGTCGCCAGGCAAACGCTGGCGACCAGGATGGGCGGCGCGTCCGTACTGCGTTCCCAGCGACAACTCGGAAGCATCGTCGGTGCGTACGAGAAACGCGGCGACGCGCTCGGCATTCTCTGCGCGCAGGATCGAGCAGGTCGCGTACAACAACCGTCCGCTCGGCTTCAGCGTGCGCCAGAGCGCATCGAGCAGGCGATCCTGGGTTGCCATCAATGCAACGAGATCGGATTCGCGCCGATGCCATTTGATGTCGGGCTGGCGGCGCAGGATGCCGGTCGCCGAACACGGCGCATCGAGCAGCACGGCATCGAACGATTCACCATCCCACCATGCGTCGAGGTCGGCAGCGTCGGCCGTTTTCAACGTCGCGCGCTCATCAAGTCGCAGGCGTTTCAGCGCCGCATCCACCCGCTCCAACCGCTCACCATCGCTGTCGATCGCGATCAGCGCGATGTCCGCGACTTCGAGCAGCGCGGCAGTCTTGCCGCCCGGCGCGCAGCATGCATCCAGCACGCGTTCGCCTTCGCGCGGGGCAAGCGCTGCAATCGCAAGTTGCGCAGCGGCGTCCTGCACCGACACCATGCCTTCACCCCAGCCCGGCAAGCGCTCGGGTGCAGCGCCTTGGTCGAGCCGCAGCGCATGCGCTGGCCATTCGGGCGATTCGGATGCGATGTCCGCAGCGAGCAAGGTTTGCGCGTAGGTCGCGCGAGGATTGTTCGTGCAATCCAGCACGCGCGGATTCACCCGCAACCACAACGGCGCGATGGTATTTCCCGCTGCTAGCAACGCGTCATGATCGTCCGGCCAATCGGCGCGCAAGCGCGCGGCCAGCCAGTCGGGATACGAATGCACGATCGCCAGCTTGTCGCTGACTGGCCACGGCTCGCACGACGCGCGCCGCAGCAATGCGTTGACGAGCCCGACGAACGCAGGCCGACGCAGCAAGCGCGCCGCTTCAGCGGTGGACGACACCGCCGCATGCGCCGGCAATGCGAGCGCATCGAGCTGCGCCAACCCTGCCAGCAACAACGCTTCGACAACGTGCTCGCGCGCAGGCAACGGCTTGTCCATCCACTGCGACAACGCATGCCGATAACGCCGCAGATGACGCAGCGCGTGGAAACAGATCGCCTCGACCAACGCGCGATCGCGCACATCGGGAATGCCTTTCAGCGACTCGGCGAGCACCACTTTGAGCGAACGTCCATCGTGCAGCACCGCGTCGATCGCGCGGGCAGCAGCGGCGCGTGCGGCGGCGCCGATATCGTTCGTTCCGGGTTTTGGCTGCGATGTCTTCATGCGCGAGGTTTTCATGGGCGTAACGACAACCGCGCATTGAGATAATCGGCGATCGGCATGGCGCGTCCGCCTTCGCGCTGGACGACGGTCAATCGCAGCGCGCCATCGGCGCAAGCGATGTCCAGCCCATCGCGCGACATCGCCAGCACACCGCCGGGTGTGGCGGTGTGTTCGACACCGCGCGCGCGCGCTTCGTGGATTCGCAGTCGCTCGTTGTTGACCATCGCTTCGGCGACCGGCCATGGCGTGAAGGCGCGCACCTTGCGCTCGAGCGCAATGGCCGACTGACTCCAGTCCAGCCGCGCTTCGGCTTTGTCGAGTTTGTGCGCGTAGGTCACGCCATCCGTCACTTGCGGTCGCGCGACCGGGCGCATGCCCGCGCGCAGCAGCGTGAGTGCATCGGACAGGACATCTGCGCCAAGTTCGGCGAGCCGGTTGTGCAGGCTGCCGGCAGTGTCGTCGGAGTCGATCGGCGTGGTTTGCGACAGCAGCACCGGTCCGGTGTCCAGGCCCTCCGCCATCTGCATCAGGCACACGCCCGTCTGCGCGTCGCCGGCTTCGATCGCGCGCTGGATCGGCGCGGCGCCACGCCAGCGCGGCAACAACGATGCATGCACGTTCCAGCAGCCCTGGCGCGGGATCGCGAGGATCTTCGGCGGCAGGATCAGGCCGTAGGCGACAACGATGAGCAGGTCGGGCTTGAGTGCGGCAAGCGTCTTGCGCGCCTCGATGGTCTTGAGCGTTGTCGGCTGCCGAACTGTCCAGCCGTTGTTGAGGGCCGCTTGCTTGACCGGCGACGGTGCGAGTTGGCGGCCGCGTCCGGCTGGGCGATCGGGCTGTGTGTAGACCGCGACGATGTCGCCCAGGCGCGCAGCGGCACGCAGGCTGGGCAGGGCGAATTCGGGAGTTCCTGCGAAAACGATCCGCAAACGGTCGGTCATGCCGATTTCACGCGCCCGGCAGCGTTTTCCGCGGCTTCCGCTGCCGCTTCACGACGTGCCTTGGCGAGCTTTTTCTTCACCATGTCGCGCTTGAGCGGCGACAGGTAATCCACGAACAGTTTGCCCGCCAGATGGTCCATCTCGTGCTGGATGCAGACCGCGAGTACGCCGTGCGCGTCGCACTCGAACGGCTGGCCGTCGCGATCCAGTGCGCGCACGGTGATGTGCTCGGCGCGATGGACGTCGGCGTAGATGCCGGGCACCGACAGGCAACCTTCCTGATAGACCTGTTCGCCTTCGCTGGACAGGACCTCTGGGTTGATGAACACCATCGGCGTGTCGCTGTGTTCCGATACGTCCAGCACCAGCAGGCGCTTGTGCACATCGACCTGACTTGCGGCCAATCCGATGCCGGGCGCGGCGTACATGGTTTCGAACATGTCGTCGATCAGTGTGCGCATGGCATCGTCCACCTGCGTCACGGTCTTCGCCACGGTGCGCAGGCGGGGGTCTGGAAATTCGAGGATGCTAAGTTTGGCCATGGGCGTAAGATGGGGCTGCTGGGGCTGAGCGCAAGTCGCGAAACCCCATTGTAGCCCCGAGGCTTGCAATTGGCTTCGGAAAATGGTCTATATGCGGGCAACCTGCCCGGGGAAATCAGGTAGATAGCCACCATGTTTAATAAAACTCTTGCGCTCGTGAGCGCCATGCTGTTGAGCCTTGCCACGTACGCCGTTGCGGCCGAGTTGCGAGGCGACCATCCGAACTCCTACGTCGTCCGCAAGGGCGATACGTTGTGGGATATCTCGGCCCGCTTCCTGAAGCAACCATGGCTGTGGCCGGAAATCTGGCAAGCCAACCCGCAGGTGCGCAACCCGCATCTGATCTATCCGGGTGACGTGCTCAACCTTGCCTATGTCAATGGCGAGCCCAGGATTGAAATGACCCGTGGTGCAGAGACGGGTCCGGCGATCAACACGATTCCGCTCGCTGACATCCAGGACTTCCTGAAGAAGCTGCGTGTGGTCGAGACCTTCAAGGAACTGCCGTACATCGTCGGCCTTGAAGAAGACAATGTGCGTGTGGTCAGCGGCCAGCTCGCTTATGCCCGCGGCATTCCGAACGCGCAGGTCGGCGACATGTACGCGATCATGCGGCCGATCGTGAAGTACGGACGTTCGCACCGCGGCTCGGGCGAGTACATGCTGCGCAGTGACGACATGGATTTCCGCGGCGACAAATTCAAAGGCACCAACCAGGACAACTATTGGAAGGACGTGTCGTTCGGCACCGAGGGGCAACCTGAGTACCTGGGTACCGAGATGAGGGAAGTCTCGCTCGCCCAGGTGACCCGTCCCGAAGGCCATGGCATCGAGACAGCGACCCTGCTGGTGCTCGGCGAAGGTATCGAAGTTCGCGAAGGCGACCGTTTGATGCAGGTCGAGTCGCAGCCATTCGATCTGCAGTTCTTCCCGCATCCGCCGAAGCAGCAGGCTGTGACATCCGAGTACACCAAGTTCCGCGTGATCGGTGTTCCGGACGCCCTTCATTTCGCAGGTACACACGAAGTCGTCGCGTTGGCCGGCGGTACCGTCGACGATATCGACAACGGCACGGTGTTCTCGGTCTGGCGGATCGGCTCAAACAAGGCTGATAACGTTCTTCACAAGAATGCGCTGGTTGCAGATAACCATCGCGTCAAGCTCGCCGATGAGTACGAAGGCCACGTGATGGTGTTCCGCGCATTCAACCGCATGAGCTATGGCTTGTTGATGGATGGCACCAAGCCGATCGAAGTCGGCGACGTCCTCAAGCATCCGGATGCGACCCGCTGACCACGTGACGGTGGCGCCGGATGCGCCACCAGCCATGTCCAGTTCCAGCAACACCGACAACGCCCGCGCCTGGCTTCGATTGCTACGCGCGGGCGTCGTCGCATCTGCGCTACGCCGGATGACCGAAACCCATGGCAGCGCGTGCGCGGCAATCGAGCGTCCTTATGCTGAATGGCGCGCGGCAGGCACCGATGCCGATTCCCTCACCGCGCTTGGCTCGCCCGACTCCAACGCATATGCCGCAGATTGCGCATGGCTGGACGCACCCGACCATCATCTGATCGGCTGGGATGACCCCGACTACCCAGCCCTGCTGCGACGCATCCCGAGTCCGCCGCCTGCGTTGTTCGTGGCTGGCGATGCGAACCTGCTGTGGAATCCGCAGATCGCCGTGGTCGGCAGCCGCAACGCAACGGCTGGCGGCATCGACAATGCCCGCGATTTTTCGCGCGCGCTGATCGCGGCCGGCCTGACCATCACCAGCGGCATGGCCGAAGGCGTGGACGCCGCCGCGCACCTGACCGCGCTGGAGGCGAATGCGCCAACGATTGCGGTGGTCGGCACCGGCACCGACATCGCCTATCCGCGCCATCACACAAAACTGGCTGCGCGGCTTCGCGCAAATGGCGCGATCGTCAGCGAATTCCTGCCCGGCACGGCGGCCCGCCAGCAGCACTTTCCGCGCCGCAACCGCATTCTCGCCGGACTGACCCTCGGCACGCTGGTGATCGAAGCCGCCGAACGCAGCGGCGCGCTGATCACCGCGCGACTCGCAAGCGAAGCCGGACGCGAGGTGTTCGCGGTGCCCGGCTCGATCCACAACCCACTTGCGCGCGGCTGCCATCGGCTGATCCGTCAAGGTGCCGCATTGGTCGAGGACGCACGCGAGGTCATCGAGGCGCTGGCGCCGGTCGCGGCCGAACTGGCGGATGCCTTGCGCGCGCGATTGCACGATGCCAACGTCACGGACGTTCCCGCCACCGCGCACCCACAGGCCCCGGACGCCGATCAGCGTCAGTTGCTGGAAGCCATGGGCCACGATCCGGTCGGCATCGACGTGCTCGCCCAACGCACGGGATTGACGGTCGCGGAACTGTCCTCCATGCTGCTGATCATGGAGTTGCACGGTCTGGTTGCCGCCGAACATGGGCGGTATTCCAGGAAGATGTCACGCAACACCTGACGCACCCACCGCGCCACGGCGCAGGCGGAGAGGAATGAAAGAAACCATCCTGGATGTGCTGCTGTACCTGTTCGAACACTATTTCTACGAAGACCCCGACGCGGTCAGGGACCGCGACTCCCTGCAAAATGGCCTGCTCCAGGCAGGTTTCTCGCCCACCGAGATCAACAAGGCGTTCGATTGGCTCGACGAATTGTCGAACCAGCGTCCGGTCGCGTCCTCGCCGCGCGCCCTCGATGGCCCGGTGCGGCTGTACGTCGAACAGGAATCGGCCAAACTCGACCGCGAAACCCTCGGCTTCCTGATGTTCCTCGAACAGCAAGGCATCCTCGACGCCGCCCAGCGCGAACTCGTGCTCGACCGCGTGATGGCGCTGGACCAGGAAGAAATCGACCTCGATGACCTCAAATGGGTCGTGCTGATGGTGCTGTTCAACCAGCCCGGCGCCGAAGCCGCGTACGCCTGGATGGAGAACCAGATGTTCGAGGACGAGCCCGAATCCTTGCATTGAGACCGGGTGCGCGCGTGCTGTTCGGATCGGCTCCAAGGGTCGCCGAAACGACGCAGCCCAGGTAACAATCCATCCTTTGCCGACCATGGAAGAACTCCTTCCTGCGATCTTCGAATGACGTTCGCGATGCCGCTCGCTTGACAGTTCCCGCCACTGTGATGCCTTAATGAATAGGGTCGCCCCACGTTTTGTGCGGGTTTCGGCCTTGTGGCATCCCGGAATCGCTACACGGAGCTGTGCGCGGAATGGCGAAGAACCTGCTCATCGTCGAGTCGCCTGCAAAGGCGAAGACGATCAACAAATACCTCGGCAAGGACTTCACCGTCCTGGCCTCGTATGGCCATGTGCGCGACCTGGTGCCGAAGGAAGGCGCGGTCGACACCGGCCACAATTTCGCGATGCGTTACGAGACGATCGACAAGAACGAGAAGCACGTCGAGGCGATCGCCAAGGCCGCCAAATCCGCTGAATCCCTGTTTCTGGCGACCGACCCGGATCGCGAGGGCGAGGCGATTTCCTGGCACATCGCGGAAATCCTGCGCGAACGCGGCCTGCTGAAGGACCGCGCCCTGCATCGCGTGGTGTTCACCGAAATCACCCCGCGCGCGATCCGCGAAGCCGTCGCGCATCCGCGTGCGATCGCGATCGACCTGGTCAATGCGCAGCAGGCTCGGCGCGCGCTGGATTACCTGGTCGGCTTCAACCTGTCGCCAGTGCTCTGGCGCAAGGTGCAGACTGGCCTATCCGCAGGCCGCGTGCAATCGCCCGCGCTGCGCATGATCGTCGAGCGCGAGGAAGCGATCGAGGCCTTCAACGCGCGCGAATACTGGTCGATGGACGCCGACATGGCGCACGCATCGCAGCCGTTCAGTGCGCGGCTCGTGAAACTCGACGGCCACAAGTTCGAGCAGTTCACGATCACCGACCGCGAAACCGCCGAGTCCGCGCGCGAACGCCTGATCAAGGCGGCCGGCAGCGCGTTGCACGTCACCGACGTCACCAGCAAGGAGCGCAAGCGCCGCCCCGCGCCGCCGTTCATCACCTCGACCCTGCAACAGGAAGCCGCGCGCAAGCTCGGCTTCACCACCAGCCGCACGATGCGCGTCGCGCAGAAACTGTATGAAGGGTTCGAGATCGGCGAGGACGAGGGCGCGGTCGGCCTGATCAGCTACATGCGTACCGATTCGACGCATATCTCCGACGAGGCGCTGGTCGAGTTGCGCGACGTGATCGCGCGCGACTTCGGCACCGGCGCGTTGCCGGACAAGCCGAACGTCTACAAGACCAAGTCGAAGAACGCGCAGGAAGCGCACGAGGCGATCCGCCCGACTTCGGCATTGCGCACGCCGTCGTCGGTCGCGAAATATCTGCCCGACGACGAACGCCGGCTCTACGAACTCGTCTGGAAGCGCGCCGTCGCGAGCCAGATGGTTCCGGCGACCATGAACACCGTCACCGTCGAACTCTCTTGCGGCAGCGCGCATGCATTTCGCGCGAGCGGCACCACGATCATCGATCCGGGCTTCCTCGCCGTCTATGAGGAAGGCAAGGACACCGAGCCAACCGGGGACGACGACGAAGGCCGCAAGTTGCCGCTGATGAAAGTCGGCGACAACGTACCGCTCGGCGCGATCCGCACCGCGCAACATTTCACCGAGCCGCCGCCACGTTTCTCCGAAGCGTCGCTGGTCAAGGCGCTGGAGGAATACGGCATCGGCCGGCCTTCGACCTATGCGGCGATCATCCAGACCTTGATCTTCCGCAAATATGTTGAACTCGACAGCCGCCGCTTCCGCCCGAGCGATGTCGGCCGTGCGGTCAGCAATTTCCTGTCCACGCACTTCACCCAGTACGTCGACTACGACTTCACCGCGAAACTCGAGGACGAACTCGATGCGGTATCGCGCGGCGAGGAAGACTGGGTGCCGCTGATGCAGCGTTTCTGGGATCCATTCAAGGCGCTCGTCGACGACAAGACCGAATCGGTGGATCGCAACGACGCGACCGGCGCGCGCGATCTCGGCATCGACCCGAAATCCGGCAAGCCCATCAGCGTGCGGCTTGGTCGCTTCGGCGCGTTCGCGCAGATTGGTCGCAAGGAAGACGAGGAGAAGCCGAAGTTCGCGAGCCTGCGGCCGGGCCAGAGCATGCACACGATCAACCTCGAGGATGCGTTGCAGCTGTTCCTGCTGCCGCGCACGCTCGGCGAAGACCAGGGCGAGCCGCTCAGCGTCGCGGTCGGCCGCTTCGGCCCGTTCGCGAAGCGCGGCGCGACGTATGCGTCGCTGGGCAAGGAAGACGATCCGTACACGATCGATTTCGCACGCGCGCTGGAAATCGTGCGCGAACGCGAGACGTTCCTCGCGAACCGGCTGATCAAGAAGTTCGACGGCAGCCCGATCGAGATCCTCAATGGTCGCTACGGCCCGTACCTCACCGACGGCGAGAAGAACGGCAAGATCCCGAAGGATCGCGAACCCGCGTCGCTGACCCAGGCAGAGTGCGAAGAGATTCTCGCGAATGCACCGGCGCGTCCCGCGCGGGGCCGATTCGGGCGCAAGGGAACGGCGGCGAAGGCTCCGGCGAAGAAGGCCGCGATCAAAAAGACCGCTGCAACCAAGACCGTTGCAGTGAAAAAGTTCGTGGCGAAAAAAGCAGCGGGCAAGAAAGCGGTCGCGAAGAAAGCGACAAGAAAAGCTGTCGCGAAAAAACCTCCGGCGAAAAAAGCGGCAAAGTAGATTGCTGCTCGCTGGAACGGTTCGTGATGAGCCATGGTTCGAGGCGCATTGCCTCAACCCCGGATCAAGTCCGGGGCAGGCTCTTGCGGTTGCGATCAATCCGCCTCACCACGAACGGTTGAATTTCCAGCCGACCGAGCATGCGTGCGACTGCCGGCACGACAGCGTTATGCTCCGCAGATGACAGCGCACCTGGACATTCCGCAAGCCGTCGCCGCCCTGCGCGCTGGCGGGGTGATCGCGTATCCGACCGAGGCGGTCTGGGGCCTTGGATGCGACCCGTTCAACCCGGTCGCAGTGCGCCGACTGCTCAAAATCAAGCAGCGCGACGAATCCAAGGGGCTGATTCTCGTTTCTGCAGATCTCGCGCAAATCGCGTCCTTCATCGATCTGGATGCGCTGCCGATGGAGCGCCTCAAGGCCGTGCGCGCGACCTGGCCCGGTCCGCACACCTGGGTTCTGCCGTGCCCGCCGCGTATTCCGGCCTGGCTGCGCGGTTCGCATCCGACGATCGCCTTGAGGATCAGTGCGCACCGTCGGGTTGCCGCGCTCTGCAACGCATTTGGCGGGCCGATCGTTTCCACCAGCGCGAATCTGACAGGCCGAGAACCGGTACGCACGATCGATGCGCTGGACCCGGCCCTGCTCGCACAGATCGACGGAATCCTCCCCGGCATGACCGGCGACCTCGAAACGCCAACACCGATCCGCGATGCCGCCAGTGGGACGATCCTGCGCGCCTGATCTGCCGCAGTGGAGCGGCCGCATCCGATCTGCGATCGTCGGCATGGACGTGGCCGCCGCATTCGTGCTGACGCTCTGCTATGATGCGCCCCGCATTCACTGGGGAACAGATCATGCGCAAAATCATACCTAGCCTGCTGATCGTGGGCGTCGTCGCCATCGCCGGCTGCAAGAAGGAAGGCGCTGCCGGAACCAGCGGTCCTGGCATCGTTGCTGCAGACGACCCGCTGACCTACGTGCCGTCCGATACGCCTTACGTGTTCGCGAATATCGATCCGCTTCCGACCGATGTCACTGCGGCGTGGCTCGGCATGATGGACAAGAACGGCAAGTACGGCGATATGGTCGCCGACCAGCTCGGCAACGCGGAAAAAATGATCCGTGACGAGGCCGGCAGGATGAGCGCCGGCTGTGCGCCTGCCAGCAGTGGCGGTGGGGGCTCGACCATGCAGGACGCCAAAGGCGGCCAGGATAGCGGCGGCAAAGCAGCACCCGACGCGAGCGCTGCTGCGTCCGCCGAGGCCGCTGCGTCCGCTGAAGGCGATGCTTCCACTGCAACCGCCGACGCCAAACCTGCCGAGATTGCAGGCATGAGCTCTTCGGATGCGGCAAGCGCCAACCCGAACTGTTCGCCGGCCAGCGTGGCGGCCCGCGACAAGAACCTCAAACTGATCGATGCGGTCAAAGCCGAAGTCATTGGCAAGGACGTCAAGGGCGTACTGGATCTGGTCGGCATTTCGCCGCAGAACCACTACGCGTTCTACGGCATCGGCCTGGTGCCGGTCATGCGCCTTGAACTGGCCAAGCCCGACAACCTGCGCGCAACCATCGGTCGCCTCGAAACCGCGTCCGGCTCGAAGCTGGCAACCGGCAAGATCGGCACCCTCGATTACTGGATCGTCAACGACGGCAAGGGCGATGCCAAGCTGGAAGGCGTCTTCGCGATCTCGGGCAAGCAGCTCGTCGCGACGATCGCGCCGGCGAAAGCATCGGATGCCGACCTGCGCACACTGCTCGGTCTCGACAAGCCGGCCAAATCGCTGGCCGATAGCGGCGACCTGGGCATGCTCAACAAGCGCCTGAACTACATGACCTACGGCAGCGGCTATTTTGACAGCGCCCGCCTCGTGGCCGTGCTGAAAGCGCCCGCGACTCCGCTCGAAACATCGTTCCTGACCGCCATCGGCGAGAAGAAACCGGTCATCGATGCGGTCTGCTCCGCCGAATACGACCAGATCGCCACCGCGTGGCCGCGCGTGAGCATGGGTTATTCCGAGTTGGTGACCAAGCATGCCGTCCTGCGCGGCGTCCTCGAAGCGCGCGCTGACATCGCCAAGGACTTGATGACCCTGCGCGCGCCGATGCCCGGCATGAAGCTCGCACCGGACAGCCTGTTCGACTTTGGTTTCAGCGCGAACCTGACCAAGCTACCCGAGCTCGCAACGAAATACGCCGATGCGACCGCCAAGTCGCCGTGGAAATGCCCGCAACTTGCCAACATGAACCAGAGTGCGGAGCAGTCCAAGACCACGTTGACCAATCCGGCATTCGCCGGTTACGCGCCGATGTTTCATGGCTTCCACAGCATCGTGGACAAGCTGGTCATGAAGGACGATCAGCCGGTGCCGGACATCGCCGCTGTGCTGGTGATCGGTTCCGACAATCCGGCTTCGTTGCTGGCAATGGCGGGCAGCGTCTCGCCGGATATCGCCAAGGTCGGCCTGAAGCCCGATGGCAAGCCGCTGCCGTTGCCGCCGCTGCCGAACATGCAGATCAATGCGCCGTTGTTCGCCGCGATGACCGACAAGCTGCTCGCGGTCTCGATCGGTACGGGCGAGGATGCGAAGCTCGGCGATGCGATGAAGCTCGACGACGCCCAGCAACCCTTGTTTGTGTTCGGTGCGAAGGGTGAGCTGTACCACCTGATCGCACAATTCGAGCGCAAAGCTGCGAAAGCACTGACCGATCCAGACGCGCAGAAAGCGATGGAACAGCAGGCCAGGATGATGGACATGCAGGCCGACTGGTACAAGCGTTTGGACGTGCGCGTCGAGCTGACCGAGCAAGGCATCGAGCTGCGCGGCACGATGGACATGCAGTAAGTCGAAACGCAAGCTTCGTCTTCAAAACGCCGCCGCTAACCCCGGCGGCGTTTTGCTGTGCATGGACGCACGAATGTCGCGAGCGCATGGATGCGCAGGAGCGACTGCTGTGGTCGCTTCCGGCATGCTGCCTCTTGCGACACTTGTGCATCTTGCACATCGCAGGAGCGCGTTTCGAGGCCGGCGATGGATTGTCCGCGCCTGCCGCGCGCGCTATGGTCTGGCTTCCAAACGGAGCCTCTCATGCGCACAACCGTTCTGATCGCCCTGCTGCTGATCGCGCCGCTGTCCGGTATCGCCCAGGACAAACCGGCCACCGGCAATGATTGGGTTGCTCGCAGCAACAGCGACGCGCAAGTCCTGTTGAAAGCACAGGCGGCATTCGCCCCTGAGAGCGCCTCCGCAGTCGGACTGCCCGGCTACGACGACAAGGTGGCCGACCTCGGCCCCCACAATGGCGAACGTTTCCGTGCCGCGTATACCGACGCGCGCGCGACGTTGCAGGACGATCTGGCGAAAGAGTCCGATCCGAACGTTCGCGAGGACCTGCAGATCATGATCGACGCTGCCAGTCGCAGCATCGAGGGCAGCGCGCTGGGCGATCGCCTGATGCTCGACTGGAACGACACGCCCGAACTGATCTTCGGCGGCGAGCGCAGTCTGCTGCAGGAGCAGGCCTCACTGGAGAAACGTTCGCACGCACTCGTCCGCCTGCGCCGCTACCTTGGCATGGAGCGCGGCAGCACGTCGGTATTCGAGGAGTCCAAGGCGCGATTCGCAGACAGCCTTGCGGACGGTCATCGGCTCGGCCCCTACAAGGATGAAGTCGAGCACGCGCTGACGAATGCGCCGACCTATGCGGCCGGAATCCGCAAGATGTTCGTTGAATTCAAGATCGCCGGAGCGGATGCCACGCTGGCCGATCTCGACAAGCAGCTCGCAGACTACGTCGCATGGGAGCGCGCCAATGTGCTTCCGAAAGCGCGCGCCGATTTCCGGGTTCCGCCCGAGATGTACGCGTTCGAACTCAAGAGCCGCGGCATCGACATCGACCCGATGCAACTGGTCCAGCGCGCGCAACTGGAGTTCATGGAGACCCGCGCGCAAATGCAGCAGCTTGCGCCGACTGTCGCAAGAGAGCACGGTCTTGCGATCACCGACTACCGCGACGTGATCCGTGCGCTGAAGAACGAACAACTCGGCCGCGATCAGGTCGAACCGTATTACCGCGACACGGTGATTCCGGCGATCGAGAAGGCGATCGTCGCAAACAGGATCGTGAGCCTGCCGAACCGGGCGATGATCATGCGTATGGCCTCGGATGCCGAGACCGCCGCGCAGCCCGCCCCGCACATGCAGCCGCCGCCGCTGATCGGCAATCACGGCGAGCGCGGCCAGTTCGTGCTGACCACCGGCAACCCGGATGCGAGCGGCAAGACCGAATCGTTCGACGATTTCACCTACAAGGCCGCCGCGTGGACCTTGACCGCGCACGAAGGCCGGCCCGGTCACGAATTGCAGTTCAGCGCGATGGTCGAGCGCGGCGTGTCAATCGCACGCAGCCAGTTCGCATTCAATTCCGTCAACGTCGAAGGCTGGGCGCTGTATTCGGAAATGGAAATGATGCCGTACGAGCCGCACGACGGGCAGCTCATCGCGCTGCAACTGCGGCTGTTGCGCTCCGCGCGCGCGATGCTCGACCCGATGCTCAACCTCGGCCTGGCCGATCGCGACACGGCATACCGCGTACTCACCGAGGACGTCGGGCTATCGAAGCCGTTCGCGCAGCAGGAAGTCGACCGCTACATGTTCCGCATGCCGGGACAGGCCGGCAGCTATTTCTATGGCTACAGCAGAATCATGCAGCTGCGCGCGGAAACCCAGATCGCACTCGGACCGAAGTTCGACCGCTTCGCCTTCAACAATTTCCTGATCGACCAGGGGCTGCTGCCGCCTGACCTGCTGGCCAAGGCGGTGCGCGAGCAATTCATGCCTGCGCAGAAAGCGCAGAAATGATCGCACGGTCTTGATCGTTTGATCGATGCAATCAGCCGAGTTGCAGCAACACCGGCGTGTGGTCCGAAGGCCGGTCCCAGGTGCGCGGCTCGCGGTCGATCTCCGCCGCCACGCAGGCAGCGCGCAAGGCATCGCTGACCAGCACAAGGTCGATGCGCAAACCGAGGTTTCGCCGGAAACCGGCCTGCCGGTAATCCCACCAGCTGAACACGCCGCCCTCGTCGTGCAGCAGGCGATAGCTGTCGTGCAGGCCGAGCGCATACAGGCGCCGTAGCGCCGCGCGCTCGGCGGTCGAGGTCAGGATCGAATCGTCATTCCAGACCAGCGGATCGTGCACGTCGCGCGCATCCGGCGCGATGTTGAAGTCGCCGAGCACGACGAGCCTCGGATACCGCGCGATTTCGTCCTGCAACCAATCGTGCAGCTCCGCCAGCCATCGCAGCTTGTAATCGTATTTCTCGCTGCCGACCGCCTGCCCGTTGACCACATAGACATCGACGATGCGCACGCCGTCGATGGTCGCGGCGAGCACGCGCTTCTGCTCGTCGGCGAAGCCGGGGATGCCGACCTGCACGTCCGCGATCGCGTGGCTGCGCGCGAGGAGCGCGACGCCGTTGTAAGTCTTCTGCCCGGAGAACACGCTGCGATAGCCGGCCTCGGCAAGCGCGGTATCGGGAAACTTCGCGTCCTCCAGCTTGGTTTCCTGCAGCGCCACCACGTCCGGCTGCGCGGACTCCAGCCACTGCAACAGGTGCGGCAGCCGCACGTTGAGCGAGTTGACGTTCCAGCTGGCGATTTTCATGGCGCGAGTGTAGGACAAATCACATCCCCGACGGCGCGGAGAGGCTTACACTGCGTCGGTTCCCACGAGACCTGCCCATGCCCTGGATCGACCTGCGTAGCGACACCGTGACCAAGCCCAGCCCGGCGATGCGCGAGGCGATGCTGCGCGCCGAGGTCGGCGACGATGTTTACGGCGAAGACCCGACCGTCAACGCACTGCAGGACCGGCTCGCGTTGAAGCTCGGTTTCGAGGACGCGTTGTTCGTGCCCAGCGGCACCCAATCCAACCTGCTCGCTCTGATGGCGCACTGCCAGCGCGGCGATGAATACATCGTCGGCATGGAAGCGCATACCTACAAGTACGAAGGCGGCGGCGCGGCGGTGCTCGGCTCGATCCAGCCGCAGCCGATTCCGCACGCCGTCGACGGCACGCTGCCACTGGACGCGGTCGAACGCGCGATCAAGCCGATCGACCCACATTTCGCGCGCACGAAATTGCTGTGCCTCGAAAACACCTGGCATGGGCGGCCGCTTTCGATTGCCTACCTGCGCAACGCGCGCGCGCTCTGCGACCGCCGCGGGCTCGCCCTGCACCTCGACGGTGCGCGCCTGTTCAACGCGGCCGTCGCCACCGCGCTGCCGGTGCGCGATATCGCGCAATTCTTCGACAGCGTGTCGGTGTGTTTTTCCAAAGGCCTCGGCGCACCGGTCGGTTCGGTGCTGGTCGGCAAGAAGGACCTGATCGAATCGGCGCGACGCTGGCGCAAGGTCTGCGGCGGCGGCTGGCGTCAGGCCGGCATGCTCGCAGCTGCGTGCATGTACGCGCTCGATCACAACATCGTGCGCCTCGGCCAGGACCACGCGCGCGCCGAGCGCCTCGCCGAATCGTTGCGCGATGCGGTCGGCATCAAGCTGGTCGGGCAGCACACCAATATGGTGTTCATCGAGGTGCCTGCCGAACGCCTGGCTGCCTTCAAGGAACACATGGATGCGGCGCGGGTGCGGTTGTCGATCGGCTACCTGCCGAGCGTCCGCATGGTCACGCATCTGGATATCGACGATGCCGGCCTGAATCGCGCGATTGCCGCGTTGCGCGCGTTCGACGCCTGAAGACTCGCTGAGCGCCAACGCGCAGCCCATGCGGCGACGCCGAATGTGCGCTACGCCGGAATGGCGAAGTCGTTACAGAGAGCGGCTTCCAGTGGCCGGCTGCGCCGCCCAACGATTCGTTAGCGCAACGCCCGAACGCCCGTGCTAGGCTCCCCCTCCCCCGGACTTTGGAGCACGCGGCCATGGCACTCTGGAACGATCGGAACGCCCCCAAGAATGCGGTTCCGCCGACGCCGGAGCCCGCTGCGCACAAGTCGCCCGATGCCGAACCCTTTGCCCACGCACCCGGCGCGCGCGCGGCGCAGCAGCAGGGCAAGGAATCGCTGATCGCGGCGAACCTGTTCATCGAGGGCAAGATCCAGGGCTCTGGCGACATCCGCATCGCCGGCCAGTTCAAGGGCGATGTGGATGTGCAGGGCGACCTGACCATCGAGGTCGGCGCACGACTCACCGGCCAGATCCGCGCCAGCAAGGTCGTCGTCGCGGGCGAACTCGACGGTAATGTGCTGTCCGCGTCGCGGGTGGAACTGCTCGCGACCGGCGTGGTGAACGGCGACATCAAGACCGGCTCGCTGACCGTCGTCGCCGGTTCGCGCATGCGCGGCCAGATCGAGGTCGGGGCGGAAGAGAAGGCCGCGCCGAAGTCGGTGGTCAGCCTCGCGAAGGCCAACGTGGAGAGCGGCGCAGCATCATGAGCAAGGCGGGGGCCGTAGGCGCGACGCGTACCTGCCCGCATTGCAAGGCGACGATCCTCGACAGCGCGAGCGTCTGCCCCGCCTGCAAGGGCCACCTGCGCTTCGACGCGGGGCCGTCGGCGCGGACGCCGAACATGACGCCGCTGCACGTCGAGGGCAGCATCCGCCACCCGCCTGGCGGCGGTCCATGGGAATACTCGATGGTGCTGACGATCCGCAACGGCGAAGGCAAGGAAATCGCGCGCCAGCTGGTCGGCGTCGGCGCGCTGCAACCCAACGAACAACGCACATTCACGCTGTCGGTCGACGTGTTCGCGCCCGAGTCTCGATGAACAGCGTGCAGGCGACGTTCAGCGGCAGCAGGTGCTGGTGCTTCATGCGCAAAGCGCTTGCTTGCGGGGCTGGCTCAATGCATCAGCAGCCTTAGATTGGCGATCGTCTTCGTATATTGAAGTTCGGCATCGACGTAGCGTTGCGGAATCTTTCCCTTTCCGAAGACCGCCTTGCGAAGCGCGACCATCTCGGGAATCTCGTTTGGTGCCATATGCACCCGCGTCCATTCCTCGGGAGGCAGATAGGCGAAGCGCGTCAGGTCGAGCACGGCTTCGCTGACTGGTCCGAGGACGACGTCCGGGGCATCGTTATTCGTCATCAGCAGGAAATAGTGGCCGACATCCAGACGCAAGCCGCCGCACGTTCCATTGTTGTAGAGCAGCGTGCGGACCGGGTATGGCTTGCCGCGCAGGGTGTCGACCCACTGAATCTGGGCCAGGACAAAATCATTGGCTTGCCCGTCCCGCACCTGCGAAGAGACGATTCGCACGATGCCGATATGGGTTGCGTGTGCCATCAGGTGCGCAAAAGGCGCTGAAGCCTCGAACTCGCAGGCCGATGCGGGCGTGACTGCAAACGCCATCATGGCTATGGCAAGAACCGACCCGATGATCTTCATGGCCATGTTTTTCTCTCCTAGCGAGTGAGAAACTTCACCAGCTTGTCGGCAAGCCCGCGATACGGCGGCTTGAACAGCGCCATCGACGAGAGCCGCGCCTGCCGCAGCACAGCTTTCTGGTGGCTGAAGGTCAGGAAGCCGTCGCGGCCGTGGTAGTGGCCCATGCCGCTTGGGCCGATTCCGCCGAACGGCAATCTGTCCTGCACGAAGTGCATCACGGTGTCGTTGATGCTCACGCCGCCGGCGACGGTGCGATCTAGCATGCGCTCGACGCGCGCGCGGTCGTTGTCGAAGTGGTACAGCGACAGCGGCCGCGGGTGCGCGTTGATGTAGGCGATCGCCTCGTCGAGCGTGCGATAGCTTTTCACCGGCAGGATCGGCCCGAAAATTTCATCGCGCATGACCGCGAGGTCGTCGGGTGGATCGATCACCAGGGTCGGCGCGATCAGGCGTTCGGCATCGGCCCTGGTGCGGTCGAGCGGAACGAGTTCGATCACACGTACGCCGAGCGCGTTCGCTTCGTCGAGGTAGCCGCGCAGGCGGCGGTATTGGTCGTCGTTGATGACGGCGGTATAGTCGGGATTGCCGGCAATCGTCGGGAAGCGTTCCAGCACGTTCGCCCGCAACGCCGTGATGAACTCCTCGCGCGATGCTTCCGGCACCATCAGGTAGTCCGGCGCGATGCAGGTCTGGCCGGCATTGAGCCACTTGCCCGATGCGATCCGCGAGGCCGCGAGCGGCAGCGGAAAATCCGGCGCGACCACGCAGGGCGACTTGCCGCCGAGTTCGAGCGTGACCGGCGTCAGGTTCGCTGCAGCAGCGGCCATCACCTTGCGGCCAGTCGCGGTCGAACCGGTGAACAGCAGGTGGTCGAACGGCAGCGAGGAGAACGCCGTCGCGACAGCGACGCCGCCGAGCACCACCGCGACGCGATCGGCCGGGAATACTTCTGCCAGCAGGTCGCGCAGGAATGCGCTCGTGCGCGGGGTGTTTTCGGACGGCTTGAGCATCACGTGGTTGCCGGCCGCGATCGCGGTGGCGAGCGGAATCAGCGCGAGGTTGACCGGGTAATTCCACGGCGCGATGACGCCGACCACGCCGAGCGGCTGCATCCGCACCTCGGAGCGCGCAGGCAGGAACAGCCAGTTGACCATCCGTCGCTGCGGTCGCATCCAGCGTTTCAGGTGCTTGCGCAGGTGGTCGATTTCGCCGAGCACGGTCATGCCGTCAGCGACCAGGCTTTCGTGGCGCGAACGGTTGCCGAAGTCGGCGCTGACGACCTTGGCCATTTCCTCGACGCGACGCTGGAACGCGGCGCGCAAGCGGTCGAGGTCGGCGCGGCGTTGTTCATAGCTCGGCGTGGCGGCGGCCTGTGCGGCGCGCAGGCGCTGCAAGGTCGGTAGCAAGTCTGAAACCGGGGTGTCGGCGGCGATGTCCATACGCCATAGTCTAGTCGCGGCTCGCCGTACAATCACGTGATGAACCATCTGCGACCTTATCTCGGCAAACTCCCCGTCCTCGGCGCACGCGCCTATGTCGATCCGGCCGCCACGGTGATCGGCGATGTCGTGCTCGGCGACGATTCCTCGATCTGGCCCGGCACCATCGTGCGCGGCGACGTGAATTTCATCCGCATCGGCGCGCGCACCAACATCCAGGACGGTTCGATCCTGCACGTCACCCACGCAGGCCCTTACACCGGCGACGGATTTCCGTGCACGATCGGCGACGACGTGACCATCGGCCACGCGGCGGTGATCCACGCGTGCACGATCGAAGACGCCTGCCTGATCGGCATGCACGCGACTGTGCTCGATGGCGCGGTCGTGAAGAAGCACGGCTTCGTCGCTGCGGGCGCGGTGATTGCGCCGGGCAAGGTGGTCGGGCTCGGCGAACTGTGGATGGGCAACCCCGCGCGCCGCGTGCGCGTGCTCGACGCGGCGCAGATCGAGCAGCTGTATTATTCGGCCGCGCATTACGTGAAGCTCAAAGACCGCTATCTCGCGCAATGCGCGAACGACCCGGAGGATTCCGCGTGACCTTTGGAGTGCGTCCCACAAACCGCATCGATGCGGCGATCGCGCCGAGCACGGCACTGGTCTTCAGCATCCTCGTCGCCATGCTCGCGCCGCGTTACGCGCAATGGTACGGCGAGGCGATGCCCGCACTGACGCGCGGATTTCTTGCCTGTTACCCGATCTGGATCGCGATCACCGCGATCGGCGTGGTCGTGCAGGTGCTGGGAAAAGTGCTTGGGCTCGACCAATCCTCGCGCGGGCGATGGAAGGCGCTCGACGCGGGCCTGGCGATCGCGTCCGTGCTGGTCGTCGTCGTCGGCATCATCGCGTTGATGTTGCCCGTGTTGCGGCATCCGCTGCCGATCTGAATCGCATGCCGGTACCCGATCGCCGCAGCCGCTTCGCCGTGACCATCAGCCTGCTCGCGTGTCTGGTCGGCTGGTTGTTGTTGCCATACGCACCGGGGCCGCTGGTGTACCTCCCAGGCGAAACACCAGGCGTACTGGGCCTGTTGCAACGGTTGTTCACATGGTGGCCGCTGGCGCTACTCGCAGCATTCGCGCTCGGACTCTGGATTCCGCGCGTACCGGCCGACAGCCTGTTGCGCAAGGCGCTACGTGTCGTGCAGTGGCTGCTGACATTCGCTTCCGTCCTGCTGGTGATCGTGTCGCTCTATCTGTTGTTCTTGCCGCGTGTGCGCTGAGTCGCCCCACGGCGCTCGCAGAGCTATTCGCAGGGCCGCGTGCTGCGCTCGAGCGCGTTGAGATGCGCCAGCGCATGCGCGCGATCGGCTCCGCACATCGCAGCCGATGGCCGCAATGATGCGCACACCGTCGGCCGTTCGGGCCGACCGAAGATCGCGCAACGGTTGTCGTCGGTGAGTTGCACGCAACGCACGCCCGCAGGCTTGCCCTGCGGCATGCCCGGAATCGGCGAGGAAATCGACGGCGCGATGCAGCACGCGCCGCAGCCGATGCGGCAGGACAACGCTCGCTTCAATCCGTGGTTCCCGCCAGGAACGCGCTGCGCAATGCGGCGTACACCGGCTCTGTCTGCGGGCGCACGCCGTGCCAGATCTCGAAACATTCGGCGGCCTGTTCGACCAGCATGCCGAGGCCGTCGATCGCATCGGCGCACTTCGCGCTGCGCGCCCATGCAAGGAAGTCGATCGCGGCATCGCCGTAGCCCAGATCGACTGCGAGCATGTTCGGATACGCGAGTGCGAACGGCAGCTCCAGCGATGCATGTGCGCGTGCGGCCGAGGTCGCGTTGATGATGAGGTCGAAGTTGCCGAGCGTGCCGAGGTCTTTCCAGTAGCGCGTGTGCACGCGGCCGGGCATGCCCAGCGCATCGGCGAGCGCATCGGCGTGTTCGGGAGTGCGGTTGACGATGAACAGATCGCCGATGCCCGCGTCGAGCAGCGCCGGTGCGATGCCTGCTGCCGCGCCGCCAGCGCCGAGCATCAATGTGCGGCGTTCGCGCAGGTCGTGTTGCGCGCGACCGGTGAGATCCCGCACGAGGCCCGCGCCGTCGGTGTTGTCGCCTTGCCAGCCGTCGCCATGGCGCGTCAGTGTATTGACCGCGCCGCAGCGCTGCGCGCGTTCGCTGACGGATTTGCACAACGCGAGCGCAGCGATCTTGTGCGGCAACGTGATGTTCGCACCAGCCCCGCCACTTGCCGCGAACGCGACCAGGTCATCGGCAAATCCTTCGGGAGTGGCATCGATCGTCGTGTAAGCGAGTTCGATTTCGGTCTGCTTTGCGAATGCCGCATGGATGCGCGGCGACAGCGAATGCGCGACGGGGTGTCCAAAGATGGCGAAGTGCTGCATGTGATTCATTCCTTGAGCCATTGCGCTGCATCCAGCGCGAAATAAGTGAGGATCGCATCGGCACCCGCGCGCCTGATGCCGGTCAACGACTCGAGCACGCAGGCGCGTTCATCGAGCCAGCCGTTCTGCGCGGCGGCTTTCAGCATCGCGTATTCGCCGCTGACCTGGTAGGCGAACGTCGGCATGCCGAAACGCTCCTTCACGCGGCGGACGATGTCGAGATAAGGCAAGGCGGGCTTGACCATGACCATGTCGGCACCCTGCTCGATGTCCAACGCGACCTCACGCAGGGCTTCATCGGCGTTCGCGGGGTCCATCTGGTAGGTGTACTTGTTGCCCTTGCCGAGGCTGCCCGCGCTGCCGACTGCGTCGCGGAACGGCCCATAGAAAGCCGATGCGTACTTAGCGGCATACGCGAGGATGCGCGTGTGCACGAGACCTTCGTCCTCGAGCGCCGCGCGGATCGCGCCGATGCGTCCGTCCATCATGTCCGATGGCGCGACTACATCCGCGCCCGCCTCTGCATGCGAGACCGCCTGCTTGACCAGTGCGTCGACGGTGTCGTCGTTGACCACGTAACCGCTGTCATCGATGAGTCCGTCCTGACCGTGCGTGGTGAACGGATCGAGCGCGACATCGGTGATCACGCCGAGTTCGGGGAAGCGCGATTTCAATGCGCGCACTGCGCGTTGCGCGAGACCGCCGGGATTCCACGCCTCGCGCGCGTCCAGCGATTTCGCCGAATCGGGTGTGACCGGGAACAGCGCGATGGCTGGTATGCGCAACGTGTGCGCCTGCTCCGCGACGCGCAGCAATTCATCGATGGAAAGCCGTTCGACGCCGGGCATCGAGGCGATCGCCGCGCGGCCCGGCAACTCGTGCACGAACACCGGCAGGATCAGGTCGTTCGCAGTCAGCACGGTTTCGCGCATCAGCCGACGGGAAAAATCATCGCGACGCATGCGGCGCGGGCGGGTCATGGGATGGCGCATGGTGTCGTTGCGATGGGTTGGACGGCTCATGATACGCGCGCACCAGATGGCTGGCGCTGGCTAGCCCCGTCGCGCGATGATGCGGGCAATGATCTCGATCCTGCGTCGCCTGCCGCGTTCCGCGCTCGCCTGCATCGGCGTGCTCGCCGCGCTGGCGCTGCTCGCGGTGGTCGGCCCGTGGTTGTCGCCCTACGCCCCCGAGCACCCGGACTGGAACGCGTTGTCGGCTGCGCCGTCGTTTGTGCATGGGCATTGGCTGGGCACCGACGCCATCGGCCGCGACACCTTCGTACGCGCGTTGTACGGATTGCGCTTGTCGCTGCTGCTGGGCTTCGGCGCAACCGCGATCGCGCTGGCCATCGGACTCGCATACGGCGCGAGCGCAGGCTATCTCGGCGGTCGCAGCGAACGGCTGATGATGCGCGGACTGGACGTGCTGTCGGCATTGCCGTTCCTGCTGATCGTGATCCTGCTGCTGACCTTGTTCGAGCGTTCGCTGTGGCTGTTGCTTGCCGCGATCGGAGGCTATGTGTGGATCGACCTCGCGCGGGTGATGCGCGCCGAGGCCGCGCGGCTGCGCGAGCAACCGTTCGTGCTCGCTGCGCGCGCGGCCGGCGCGAACACGATGCAGATCTTGCGCTGGCACATTGTCCCGAACCTGCTCGGCCTCGCCCTCGTCTATGCAAGCCTGCTCGCGGCGCAGGCGATCCTCGTCGAGAGTTTCCTCGGGTTCCTCGGCCTGAGCATCGACCAGCCGTCTGCCGGCCTCGGCACCCTGTTGCAGGAAGGCACGCAGGAACTCGACAGCGCGCCGTGGACGTTGCTGGTGCCTGCGGTCTTGCTGGTCGCGACGCTCGCCTGCTTCCAGCAACTCGGCGATGCGCTGCGCGACTGGCTGGATGTGCGCGGAGCGGCGAATGCGGGAGGGCCATCTGCGGACCGATCGCAGCCGGAAGCCGCTCCCGCTGAAAGCGCGATGCCGGCGACGGGCGCCTGATGTCCACGCCGCTGCTCATGCTTCGCGACCTGCGCGTATCGATCGCCGGCGCGGCGACACCGTTGCTCGGCCCGCTCGATCTCGATCTCAGCGCGGGCGAATGTCTCGCGATCGTCGGCGAATCCGGCGCCGGGAAAAGCCTCACCACGCTCGGCTTGCTCGGCCTGTTGCCGTCGCAACTGCGCGCGAGCGGATCGCTGCATGTCGATGGGCGCGCCATCGCTCTCGGTTCGCGCGAACACATTGCATTGCGCGGACGCACATTCGGATGGGTGCCGCAGGACGCGCTCGCCGCACTGCATCCATTACGCAGCATCGGCGCGCAATTGCGCGAAACATTGCGCCACGCAGGCATCGCGCGCGACGCGACCCGCGCCGAAGCGCTGGCACTGCTCGACCGCGTTGAACTGCCTGCCGCCGATGCCTTGCTCGCACGGCATCCGCACGAACTCTCGGGCGGTCAGCGCCAGCGCGTCTGCATCGCGCTCGCGCTCGCAACGAAGCCACGCTGCCTGCTCGCGGACGAACCGACCTCGGCGCTCGATCCACGGGTCGGTCGCGGCATCCTGGATCTGCTGGACGCATTGCGTCGCGACCTCGGCCTCGCCCTCCTGCTTGTCAGCCACGACCTGCCGCTGGTCGCGACGCTCGCGCAACGCGTGCTGGTGCTGCATCGCGGACGATGCGTCGAAACCGGCGCGACCGCGCACATGTTTTCCGCGCCATCCGCGCCCTACACGCGCGCGCTGCTGGCTGCCGAACATCTCGACGCGGCGGCGCCCGCGCAAACTGGCGACGTCTTGCTGTCCGCGGATGATCTTGCCGTCCGTTACCCGCGCGCAACCCGCGATGCGCTCGCACCGACGACGATTGCCTTGCATCGCGGCGAATGCCTCGCGCTGGTCGGCGAATCGGGCTCGGGCAAGTCCACGCTCGCGCGCGCCGTGTTGCGGTTGCTGCGCACGCCGACGCGCGGTCGCATCGTGCTCGATGGAGTGGACATCGGCGCGCTCGGCCCACGCGCGCTGCGGCCGTTGCGGCGGCGCATCGGCGTGGTGTTCCAGGACCCATTTGCGTCGCTCGATCCGCGCCAGACCGCCGCGCAGATCATCGCCGAGCCGCTGCGCATCCACGGGATCGGCGATAGCGCGCAGCGCCGTCAGCGCGCGGGCGAACTGATGCAAACCGTCGGGCTCGATCCGGCCACGCTGGTTCCTGGTTCAATGGATCCGGCGGTGATGGACCGCTATCCGCACCAGTTTTCCGGCGGCCAGTGCCAGCGCATCGCGATCGCGCGCGCGCTGTCCACCGACCCCGAACTGCTGGTTTGCGACGAAGCGGTCTCGGCGCTCGACGCGCGCAGCCGCGCTGCGATCCTTCGCCTGCTCGCGCAGCTCAAGCGCGAACGCGGACTCGCGCTGCTCTTCATCACCCACGACCTCGACGCCGCACGCGCACTGGCCGACCGCATCGCGGTGATGCAGGACGGCGCAATCGTGGAAACCGGCGCGGCCGGCGATGTGCTGTCGGCACCGCAACACGCGTACACGCGCGCACTGCTGGCCGCGCGCCCGGCGGCGCTGGGTGCAGCAGTCTGACGACCTCGATCAGTCCAGTCGGTCGCAAATTGCAATGGATCGCTGCTTGACCAGCCTCGCTGTTGAAGACGGCCTATTCAGACCTTCCCTGATGGACCGCAGCACTGCTGCTGGCAGCGCCATTGGCCGCCATGGTGAAAGTCAGCACGCCCTTGGCGGATGTCTTGAATGAGCCGCCGGGCATGACGTTGATCAGATGCTTTCCGGCAGCCAGCGCGACCGACACGGTGTAGCCCTTGTTGGCAGGCAGCTCGGTGATCACATGGGTCGTCGCGACGGCGGGCACGGAATACGCGATGTTTCCGGCGATGGTCGTGCCAGCGGCGCCGCTGTTGACGATCACCGCATTGTTGCCGCTGCTCGACGCCAGCAAGGTGCCGACCGCCGCGCCGCTGGTGACCGCGATCCTGCTGGCGACCGCGACCTTGGCCGCAGTGGTCGACAAATCGAACACCGTCAGCCATTGCTGGCTGACATTGGTATTCGGGGCGCGCACCTGCACCTGCCAGACCTTGACGGTCTTGCTGCCAGGGTCGGTGTCGTTCGGCGGATACATGCCGATGCTCGTGGTCGTCGCGCTTGCCGGAAGCACGGTCGTCATCGCGCCGGCATAGACTTTGTGAGACGTCACGTCCAGTCGCGCGCCGCCGCTCGGTGCGCTGCCGACCACCGGGAGCGCCGGGAAATGAAATGCGAGGAACTGATCCTCACCCGCGCTGGCCTTGTGGGTGCGGTCAATGTTGTAGATGGTCCGGTTGCTCGAATAGACCGAGCCATCGCTATCGCCGTAGTTGTCGGTGTAGATGCGGTTTTCGTCGTCGTCGCCTTTCGACTCATGCACGATCTGACCGGTGCCGTTGACCAGCAGCGGCGTGTTGCCGCGCACGAGCGCGAGGCTGCCCTGGTCGAAGATCTCCTCGCCCTGGCCCGGGTTGTTGACGTACGGGCCCGCGCGAAACGACATCCAGCTGGCAGCACTAGTCCAGTCGGAACGCGCCGCGACGGCGTTCAAGCCGGTCGCGACATACGACAGCGGCAAGGTGTTCAGCGGCTGCGTCGCACCGGCCGGGTCCCAGAACAGGAATTGCTCCCACGGTTCGTCTGCGCCATATCCCGACGTCGCCGTGTTGACCAGGTTGGTGTATTGCTGGAACACGCTGGCGTGCGGCGCGTTCCAATAGCGCAAGGTGCCGAGCACCTGCATGAACATGCCGGCATTCGCGGTGCCCACCGGCGGATTCGCTGTGCCCGTCGCGTGGTTGGTGTCGCGGTCGTCGATGGTTTTGCGCGACGGCCAGGTGAATTGCATCAGGTAGTCGGCAGCGTCGACGGGGTAGGCGTATGCCGATGTCGCGTGGACCAGGTCGATGCCGGTCGCGGTCTTCACTTCCGCGATCGGCAGGTTCATGTTGAGGGTGGCGAGCGGCCCGTAGTTGCCGAACCCCTCGGGCCAGCCGCCACCGGCCAGATGGGCGGCATAATACGGCTGCACGCCGATGTGCGCAGGATTGCTGGCGGCGGTCTGGAACTGGTTGGCGAGCCAGTCGATCCACCGTGCGGGCGCATTCGGATTCTCGTCGTAGGTCGCCAACGCGATCGCCGCATCGGCATGGAAATAGCCGGCGAAGTAGTTGCTCTGCGGATGCGCGTATTCGAAGCCGGAACATCCGGCGGAATTCGAGAACGAAGCCAGCCATGCATTCGCCGTCGTGTAGACCTGCTGGCGCTGGGCCGCGCTCAGCAGCGGGAACGCCCAGTCGTAACCGATACCCATGCCGACGCCGTAGAACCGTGTTCCGTAGCCGTCATCGGTGCACGGATTTTGTCCATGGTTGCCCGCGGTTGTCGTATAGGGCGTGGACATCGCCATCAGCACGTCGACCGCCTTGACCCCATACGGAGCCGCTGCCGATGGATTGCTCGCCAGCAGGGTCTGGTAGCACAAGCCTTCGGCAAGCACCGCGCTCCAGTAGCTGCTGCCCTGATAGCCCTAGCCGATGTCCGGCGCGTCCGGATAGGCGTTGCCATCGGGCAGCTGCACCGTGCCGCCGATGAAAGAGTCGCATTGGGTCTTCAGCTTCTGCCACTGCCGCGTGTTCGCGGCCATGCGCGCGTGCAGCGTCGCCAGCGTCGGTGCGTCGAGGACAAGCCGTGGATGCGGTGCCAGCGTCTGCGCCGAAGCCGTGAGGGTCGCCGCCAAGAACAGCAGAAATGAGAGAACGCGTGCGAGGGCCATCTGCAGATCTCCAAACCCGGGCATGATGGGGCCGAACCAGGACGCGGTTCGGTCATGCGGCCGATGCGATGGAGGCTACCCCTGCTGGCGATGCCGAGGTGCGTCGTGGCGATGCACGCGTTGCGGTAACGGCGGTCGACTTGCAGCGAGCGCCGAAGTCGCAACCCGCAATCCGTGTTCCGCAACCCGGCCATCCTGAAATATCCTTAATCCTCTGTTCCTAGGTTTGCAGGCTGCCGCACCCAATACTGGCGGCTTGTGCGCCCGGGCGGCCAACCGTCCATTCATTCCATGACCATCAGACACCCACCGATGAAAGCCGCGCAGTTCCTGGTCACGTTCTGCCTGCTCGTGCTGTGCGCTGTCGCGCAGGCGGCGCCGCAGCCCAAGCTCACGATCCTGAGCTATCACGAGATCGCCGAAGGCAACGATGCGCTGATCCCCGCGTACACGGTCACGCCGACGAACTTCGTGCGCCAGATGGACTGGCTGAAGAACAACGGCTACCACTTCGTCGGCATGAACGACGTGCTCGCCGACTACGCGGGCAGAAAGCCGCTGCCCGAGAAGGCGGTGATGATCACGTTCGACGACGGCTACCAGTCGATGTACGTGCACGCGTTCCCGATCCTCAAGCTGTTCAAGGCACCGGCGGTGGTCGCGCTGGTCGGCAGCTGGATGGACGTGCCGGAGAACGGCAAGGTCAATTTCGACGGGCATTCGATCCCGCGCACCGACCTGCTGTCGTGGGACGAGCTGCGCGAGATGACCAGGAGTGGCCTCGTCGAGGTAGCCAGCCACAGCTACGCGCTGCACGAGGGCATCGTCTCGAATCCGCAGGGCAACCTGCAACCGGCCGCGACCGCGCGCCGCTGGATCGCCGGCAAGAAACAGTACGAAGACGAGGCCAGTTACGCCAAGCGCGTGCGCGAGGACTTGCAGCGCAACAACGCGATGCTCAAGAAGCACCTCGGCAAGGTGCCGCGCATCATCGTCTGGCCGTACGGCCGCTACAACATCGAGACACGAAAGATCGCCGCGCAACTCGGCATGCCGGTCGGCCTGACCCTCGACGACGGCGGCAACACCGCGAACACGCCGCTGTTCGGGCTGCGCCGGTCCCTGCTCGAACGCACGATGTCGCTGGCCGACCTCGCCCAGGAGATCGACCTGCGCAACCGGCTCGAGGACGAGGAGGACGACCGTCCGACCAAGGTCATGCACGTCGACCTCGACTACATCTACGACCCCGATCCGAAACAGACCGAGATCAACCTCGGCCACCTGCTCGACCGGATCGTCGCGATGGGCGCGAACACGGTGTACCTGCAGGCGTTCGCCGATCCGGACGCCGACGGCGCGGCCGACGCCGTGTACTTCCCGAACCGCCACATGCCGATGCGCGCCGACCTGTTCAACCGCGTTGCCTGGCAGATTGCGACGCGCACGCCGGCCCACCATGTATACGCATGGATGCCGGTGCTCGCGTGGCAGTTGCCCGCGAAAGAGCCGGCGGCCAAGGACATGGTGGTCACCCTGCCGAATACGAGCACGGGGCATGTTGCAATGGGCTATCCGCGGCTGTCGCCGTTCTCGACGCGCGCACGTGCGGTGGTGCGCGATATTTACGAGGACCTCGCGCGTTCGACGCCGGTGGACGGTGTGCTGTTCCACGATGACGTCACCCTGTCCGACTACGAGGACGCCAGCCCCGAGGCGCTCAAGGCGTACAAGAAGTGGGGCCTTCCTGATTCGGTGGAGGCGATCCGCGCGAACGACGACTTCATCGGACGCTGGACGATCCTGAAGATCAACCAGCTCGACAATTTCACCAAGGAACTTGCGCAGATCGTGCGCGACGAACAGCCGGGCATCCGCACCGCGCGCAACCTGTATGCGAGCGTCGTGCTGAACCCGAAGGCCGAGGTCTGGTATTCGCAATCGCTCGACAACTCGCTTGCGAACTACGATTACACCGCGATCATGGCGATGCCGTACATGGAACAGGCACCCGATCCGATCGCGTTCTACAAACAACTCGTCGACAAGGTCAAGGAGCATCCGGGCGCGATCAGCAAGGTCGTGATGGAACTGCAGACCGTGGACTGGCGCCACGACGGCGCGCCGATCCCGAGTCCCGAGATCGCCGACACGATCCGCCAGCTCTACGCGTGGGGAGTGCAGAACATCGCCTACTATCCGGACAACGTGTTCAAGAACGTCCCGAACCCGGCGTCGCTGCGGCCGGTATTCGACAGCAAGCCGAACAATCCCCTGCCGGTGCCGGTGATCCGCTAGTGCCCCACGTGCTGGCCGCCCTTCTCAAGACCATCTGGCTGGGCCTGCAGGGCTTCGTGTACTACTACCCGTTGTTCATGTCGTACCTGTGGATGATGGGCGCGGCGTTGTTCTACTGGCGCTACGAGCGGCACGACTCTCCATTCGACCAGCCGGTTCCATTACCGGATACGCCGCCGGTCAGCATCCTGATCCCGTGCTTCAACGAAGGCGCGCACGCCGAGGAAACCATCCAGCACGCGCTAGCGATGGACTATCCGGATTTCGAAGTCATCGCGATCAACGATGGCAGCCGCGACAACACCGGCGAGATCCTCGATCGCATGGTGCGCGAGTACCCGCGCCTGCGCGTGGTCCACCTCGCCCAGAACCAGGGCAAGGCGATGGCGCTGCAGGCCGGCAGCTTGCTTGCGAAACACGAGATCCTGATCTGCATCGATGGCGATGCGTTGCTCGATCCGCATTGCGCGCACTGGATGGTGCGGCATTTCGTCGAGGACCTGGACGTCGCCGCGGTCACCGGCAATCCGCGCATCCGCAATCGCTCGACCCTGCTCGGGAAAGTGCAGGTCGGCGAATTTTCCTCGATCGTCGGCATGATCAAGCGCGCGCAGCGCAGCTTCGGCCGCCTGTTCACCGTTTCAGGAGTCATCACAGCATTCCGCAAATCGGCCGTGCACCACGTCGGCTACTGGAGCGCGGATATGCTGACCGAGGACATCGACATCACCTGGAAGTTGCAACGCGACGGCTGGGATATCCGCTTTGAACCGCGCGCGCTGGTCTGGATCCTGATGCCGGAAACCGTGCGCGGCTTGTGGAAGCAGCGCCTGCGCTGGGCGACCGGCGGCGCACAGGTGCTCGCGAAGAACATCGATGTCGTCCTGCATCCGGCGCAGAACCATTTGTGGCCATTGCTGCTCGAGCTGTGCCTGAGCCTGCTGTGGTCGTACACCCTGCTCGCAATGCTGCTGATCTGGCTGGCCGGACTGGTGCTGCCGCTCAACGTGTTGCCGATCGTCGGGTCGCCGCTGATCCCGCAATGGAGCGGCGTGGTGCTGGGCACCACCTGCCTGCTGCAATTTGCGTTCAGCAAATGGCTCGACAGCCATTACGACACCGGCCTCGGCCGCAACTACTACTGGATGATCTGGTATCCGCTGGTGTTCTGGCTGATCAACATCTTCGCCACCGTAGTCGCATTTCCGAAAGCGCTGGGGCGCGCCGCCGGCAAGCGCGCGCGCTGGGTCAGCCCCGACCGCGGCGCGCACCTGCGCAAGAAGAAGAAAAAACCTCTCGGCAAGGCCGACGAGCATGGCTGAGCGGATGATCATCAATGCGCGCGGCGACCTCGGCTGGCGACGCCGGCTGCTGTCGGATGTCGTCACCGCGCTGATGTGGGCGGGCTGGATCCTGCTATGGCTGCCGGTATTCCTCAAGCTGCGCATGGTGATCCGGCTGCATCTGGGCCTCGCGCCAGCTGCGATCCAGGTGTTCGAGACGATTACCCCGATCTCGCTGGTCTACTCGTCGATCGCGCTGGTCGGCACCAGCACGTTGCTGCTCTTGTGGACGCTGCTGCCGACACGGCGCATCACCCACGCGCACGGCGTGCAGACGCTGGCCGATTACGCCGAGTATTTCGACCTGGACCAGAGTGAGATTGTCGCCAGCCGCGACAGCCGCATCTGCGTGGTGCGCCACGACGAACACGGCAACATCGAGGGCATCGAGCCGCGCCCGTGAAAGCGCATCGGCTAAGCCAAGTGGCCGTGCGGACCGCAACGCATGATTTTCGCCGGAAACTTCATCCCGCACGGTCCGCTTGAGCGCACACGAAGCGCAACAGAAGCAGCAAACGAAGTAACCCAGTTCACAGCCGGAGCGACGCGGTAACAACGGGTCAGACCCACCCGGAGAGAACCTGACTAACTATTCGGCGCCA
>JAYTOP010000024.1:0-6711 GCA_043747745.1 Pseudomonadota bacterium
AAACTCAGGTTGGATTGCTTGCCGCGACGCAGCGCGGCGATCTTCTCGGCCAGCCTCGCGGCGATGTCCTGCGCCTCGATCGGGCCTTCGTCGTCCAGCACCTCGCGTGCTTTCATCTCGATGCCTTCGCGTGCGAGGACGCCTTTCAGATCCGCCGCCTGCTCGCCCGACTGCGAGCTGTGCGCCTCGTCCACGATCACCGCGTAGCGCCGTGCTGGCAGCGCAGCGATCTTGTCGGTGACGAATGGAAACTTCTGCAATGTGGTGATGACGATCGGCACGCCCTCGGCCAGCGCCTCGGCGAGCTGGGTGGAGTTCTCGTCGATCTTCCGCACCACGCCCTGCTTGTGCTCGAACTGGTAGATGGTGTCCTGCAACTGCTGGTCGAGCACGGTGCGGTCGGTGATGACGACAACCGAATCGAACACCTTGGCGTCGTTCGCGTCGTGCAGCGATGCAAGTTGATGCGCGAGCCATGCAATCGTGTTGCTCTTGCCGCTGCCGGCCGAATGCTGGATCAGATAATTGCGTCCCGCGCCCTGCGTGCGCGCTGCTGCGGTCAAGCGCCGCACCGCGTCGCGCTGGTGGTAGCGCGGGAAGATCATCGTCTCCTTGCGGATGCGCTTGATCGTGGTGATGCCGTTCTTCGTCACCGGCACGTCCTTGGTCACAACTTCCAGATGCAGGTAGCGGCCGATCAGGTCGAGCAGGCAATCGCGCTGCCACACGTCTTCCCACAGATACGCGGTGCGGTAGCCGTCGCCGGGTGGATTGCCCGCGCCGCCGGCATTGCCGCGATTGAACGGCAGGAAATGGGTGGACTTGCCGTCGATACGCGTCGCCATGAACGCCTGATCGGGATCGACCGCGAAATGCACCAGCGCGCCGCGCTTGAACGCGAACAGCGGTTCGCGCGGATCGCGGTCGCCCTTGTACTGGCGGATCGCATCGAACACATCCTGGCTGGACAACGGGTTCTTGAGTTCGGCGGTCAACACCGGCAGGCCGTTGACCGCGAGCACCATGTCGATCGACTTGCGGTTCTGCGCGGAGAAATACACCTGCCGCGTCACCGTCAACTGGTTCGCCGCGTACAGCGCGGCGGTTTCCGGATTCATGCCCGAGGCCGGCGCGAAATACGCGAGACGCACGGTCTTGCCGAAGCATGCGAAGCCGTGGCGCAATAGATGCAATGTGCCCAGCGACGCACTCGCCAGCGCGCGACCGAGATCGTCGAGCAACTGCGCGCCTGCGTTCGCACCATGAAATTGTTCCAACGCCTTCCAGGTCGTTGGCTGCGTCGCCTGCACGAAGGCGAGCACGTCTGCTGGAAAGAGTCCGCGCGCCGCATCGAAACCGTTTGCATCGCCTTGCGCGTAGCCGCCGTGCATCAACAAACGCTGTTCGATGGCCATCTCGAACGCGATCTCACGATGATTGGCGGTCATGCGGTTCTTCCTCAGCCTACAGATCGCGGGGTCGATCGGACAGACGCTGCCGGTAGTGCTTCACCACGATGATGTCGATGACGCCTGGACGCACGCGATAGATCAGCCGGAACGGTCGCTCCAGCACCTCGCGCACATCGTGTTCGGGATATTCCGGCACCCGCCGACCGGTCAGCGGCGGATGCGCCAACGTCATTGAGCGCGCAGTCAAGCGATCGACGACCGTCTTCGCCCGCTGCGGCGAATCCTGCGCGATGTAATCGTGGATTTCGCGCAGGCGTGCAAGCGCCTTCGCGCTCCAGACTACCTTCATTCGAGGCCGTACTCACGGCGCACGTCGGCCACTGCGGTGACGCGGCCGGCCTCCGCATCGCCGAGACCTGCTTCGATGTCGGCGCGCACTTCCAGCGTGTAGAGAACCTGCTGCCAGGTCGCCGAATCGGGCAAGCTGTCGATCAAGGCATGCGCTTGCGCTTTCACCATCGCGGGCATGGCATCTTCCTCGTTGCGTTCCACTTTGCCGCGATTGTACGCCCGCGCAACCACCGCGCACGCGATCGCGCGGTGGTTGGCTGTCATGCGGCTGCTCCCACATCCCATCGACCAGTAACAGCGGACATAACGAGTGCATGCCGATACTCGGATAGGCATTCAATCATCGCTTCAGCTGCTCGCTTACCTTCGCCCAAGTCAGCGGTCTGCTCATCTAGAAAATGTGCGATCTGTTCCTGCTCTTGTCTAGGCGGAATGGGCACAACGATTTCTTTAACGTCATCAAGGCCAAGCTGTACTTTCGTTCCACCGTAGCCAGCTGTTTCCATCTGGCGCTTGCCAGCATCCGAGAATAGGCAGTAAGCAAGCCAGCGTGAGTCTACGATTTGAGAAATCGGTCGCGCGAGTGCGACGTGCTGACTCACGTATGCTTGACCAACGTCAGTCACTACAGCTACCGATCCTAAGAATGCAGTTATCGACAAGAGCAGATCGCCTGGCTCAACGGCAGTTCGCTCGCCTTCGGAATTCTCAGGCGGATCGACGAACTGCACATCGGAAAGATCAAGATCGATGCCTGTGCGCGTTAGATTTCCAATTCGAATGAACAGGCTTCCCTCGTCGGAATAATGCGCAGCCCAGCCGCGAGAGCCACTGGTAACCCACTGAAGGCGGCGCTTCATGGGCATGATCTGCCAGTGGGCTGGAATGCGTGCGAACCACTGCACACCCGACTCCTTGAGCGGCACATCCGGATCAAGCCCACATGTGACAGCGTGGCTGATCAGCGCGGCGCGCTTTTCCGCCAGCAGCGCGAGGAAGCGGCGCTTGGTCGCGATCAGCGCATCGATACGCGTCGTCTCGCGATCCAGAAACGCCGCGATGGCGCGCTGCTCGTCCAGCGGCGGATAACACACGCGTTCGTCCAGGTATGCCTGGCTATCGAGGTTCTGGATGCCGGTCGTCTGCTTGATCGAACGAATATTCACTCTTCCCGCGTAGAGATGCGCGTGAAGGTACGCAAGGAAGCGCGAGTCGTAGTCTTCGTTGACGCGCATGCGCGCCACAAAGTTCGACGTCACTGCTGCAATGTCGTGATCGAACTGCACGACTGCTCCTACGGGTTGCAGGGCACCACCGCCGGATTTTTCCAGCAGCAAATCGCCACGCCTCAGTAGCCGCGAATTTCGTTCGGAGGGCGTGATCGCGCGCAGGGTCGGCGCTGAGATGTCGACACGCAGAGCTATGCGATCGAAGTCGGCCACGCGTGCGCAGACGAGGTCATCATCGCCGCCATCGGCCTCCGCACCCCAGATTCCGTTGACGCAACCCTCTACCGACCACTTCAATCGATCCACACCCCAATGCGCCGGCACCTCGCCCAGCCAGTCCACCCCGGAATCGCGGTACTCGGCGTAGCGCGGGCGCTTCATGGCGCTGCCTCCTGCCATAGCTCGAAACCCTGCCAACCGGAGGGAAATCCCATGTCATTCCACAAGTCGGGCCGGGTTTCGGCATGCTCACGCACGCGCAGGTGCCATTCCGATCCCGGGCTGATGCGTCGCATCAGCCAAGCCAGCATCAGCAGGGTGTTGTAGATGCGCAGACGCGCGTCGGGATTCTGCTGTCGCTGGGCAACAAGAACCGCTGGCTTTTTAGGCGGGGCCGGATCGCCGACGATCAGTACGCGGTTCCACAATCGCCCATGGTGCGCGCAGACGTTGCGAACATAGGCGAGGTTTTCAATGAATGAGCAAAATGGAGTTTCGTGCAAGCCAAAGGGTTCGACGATGGCCTGCCGCAGCTCATGCTCACGGATCGAGCGCAACCACTTCGACAGGTCGCCCAGCGAAAGTACTTCGCACAACACCCAGATCGGCGGGTCTTCGTTGCGGTCCAGATAGTGGCGCAGGAAGACATCGTTGCGGTCGGCATACAGCCGCTCGACGCTGGCGATCAATTTCGGATGAAATTCGTTGAACAGGTTCGAATCGAGATAGGCGCAAGGGCCGGCCCGGTGGCCGAGTACATGTGCCCATCGGGTGCGCAGCGACACTTCCACCCGTTCGATGGCGTCGTTGACGAGCAGGCGCAAATGCCGGTCGAAGTCGTACAGCGCGATGACCTGCTCGAACGTGGTGCCTGGCCGAAAGCGATGTTCGCCAGCAGCGACCGGCAGTTCCAGATGCATCCAGTAGCCGCGAAGGCGGTAGTAGTTGAGATGCGCCAGATAGTGCCGGACATCGTCTTCGTCGGCGATGACCATGCCGCGCTCGCGCAGACGCGCGATCTGCTCATCGAACGTCGTCGCAGGCTTGTCAGGCAGGTTGCGCGGCGGACTCACGCGCGGACCCCAGAAAAGAAAAACCCGCCAAAATGCGCGTGAAGACCGAGGTCCACAGAGGCGAGGCGGGCATGATTACTGGGAATTGTAGCGTGACAAGTCACGAACACAAGTGCCGCCGATGCGCTTCGCCTGAACAGTTCAGGTGATCTGCGCCAGCGGAGTCGCCAAAAGCAGTAACCCGCCTGGGTGCGCATGCCTGATCGGAATCCGTAGTGGCGTGGCGGGTGTTGTCGGTCGCGACTATAACGCCAATTCCATGGTGCAAGCTGAGTTTCACGCGGTCAGCTCCCCCAACATCCGAATGATGTCGGTCTCCAGCGTCTTCAGTTCGTCCTCGATCTCGGTGAGGTCGCGTGGCGGCTGGTAGACATAGAAGTGGCGGTTGAACGGGATCTCGAAACCCACGCGGGTCTTGTCCCAGGCGATCCATGCATCCGGGACATGCGGTTGTACTTCGCGCTCGAAGTAGGTCTCGCAGGTCGGGCGCACGATCGGCAGCAGGCGATCGAGCGCGACGTTGTCGCCATACGCCAGCGGCAATGGCAGCGGGCAATCGGCCGGCAGCGGAACGTGTTCGGTATCGCGCAGTTCGGCGTCGGGTTCGGGCTCGCCGTCGGGATCGTCCTTCACGCGGCAGATGTCGGCATCGGGATCGCGCCCGCCGAGCGCGGCGAGAATCGCCTTGCGTACCGGCGCTGGCAACTTGACGCCAGCCTCATGCAAGGCATCGTCCAATTCCACGACAAACGCAGCGCGCGACGACCACGCGGCGTCGGCATCGAGCGTGCCAAGCGCTGCAAGAATGTCGTGCTGTAGCGCGCGTCCCGCGGCCTCGTCGGTCGCAATGCCTTTGGCGTCCTTGCGCTTCTTCGATTCGGCGAGCGCGACGAATGCGGTCTGTTCGCGCAGGCGCGCGATGCGCTCGGCGCTGGCGCGGAAGTTCAGGCGCAACGGGCGTTCGATGGTGAGCTTGATGTAGCCGAAGTCCTGGTTGCTGAAGATGCGGCTGTGCTTGTCATCGCGTATGTCGCCATACAGGCGCGTGATCTCGGCGATGTGCGCCTCGCTCATCTGGTGGCGCTTGTCGCCGAGGCTCTTCTTCATTTTCTGGAAGAAGCCGGTGCCGTCGATCAGCTGCACCTTGCCGCGCCGATGTTCGGGCTTGCGGTTGCTGACGATCCACACGTAGGTGTAGATGCCGGTGTTGTAGAACATCTGGTCGGGCAAGCCGACGACCGCTTCGAGCCAGTCGTTCTCGATGATCCAGCGGCGGATCTCCGACTCGCCGCCACCGGCATCGCCAGTGAACAGCGGAGAACCGTTGAACACGATGCCGATGCGCGTGCCGCCATCGTTCGGCGCACGCCGCTTGCTGAGCATGTGCATGAGAAACAGCAGCGAACCATCGTTGATGCGCGGCAGGCCCGGGCCGAAACGACCGTTGAAACCGAGCTTGCCGTGTTCCTTCTCGACGACGTCCTTCTGCGGTTTCCATTCCACGCCGAACGGAGGATTCGCGAGCATGTAGTGGAAGTGCTGATCGCGGAATCCGTCTTCGGTCTTGCCATCGCCGAGGGTGTCGCCGAACACGATGTGCGAGGTGTCCTCGCCCTTGATGAGCAGGTCTGAGCCGCAGATCGCGTAGGACTCCTCGTTGTATTCCTGTCCGTACACGCTGACGCGCAGGCCGGGGGCGTGCTCGGCAAGATATTCCTCGGACACCGACAACATGCCGCCCGTACCGCAACACGGGTCGTACAAGGCCACCGCCTTGCCAGCCTGGGTAAACACCGCGTCGTCGGGCTGAAACAGCAGATGCACCATCAACCGGATCACTTCACGTGGGGTGAAGTGATCGCCGGCCTCTTCGTTCGCGGCTTCGTTGAAGCGCCGAACAAGATCCTCGAAGACGTGTCCCATCGCGGTGTTCGGTACGCGATCCGGATGCAGATCGATCGCAGCGAATTTCTGCATCACCTCGAACAGCCGATTGGCCTTGTCGAGCTTTTCGATCTCCTTGTCGAACTCGAATTTTTCGAGGATGCGACGGACTTCGGGCGAGAAACCCTTGATGTAATTCGTCAGGTTCGCCGCCAGCCCGTTCGAATCGGCCACGAGCTTGCGGAATGTGTACTTGCTGGTGTTGATGAAAGGCAACTTCATCTTGCGGCGCACGACCTTGTCGGCAAGTTCCGCGTTGCGATCGATCGCCTTCTGCGCCTTGAAGGCTTCCAGCACCTTGTCCTTGCTCGGCTCCAGTACACAGTCCAGGCGCCGCAGCACGGTCAACGGCAACATGACGCGCCGGTATTGCGGTGGTCGATAAGGCAATGCTCTCAACTTAAGCCTTTCTTGACCTCAAAAGGCTTGCGTTTTCGCACATGATTGGTTACGATATCGCATCGTAACTCATTGATAAATAAA
>JAYTOP010000025.1:0-125023 GCA_043747745.1 Pseudomonadota bacterium
CAGCGTGGTCGCAATTACCCGCGACCACCAAGAATCAAACCGCATCTTCACCTCGCCTACAAATCTGCGTGCTGAGGGCTTAAGTTGAGAGCATTGGGGGCAGGGGTGAGGGGCAAACCTCGCCCGAACTCAACCGCGCCAGGACAGAACAATCCTTCTGCATCCCCAAATCCGACATCGCCGCCACCGGCTACGACCTCAGCCTCAACCGCTACAAGGAAGTCGTGCACGCGCAGATCGATCACGAACAGCCGCAGGCGATCCTGAAGCGCCTTGCAAAGATCGAGCACGAGATCGGCGCGGGGATGAAAGAGTTGGAGGGCATGTTGAAGTGACTCGATGCAATTCCGTGCCTATCCGTGCTGTCGCTGACAACGCAACAAGCTGGAATCCAGCGAGATCACACGCTGCGGAATCGTTCAACTACATCGACCTCAGTGCAATTGATCAAGCACACAAGGAGATTCGTGACGCGAATCTCATCTCTTGTGGCGACGCGCCCAGCCGAGCGCGCCAGCTAATTTCAGTTGGAGATGTATTAGTTTCGACTGTGCGTCCGAACTTGAATGGTGTCGCCTTGGTGCCGGATCGTTTCGACGGTGCAACGGCATCCACAGGGTTTTGCGTGATCAGGGCGCGCAGAGAAAAACTCGACAATCGATATCTATTCCAGTGGGTCAAGTCACCATCCTTCATCAAGGACATGGTGAAGAAGGCGACGGGCGCAAGTTATCCAGCTGTCTCAGACAAGATCATTTTTGATTCTTTGCTGCCGCTGCCGCCGCTCGCCGAGCAGCGACGGATTGCGGACATCCTGGACAAGGCCGACGCGCTGCGCGCCCAGCGCCGCGCCGCCCTCGCCGAACTCGATACCCTCACCCAATCCACCTTCCTAGATCTCTTCGGCGATCCGGCATCCAATCTAAAGGGCTGGCCAAAGGTTCACTTGTCTGCCGTATGCGAGTCGCATGAGGACATCAAATGTGGCCCCTTCGGCACCCAGTTGGCGAAAGGCGAGTACCAAGAAGCTGGAGTACCGCTCTGGGGGATTCGAAACGTCAATGCACTTTTTGCGCTGCCGACGCGAGAGTTCCTGGAATCGGCTACTGCGAAGCGACTCGCTCAATATTCGATCGAGCCTGGTGACATCGTGATGACTCGTAAAGGGACAATCGGGAACTGCGCGGTCTATCCTGAGGATATGCCAAGCGGAATCATGCATTCCGATCTGCTACGACTTCGGGTGTCGCGCAATAGAATTGCCCCCGACTTCCTTGCACACCAGTTACATCACAGCCGTGATGTAGCGCGACAGATAGAACTCATCAGCGGTGGCGCGATCATGCCGGGTATCAATGTAACCAAGCTAAAAAATCTCGAAGTGCTGCTGCCGCCGCTGACGTTGCAACGCGATTTCGCCCGCCGCATCACCGCCATCGAATCCCTCAAGTCCCGCCACCGCGCCGCGCTGGCCGAACTCGACACCCTGTTCGCCTCGCTGCAACACCTCGCGTTCCGCGGCGAGCTTTGATCCAGCGGTGGCGTGCGCAGCGGCAGCGTCGCTGGAAGGTTGCTTGTTCACATCGATAGCGGATGATCGATGCGATACGACAACATGGAATACAAAACGTCGGCATTGCTTGACGCATGCCGACGTTTTGTAGCAGTCTGCGCCGATGAAAGTTGTCGGCAGTCCTGTTCCCGCCAAGGTACGTGCGCTGCTGCGACGGCAAGCGACGGTGCGTTCGCGCGACCTGGAAGCGGCTGGCATCACCCGCAGCCAACTGGCACGGATGCTTGCCCGAGGGGCACTCGCGCGCATCTCGCGCGGGCTGTACACGCTGCCCGACCGTGAACCCGAGACGCACGAAGGACTGATCGTCGTCGCGCGCCGCGCCCCGAAAGCGGTGTTCTGCCTGCTGACCGCGCTGCGTTACCACGACCTCACCACACAGGCGCCGTTCGAGGTATGGCTGGCGGTCGGCCACAAGGACCGCGCACCGACGATGGACTGGCCACCACTGCGGGTGATGCGTTTTTCCGATGTCGCGATGAAGGCTGGCGTCGAAAGGCATCGCGAGGGGAACACGTCGATCCATGTGACCAACGTCGCGCGAACCGTGGCCGACTGTTTCAAGTTCCGCAACAAAATCGGGCTGGATGTCGCGCTGGAAGCACTGCGCGATGCGTGGGAGAAGCGCAGGGTGACGATGGATGCGCTGTGGGAAAGCGCCAAGGTGCGCGGCGTGGCAGCGGTGATGCGGCCCTATCTGGAGTCGCTGGTATGACCGAGGTGTCCGCGCAGGAACGCACGGCCGCATCCATCCGCCAGCGCTTGCTGGATCGGGCGAAGGCTCGTGACGAGAATTATCAACTGCTGCTGGACGTGTATGCGGTCGAGCGTCTGCTCTACCGCCTGTCGATTTCGATCTTCAGCAATCGGTTCGTGTTGAAGGGTGCGTTGTTGTTTGCGTTGTGGTTCGACGCGCCGCATCGGCCGACCCGCGACGCGGATTTCCTCGGATTGGGCTCTCTAGGCGCCGAGCAGCTTGCAGTCATCGTTCGCGAGATTTGTGCGGTACAACTCGATGATGGTGTGTTGTACGACATCGCCAGCATCGACGTAGCCCCAATCCGTAAGGAAGCTCGCTACGATGGATTGCGTATCAGCCTGAAGGCACTGATCGGCAAGGCGCGGTGTTCCGTGCAATGGGATGTTGGTTTCGGCGATGCGGTGAACCCTGCGGCGGAGGAAGTCGAATACCCGACCTTGCTGCCCGGTTCGCCTGTGCCGCGCTTGCGCGTCTATCCGCGCGAAACAGTGTTTGCAGAGAAGCTCGAAGCGATTGCGAAACTCGGATTGGCCAACAGCCGGATGAAGGATTACTACGATCTGTTGGCGCTGGCCCGCGAAAATGCGATGGATGAGACATCGTTGGCGCAGGCGATTGCAGCGACGTTCGCGCGGCGCGATACACCGTTGCCCGCATCGCTTCCAGTCGGATTGACCGGCGCGTTCGCCCACGATCCGATGAAGCAGACGCAGTGGCAGGCGTTCCTGCGCAAGAATCGCCTGGCTGCGCCCGATCTGGGCGAGGTGATTGCCGAACTCGCGGTGTTTTCGCAGACTCCGTTGACGCGGGCGCGCACCTTTGGGGAAAAGCGTTGAGCCAGTTCCAGTTCCTCGCCATCGAATGGGGCGACATCGCCAGTTCGGCGATGCGAGCCGAGGCGCAGGTCCATTCCGATCCGCGCGCGGCGTGTTTCTATTGCCGACGTGCGCTGGAACTTGGTATCAACTGGCTGTACCGCAACGACGCGCGCTTGCGATTGCCGTACCAGGATCACCTGTCGGCGTTGATCCACGAGCCGACATTCACCGCCGTGGTCGGCCCGGTAGTGCTGCCCAAGCTCAAGCTGATCAAGGATCTCGGCAACCTCGCGGTGCACAGCAACAAACCGGTGACGCAGCGCGATGCGTTGGCGGCGGTGCGCGAGTTGTTCCACTTCGGGTATTGGCTGGCGCGCACCTACGGCTGCCGTGCGCGACCCGAGCCGGGGCTGCGCTTCGATGCGGACGCATTGCCCAAACCAGCGCCAGTTGCGCCGAGCCAGGCCGATGCGCTGCGCAAGCTCGGCGAGGAACTTGCAGCACGTGACGCGAAATTGTCGGAGGTGCTGTCGGATCGCGCGGCGGTCGATGCAGAACTGGTGCGGCTTCGTACGGAAGTTGCGGCGGCGCAGCAACGCAACGCGACGCAGGTCGACAACCACGACTACGACGAGGCCGCTACGCGCGATGTGTTCATCGACGTGCTACTGAAAGAGGCTGGCTGGGCGCTGGATCAGGAACGCGATCGCGAATATCCCGTCGTCGGCATGCCGAATGCAAAGGGCGAAGGATTCGTCGACTACGTGCTGTGGGGCAATGACGGCAAGCCGCTCGCGGTGGTCGAGGCCAAGCGCACCACGCGCGATGCGCGCGTCGGCCAGCAGCAGGCGAAGTTGTATGCTGATTGCCTGGAAGCGATGACCGGGCAGCGGCCGCTGATTTTCTACACCAACGGCTACGAGCATTGGCTGTGGGACGACACGCGCTATCCGCCGCGCGCGGTGCAGGGTTTCTACAAGAAGGACGAACTGGAGCTGGCAATCGCGCGCCGTAGTTCGCGTCAACTCCTCGCCGATGGCCGCATCGATGAGCGCATCGTCGAACGCCATTACCAGATGCGTGCGATCCGTCGCGTAGGTGAGTCCTTCGAGCGTGACAAACATCGCCGCGCATTGCTGGTGATGGCGACAGGCGCCGGCAAGACGCGCACGGTGATCGCACTGTGCGATCTGCTGATGCGCTGCGGTTGGGCGAAGCGCGTGTTGTTCCTTGCCGATCGGGTCGCACTGGTCAACCAGGCGGTCGGCCAGTTCAAGACGCGCCTGCCATCGGTGGCACCGGTCAATCTGGTGACTGAAAAGGATGGCGAAGGCCGCGTGTACGTCTCGACCTATCCGACGATGATGGGCTTGATCGACGAAGCCAGGGACGGCGCGCGCCGCTTCGGCGTCGGCCATTTCGACCTGGTGATCGTCGATGAGGCGCACCGTTCGGTGTACCAGAAGTACGGCGCGATCTTCGACTACTTCGACAGCCTGCTGGTCGGACTGACCGCGACGCCACGCGGCGAAGTCGATCGCGATACCTACAAACTGTTTCATATCGAGAACGGCGTTCCGACCGATGTGTACGATATCGACGATGCGGTGCGTGAAGGTTATCTGGTACCGCCGAAAGCAGTGTCGGTGCCGCTGAAATTCCAGCGCGAAGGCATCCGCTACGACGACCTCAGCGACGAGGAAAAGGATGCGTGGGACGCGACCGACTGGAGCGAGGACGGCGACAAGCCCGACGAGGTCGGGGCGGAAGCCGTCAATCGCTGGCTGTTCAACGCCGATACGGTAGACAAGGTGCTCGCGCACCTGATGAAACATGGCCTGCATGTCGCCGATGGCGATCGTCTGGCAAAGACCATCGTGTTCGCCAAGAACCAGCTGCACGCGCAGTTCATCGCCGATCGTTTCGACCTCCATTATCCGCATCTGGCCGGACACTTCGCGCGCGTCATCACGTTCAAGACCGAATACGTGCAGAGCCTGATCGAGAAGTTCAGCGAACCGCAGTCGCCGCCGCACATCGCGCTGTCGGTGGACATGCTCGATACCGGCATCGATATTCCCGAGGTGGCGAATCTGGTGTTCTTCAAGCTGGTGCGCTCGAAGACCAAGTTCTGGCAGATGCTCGGACGCGGCACCCGCCTGCGACCTGGCCTGTTCGGGCCGGGGAAGGACAAGGAATGTTTCTATCTTTTCGACTTTTGCCAGAACCTCGAATTCTTCAGCCAGAATCCAGCGGCAGCAGATGAGTCCATTGCGAAATCGCTAGGCGCGCGTTTGTTCGGTGCGCGCGCCGATGTGATCGTTGCGCTGGATGAGCGCCTCGCGACATGCAGCTCGGATGGGCTTGCGGACAACGAATCCGGACTGCGCGATGCGCTGGCAGAACATCTGCGCCAGGAAGTCGCTGGAATGAGCCTGGACAATTTCCTCGTGCGCCCGAAACGCAAGTTCGTCGAACGTTACCGAGAGACTGATGCGTGGAACGTGCTGGGCCGTTCGGATGTGGACGAGCTTGGCGAGCACGTGGCTGGTTTGCCATCGAGTTTCGTGGACAACGACCAGGCGGCGAAGCGCTTCGATCTGCTGATGTTCAAGCTGCAACTGACGGTGATCGTCGGACGCAAGGCGGTGCTGCTGCTGCAACAACTGTGGCCGCTCAACGAGAAGGATCGAAAAGCCGAGCTCGAAAGTCTCGGCCTGTGGCGCTGGTTTCGCGGTTTCGTGCGCTTGCGCGATCAGGTCGTAGGTATCGGATCGGCACTCGCACAACTGGACAACGTCCCGCAGGTACGCGAACAACAACAGTTGATCGAGGACATCCAGTCCGACAGCTACTGGTTTGGCGTCAGCGCACCGATACTGGATGTGGCGCGTCGCAAGTTGCGCGCGCTGATCCGGCTGATCGAAACGGGCGAGCGCAGGATCGTGTTCACTGATTTCGAGGACGACATTGGCGAGGGCACCGAGATCGGTTTGCCGGGCCTGATCGACAGCGTGAACTACGAGCGCTTCCGCGCGAAAGCGTTGACGTTCCTGCGTGCGCACGACGACCACCTCACGATCCGCCGCCTGCGTCGCAATGAAGCGTTGACGCCGATGGATCTTGCAGAGCTCGAACGCATCATGATCGAAGCGGGCGTTGGCTCGGTCGAGCAGATCGAGCAAGCCAAGGCCGAGAATGCCGGGCTGGGATTGTTCGTACGCTCGTTGGTCGGCCTGGAGCGCGCCGCTGCCATGCATGCCTTTGATCGATTCCTTGCTGGCACGACGCTCAGCGCTGGCCAGATCCAGTTTGTCGGGCTGATTGTCGATCACTTGACCGAACGCGGCGCGATGGAAGCGGGCCTGTTGTACGAATCGCCTTATACCGACGCCCACCCGCTGGGAGTTGGCGGGTTGTTCACTACGGATCAAGTCGGCGACATACGTGCGGTGCTGGACAACGTGCGCATGCGAGCAGCTGCGTAGCCTGGATGTTGCGCGTGATCGGCACCTGCTGATTGTGATGCGGCCCCGCTGGTCGGGAGCCGGCGACCCGTCCGCTGCCAACCTGCGTCACACTTGACCAGCGTCAAGGTCGTGGCGTTGCGCGGCACGTAAGCTGCGGTCATGGAAGCCATACCTCCTTTCGATGCCGAGTTGCTGCGCCGCTACGACCGGCCCGGTCCGCGCTACACCTCGTATCCGACCGCGCCGCAATTCGGCGATGCGTACGGCGAAGCGGCGTTTCGCGATGCCGCACGGCGCAGCAATGCCGATCCGATCCCGCGTCGGCTGTCGTTGTACGCGCACATCCCGTTTTGTTTCAGTCCGTGCTTCTATTGCGGCTGCAACCGCATCATCACGCGCGATCATTCGCGCGCCGCCACGTATCTGTCGCGGCTGGTGCGCGAGATCGCGATGGTAGCGCCGTTGTTCGATCGCGACCGCGACGTGATCCAGTTGCACCTCGGCGGTGGCACGCCGAATTTCCTCAACTCCGGCCAGCTCGGAGAGTTGATCGAAAGCCTTGGCCAGCATTTCCATTTCAGCAATTCGCCGCTGCGCGATTTCTCGATCGAACTCGATCCGCGCTGCGTCGGCGCGCAGGATATCGAAGCGCTCGCCGGCATGGGCTTCAATCGCGCGAGCCTGGGCGTGCAGGATTTCGATCCGGCGGTGCAGGAAGCGGTCAATCGCGTGCAGTCGGTCGAGGAAACGCTCGCGGTCATCGATGCCTGCCGTAAACATGGCTTCCGTTCGGTCAATATCGACCTGATCTACGGCCTGCCCGGACAGAATCGAGAAGGCTTCGCGCGCACGCTCGATATCGTCACCGGCGCGCGCCCGGATCGGCTCGCGATCTACAGCTACGCGCATCTGCCGCAGATGTTCCGCGCGCAGCGCCAGATCGACGAAGCGCTGTTGCCAAGTCCCGAGGACAAGCTTGGCCTGCTGCAACTGGCGATTGAAAAACTCTCGCAGGCCGGCTACCGGTATATCGGCATGGACCATTTCGCGCTGCCAGAAGACGATCTTTCACAGGCGCAGCAGCACGGCGGCCTGCATCGCAATTTCATGGGCTACACGACGCACGCGGACTCCGACCTGATCGGGCTCGGCGTCAGCGCGATCAGCCACGTCGGCGACACCTACAGCCAGAACCCGCGCGATCTGCCGACGTGGGAATCTGCGATCGACGCGGGCCGCCTGCCGATCTGGCGCGGCATGCAACTCGATGCCGATGACATCGTGCGCGCCGATGCGATCCAGCAATTGATGTGCAGCGGTGCGATCGACATTGCGGCCATGGAAAATCGCCACGACATCGAGTTCGACACGTATTTTAGTGCCGCGCTCGACCACCTAGCCTCGCTTGCCGCCGACGGACTGGTCGAAATCACCAGTGCCGAGATCCGTGCGACCTCGCGCGGTCGCCTGCTGCTGCGTATCATCGCCGCATGTTTCGATCGCTACCTCCAACAACCGTCGACCCAACCCGCACGCTTCTCGAAAGCGATCTGACCGCTGGCGCGATGCTTGCCAGCAAATCTGCGGGAGGGACGTCTCGCCCCGGTCATGGCCAGAGGCTACTCCTGCGGATTGCGGCGTATGGTTCGACAGGACTGCCCCGGAAACTGTTCGCGGAGCTTGTGACGTGAGCGGGCTTGCGCATCGCGCACCGCCGATCGCCGACGATGGCGATGCCCTGCGTTTCTGCAGCACCTGCGCATTTTCGTCCGCCTGCCTGTCGCATGGATACGACAAGACCGCGCTCGCAGACCTGCACGTGCTGGTCGATCACGTCGGTCCGTTCGCCGAGGGCGAGCATTTGTTCCGCGAAGGCGATGCGTTCACTGCGATCGCCGCCGTGCGTGCGGGTACGGTCAAGACCTATATCGTCGACCACGCCGGTCACGAGCAGGTGCTGGGGTTTCACCTGCCGGGTGAACTGATCGGCTTGAGCGCAATCTCGAACGCGCGCTATCCGTGCAACGCGATCGCGCTGGATACGGTGATGCTGTGCCGCTTTTCATTCCCGCAACTTGCGCTGCTCGCCACGCGCATGCCCGGCCTGCAGGAACAGCTGTTCCGCCTGTTGTCGCAGGACATCGGCAAGGCCGCGTTGCTGGCCGGCGACTACAGCGCCGATGAACGCATGGCAGCTTTCCTGGTGTCGCTGTCGCGCCGCTACACCGCGCGCGGGTTCTCGCCGACGCGCTTCCATCTCACCATGGGCCGCACCGACATGGCGAACTACTTGCGGCTCGCTACGGAAACCGTGAGCCGCGTGCTGCGCCGGTTCCAGGACGATGGGCTGGTGCACGTGGATCGGCGTGAGCTGGAGATTCGCGATACGGAGCGATTGCAGGAACTCGCAAGATCGGTGTTGCGTGATTGAGGACGTTTGATATGCGTCAATCGGCAGCGCGCTTGATACCAGTAATCTGCGTCCTTCAGTGATCGAGTCGTGCCCATGAACTTGTCCATTGCTGCTGCTGCGCCGGAGGCTCACGTCGTGGAGATTCCCGTGATCGGTTTGCGCCTGCGGGCAGTAGCCCATGCGCAGTTGATGCAGGCCGAAGTCCACCTGGCGAGCGCGGGCGAGGCGCGGCATGTGGGCATCCATCAGGCGCGCAAATGCGTCCGCCGCGTACGCGCCATGCTCGCACTTGGCATGCGCAAGCTCGATCGACGCGCGAAGCGGCTCGACGCGCACCTGGCCCAACTCTGTCGCGGCATGTCGCGGTTGCGCGATGCGCAGGCGCTGATCGAGGCGTTGCAGCGGCTGGGCGACAATGCGCCGGACGATGTGCGCGCGATCCTCCCCGATGCCGAGGCGGCGGCGCGTGAGCGTCGCGATGGATTGCTTGCGCAGGCATTGGCGCGCGATCCGGATTTCCACTCGCGTCGTCGGCGCCTGCGCGCGATGGGCGAGCGCCTGCTGCGACTGGATTGGCAGTTGATCGGTCATGCGGAAATCGTCCGAGCCATCCTGCGCAGCGAACACCGCGTCGAGAAAGCCGGACGAAAGGCCAGGCGCCATCCCGACCGCGACCACGAATGGCACGTCTTCCGACGTCGTCTGCGTCGCCTGCGCCAGCAGGACACCGTGCTGGCCGGACTCCAGCCCGAACTGCGTCCCACGATGCAAGGGCTGGAAGATCAAGCCGGCGCGCTCGGCGAGGCGCAGGACGATGCGCTGCTGCTGATGCATTGCGGCAGGGCGTCGCCGTTTCAGCGGACGCAGCGCGCATCGCTGCGACGCATCGCGCGCGGGCGGTTGCAGCACGCGCGTCGTGGTTAGCCTGCAGCAAACCGAATCGAAGCGAACGCAGTCGCACCGAACCGAATCGTAGCGGGCATGCAGCCGCGCGATTCGCTACACCGCCGCGCCGAACAACGTGCCGATCGCGAAGGTGGCGCCCATCGCCACCGCACCCCACGCCAGCACGCGCAGCGCGCCGCGAAGGATAGGCGCGCCGCCGGTGCGCGCAGCGAGAGCGCCCAATGCGGCGAGCAGGACGAGCGAGATCGTCGCGATGAAGGGTATCGTCCACGCGCCCGGCACCAGCAGCCCGGCCAGCAACGGAACCAGGCCGCCCAGCGCGAAGCTGACGCTCGATGCCACTGCCGCCTGCAACGGTCGCGCGGTCAATGCATCGGTGATGCCGATGTCGTCGCGTGCGTGCGCGCCGAGCGCGTCGTGCGCCATCAACTGGCGCGCGACCTCGGTCGCGAGATCGCGGTCGAGCCCGCGGCGAACATAGATGTCGCGCAACTCTTCATGCTCGGCGTCGTAGTCGTCGCGCAGCGCGACGCGTTCCATGTCGAGATCGGCGCGTTCGATATCGGCCTGCGAGCTGACCGATACGTACTCGCCGGCGCCCATCGACAACGCGCCCGCAACGAGCCCGGCAACCCCGGCAATCAGGATTGCCGATGCACTCGCATGCGCCGCCGCGATGCCGAGCATCAGTCCCGAGATTGACAGCACGCCATCGTTCGCGCCAAGCACGGCCGCGCGCATCCAGCCCGAGTGGTGCGTGCGATGGACGTGGTATGCCATGCTGGATCATGCCTCCGGCTATTAGACGGGGACGCCGCCGCAATGATTGCGAGGATACGCGAGCGAGCCGGATGCGGCATTGGCGAAGCGATCTTGCAGAGTCTTAAAGGCTGCGACATGTGACCGTTTTCGGCCAAATCCGACCATGCAATCTTCAAGGTTCGATGGCTGGCTTCCAACCGCGAAGCTGGACAAACAGTCCTTCAACTGAGGTCCCATCGGTCAGAATCGAGGCGTCGGTCACGCCTTCCGTTTTTTCAAGCGAGTCCAAACCGCGTCTCGACGATCGCCCGATGCAGCAGTGTGCCCCACGCCTGCTCGTCCTCGGGCGATTCGATTCCGTCGCTGCGGATCTCGAACAACACGTGCAGCAGGTCGCGTCTGCAGGCGTGATGCTCGAGGGTCCATCCGAGCAGGATGCGGGCGTCATAGGGTTGGTTGTCGCCGACCCGATGGCCTTGCGCGGCGAACCATTCGATCAGTGGCGCCACCGGCTCGCGCACGCGCTTCCACAAAACGCCGATGGGCCACGGGCGTGCGATGCCACCCATCACGGGGCTGAAGCTGTGCACCGAGACCAGGGTCGGCCGGATTCCCACCGCAAGCAGCGCGTCGAGGTGGGCGTCGATATGCGCGTGGTAGGGATCGTGGAACAGGCGAACGCGCAGAGCGCGCTCGGCTTCGTCGATCGCAAAGTTGCCGGGGATGAACGTGAAGTCGCTCTCGATGAGGATCGAATCGGCGTCGTTGATGCCGCGATTGAGGTCGATCAGCAGTCGCGAAGTACCGCCCAGCACGGCCGGGCAGCCCAGCTTGTCGGCCAGCGCGAGGGCGACGCCGCGCGCGCCGGCATCCCAGGCGATGTGGCGCTCCAGCTGATCCGTGGTCAGCCCGAGTGCGTCGTGGGAATCGGGCACTGCGTTGGAGGCGTGGTCGCACACCACGAGAAACGCGCGCTGCGAGCCCGGACAGGCATGGAAAGGCGCAGCGTAGGCATCGACCGTCATGGCTTCCAGTCTGGCTCATGTGCGGGCAGCGCGGAAGCCATTGCCATGCCATGCACGGGCAGCACACTGCGACACCTGCGCCGATATACTGATCCGGCGGCAAACGCAACGAAACGCGCCCTGTCGCGTCGCGAGGGGAGGTTCGAGGTCCATGTCGAACGAGATGATCTACGAAGGTGCCTCACTCGCGAACCTGCAGCAACGGCTGCGGCCGATGTTCGAGAGCTTCCTTGACGACCCGCTGGCACCGCGCACCATCGTGGTCGTACCCGGGCTCAGCCTCGATCCGGACACGCTCGCAAAGATCGATGGCGTCCGCCACTACGAAGAACGCCAACTCAGCATGCTGATGTGGCTGCGGTTGCCGAATACACGCGTCATCTATGTGACCAGCGTGCCGCTCGATCCGGTCATCATCGACTACTACCTGAGCCTGCTTCACGGCGTACCTTCCGCGCACGCACGCCGCCGGTTGACGCTGTTGTCGGCTTCCGACGCGTCGCCGGTGACGCTGACACGCAAGATCCTGGAACGACCCCGCCTGATCGAGCGCATCCGGGCCGCCATCGGCGATCCGGCCAGTGCCCACCTTTCGGTGTTCAATGCCACTGCGCTCGAAGCCGCGCTCGCCATCCGGCTCGACATTCCGATTTATGCCTGCGATCCGGCGCTTTCCTACTGGGGCAGCAAGAGCGGAAGCCGCGAGGCGTTCCGCGCTGCCGGCGTCGCGCTTCCCGACGGCGTCGAAAACCTGCGCGACATGGACGACGCAGCCGAGGCGATCGCCGCATTGAAGCAGGCCGATCCGGCGCTGCGTCGATGCGTGGTCAAGCACAACGATGGCTTTTCCGGCGAAGGCAACGCGACCTTCGACTTCGACGAAACCGATGACGATCATTCCGCCGAATGGGTCCGACGCGAACTCCCCGGTCGGCTGCGTTGCGAGGCCAGGGACGAGATCTACGAGCACTTTTCCGAGAAATTCCGGTGCATGGGCGGGATCGTGGAAGCCTGGATCGACGGGCCCGACAAGCGCTCGCCGTCGGTGCAGTTGCGCGTCAATCCGAAGCACGAACTCGAGCTGATCTCGACCCACGACCAGACCCTCGGCGGTGCCACCGGACAGATCTTCCAGGGCAGCACGTTTCCAGCCAGCGAACCTTACCGTCGCGAACTGCAAGAAGCCGGCTGGCGTATTGGCGAGGTGTTGCGCGACCGCGGCGTGCTAGGTCGATTCGCGATCGACTTCGTCTCGCATCGCACGCCGACCGGCTGGCATCACGTGGCCATCGAGATCAACCTGCGCAAGGGCGGCACCACCTTGCCGTTCCACATGCTCCAGTACCTGACCGCCGGACGCTACGACCCCGGCGAGGCGCGTTACATCACGCCGATGGGCCAAAGCCGTTGCTATTACGCCACCGACACGCTGCAGCGACCGCATTACCGGCGCTTCATACCCGAAGACCTGATCGACATCATGGTGTCCCGGCGCCTGCTGTTCGACCCGACCAGCCAGCGCGGCGTCGTCTTCAACCTGCTTGGCGCGCTGTCCGAATACGGCAAACTCGGGGTGGTCTGCATCGACGAGACGGTTCCGCTGGCACGCGCGATGTTCGAGCAGACTGTCGCGGTGCTCGACAGCGAGGCGAATGCAACGTGACACGATCCGAAGTAAGACATGGCGACGTCGTCAAGGAAACTTCGAATAGCCGCTTTCGGCCATGACCTGCAGTTCGCTGCGCGAATGTCGAGAGAAGAAAGCTGCCATTCTGATGCTGTAGATCTAAGGAAGAAGCAGCGCGGAAATTCGTCCAGGCAAACGAATGAACCTGCCCTTGTTTCTTCGGCGTCAAAACGGACAACTCGTCGTCCGGATCAACAGGCTGCGTTCGCAGTCGGCGTCAGGAACTTCGCCTCAAAAACATCTCCCGGCACCGGCCTGCTGAACAGGTAGCCCTGCACCTCGTCGCAGTTCGGCAGCCGCAGCAGGCGCGATTGCTCGTCGGTTTCGTCGCCCTCGGCGACGACCTTCAGACGCATCGAATGCGCGAGGTTGATGATCGTGGACACCAGCGCCAGTCCGTCGGGGCCGGCGGTCATGTCGATCACGAATCCGTTCGTCGTGAGCCGATCAATTCCGTTCGTGGTGAGCCTGTCGAACCATGAACAGCCAAGCCAAGCCACCGCCATTCCGGCTTGTGTCGTATTAAACAGCCCTCCATGTCGTTGAGTGATCGCAGCGTCATCCGATCATGGTTCGACAGGCTCACCACGAACGGAAATTTTCGACAGGCTCACCACGAACGGAAATTTTCGACAGGCTCACCTCGAACGGATATGGGAGATGTCGCGGATGCATATCGGCCCATCCGGCATCGTCCGATGATCTGACCGGAGTCAAGGTCACGTCCACACGCGCCACCCACAATCGCGTCAATGAATGCGATCCCCTTGACCTTGCCCGCGTCGCTATCGCGACAACTGACTGCAGCTCCGCATCGCCTGATGTTCTGCATTGGTGCGATGAATGTATTGCTCGCGATGGGCTGGTGGACGCTGTGGCTGGTCAATACGCGCTGGAGCCTGTTCGCGATGCCGCAACCGGCGGTGTGGGCCGGGTGGATGCATGCGATCGTCATGCAATACCAGGTGTTGCCGCCTTTCATGTTCGGTTTCTTGCTGACGGTGTTCCCGCGCTGGATGAATCTGCCGACGCTGACGCGCAGGCATTACGTTCCTGTCGGCGTTGGCCTGTTCGGCGGACAGCTGCTGACGTTGATCGGCATCTGCGAGGTTCTGCTCGCGCTGCACCTCGGCATCGTGCTGACGATCCTCGGCTGGTCGTATGGTTTGCTCGTGCTGCTGCGGCTGTTGTGGCGCGAGAAGGGGCGCACATGGCACGCGTTGAGTTGCGCGTTCGCGCTGGTCCTGGGATTGACCGGGTTGATCGCGTTCGCGGTGTACCTGCACGTTCCAAATCCGCTGCTCGCGTTCGTCGCGATCAAGTTCGGCAGTTTCGGATTGTTGTTGCCGATGTTCTTCACGGTCTGCCACAGGATGTTGCCGTTCTTCGCGATGCAACTCGGCGATGCAGCGAGACCGCCGCAGCCAGTGACCCAGGTGAGCTGGTTTGCGGCATCGGCGTATTGCGAAGCGCAACACGCGCGGCTGCCGATGTGGGCCGAATGGGAATACGTGGCCGCCGCCGATGAAACCCGGCGCGATGCACGCGGGGATCCGGTCTGGCGCGAAAGGATCCTGGGCTGATATGCCAAGCCTTCGACGACACCCGTCGCGGACGTCGGCCAGTCGCCGGCAAACGCCTACGGCGTGCAGGATCTGCACGGATTGATCTGGGAGTGGACCGAAGACTTCGCCTCGATGCTCGTCTCCAGCGACAACCGCAGCCAGTCCGATGCGAACCGCCTGAAATTCTGCGGTGCCGGTTCGCTGACCACACAGGATCGCGACAACTTCGCCGTGCTGATGCGGGTGGCGATGCTGTCCTCGCTCGAAGCTGCGAACAGCACATCCAATCTCGGTTTCCGCTGCGCGCGGAGCCTTCCTGACCCGACGTCATCGCTGCCGGGGTCGCCAGTACCGGAGTCGCCATGACCGTAGTGAATATGAAGCGCGTATTTCTCACCCTGATGCTTGGATGCTCCACGCTGGCAATCGCCGCCGCGCCTCTGCCACCCGAGTCGGTGCTGCAGCAGACCAGCACGTTTACCGACCAAGGCAGCAAGAATTTCCGGCTCGCCGACCGGCGTGGACACGTGCGGCTCGTCAGCATGTTCTACACATCGTGCACATACACATGCCCACTGATGATCGACAGCGGGCTCGGTGTCCAGCACGCATTGAAACCGGCCCAACGCGACGCGTTGCGCATCCTGCTGGTGAGTTTCGATCCGCAACGCGACACGCCCGCAGTGCTCGACGCGCTGGCGATCAAGCGGCATCTCGATACGTCGCGTTGGACATTGGCGCGCACCGACGACGCGGGCGTGCGCACGTTCGCCGCGTTGCTGGGCGTGCGATACCGCAAGATCGCTGGAGGCGATTTCAACCACACCAGCGGATTGATCCTGCTCGATGCGGAGGGCCGCATCCTTGCGAAGACCGATCAACTCGGCGCTGTGCCGGATCCGAAGTTCCTGGCGGCGGTGAAGGCTGCGCTGGACAAGCCAGCACCGGCCGCCGGCCTTTGATACGACTGCGCCATCGCGATCACGCGTGGCGCAGCGTATGCATTGGCATCAGTACGAATACTCAACGCTGAGCCACGTCTTCGCGACATCGAAACCTATGTCGCCAGCGTGGTAGTCCGCGAACTTCGCGAGTGCGTTCCAGTGCGGCGCGAACGCCCAGCCCAGCGACGCATCCCACTCGCGTCCGTAATGGATCGATGCGTGATCCGACCTGAAATCGTGCACGGCGACCGTGGCCGACAGTTTTCCGAAGCCACGGTTCCACGACAGGTAGCCGTCGCGCAGGCCGTTGACCGGCGTGGTCAGGAAGCGATCGGCCCAGCCGTCGAACGCGTGCAGGGTCGCGAACGGCGTCTGGAATCCGTAGTGTCCGTCGCCACCGAGTTGTTCCCAGCCGGCCTTGAACGTGTTGCCGCGCCACGTCAATCCGCCTTCGACCAGTGTGTAGTCGGCATCGATGAGGTGGCTGCCATCGGCATAGCTGTGCTGGGTCGCATATTCGAGGTTGGCCAGCCAGCCCACGCCATCTTTCTGGTCGTGCTTGGCCGAATAACGCAGGCCGAGGTTGCGATGCGATGTCAGCGGCAAGGTGTGGTTGTCGATGAAGTGCCCATAGCCGACCAGCGTGCCGGGACCGACAGGAAAACTCGCACGCAGCAGGTGCGCATCGAGCATGAACCGCGCAAGCGTCGGGTTCGGGTTGTCCTCACCGAACACGCGCTACACGCGATCCAGATAGCTGTAGCGCAAGGCAAAGCCGTTGCCGAAGTGGTGTTCCATGTCGAGCGCATCGAAGGTCTGCTCGTTCTGCCGCCAGCCGCTGTTGCCGAAGAAACGCTGGTTGTCGTAGACGATGAGCTGGCGACCGAGGGTCACGCGCGTTGCAGTCGAAGGCGCGTATCGCACGAACGCCTGGTCGACCGTGGTGTTGTCGGGGTCGGCCACGGTCGGATAGTGCGTCTGCCCATTGGCGGTGCTGTTGAAATGTTCGCCGAGCAGATGGCTGTTGTTTTCGATGGCGATCAATCCGCTCCAGCCCGATTTGACCGGCGTCCGGTAACCCAGGCGAAACCGCAACGTCGTCGCGTCGGCCGAGTTCGCGAACGCATCGTCCGAGACCGATTCGTAACGCAGCCGCGCATCGAGGATCGGACCGCTGCGTGGCGCGGTTGCGGCAGGGTCGGCATGTGCGCCGGTGGCGCCGGCCAAGGCCAGCAGGATGGCGGCGATGAGGGTGCTATTGCCTAGCATGACAAGGCTCCGGTGGATTTCTTCCAGTCTTTGCCGATGCGACGTTGTGCGCTCTGACCCAGATCAGGTGCGCGGCACATCGCGCAGCGTTGATCCCGATCTTGAGGGTGTCTGGAATGCTTGATGGAATGTCGATGACATTCACCACACAGGCAAATCGTCCATGCGCATTCGCGTTGTCGTCGCTTTGCTGATGGCATCTTGCCTGATCCACGCGGGGAGCCGCAGCATCGCCCGCGAACCAGCACCGATGCGACACCGTGAATCACGGCATGCGTGTCTTGTGACGCGCAAGCAGAAGCGCGATCGCGCAGGAGCCCAGCCGGGACAGCGTCTTGTCGGAGCGGCTGGTCAGGATGATCGGAACGCGGGCGCCCAGCGCGATCCCCGCGATCCCGGCGTCGGCGAGATATTCGAGCTGCTTGGCGAGCATGTTGCCTGCTTCGAGGTCGGGCACGACGAGGATGTCGGCGAGACCAGCGACGGGCGAAACGATGCCCTTGGTCTGCGCCGCTTCGATCGACACGGCATTGTCGAAGCCCAAGGGGCCGTCGAGGATGCCGCCGCTGATCTGGCCGCGGTCGGCCATCTTGCACAAGGCCGCCGCGTCGATGGTCGAACGGATCGCGGTCGATACCGTCTCGACGGCGGACAGCAGCGCGACTTTCGGTTGCGCGATGCCGAGAGCGTGCAGCAGGTCGATCGCGTTCTGTACGATGTCGCGTTTGTCCTCCAGGGTCGGATAGACGTTGATCGCGGCGTCGGTGAGGAACAACGGTCGTGCATAACCCGGAGCGTCGATCGCGAACACGTGGCTGATCCGCCGCTTCGTGCGCAGACCTGTTTCCGAGTCCAGGACCGCATGCAGCAGTTCGTCGGTATGCAGCGCGCCCTTCATCAGCGCTTCCACTTCGCCAGAGCGCGCCATCGCGACCGCTTTTACCGCCGCCGCGTCGCTGTGCGCGGTCGGCACCAATTCATACGGTGTGAGGTCGATCGCTGCCTGTTCCGCCGCCGCGCGGATCTTTGCCTCGGGGCCGATCAGTACCGGGACGATCAGGCCGGCGCGTGCGGCCTCAATCGCTCCCACCAGCGACACCGGGTCCACCGGATGCACGACCGCCGTACGCAGGGGTTCCAGCCCCTGCGTCATCTTCACGAGTTGCCGATAGCCGCGGCCCTTCTCGTGGTAGGTGATCTCCGGCAGCACGATCCGCTCGCGCGATATCTTCTCGAGCGGCGCGACCACTTCGGCCTTGCCTGCGATCACCACCTCGCCATGCTGGTTGGTGACCGTGCAGTCGAGCACTACACGATGCCCGTGTTCGATCTTCTCGATCACCTTGACGACCACGGTGACGGTATCGCCGAGGCCCACGGGGCGCTTGAAGCGCAGCGACTGATCGACGTAGATGGTGCCGGGACCAGGAAGTTCGGTGCCGAGCAGGGTCGAGATCAATGCGCCGCCCCACATGCCGTGGGCGATGATCTGGTGGAACACGCTGTCACGCGCGTATTCGGCATCCAGATGCGTTGGATTCACGTCGCCGGAGACGATCGCGAACAACTCGATGTCCTTGTGCGTGAGCGTGCGGGTGAGCCTTGCGGTATCGCCCGGCTTTATCTCGTCGAAGGTGCGGTTCTCGATGCGATCCACGAAGCACCTCTGGTTGATTCAAGTGGTTTTCGTCAATACCTTACAGGCATCCGCTAGCCTGGAAACGACGGCAGCCAGCATGCAGGGTACGAGTCGCAATGGTTTGCAAGCTTGATCCAAGTCGTCTTTCCAGCGCTGCGCCCCACCCATGCTGTTGTCAGCATGCCACCCGATTCGAATGCTGAAGCTGGCGCACAGGTCCAGGTCCTGCGTGGACGGCATGCGGTCGAGCGTTATCTCGCCATCCACGCATCAACGCACGCGAATACCACGGGCCTCACGCGACTCGATGTCACTGCATGGCTGAGGGAGTCCGCCGACCCGGACGAAACTACCTTTTCGATCGCACGCCAATGGGAGCTGCCGCTACTGCCGGTGCTGGACTTCGCCCCCGACCTGGACGCCATGTCCCAGCTCTCGCCGGACACCGTCCCTCGGCTGCGCGCGATTCCGCTGAACATCCGCCGCAGCTTCATCGCGATCGCGATGAAAGACGCGGACAACATCGAGATCATCGAGGAACTCAATTTCCTTTCCGCGCATCGGGTCGTGCCGATCGTCGCGACCGCGCATGTGATTCGCGACGGCATCGCCCGCTACTACGATCGCATCCAGGACGCAGCCATCGCCAGGGAACTCGGGCTGGATCCCGCCGCGCAGGGCAGTGAGACCCCGGAACGCGAAGCCGATCGCCTCGCGCGCGAACAGCCGGTGGTGCGCCTCGTCAACGACCTGATCGCGACCGCATTGCAGCGGCGTGCGTCGGATATCCACTTGCGGCCAGGCGAGCAGGGTGCAGAAATCCTTTATCGCATCGACGGCGAACTGGTGCCTGTGCGACATCTCATGCACGCGCTGCAACCGGCCGTGGTCAGCAGGATCAAGGTGATCGCCGACATGTACCTGGCCGAACACCGGCGTCCGCTGGATGGTCGCACTACCTTCATCCTCGATGAAGGACGCAAGGTGGGCCTGCGCGTGTCCGTGCGGCCCGCAGTCCACGGCGAAAGCGTTGTCGTGCGGCTGCTGGACACCAACCAGTGCCTCTGGAACGTCGATCAGCTTGGGCTCGCGCCCGCCGATCGCGTGCGCTTGGATGACATGATGGGGCGCAGTTTCGGCATGTTCCCCGCCACCGGCCCGACCGGTTGCGGCAAGTCCACCACGCTCTGCGCGATGCTGCTGGAACTGCGCAAGCGGCGCATCAACATCCTCACCATCGAGGATCCGGTCGAGCTATATATCGACAACGTGCAACAGATGCAGGTCAACCGCGCCGCCGATTTCACCTTCGCCAGCGCACTGCGCAACTTCCTGCGCCACGATCCGGACGTGATCATGGTGGGCGAAATCCGCGATGGCGAAACCGCGAATATCGCCGTGGAGAGCGCGCTCACCGGGCATCTGCTGCTGAGTACGCTGCATACCAACACCGCAGCAACCACGGTGGCGCGCCTGCTCGACCCCGGCGTCGAAGCCTACCTGTTGAGGGCTTCGTTGTCGGCGGCGATGTTGCAACGTCTGGTGCGCCTGACGTGCGCATACTGCCACGAACTCGAAAATCCTACGGCGCACATGCGCGAAACGCAGGGCGTTGGCGCCGATAGAATTGTTCCATGCGGGTCGCGGCTGTTCGCACTGCGATCGGCTTGGCGTGCACAAACGTCAGGCCGTGTACGAACTCCTCGTGGTGACGCCGGCCATGCGGCACCTGATCGTCCATGGCGCCGAAACCGACACGCTACAACAACTGGCCATCGAGGAGGGAATGACACCACTCACCCAGGCGGCCACCGCACTGGCGCGGGAAGGCAAGATCTCGCTGGCCTTAGCCTGGCGCGTGGGCGCCGACTGAGTGCCGAGGTGTTACGGTAGTTGTCGCGCAGATGTCGCCGATCGCGGCGACAAGGACAGCGACGAATGAAACCAGCGACCGGTCCTTCGCATCCGATCCTGCAAGAGCCGACACCCGGGACACCCGTTGTGGAGCCGACAGTGGAACGCGATCTGCGTGCGCTGCACAATCCGCCGGCGACCGGCGCGATCGATCGCTTCGTCCGCCGTTTCAAGCTGATGTCGCATCTGTTGGCGATCCTCGTTGTGTATGCGATCGGATCGACCGCCATCGGCGTGGCGCTGGCCCCGGCCTTGTGGTTCCTCGACCGTTGGTTCGCATGGTGTGTCGGCCTGCATGACTGGACGCGATGGCCGGCGCTCGGCACCGGGTTCGGTATCACATTTTTCATCGCCGGATTCGCATTGCTGGCGGTCGTGCCGGTCTACAACTTCCTGTTGCCGACACGGGTCAAGCCGTTCAAGGGCGGCTATTTCTCGATCGCCTCGATTCCGTGGTTCCTGCACAACGGTTTGTTCTACCTTGTGCGCTACACCGTGCTGCCATTCTTCACGTTGACGCCTTTCGGTTTGCTGTTCCTGCAGGCGATGGGCATGAAGCTCGGGAAGCGCGCGTTCGTCAACACCGAATTCATTTCCGATCCCCGACTCATCACGCTCGGCGACGATGTGGTCATCGGCGGCAGCGTTCACCTGTTTGCGCATTACGGTGGTGGCGGACATCTCACCGTCGCGCCGGTGGTCATCGGCGATCGTGTCACGATCGGGCAGAAGGCCACGGTGATGGGCGATGTGGAGATTGGCGCGGACGCGACGATCCTGCCGCATTCGGTGCTGTTGCCGGGTTCAAGGATTGGCGCGGGCGAAACCTGGGGCGGTGTGCCCGCGCGACGCATCACCCGCGAGGAGATGGAACACTTCAAGCAAGGCGTCCACGGCGTGGTAGGATCGGCACTGGACCATCATGAGGCTTGATCGATGTCGGGATGACGGCAGGCGGTGAGGTTGGTCGCCGCTTCGCCAGCTCGCCAGCTGTCAAACAGTATCCGCCAGGCTCCCCGGGTATCATTGCGTCCGGGTGGGTGCGCCGGGACTGGTTGGCGGCTGCGACTCTTGCAGCTTCTTCGCCGTTTCGTGTTGCTGCGGGCCGCCGACCGAATCGTCGATCCACGTACCTGGATCGACCTGCGTTGTGGTCGCTGGTTGCGATTGCGGTTCGAGTTGCATCTCGTCGGCTTCGGTCATCTCGTCATCCCGGATCTTGTCGCCGCTCAAGCGAATGCGCAATTGCAGGTCGTTGCGCGAATCGGCGTGGGTGAGCGCTTCCTTGAAGGAAATCTTGCCGTCGTGATACAGGCGGTGCAGTGCATCGTCGAACGTCTGCATGCCGCTGTCGCGCGCCAGCTTCATCGCATCCTTGAGCAGTTCGACCTGGCCCTTGGCGATCAGGTCCGACACATACGGCGTCTTGAGCAGTACCTCGACGGCCGGGATGCGCCGTCCGTTCGCGCCACGCAGCAGCCGCAGCGACACCACAGCCTGCAGGTTCAGTGACAGGTCGAGCAGCAATTGCGGCCGCGCTTCTTCAGGAAAGAAATTGATGATCCGTTCCAGGGTCTGGTTGGCGTTGTTGGAATGCAGCGTCGACAGGCACAGATGCCCGGTCTCTGCGTACGAGATGGCGGCCTGCATGGTTTCGCGATCGCGGATTTCGCCGATCATGATCACGTCTGGCGCCTCGCGCATCGCGTTTTTCAACGCGTTCGCATAGGAGAGCGTATCCAGACCGATCTCGCGTTGGTCGACGATCGATTTCTGGTGCGAGTGCAGGTATTCGACCGGCTCTTCGACGGTCAGGATGTGCCCGGTCACGCGCGCGTTGCGATAGTCGATCATCGATGCCAGCGCGGTCGATTTGCCAGAGCCGGTCGATCCGACGATCAACACCAGGCCGCGCGGCAGCATGACCAGATCCTTCAGGACCGGAGGCAGGTTCAGTTCGTCGATGCTCGGGATCCGGTCGGTGAGGTAACGGATCGCGATCGCGATGTCGCCGCGCTGCCGGTAGATGTTGACGCGGAAGCGCCCGACATCGCTTTCGGTATGCGCGAGATTCATCTCCATGATGTGCGCGAACTCGGCACGCTGATCCGCGTTCATCAAGTCGCGCGCGATCACCTCGACGTCCTGGGCGGTCAGCGGGACATTGCCTACGGGTTGGGTGCGACCCTCGACCTTGATCCCGGGCGGTGCGCCCACGCTGAGGAACAGGTCCGAAGCCGATTGCTTCACCATGAGCCTGAGATGGTTTCTGATGTTCATGTCGCCTATCCGTTGCGGTTTGATCAGGGGGTCCGAGGCTGCTCGTTTGCTGGGCTTCTCGGCTGCATCGGTCGAGATCGGCGCGATCAGAAAACGCACTCCGAATTTTACGGCTGCACGACATGCAGTCTAATCTGGTGACGCATCGTGGGCTTGACCAGGATCAGTGTTCCGATCCGCAGGCCTGGTTTTCCGATGGCGCTGCGCGCTGCCTGATTCTTGATTCAGGTCAATGGATGGCGCATCGGACAGCGTCTAATCGGAAACATGTCTGGACATCGCAAGAGTCAGGAGTGCCGATCATGCTCAAGGACCTGGTAGTTCCCATCACCAACACGGCGGGCGACGCGGATGCCGTCGCTGTCGCGATTGCGCTGGCGACGCATCAGAACGCGCATCTGGCGTTGCTTGAATTCGTGAACCTGCCGATGCCGCTCGCCGGTCCATGGGGCAATGGAGAATTGGCGCTGGGCGAGATCTACGACAGCTTCCGCGCCGAGGCGGAAACGGATGCGGCTGCATGGCGCGAGCGACTGTCCAGGGAAGCGATCGCGCTGTCGTCGGAGGTGCGTATCGTCGAATCCCTGTATACCGAGTCGTCAAGCTCTGCGGCGCTGCATGCGCGTTACAGCGACATGGCCGTGATGACGATGGGAACCGGCCAGGTACGCGATACGACGATCGTCCGGGACTTCTTCACGTCGTTGCTGCTGGAGTCGGGTCGCCCGGTGCTGCTGGTGCCATTGGGCTTTGCATGGCGGCCTGCGCGACATGTCGTGGTCGCGTGGCAGCCAACGCGTGAAGCCACCCGCGCCTTGCATGATGCGATGCCTCTCCTGCAAATGGCCGACTCGATCGACGTGCTGGAAATCGGCGAGACACGGGGCGAGGAAGGCGATGGCCAGCAGCCGGGTGCCGATATCGCCGCCCATCTGGCACGCCATGGGTTGAATGTGCGTGTCGTCGTACGGCCATGGCACGTCGATTCCATCGCACTGGCGCTGCAGAGGCATGCGCAGGATTCGGGCGCTGAACTGATTGTCGCCGGCGGATACGGGCATTCGCGATTCCGCGAGTGGGTGCTTGGTGGGGTCACCCGCGATCTGTTGTCGAGCACGTGCAAGGTGCCGATCCTGTTTTCGCATTGATCCTCTCGCAGGGGCGACGCAGCGTTTGTGGAAACCGTCTGCGCGTACTACCGGCTTGAATGCCATTCGCCATGTCATGCTGACGACGACGACATCAACTCCGGTACGAAGACGCATGCGCCTGAAATTGTTGTTGGCAGCCTTCCTGCTGACTCTCGCCGGTCTCGCGCTCGCGACGCACGGCGCGAAAGTTTCCGCACCGGTTGATCTGTCGCCGAGCGAGCTCAAACCCGGCGAATTCATCTGGGCCCCGGAATCGGTGCCATCCGGCCCGCTGGTGATGGTGATCAGCCTCGATGAGCAACTGGCCTACGTGTACCGCAATGGCCTGCGCATCGGCGTGAGCACAGTCAGCACCGGCAAGAAGGGCAGGGAAACGCCGACTGGTGTCTTCACGATCCTGCAGAAGCAGAAGGATCATCGCTCGTCCCTCTACGACGACGCGCCGATGCCGTTCATGCAGCGGCTGACCTGGGACGGTGTCGCGTTGCACGCTGGCAACTTGCCCGGCTATCCGGCTTCGCATGGTTGCGTGCGGCTGCCCTACGAATTCGCGCGCCAGCTGTTCGAGGTCACCAACTTCGGCATGACCGTCGTGGTCGCTGCTGTGGCCAGAGAGAAAGCCGAGCTTGCGCATCCAGGCTTGTTCTCGCCAGTCGCTGGCGCGCCGCGGAACTTGCCACGGCTGTCGCGTGCCGAGGCGCACCAGTGGGCGCCGGAGACATCGCCCGAGGGTCCGCTCACGATCCTGGTCGGTACGTCCGATCGATTGATCCTGGTGATCCGCAACGGCATCGAGATCGGGCGCGCGCGGATCGGCGTCGCGGGCGCGGGCCCGTTCGGCACGCAGGCGTATGTGATGCTGGCTGGCGACACCGGCATACCGAGCGCCGTGGTGCCGGGTCGGCCGGGTCTCAACTGGCAATCCATCCCCTTGCCAGGCTATGCCGCAAGGCCGGGTACGTCGCTGGATACGGATGCGGTACGTCGTGTGGTCGTGCCGCCCGATTTCGCTTCCCTGGTCTACGACCAGATGGTGCCTGGGACGACGCTGATGCTGACCGATGCGCGCGTCCTGCCAGGGACGACCGGCGAGCCGATGACGGTCATCACTGCGGAAGCCGACCCGGACGACGACCTTCCGCCGAAGACCGATGCGACCGAGCACTGAGCATCGTCGAATTTTTTGTTAACGCGCAAGCGGCTATGCTGTTCGCCTAGTCCCTTGCCAGGATCACGCATGCGCCTGACGCCCCTGCTGTTGTGCCTGCTGCTTGCCCCCATGCAGGGGCTTGCGACGGAATCCCGGACCACGATCATGCAACACCTTGCGCCGGATGCCGATCCGCGCGTGCTCGCCCTCGCGCTGGAAGCGCGCGATTGCGCCGCATCCCAGTTCGGCACTGCACCGTCGCCGCGGCTGGCGGTGATCGACTATTCGCTGCCTTCGACGACGCCACGCCTGTGGGTGTTCGATCTCGAACGGCGGACGCTGCTGTTCCACGAATACGTTGCCCACGGGCAGGGTACCGGCGAGAACCTCGCGCACAGTTTTTCCAACCAGGAAAGCAGTCATGCGAGCAGTCTCGGCCTGTTCCGCACCGGCGAAACCTACCGGGGCCACAACGGCTATTCGCTGCGCATGGAAGGGCTGGAGCCGGGCACCAACGACGCCGCGATGGAGCGCGCGATCGTCATGCATGGTGCGGCTTACGTGAACCCGGCGATGGCGCGGCAGCAAGGCCGCCTCGGCCGCAGCTGGGGTTGCCCTGCGCTGCGTCCGGAAGTAGCGCCGGCGGTCATCGACAGCCTCAAGAACGGCCAGATGATCTTCGCCTATTACCCCGACAGCAACTGGCTCGCGCACTCGCCTTTCATCGACTGCAAGAACAAGCGCGTGGCCTCGGTACCCTGACCGCAAGCGCGTCGATCATTTCGTCGCCTGAAGATCGAATTCGTGCAGAACCTGACTGCTGTCGTCAGGATCGACGCGCGTGTGGAATCCGAGGTGATGCACCAAGTCTCTCATCTGCTGGTTTTCCGCAGAGTCGATGGAAAACATGCGCTGGATTCCCTTGGCGCGCGCCACTTCGATGAGGTGTTTCATCAGCAGCGTTCCGACGCCTTTTTTTTGCCAATCGTCGCTGACGGTGACTGCGCATTCGCAATTGAGGCCGTCCTGATCGGTGCTGTAGCGACTCACGCCGATGATTTTGTCCTGCGAGTCTTCCGGCACGACGGCGACGAACGCCACCTCGTGGACATAGTCGATGTCGGTGAGTTGTTCGATCAGGCGATCGCTGGGGTGGCGTACCTGCCCAAGAAATCGGTAGCGTCGCGCATCCGGCGAGAGTTGCTCGATGAAGGTGCGTTCGGCGGATCTATCCTGCTTGTGGATGGGACGTATCAGCACATGGCTGCGATCCTGAAGCGTTTCCGACCAGCGCGGGTAGTCGGCTTTGGGCAAGGATTCCGGGGTCGGTCGCGTGCTCATCGCGCTGCTCCATTTTGGGCTTGCATGCAGCATAAACAGGTTCGTCGCAGGGCAGGTTGACGTGCATCAACAAGCCGCATGTCAGGATTGAGCCTGGACGATCGAATCGCCGGAAGGCGAACGTTCCCGCTGCACGGCTTTCAACAATGCAGCGAGCAGGATCGGCAGCGACAGCGCGACGAGCCAGAGCCCAGCTGGCGGCGGTGCAAACCCGAACCATCTGGCGGGCACCTCGAATCGGGTCACTGCACTGACCACGGCCAATGCCATCAGGGAGACGATCCAGAACGCGAGGTTCGGCTTGCGCAGGGTGTTCCAGAGCGATGCGCCGGTGCGGTACAAAAGGATCAAACCAAGGTTTCCAGCCACGACGGCGGTGAAGGCCAGCGCGCCGACCTGCGGTGATGGAAGCGCATCCGCGACCCCTAGCGCATACACCGCGACCACGGCCGCAAACATGACGCCTCCCTGGAAGAGGCTGCCGAGCATGCCGCGCGCGCCCAGCAGACGTTCCGTCGATGGCCGGGGTGGCCGCCGCATGATGTCGTCTGTCGCGGATTCGTGCTCGAACACGATCGTGCAGGCCGGGTCGATGATCAGTTCGAGGAACACCACGTGCAGCGGCAGCAGCACCAGCGGGCCACCAGCGAGGAGGGGCAGGATCGCCAGGCCAGTGATCGGCACGTGCACGGCGAGGATGTAATGCACTGCGCGCCGGATGTTGTTGTAGATGTTGCGGCCAAGCCGGATCGCGCTGATCACGGTCACGAAGTTGTCGTCGAGCAGCACGATCGAAGCCGCTTCGCGGGCGACATCGGTACCGCGTCCGCCCATCGCGATGCCGACGTGCGCCGACATCAGCGCCGGCGCGTCGTTGACGCCGTCGCCGGTCATCGCCACGACCTGTCCTGCGCGCTTGAACGCATCGACCAGCCGCAGTTTGTGCTCCGGGCGTACGCGCGCGAACACATTGGTGCTGGAGATGCGCCGCGCAAGAGCGTCGTCGTCGAGCGCGTCGATGTCGCGCCCCAGCAGCACGTCGACGCCATTCGCGATGCCGGCTTGGTGGGCGATGGCACGCGCGGTTTCGAGGTGGTCGCCGGTCAGCATGATCACGCGGACGCCGGCGGCCTGCGCTTCGGCAACGGCCTCGGGCACACCGGCGCGCAATGGATCGGCGAATCCAACCAGGCCACGCCAGCTGAAGCCGAAATCGCGCATGGATGCCGGCAATGCGCTGGCATCGATCGCGCCAGTCGCAGGCCAGGTTGCGGAGGCCACCGCGAGCACGCGCAGGCCCTTGCGTGCCATTGCATCGACTTCGGCGAGCACGCTGTTGCGTCGGATATCTGGTAGTCGGCACAGGTCGGCGACGGTTTCCGGGGCGCCCTTGCACGCAACCAGCAGTGCGTCGCCCGGCAGCGCCCACGCATGGGCAACGGCGGGGCATGCGGGCGACAACGGGTACTCGCGGACGTGCTGTCGGATCGCGCGCGTTTCGTCCAGACGCTGGGCCGCATCCTGCAATGCGCGGTCCATTGGATCGTGCGATTGCGGCTGGCTGGCGAGAGCTGCTGTTTCGAGCAGCATGCGCAGGGTAGGGGTCTGGATGGATGCAAGGTCCGCGCGTTCGTCGTCGACGACCAACGCGGCTACCGCCATCCGGTTCTCGGTGAGCGTGCCGGTCTTGTCGGTGCACAGCACGGTAGTCGCGCCGAGCGCTTCGATGGCGGGCGTGCGCCGCACCAATGCTTTGTGCTGGGCCATGCGCCACGCTCCGAGCGCGAGGAAAACCGCCAGCACGACCGGAAACTCTTCGGGAATCGTGGCCATCGCCAGGGTCAGTCCCGCCAGGATGGCATCGAGCCAGCCGCCGCGTGTCGCGAGATACAGCCCCGCGACCAGCACGCAAGATGCCAGCGAAAGCAGCGCGAACATGGCGACCACGCGACGGATCTCGTGCTGCATCGGCGTTGGTTCAGGCTGGATCGAGCGCAGCGCGATACCGATCCGTCCGACGGCCGTTCGCGAACCGACTGCGACCACTTCCGCGCTGCCATGTCCGCGTACCACGAGGGTGCTCGCGTGCAGCAATGCGTCTTCCGCGCTCGCTGGCGCCACGGCGCGGCGCACCGGCACCGATTCCCCGGTCAACAAGGACTCGTCGGCGTGCAGGTCGGTTTCGTCGAGAACGCGTGCGTCTGCCGGCACGCGATCGCCCTCGGCGAGCAGGATGACGTCGCCGACGACCAGATCGCTGGAGGCGAGGATGCATGGCGCGCCATCGCGCAGCGCTCGCGCGCGCGGTGTGCCGAGTTCACGCAATGCCTGTAGCGCACGCTCGGATTTCTGCTCCTGGTAGACCGTCAGCCCGATCACCAGCAGAACCGACACGCCAAGCAGGAGTGCTTCCTGCAAGTCTCCCAACACCATGTAGACCGCCGTGGCAGCCAGCAGGAGCAGGAGCATCGGCTCGCGCAACACATCGATGACGATCCTCCAGCGCCGCCTGCGCTCCGGTTGCGGAAGCAGGTTGGGACCATCCCTTTGCAGGCGGTCCTTCGCTTCAGCCGATGTCAGTCCGGCGCGGCGCGCCGGTTCCGGATGCGCATCGATAGCTGGTGCAGACGTCGCGGAAGCGCCGTCGCGTCGTGTGTTCAAGGTCGTCGCAACCTGATGGGCAATCGCAACCATCCTATACCCGGCCCCGATGCCGCCATTGATCTGCATCAGGCATCGTGATCGACCGCTGTTTGGTGCAACGTAGAACCTATGTATTTGCCCGGATTTGCCCGGCATCAGGCATCGTGATCGACCGCTGTTCGGTGTAACCGCGTGAGCGCGCATCGATATTACCGCGAAGGTCTTGATGCAGATCAAAACCTGGACGATCGATTTGCCGTCCAATCAGGCAAGCGTCCTTGCATCGCAGGCAGGTGGAGCGGAATCATGTTCAGGGATCTGGTGGTACCGATCACGGGCACCTCTGGCGACACGGACGCGCTCGACGTGGCGATCGACCTAAGCTGAATCGCCCGCGCGTGCAGTGCTGCAGGAGAGCCGCTCATGAGACAGCAGGAGCTTGTACAGGATCGCAATTACACGCAGGCAAAAGCCGCGCTGGATCGTGCCGCCTGGTCGGTCGGATCGATGCGCGGGCGACTGCACGCAGAGGAAACGCGCATGAGCGTCCGCTATTGCGCCGTCGCCAGCGGCATCCTCGATGACCTCGAAAACATGTATTGCGCGCTGTCGGCGACATGGCGGGACATGCTCGCAAGCGACGTGGAAGAGCTGTCGCCGCGTTGGTGGAAATTCCTGGATTGCTACGACGATTTCAGGGATGCGGAGCGGCTGGCGAAAGTCGAGTTGATCTGCGAGGAACTGCACCAATGCCCCGCGGGGCAGTCGATCGGATGTCCTCTCCGTTTCCGATGCCCTGTGCTTGAAATTCCAGGCTCGGCGGATTGCCCGGCGCGCCTCGACGCGCAGTGACCTCGGGCGATTCTGCCAATTTGCACTCGCCAATCCACGCCCGGCTATCGGACGATTGCGACCGGCACCTGGCTGTGGGCGAGAACCTTCGTGGTGACCGAGCCGAGGAACAGGCTCTTGAACGCGTTGCGGCCATGCGAACCCATCACGACGAGGTCGTATTTGCCGGCTTTGGCATGTTTCACGATCTGTTCGGCGGGATCGCCTACCACGAGCTTTGCATCGCATGCGACTTTCAGCTTGGCCATGGCCGCTTTCGCAGCCTTGATTGCGAAGGCGCCGTTTTCGGCATGGTATTTCTCGACGCCCTGCGCGCCGAGTTCTACCGCCACAGCCATCTGCAGGGGCGCATCGGCGCTGAACAACACGACCTGCGATTTCTCTTTCAGCGCGAGCGCCAGGCGCGCAGCGTAGCGTGCGGCACGCACTGCGACCGGACTTCCATCCACTGCAATCAAGATGCGCATGTTGATCCTTGCGTCAGTTGTAGTCACTACAGATTAACGCGATCGATGTAGCGGCGGCGGATGCGCTCGTGGTGCCTGCTGGTCAACGCGCCGTGTAACCACCGTCGATCACGAGTTCCGAGCCGGTGACGAACTTCGATTCGTCCGATGCGAGGTAGACCACACCCCAGGCGATGTCGTCCGGCTCGCCCATGTGGCCGAGCGGATGCAAATTGTCCACCTCCTTGCGCGCGGCTTCGATGTCGGTTGCACCGCTGTCGCGCAGATGATGCGCGACCAGCGGTGTCCAGATGAATCCCGGATGCACCGAGTTCACCCGGATTCGATCCTTTGCATAGATCAGCGCATCGGTCTTGGTCATCAGGCTGACCGCGCCCTTGGATGCGTGGTAGGGCGGAATGTCCGGCGCACCCACCAGGCCATAGATCGACGACAGGTTGATGATGCTGCCGCAGCCCGCGTGCTTCATGTGCCCGATCGCGTGCTTGGTGCAGAAGAACACGCCCTTGACGTTGACCGCCTGCACACGATCCCACTCGTCCTCGGTGATTTCGTGGGTGGGCTTGTTGACGCCGGCGATGCCGGCATTGTTCACCAGCACATCCACCGCGCCGAAATGGGTCGCGACGCCATCGATAGCGGACTGCACGGAACGCTCGCTCGACACGTCGACATGCCAGTAGCGCGCATGCACGCCCTTGGCCTGCAACGATTCGGCCAGCGCGGTGCCGACGTCATCGAGCACGTCGAACAGCGCGAGCTGGGCGCCTTCCTCGCCGAGCCGCAATGCGCAGGCCCGTCCGATACCCAGCGCCGCGCCAGTGATGATGCAGACCTTTCCCTTGACCCGATCCATTGCGATATCTCCATGTCGTCTGTCGATGGGGCGGTCGTCGCAACGCGCGGCCGACGGCCTGGCGCCATTGGAGCCCGGGCGCGCCTTATTCACGTTGATGCAGATCAACGATGCGGTTCGCGCATCCCGATGTCCATGGCAGGAGATCGACGCATTCCAGATACTCTGGAACGTGCGCGCTCCAGCCGAGTTCGCGCTTGATCCGCAGGCGCATTGCATCGGCCGCATCGGGTTCTCCGTGGGTCACGAAGACCTCGCGCGGCGGACGCGGCGCGCTGCGCAGCCACTCCACGATCTCGGGGCCATCGGCATGCGAGGAAGCGGCAGCGAGCTGCACGACTTCGGCATGGATCGCAACGTCCTGACCGTAGATCCGCACCGAGCGCGCGCCGCTGGCGATGGTCGCTCCGCGGGTGCCGCCGGCCTGGAATCCGCACAGCACGATCGCGTTGCGCGGATCGGGCGCGAACGCAACCAGATGGTGCAGGACGCGCCCGCCGGTCGCCATGCCGCTGGCGGAGACGATGATCATCGGACCCTTGCGGCGGTTGAGTTCCCTGGATTGCTCGGCGCTGTTGACGATCTGCGTGGTGCGCTGGATCGCATCCAGTGCGGCGTCGTCCAGTCGATGCAGGTCGCGGTATTACCGGTACAAGGACGTGACGTGGCTCGCCATCGGGCTGTTGAGGAAGACCGGGACGCGCGGCACCTCGCCGTTCGCCTGCAACTGGGCGATGACATGCAGCAGCAACTGCGCGCGGCCGACCGCAAACGCGGGAATGACCACGACGCCGCCTCGGGCCACCACGCGACACAGGACGTCGCGCAGTTCCTGTGCGATATCGCTGGGCGGGTGCGCGCGGTTGCCGTAGGTGGACTCGGTCACGATCCAGTCGGAATCCGCTGGTGGATGGGGCGCGAGCATCACCGGGTCGTGCGGCCGTCCGATATCGCCGCTGAAGGTGATGCGGGTTCCCTTGTAGTCCAGCGTCACTGCGGCGGCGCCGAGGATGTGGCCTTGCATGCGCAACGAGGCCTTGATGCCGGCGACTGGTTCGAATGTCTCCTCGAATCCGATCCCGCGAAGCTGCCTCAGGCTGTCGTTGGCGTCGACTTCACAATAGACGGGTTCCGCTGGATCGTGCCGGGACGTACCTTTCTGATTGGCCCAGCTCGCTTCCTCTTCGAGCAACCGTACCGAATCGGGCAGCAGGATCCCGCACAGGCTGCGTGTCGCGTGCGTGCACCACACCGGACCGGTGAACCCTGAACGAACCAGGCGCGGCAGGTAGCCGCTGTGGTCGAGGTGCGCATGGGTCAGCACCACGCCGTCGATCGATGCGGAATCGATCGGAAAGGGCGCCCAATTCCTCAGGCGAAGCGACTTCTAGCCCTGGAATAATCCGCAGTCGACAAGGATGCGTTTGTCGCCGACCTCGACCAGATAGCGCGATCCGGTCACGGTCGCATTGGCGCCGAGGAACCGCAGCCTGAAATTGTTCGATTGCGCAGCGGAAGGCGTTGCGTTCATCGCTCTGCACCATCAGGTCGGTTCGCTGGTCGGTGGTTCGGAGGGGCTACGGACGCGCAACGATTGACATGAGTCCGTGTGCACGCTCGATGCGAGCGCTTTCGTATCGCGTCCGCCACAGGTCATCAAGGGATAGTCGATCGGCGTATCGATCCAGGGCTGGATCGCGGCGCGGATGGCCTTCCGGGCAGTCGCACTGGCATTCCCGGCACAGGCGCTTGCAGGCTCAACCGAGACGTGCGCGACAGTGCCTGGCGCGGAATCCGGCTGCGGATCGAGCGCGTCGCTGGCATGGTTGGCCAGCAAGGCCAGTCGGGGTTGCGGTTCGATCATGGTCAGCCGGGAATGGCGCACGCCGTTCCATGCAGCCGCATCGATCAATGCATCCGGCACGCGGCGATCCCGCCAGATAGAAAGAAGATGCTGAGGCGGCGCGCCGAGCGGGCCGCGTTCCCCGGTCAGCTCGAGTGCGCCATGAAGCGTGCCGCAGGCCAGCGTGGTTCCGATCACGTTGGCATGTTCGACCGCGCGCGCGTCGTCGTAGCCGATGCCGAGCAGATGCAGTGCATCGGCGAATCCGATCAGTCCGATACGCAGGGCAGCGGCATGCGGCAACCGGCCATGTACCGCAGTCAGTGCGTCGTCCAGCATGCGTACCGCCAATGCGGCGATGTGGCCAAAGCGCTCGCCGTCGAAGCGAGCCTGGCGCGTGTGCGGGGCGATCACGAAAGCGGCCACGTTCAACGTGGCACAGGGCGATTCAAGGTCCGTCAGGCCCGGGCCGGTGCCGGCCATGCGAAGCAGGCGTTCATCGGGCAAGAGCTGCCAACGACTGAAAGCGTCGATGTAGCGATGCGCCCAGCGCTGTCCTTCCGGGTCTTCGCGCGGAACGATCGTATTTGCCACGCGCGACCATGTGGCGTCGATGGTGCGATCGTGCAGGCAGTCGGGTTCGCGCCAACGGAACCAGTTGTCCCATGCGTCCACTGAGGCGGGATCGGTGAACCGGGTTGCGCGAACCACGTTGCGATCTCTCTATCGGCTGCTGGCGAATGCACCGATCTTCCCAGTGCCGGGCGCACAGGGTTTGACCAGCGTCAAGAAACCGTCCGAATTGCCACGCAGGGGCGTCGGTTACCGCCTGTTACATTCGGTTACACGACGCACATCGTCGCGTCGATTTGCATTGATAGCTTGCGGGTGTGGATCGACAACCGACCGGAGACGCCGCCATGCTGGAGTCGCAAGCAACCATCGATCAGCCCTCCGCATTTGCGGTCGATCCGTGTCCATCCCAGATCCAGCATCGCTTCGCGGCGACAGGGTTTGAAGCCCTGGTGCAGGGATTGCCGTTGCGACGCCGTCGCGTCTGCGCCAAGGAGTACGTGTTCCGCGCCGGCCAGCCGCGGCAGTCGCTGTTCCTGATCCACGCCGGTTTCTTCAAGACCTGCCTGGTCAGCGAGGACGGCCGCGAGAAGATCACCGGTTTCCGCCTGCGTGGCGACCTGCTCGGGCTGGATGCGCTCGACATGCAGAGCTACGCCTGCGACGCGATGGCGCTGGATATCGGCGAAGTCTGGGAACTGCCGCACGCGCAACTGCGCGACAGCGTGCCGGACTTCCAGGAGCGGCTCACATCGGTGCTCGCCAGCGAGATCCGTCGCGACTGGGGCTGGATGCTCGCGGTCGGCACGCTGTCGGCCGAACAGCGCGTGGTGTCGTTCCTGCTCGATCTCGCGTCGCGCCTGCAGGCGCTCGGCTTCAGCGCCCGCAGCCTGATGTTGCGCATGACCCGCGCCGACCTCGGCAATTTCCTCGCGTTGCAACTGGAAACCGTGACGCGCGCGCTGTCGCACTTGCAGGCCAGGGGGATGATCGGAGTGGACGGTCGGCAGATCCGCATCAATGACCCTGCCGGATTGCGCGCGATGCTCGGCGTGGCGCAGGCCGCGGCCGCCTAGACGCTGCGATCGCGCTGGGCGAGCGCGCGCCGCGCGGCTGCTGCAAGTTGTTCGCGGCGGAACGGCTTGCGCAGCAACTCGAACCGGTTGCCGTCGGATGGCCCGGGACGTGTGAGCGAATCCTCGTAACCGGACGTCAGCAGCACCGCGAGGTCAGGGCGCAGCCGCAATGCCGCCTGGGCGAGTTCATTGCCGTCGAGTCCCTTGCCGAGCATCACGTCGCTGAAGAGCAGGGAGATGCTGCCATCGTGGTCGTCTTCCAGTTGCCGCAGCGCTTGCTCGGCATCGCCGACGGCGTGGACGCGATAGTCCAGCGAGCGCAGAAAGGCCGCTGAAATGCTGCGCACGGCAGGCTCGTCCTCGACGACCAGGACGGTTTCGCCAGCTCCCGTGCTGGCGGTGTTCGCGGTGGGCGCGGATGCTTCGCGCGATGCCGTCGCAACGGGCAGGTACAGGTCGACGCGTGTGCCGTATCCCAGTTCGCTGTCGATATGCAGGCAGCCGCCGCTCTGCCTCACGAACCCATACACCATGCTCAGGCCGAGGCCGCTGCCGCGCCCGACATCCTTGGTGGTGAAGAACGGCTCGACCGCGCGCGCCAGCGTTTCCTCGTTCATGCCATGACCGGTGTCGGCGACTGAAAACACGACGTAATCGCCTGCGGCCAGTTCCGGCAAGGCTTCGCTCGAAGCGACCCGGCATTCCCTGGCCGATAGCTTCAGCTCGCCTCCGCGTGGCATCGCATCGCGCGCATTCAGCGCGAGGTTCACCAGCGCCGTGTCCAGTTGCGCCGTGTCGGCGTAGGCGTTCGCAATGTCCGCGTCGCATTCCACCTCGATCCGGATCGATTCGCCCAGCGTCCGCCGCAGCATCAATTCCAGATCGCGCAGCAGGGCGGGTGCATCGACCGCCTGTGGGTTCAGGCGCTGGCGGCGCGCGAACGCGAGCAGTTTCGAGGTGAGTTCTGCACCGCGTCTGACCGAGCGCAGCGCGCTGGCGATGTGTTCCGACGCTTCCGGGCCTTGCGGATATTCCAGTTCGAGCAATTGCAGGCTGCCGGACATGATCGTGAGCAGGTTGTTGAAGTCGTGCGCGATGCCGCCCGTCAATTGGCCAATCGCCTCCAGCCGCTGCGAATGCGCGAGCTGTTCTTCGGTGCGTCGCCGCTGCATCAACGCGGCGAGCAGGTGCGCGACCGACTGCAACAGGTGCAGCGCATCGTGGTCAAAGCGGTGCGGCTGGCGCGATAGAGCGATCAGCGCTCCCATCGGCCGGTCGCGGTCTAGCAGGGGAATCACTACGCCACTGCGCGCATCGTTGCCCAGCGGAATCAGGGTCGAATCGCTGCCCAGAGGTGCGGTGTCCGCCACGCCGAGCGCTCCGCCACTCGCCAGCGCCTGCCAGATCGGGGAATTGAGGGGACTCAATGCCCGCTCCAACTCGTGCCAGTTCTCCTGTGGGCCGGATGCGGCGCGAATCTCGATGCCATCGCCTGCGGGACGCACGAATCCCAAAGCCACGGTTTCCACTCCGAGCGTCTCGGCCAGCAACGCCGGAACGACCTGGATCACGTTTTCGTCGTCCGCGGATTCCAGAGCGAGTTGGCCGATGCGGGCGACGAGCGTGTCGTAGCGTGCGCGAACCAGCGCCTGCCGCACGCGCTGGGTTTCGGAGACGTCGCGAATGGAGGCGAGATAGCGGGTTTCGCCGCCGCCATCAATGGGGCTGAGCGCGATCTCGACAGGAAACTGCTGGCCATCCAGGCGTTGCCCGGTCAGCGCCTGGCCGGTATCGCCCATTGGGCGAATGCGCGGATTGGCCATATACTGAGGCTGGTACGCGCGATGGCGATCGCGCACGCCTTCCGGCATCAGTGCCTCGACGCGAAGTCCCACCAGTCCGGCAGGCGGATATCCAAACAGGCGCTCCGCTTGCGCGTTCGCAACCGCGATGCAGCCATCCTTGCCGACCACGATCAACGCGTCGGGGACACTGTTGAATAGTTCCGAGAACATGCCGGCTCAGCCCTGCCTGACAGCAGCGGCGAACACGTAGCCTGCCCCGCGCACCGACTGGATCAGCCGGGGACAGGTTGCGTCGATTTCGATCTTGCGGCGCAGGCGGCCGATCTGGACGTCGATCGCGCGATCGAATGGTCCCGCATCGCGGCCGTGCATGCAGTTCATCAGCTGGTCGCGGGTAAGGATCTGATTTGGGCGTTCCAGCATGGCCAGCAGCAGTTCGAACTCGCCGCTGGTGAGCGCGATCTCGCGGGCTGCGCGGTCGGTCAGTCGCCGCGACGATGGGTCGAGATGCATGCCGTCGAATCGGAATCCATGGTCGTATAGGGCGACGTCCTGAGTCGGTGCCGGGCGTGAGCGGCGCAGTACCGAGCGGACGCGCGCCAGCAATTCGCGCAGGTCGAACGGCTTGGTGACGTAGTCGTCGGCACCGAGTTCGAGACCCACCACGCGTTCGACCGACTCGCCCCGACCGCTGACCACGATCACCGGCCCGCGCCAACCGTTTTGCAGATAGCGCAGCAGGGACAGTCCATCCTCGTCGGGCAGGCCGAGATCGAGCAGGATCAGGTCGATGGAATGTTGGGACAGGAACGCACGCAATTGCGCACCACTGGCGACCGTACTGGTCCTGCATCCGTTTCCGCCCAGATAGCGGGAGAGCAGGGCGGCGATCTCCGCATCGTCGTCCACGATGAGCACGTGCGGTAGCGATGCGCTTGTCGTCGTGTCTGTTGCCTGCATCGTGATGCCCGCTGCCGATCCATGGCTAGGGTACAACGCGTCAACCCGGGATCACAGCGCACCAAATTGGCCTCGCATCGCTAAGGCTTCCGCATGCACGATTGCGGGTTGCCCCGAAGCTCCATGCGACACGACCGAAGTTGACAAGGGTCAACGCTATGGCGGTCAGGGTCTTGCCCTCGCGTACGTCGTCTGGCCACACTCGCAGCAGGTTTTCATCTTTCTCTTCCGGATGCGTTTCCCGATGGCGTTGCTGCCCGACGAGATCACCGGCTTGTGCATCGCGCTCGGCATCGGCCTGCTGATCGGCGTCGAGCGTGAACGCGCGAAAGGCAGCGGACCGGATCGAGCGCCTGGGGGAATCCGCACGTTCACCTTGCTTGGACTGCTCGGCGCGCTCGGCTACCTCATCGGCGATGTCGGCGTGCTTGTGGCTGGACTCTTCGTCGCGCTCGCGGTGGTGGCCAGCTACCTGCGCACGCGCACCAGCGATCCGGGACTCACGACGGAAGTGGCGATGCTGGTGACATTCGCACTCGGCGTGCTGGCAATGCGGGTCGCGCCTGTCGCTGCCGGGATGGGCGTGCTGGTGGCGCTCGTGCTCGTCGCGAAGTCGCGGATGCACCGGTTCACGCGACAGCTGCTGACTGCGCAGGAGATGCACGATCTGCTGCTGCTCGCCGCTGCCGCATTCGTGGTGCTGCCGCTGTTGCCCGATCGATCCATCGACCCATGGGGCGCGATCAACCCGCACAGGCTCTGGCTGCTCGTGGTCGCGGTGATGGCGGTGAGTTCGGTTGCATACGTGGCGTTACGTGCTTTCGGATCGCGGCTGGGACTCGCGCTGGCAGGACTTGCTGGCGGCTTCGTGTCCAGTACCGCAACCATCGCAGCAATGGGCGATGGCGCCAGGGCCAATCCGCAGTCGAACGCTGCGTTCGCCAGCGCGGGCCTGCTCTCGAATGTGGCCACCATCATCCAGATGGTGGTCGTGCTCGGGACGCTGTCGCCGGAACTGCTCAGACGCGCCGCCTGGCCACTGGCGGCTGCTGGCGTCGTGGCGGCCGGTGCTGCGGTGGTCGCCAGCTGGAAAGCTTTTTCGATATCCGGCGACAGCCCCGACATGGCGGGCAAACGGCCATTTGAACCGAAGCGCGTGCTCGGGTTCGTTGCGATCCTGACGGTGATCCTGCTGTTCGCCGCGATCATGCGGCATTGGCTTGGCAGCGCCAGCCTGCCATGGGTGCTCGCCGCATCGGGCCTGGCGGACGTCCACGCGGCAGCAGCATCGGCCGCGCAGATGGTCGCGACAGGGCAGGTGCGCGTCGAGCCAGCGCTGATCGCGATCCTGGCTGCGATGACCACCAATTCATTGGGCAAGTGCCTGATGGCCGCTGCGCGTGGAGGGTGGCCCTATGCATCGCGCGTGATCCCGGGCATCGTGCTGATGATGGTCGCGTTCGCGGTCGCGATGGCATTGACGCAACCGGCGCAATTGCCATGAGACCGGTTTCGACGAGGCCTGCATTCTTCCTCGAATACGTCCCGTCCATGCGCTCGGCGTCTTGGCGGGCGCCCCATGCCAACCTGGATGCGCGTCGATGAATCATGTTGCCCACAATCTGCTGCGAATGATGCGTGCCGGCATCGACACCTACCAGCAATCCGTCGTCTACATGCACCGCGATTGCGAGGTCTGCCGTTCGGAGGGATTCTCGGCTTTCACCCGCGTAATGGTTCGCAGTGGTGGGCGCGAACTGGTCGCCGAACTCAAGGTCGTCAACGACAACCGTTTCGGGCTCGACGTGGCCGCGTTGTCGGAGGTCGGCTGGGACTCGCTCCAGCCAGGCCCCGACGCCTGGGCCAGCTTCAGTCATCCGGAACCCCCGGCTTCGACACCGGCGCTCGACAAGCAGCGCGTGGGGGCTGCCTGACAATCGAACGACGCCTTCGAAGAGAGTTTCGACTGGCTGGTGATCGCCGATCCCGCGCGACGGGTGGCGACGGCTCCGCTGGTGGCCGACTGGATTCGCGACAATATCCCGAACGCCATCGTGATCGGGTCCGACGACGAGAACGGCCAATGGGTGCCCGAGATCGCCGCCCGCGCCGGTATGCCGTACCAGCTCCTGAACAAGATCCGCCGCGGCAATCGCGATGTCGAAGTCAGCCCGCCGAACAGCGATGCCGCGCGCGGCCGTACCCCGGTCATCGTCGATGACATCGTGTCCTCCGGACGCACCGCGATCGAGACCGTGGGACAACTGAAGCGGCTGGGACTGCCGGCGGCTTTCGTAGCAATCCACGCAGTCTTCGCGCAGGACGCCTGGGAGCAACTGCTCGCAGCCGGTGCGACGCGCGTGGTCAGCACCGATTCGATCCCGCATGGTTCCAATGCCATCTCCATCGCCGGATTGCTCGTCAAGGCCATCACCGAATTGCTTGACGACAGCGATCTGAAGCACGCACCCTGAGCAACCCACCGGTTGCGTATTGCTGCAACGGGTCGTTCGAACCGCACCGTTGCCAGAGATCTCGTCAGCGCCTTTTCCCCGTCGAAAACGAACATCCGGAATGTCCGTGCGATAGAGTACAGACGGCTCGGTCGACGCAGGGACACGATCTCCTGTCATCATGGGAAACTCGAAGTCGTGATCGCGATTTGCCGTTCCTTCGCTGTTCGGGTCGGACGTGTGTGCCGATCTACGATGGCGGAGTTGATCCAGATCAATATCGTTTGCCATCGCCGCGGGCAGGATTGTCGTGCCTCTAACGCAGGAATTGTGGCATGGCATCCAACGAACCCGTCAAGGCATTGAAACTCGGCCCGGATCATCCGCGCTGGATCGATGTCCTGCGCGACGGCACAAAGGTCGGAATCAGGCCGGTGACGAAGCTGGACGCTGCGGCGGAGCGCGCATTCATCGAATCGCTGTCGCCCGAGGCACGGCGCTCTCGTTTCCTTGGCCAGCTGAGTCATCCCACCGGCGCGCTCATCACCCAATTCACCGACATCGACTACAACCACGATGTGGCGTTCGCGGCGGTCGTTCCCGATGGCGAGAAGGAAAAGTTCATCGGAGTCAGCCGCTACAGCACGAACGCCGATGGATCGAGCTGCGAATGCGCGGTCACCGTGCTGGATGATTGGCACCAGAAGGGACTTGGCAGCGCGCTGATGAAACACTTGATCGAGGTCGCGCGCGCGCGCGGAATCCGCTACATGTTCTCGATCGATGCGGCCGCAAACGCGGACATGGCCGATCTCGCGAAATACCTCGGGTTCACGCGGCGTATCGACCCGGGCGATCCGACGGATGCGATCCACAGCCTCTGGCTCTAGCCCTGGCGACCATCGGAGTCAGCGACTCCATTCCACTATCGCTGCACGCGACCGCAACAACATGCAACGCATTTGCAAGGGATCGAACACATGGCCGCAGTAGCACCTGCAGGAACCTACAACGACAAGGTCGTGCGCCAGTTCACGGCGATGACCGTGGTCTGGGGCGTGGTCGGCATGCTGGTCGGCGTGTACATCGCCGCCGAGCTTTACTGGCCGCAATTGAACATGGGCATCCCGTGGCTCAGCTACGGCAGGTTGCGGCCGCTGCATACCAACGCGGTGATCTTCGCTTTCGGCGGTTGCGGCCTGATGGGCACCAGCCTGTACGTGGTGCAACGCACCTGCCACACGCGGTTGTTCTCCGACACGCTCGCGACCTTCGTGTTCTGGGGCTGGCAGGCGGTGATCGTGGCCGCTGCCATCACCCTGCCGCTGGGGATCACCCAGGGCAAGGAATACGCCGAACTCGAATGGCCGATCGACTTGCTGATCACGATCGTCTGGGTCGCCTATGCCGTGGTGTTTTTCGGCACGATCGCGAAGCGCAAGGTCAAGCACATCTACGTCGCGAACTGGTTCTACGCGAGCTTCATCGTTGCGGTCGCGCTGCTGCACATCGTCAACAGCATGGCGATGCCGGTGACCATGTGGAAGTCGTATTCGGCCTATACCGGCGCGGTCGATGCGATGGTGCAGTGGTGGTACGGCCACAACGCGGTCGGCTTCTTCCTGACCGCCGGCTTCCTCGGGATGATGTACTACTTCGTGCCCAAGCAGGCCGGACGCCCGGTGTATTCGTACCGGCTTTCGATCGTGCATTTCTGGGCGCTGATCGCGATCTACATGTGGGCCGGGCCACACCACCTGATGTTCACGGCGTTGCCCGATTGGGCGCAGTCGGTCGGTATGGTGTTCTCGCTGATCCTGCTCGCGCCGAGCTGGGGCGGGGCGATCAACGGAATGATGACGCTGTCCGGCGTCTGGCATAAGTTGCGCACCGACCCGATCCTGAAGTTCCTGATCGTCGCCATCTCGTTCTACATGATGAGCACGTTCGAGGGGCCGATGATGTCGATCAAAACGGTCAACTCCCTCTCGCACTACACCGACTGGACGATCGGCCACGTGCATGCCGGTGCGCTCGGCTGGGTGGCGATGATCACGGTCGGCTCGATCTACTCGATGTTGCCGCGCCTGCTCGGGCAGGAGCGCATGCATTCGATCAAGGCGATCGACCTGCATTTCTGGCTGCACACGCTCGGCGTGGTGTTCTACATCTCCTCGATGTGGATCGCCGGTGTCATGCAGGGCCTGATGTGGCGCGCGACCAATCCCGACGGCACGCTGACCTACAGTTTCGTCGAGTCCCTCAACGCCACCTATCCGTACTATCTGGGACGATTGGGCGGCGGTTTGCTGGCGCTCAGCGGCATGCTGGTCATGGCCTGGAACGTGATCCGCACGTGGCAGAACGCGCCCGAATCCAAATCCATCCCGGTGCTGGCACCGGATCTCGCATCCGCACGCGCCTGAGACCCGACGCATGAGCCATCCGCACGAAAAAATCGAAACAAACGTTGGTCTGCTGGCGGTGTTGATCGCGGTCGCGCTGTCCTTCGGCGGACTCGCGGAGATCGTCCCGCTGATGTACCAGACCGAGACGATCAAGCCGCTGCCCGGCGTGAAACCGTACCCGGCGCTGGAACTTGCAGGCCGCGATGTCTATGTCCGTGAGGGCTGCTACAACTGCCACTCGCAGATGGTGCGCACGCTGCGCTTCGAGACCGAGCGTTATGGTCACTATTCGATGGCCGGCGAATCCGTCTATGACCGCCCGTTCCAGTGGGGCAGCAAGCGCACCGGGCCGGATCTCGCGCGCGTCGGCGGCCACTATTCCGACGACTGGCACCGCGTGCACCTCAACAATCCGCGCGATGTCGTTCCCGAATCGAACATGCCTTCTTTCCCCTGGCTCGCGGAAACGCCGGTCGATGGCGTGCTGATCACGAAGAAACTCAAGACGCTCAAATTCATGGGCGATCCCTACACCGAAGCCGATATCCGTGGCGCAAGCGACGCCGTCGCCGGCAAGACCGAACTCGACGCCCTCATCGCCTATCTGCAGGGCCTGGGCAAACACGCACCGCGAGGCAATTGAAATGATCCCGGGAATCATCACATCGGTCCTGCTGGTGTTGTTCCTCGTCGGCTGGGCCTGGGCCTGGAGTCCCAGGCGCAAGCGCGAATTCGACGAGGCCGCGCGACTGGCGCTCGAAGAGCCGTCCGACGCGACAGGGGACCAGCAGCCATGACTGCCGGATGGTCGTTCTACGTCATGTTCCTGGTCGCCCTGAACATCGGCGGCTGCGTTTGGTTGCTGTGGTGGACCGGCAGGCGCAAGCCCGGCGATCCCGCGCCGACCGACACCAGCCACGTCTGGGATGGCGACCTCACCGAATACAACAAGCCGATGCCGCGCTGGTGGATCAACCTGTTCTACCTGACCATCGTCTTCGGCATCGGATACCTGATCTATTACCCCGGCTTCGGCGCCTATGCCGGGACGTCGCAGTGGACCTCCGCGAAGCAGCACGACGCCGACAAGGCAGCCGAGGACCGCAAGCTCGATGCGGCCCTGCATTCCTATGCTGGGCAACCGATCGACGTGCTGGCGCAGGACCCGAAGGCGCTGAAACTCGGGCGCTCGATCTTCAGCAACACCTGTGCGGCCTGCCACGGATCGTCGGCGCATGGCGCGATCGGCTATCCGAACCTCAGCGACCGGACCTGGCTCTGGGGCGGTTCGCCCGAGCGCGTGCTGCAGACCGTACTGGATGGCCGTGAGAACGCGATGCCTGCCTGGGACAAGGTGCTGGCCGGGATGGGTGGCGACAACGCGGTGGTCGAAGTGGCGGCTTACGTGCGCACGCTCGGGTCGTCTGACCATTCGCTGGTGAACAACGGTCTGGCCGCTGCTGGCAAGCCGCTGTACGACGGCATCTGCACGGCCTGCCACGGTCCTGAAGGGAAGGGCAATCAGGAGATCGGCGTGCCGAATCTGGCCGACGCCGACTGGCTCTACGGCGGTAGCAACGAGGACCTGTACAAGAGCATTTCCGGCGGTCGCCATGGCGTGATGCCTGCGCATCGCGCGCTGCTCGGCGAAACCCGCGCGCGGCTCGTCGCCGCGTATGTCTGGTCGTTGTCGAATACACCCGCCGGCGCGACGAAATGACCGACTTCACGACCCCACGCTTCGACCATCCGCCGCGGCCGATGGCGCAGCGGATCGGTGCGATCGTGTGGCCGAGTTTCTTCTCTGCTGCCGTATCGACGATGGTGTTCTTCGCGTTCGTCGATCCCCTCGCGCTGCGCGACTTGACCTTCCCGCAGATGCAACTGACGCGCGAACTCGGATACAGCATCGGCTTCTTCATGTTCTGGATCGCGACCGCGAGCGCGAGCCTGTTCACCTGGATCCTGTTGCGCCCGGCAGCGCGCTTCAACAAGCCATTGCCGCCGGAACACTAGGGCATGTCCGGCAAGTCCATCCCGATCGCTGTCGTCGATGCAGGCGGCAACAGCCTGTACGCGAGCGAGCGCAAGATCTATCCGCGCGATGTGGACGGTCGTTTCCAGACCATGCGCAAGGTCGCGGTGTTCGTGCTGCTCGGTATGTTCTACGGTTTCCCGTGGCTGCGCTGGGGCGGTCGCCAGGCGGTGCTGTTCGACCTGCCAGCGCGCAAGTTTTACGTATTCGGGCTGGGTTTCTGGCCGCAGGATTTCGTGTTTCTTGCGATCCTGTTGATGATCGCCGGGATGGCGTTGTTTTTCTTCACCGCCATCGCCGGACGCCTGTGGTGCGGCTATGCCTGTCCGCAGACGGTGTGGACCGAAGTGTTCCTGCGCATGGAGCAGTGGACCGAGGGCGACCGCCACAAGCGCATGAAGCTCGATGCGGGTCCGTGGAACCGCGAGAAGCTGCTGCGCAAGGGCAGCAAGCACGTGCTGTGGCTGGTCTTTGCGTTGTGGACCGGATTCACCTTCGTCGGCTTCTTCACGCCGATCACTGAACTCGCCGCGCGTGCCCCGTTCGCGTGGAGCGGCTGGGAGACGTTCTGGATCGGGTTCTATGCGCTTGCCACGTGGGGCAACGCCGGCTTCCTGCGCGAGCAGGTATGCAAGTACATGTGCCCTTATGCGCGCTTCCAGAGCGCGATGTTCGACCGCAACACGCTGATCATCTCCTACGATCCGATGCGTGGCGAACCGCGCGGCCCGCGCAAGCGCGGCCTCGGCAGCGTGCTCGAACGCGCACGCGGATTGCTTGGCCAGGCCACCGCCCACGACTACGTGTTCAGGGCTGCGCACGATCCGACCGCGCACGGCGCGGCGGGTGAATCGCGTGGCGGGACTGCCGTCGCCGATCTCGGGATCAAGGCCGAACCGCTGCCGAAATTCGCGATCGAACAACTCGGCGATTGCATCGACTGCACGATCTGCGTGCAGGTGTGTCCGACCGGGATCGATATCCGCAACGGACTGCAATACGAATGCATCGCCTGCGGCGCGTGCATCGACGCCTGCGACGATGTCATGGACAAGATGGGCTATCCGCATGGCCTGATCCGCTATGCCACGCAGAATGCGATCGACGGCAAGCCCACCCGCGTGCTGCGGCCGCGCGTCTTCGTCTACGGGGCACTGCTGCTCGCGTTGTGCGTGGGCTGGGGCTGGGGCGTGAGCCATCGCAGCCCATTGATCGCCGAAGTTTTGCGCGACCGCAATGCACTGTATCGCACGGCCAGCGATGGCCGCATCGAAAACAGCTACACCCTCAAGGTCATCAACAAGAGTGCGAAACCGCAGCGTTACCGGATCTCCGTCGTCGCAGCACAGGGCATCGCCATGCCCGGTGGCGAACGCACTGTGCTTGCGTCGGCCGAGGAAGTGCTGAACCTTCCGCTCACGCTGTCGGCGCCCGATGCGCTGCATGGCAAGAATGCAGTCACGTTCAAGGTTGAGGCGGTCGATGGATCTGCGCGCGAGTCGGTACCTTCCAGTTTCTTCGGGCCGATGCAATGAGCGAGCGTCCGGCGCTGCGCGAACCGATGGTCTGGCTGATGATCGGCTTGCCCGCTGCTTCGGTGGTCTTCGCGTTCTGGTTGCTGGTCGCTGCGATCCGCAGTGGAGGTGCCGATGAAGTCACAGACAAAGTACTCCGCACCGCCGACGTGCAAGTGGCCGAGATCGGACCGGATGTGCGTGCGCAATCGATGAAGCTGCTGGCGCTGCTGCGCGTGGAAGATGCGGCGCTCGACGTGCTTCCGGTGAATGGTGACTTCGCGCGCAACCAGTCGCTCGTCCTCACCCTCAGCCATCCGACCGACGCGAAACAGGATCGTCGTTTCATCCTGCGGCCGAACGCGCTGGGCTGGCGCATCCCCGGCGATGTCCGCGCCAGCCACGACTGGATCGTGCAGCTCGCGTCGTCCGACGGAAGCTGGCGACTGCATGGCCGCGTCAAGGCAGGCCAGCGTGCCGTGCGCATGGAGCCGGCGTTCGCCGGCGACTGACCGCCGTGGACATGCGCGCCGACATCGCGTGTTACCACTGCGGCGAACCCGTGGTCGGCGCGGCGATTCCCGCCATCGTCGCGGGCGAGGAGTACGCGTTCTGCTGCAATGGCTGCGCCGCCGCCGCGACCTGGATCGGCGACGCCGCGCTCGGCGACTACTATCGCCTGCGCAGCGCGAACGCGGGTCGCGTCGGTACCGATGCGCCGGATTTCGCCGCCTGGGATCGCGAGTCCGTGCTCGCCGAACACAGCAGCGTGGTGGACGGCGACCGTGAGATCACCGTGCTGACGGACGCGATGCACTGCGCCGCGTGCGCATGGTTGATTGACCGTGCGTTGCGACAAGAATCCGGCGTGCTCGATGCAGTGGCCAACGCGATCACCGGCCGCGTCGTCATCCGCTGGGATCCGCAACGCACGGCCTTGTCCACGTTGATGGCGCGTATGGCCGCGCTCGGATACCGCCCATGGCTTGCCACCGGCGAGGCGCGCGAGCAGGCGAAACGGCGCGACCGGAAACGCTGGCTGATGCGGCTCGGCGTGGCCGGCCTCGGCGCGATGCAGGCGATGATGTTCTCCGAGGCGCTGTACTGGGACACGCGCGGCGAAATGGCGGTCGCCACGCGCGATTTCTTCCGCTGGATCACCTTCCTCGTGGCTACGCCGGTGGTGTTCTATTCCGGCTGGCCGTTCCTTGCAGGCATGGCGCGCGAATTGCGCGGTCGTCGCCTCGGCATGGACACCTTGATCGCAGGCTCGACCCTGCTGGCCTACGGTGCGAGTTTCGTCGAAACGCTCCGTGGCGGCCCGCACGTCTGGTACGACGCGGCAGTGATGTTCGTGCTGCTGCTGCTCGTCGCGCGTGCGCTCGAGCAACGTGCGCGCGGCATTGCGGGCGCGCAGGTCGATGCCCTGGTTCGCGCGCGTCCCGCTCTCGCCACGCGCGAGCTCGCTGGCAATCGCTGCGAACAGGTTCCGCTGGCAGAACTCGATATCGGCGACGTGGTGCGGGTGGCTTCCGGCGAAGCGGTACCGGCCGACGGCGTGCTGCTCGACAACGCATCGAGCTTCGACGAAGCCCTGCTCAGCGGCGAATCGACGCCGGTCCTGCGCGCGGCGGGCGACATTGCGCTCGCGGGCAGCGTTTGCACGGAACGTCCGGCGCGGTTGCGCATCACCCGCACCGGCAGCGACACGCGCCTGTCGCAGCTCATCCGGCTGGTCGAGCAGGCGCAGGGGGCGCGTCCGGCGCTCGCGCGCATCGCCGACCGGATCGCCAGCGGCTTCGTGGTCGCGCTGCTGGTGTGCGCGGTCGGCGTGTATGCATGGTGGCGGCAGCACGACCCATCGCGCGCCGTTGAGGTCACCCTCGCGCTGTTGGTGGTGAGTTGTCCTTGCGCGCTGTCGCTGGCGATCCCGACCGCGTTGACCGCGGCGCACGGCGCGCTCGCGAAGCTTGGCGTGCTAGGCATCAGCGCCGATGCGCTGTCTGTGCTCGCGCGGGTGGACCACGTCGTGTTCGACAAGACCGGCACGCTCAGCACCGGTGAGCCGCATCTTGAGGCCGTCCAGACATTCGATGGCATGGATCGCGGCCACGCACTGGAGCTCGCCGCTGCGCTTGAACGCGACACCCGGCATCCACTCGCTCGCGCCCTCGCGGCGCAGCAAACTTCGCTGGTCGCGATTGATGTACACGGAACAACGGGGAAGGGCATCGAAGCCAGGATCGATGGAGAGACCTGGCGCATCGGTCGCGCCGACTTCGCAGCGGCCCGCGAGGACGACGGCGGAATCTGGCTCGGCGATGGCGCTCGCGCCTTCGCGCGCTTCGATATCCGCGAGACGTGCCGTCCGGACGCCGCTGCGGCGATCGCGCTGCTGGGTGCGCAGGGAATCGGCATCGAATTGTGCAGTGGCGATGGCGATGGTCCGGTGCGGCATTTCTCCACGTTGCTGGGGATAGCCGACACGCGTTCGCGCCAGCTGCCGGAGCAGAAGCTCGCCCGCGTGCGCGAATTGCAGGGGCAGGGGCATGTCGTGGCGATGGTCGGCGATGGCATCAACGATGCGCCGGTGCTGGCGGGCGCCGACGTGTCGCTGGCGATGGGAGGTGGCGCGGCGCTGGCCCAGCGTGCCGCCGACCTGGTGATTACCGGCCCGTCGCTGCTGCGCATTCCGCAAGCGATCGCTCTCGCGCGGCGCGCGCGCTGGGTCGTGCGGCAGAACCTCGCCTGGGCGCTCGCTTACAACCTGGTGGCTGTGCCGCTCGCGGCGACGGGACGGGTCACGCCATGGCTTGCGGCGCTGGGAATGACGTTGTCCTCGCTGCTGGTCACCGTCAATGCACTGCGCCTCACCCGTTCGGTCCGCTGACGATGGCAATCCTGCTGATCCTGATTCCCATCAGCCTGCTCCTGTTCGGGGTTGCGGTCTGGGCATTCATCTGGGCAGTCCGGGGAGGGCAGTACGACGACCTCGATACGCCCGCAATCGACATCCTGCGCAGCGATCCTGACGACGCGGGTTCACCGTCGCAGCGTGGCCCCGACGATAACCATGACGATGCCCATTGACTGGCTGACGATCGGCGCGGCACTGCTCAGTGGCCTGCTCGGAGGCGCGCATTGCGCGGCGATGTGCGGCGGCATCGCGACCGGTTTTTCCGCAGCATCTCCTCGCGGCGGTTTGTCGTCCGCGATCGAAGCGAACCTTGGCCGTGTCGGCGGCTATGTCGTCGCTGGCGGGATCGCCGGCGGCATCGGCCACGGCATCGTCGACGTCGCGCGCCTGCAGTGGCTAGCGCTCGGGCTGCGGATGCTGGTCGGGATCGTGCTGGTCGTGGTCGCGCTGCGCCTGCTGGATCGTCGCAACCGGCTGGGTTTCATGTCCCGGCCTGGCGTTCGCGCATGGCGAATGCTGCGTCCGTTGCAGCAGCGTTTGTTGCCCGCTGATACGCGCGCGAAGAGGATCGGGATGGGCATGCTCTGGGGCTGGCTGCCGTGTGGACTCAGCACCACGCTGCTCGTGGCCGCATGGCTGCAGGCGACCGCTATCAACGGCGCGTTGACGATGGCCGCGTTCGGATTGGGCACGCTGCCGGTGATGCTTCCGCTCACGTGGTCGGGCGCGCGACTGGGACGTTGGCTACAGCAACCCGGCCGCCGGATGGCGGTCGCAACGGTCGTCCTGTTCGCGGGCCTGGTGACGGTGTCCGCGCCGTGGTTGATGAAGGTGCCGGCCCTGCATGGTGCGCTCGGCGCGCTGGGCTGCCTGCCGGTGCCGACATGAACCATTCGTGCGACGGAACAGCGTCGTGCGCGCCTACGACGTGGCGACGAGGCGCGCAGCAGGCCCGAACTTCGTCGTAACGGATCGATCCATTGCATTGTGTATCGTTCCAGCCATCCATCTGTCGAAGGATCATTCGGCATTCCCTCCCTGATGCGAGTCCCCATGCCGAATCACCTGTCTCCCGCTGTCCTTGAAAAAATGCACGCATGGTGGCGTGCGGCCAACTATCTGTCGGTAGGGCAGATCTACCTGCGCGAGAACCCGCTGCTCGAGCAACCGTTGGCGCGCGAGCACATCAAGCCGCGCCTGCTCGGACACTGGGGCACCACGCCAGGCCTGAACTTCCTGTACGTGCACCTTAACCGGCTCATCAACGACAACGACCTCGACATGATCAACATCATCGGTCCGGGGCATGGCGGCCCCGGGCTGGTGGCGAACACTTACCTCGAAGGTTCCTATACTGAAATCTACCCGGCGATCGAGCGCAACCGCGACGGCATGCGTCGCCTGTTCCGGCAGTTTTCCTGGCCGAATGGCGTTCCCAGCCACGTCGCGCCGGAAACGCCAGGGTCGATCCACGAAGGCGGCGAACTCGGCTATTCGCTTGCGCATGCGTTCGGCGCGGCGTTCGACAATCCGGGCCTCATCGTCGCGTGCATCGTCGGCGATGGCGAGGCGGAGACCGGTGCGCTCGCGGCCAGCTGGCACTCCAACAAGTTCCTCAACCCTGCGCGCGATGGAGCGGTGCTGCCGATCCTGCACCTGAACGGATTCAAGATCGCGAACCCGACTGTGCTCGCGCGGATCAGCCGCGAGGAATTGACCGACCTGTTCCGCGGCTACGGCTACGAGCCGCATTTCGTCGAAGGCGACGATCCGCAGACGATGCACCCGTTGCTCGCAGAAATCCTTGACACGGCGCTTGCGAAGATCCGCGCCTACCAAGACGCGGCGCGTGCGCCTGGTGCGGCGAATCCTCCCGAGCGCCCGCGCTGGCCGATGATCGTGTTCCGCACTCCGAAAGGCTGGACCGGTCCGAAAGTCGTCGACGGACTGCCGGTCGAAGGCACCTGGCGCGCGCACCAGGTTCCGATCGCCAGCTTCGACAACCCCGTGCACATCCGGCAACTCGAGGAATGGATGCGCAGTTATCGGCCGCAGGAACTGTTCGACGCCAACGGCAAGTTCCGCGACGAATTAGCCGAACTCGCACCGATGGGCCAGCGGCGGATGGGTTCCAATCCGCATGCGAACGGCGGCGGTTTGCTGGTGCCGCTGGAGCTGCCGCACTTCCGTGATGTCGCAGTGCCGGTCGCGGTGCCGGGCGCGATCAAGGCGGAAGCCACGCGCGTGCTCGGCACGTTCCTTCGCGAGGTGATGCGGTGCAACCTGGACACGGCGAATTTCCGCTTGTTCGGCCCCGACGAAACCGCGTCCAATCGCCTCGACGCGGTTTACGAGGTCAGCGGCAAGGCGTGGATGGCGGATGTCGAAGACGTCGACATCAATCTCGCCGCCGATGGCCGCGTGATGGAAGTGTTGAGCGAGCACCTCTGCCAGGGCTGGCTCGAAGGCTATCTGCTGACCGGTCGCCACGGCTTGTTCTCGTGCTACGAAGCGTTCATCCACATCATCGATTCGATGTTCAACCAGCATGCGAAATGGTTGAAGGTCACGCGCGAAATTCCGTGGCGGGTTCCGATCGCGTCATTGAACTACCTGCTGACGTCGCACGTCTGGCACCAGGACCACAACGGTTTCTCGCACCAGGATCCCGGCTTCATGGATCACGTCGCGAACAAGAAATCCGATGTCGTGCGCATCTACCTGCCTCCCGATGCGAACTGCCTGCTGGCCGTCGCGGATCACTGCCTGCGCGGCCGCAACTGCGTCAACGTGATCGTCGCTGGCAAACAACCGGACTGGCAATGGCTCGACGTCGAGTCGGCGATCCGGCATTGCACTGCGGGTGCCGGCATCTGGCCCTGGGCGGGCAACGACGACGGTGCGCCCGATATCGTGATGGCGTGCGCCGGCGATGCGCCGACCGTGGAAACGCTCGCGGCCGTCATGCTGTTGCGCGACTACGTTCCGGACATCCGCATCCGCGTCGTGAATGTCGTCGACCTGATGGCGCTGCAGCCGCAGTCCGAACATCCGCACGGGCTTTCCGACGAGGATTTCGAAGCGCTGTTCACCCGCGTTGCGCCGATCCTGTTCGCATTCCACGGTTATCCGGGGCTGGTCCACCGGCTCACCTATCGCCGCCGCAACCACGACAACCTGCATGTCCGCGGTTACAAGGAGGAGGGCACCACGACGACGCCGTTCGACATGATGGTGCTGAACAACCTTGACCGGTTCCAGCTCGCGCTCGATGCGATCCGCCGCATTCCGCGATGCGCGCATCTGCTGCCCGAGGCGACGCAACGCTACTGGCGCGACATCGAACGGCACAAGCTGTACATCGGCGAGAACGGCGAGGACTTGCCGGAGATTTGCGACTGGCGCTGGGTTCCCAGCACGCCTGTGATGTCACCGGAGCCGCGAGATGCATGAGACGCGCGAAACGTGCGACGCCGATCCACGCATGCCGGTGCTGTCGGTCAATGCCGGTTCGTCGTCGCTCAAGTTCGGCTTCCATCGCGTCGATGCCATTGCGGCCGAGCTCGTGTTTTCCGGCGAGGTCGAATTCGCGGCCGATGGCCAGGGCGCGCTGTCCGCCTCGGATGCGGGCGGCAGGACGCTGCGAGCCGGGCAGGTCATCGGTCGCGATCCGCAGCAGGCCATCGCAAGTATCCAACGCCTGTTGGCCGACCTCGGATTGCCCGACCCGTGCGCGATCGGTCATCGCATCGTGCATGGCGGCGTGCATGTGCGTCGCCATTGCCTGATCGACGCGGCGGTGCTGGAGCAACTGCAGGCAGCGACCGCGTTCGCGCCGTTGCACGTGCCGCCGGCATTGGCATTGCTGGGTGCCACGCAGGGGAGCTATCCATCGGTTCCGCAGGTCGCGTGCCTGGACACCGCGTTCCATGCGGATCTTCCGGAGGTCGCAAGCACGCTGCCGATACCGCGCGAACTGCGTGCGCAAGGCATCCAGCGTTACGGATTCCATGGGCTGTCTTGCGAATCGATCGTGCGCCAACTCGGTGACGATCTGCCGCAGCGCGTCGTGATCGCGCACCTGGGCAACGGTGCCAGCGTCACCGCAGTCGAAAATGGCAAGTCGATCGATACCAGCATGGGCCTGACCCCGAGCGGCGGCGTGATCATGGGCACGCGCTGCGGCGATCTCGACCCCGGCGTACTCGCCTACCTGATGCGTGAGAAGCAATTCGACGCTGTACAAATCGAGAGCCTGATCGACCATCGCTGCGGACTGCTCGGCATCTCCGGAATCTCCAGCGACATGCGGCGGCTGCATGCAGCGTCTGCAGACAATGCCGATGCCCGGCTTGCGATCGAGATGTTCTGCCATTCGGTACGCAAGCAGATTGCTGCGATGACCGCCGCACTCGGTGGCATCGACCTGCTGGTCTTCACCGGCGGCATCGGCGAAAACGACGAGGTCGTGCGCGCTGCGATCCTCGCGAGGCTGTCATGGCTTGGCGTAACGCAGGCCAGTGGTGCTGCATCGCGATGCGAGGTACGCGTGCTGCACACGCAGGAAGAACAGCAGATCGCGATGCATGCGCAGGCGATTTCCAGCGCAATCCGGGATGTTGGTGCATTCCGACCAATTGCACCTATGGAATGATCCCGCGCCTTGCCGGAGCGCCTGCGCGTCGTGCATCCATGCACATAAAAAAAACGGGACGCCGCATGGACGTCCCGGATGTTTTCTGCGAATTGTTCCGTACGTGCCGATCAGACAGCGTTATCGCTACCCTGCGTGCGCTCGGCATCGATGGCTGCCGATGGTGGAATCGACGGCGGCATGCGTAGTGACGGTAGTGGCGTCGCCAGATTTTGTGCAACGTTTGCAATCGGTGTCGGCTCAGCGGCCGCGACCGATGCGGCGCTTGCGGTCGGCTGTGAAGGCGTTGCATCCGTCCTTGGCGGCAAGGGCTTGGCGATGTGGGCTTGCGTGGATTGGCTGATCGATGCACTGATCGCGTCGCTCAATCGTACTGGGACAGCGGGTGCGGTCGGCTGAATCGCTGCGGGACGCGCGGGCGGAGTGACAGGTACAGCAGCTTGCGATGATGCTGGGGCCGGTGCGGGCAATGCCGGAGTGGCTACAGCCGGTGCGGGTGTTGCAGCTGCTGCGGGAGCAGTCGCAGTCGCCATTGGCACACTGGGACGGGGATCTGCAGGCGGCGCTGTCGCAGGCGCAGTCGACGGTGCCGGCGTCGCAGCAGTCGTTGCAATTGCTTCAACAACTGGTGGCGCAGGGCGTGCAGCAGGCGCGACGACAGCAGTAATCGATGCTGGCGCAACTGTTGCGGGCATGGCAGCCACGGGGACGGCAGCCGCTGCCACTGGAGTTCCGGCTACAGTCGTTGCAGGTGGTCGCGGCGGCAAGATCGGCGCAGGGGCAGCAGGCGCAAGCGAGGGAGCAGCTGCATCAGGCGCGACCGGTTGTGCTGACGGTGATGGGCTTGCAGGACGCGGCGTTGCAATCGGAGTCGTCGCAACCGGAACTGCGACATCCGGATCTGCAACATCCGGAGCTGCAACGTTTGCTGGCGTAACAGATGCAGTCGCAGTCGCTGACTTTCCGGCAATCACTTCTGGCGTCGTAGCTTGCGAGCTCGGCGCACTCGGCGTCGCGATCTGTGCAGGCACTGGAGATGCACTGCGCGCGGCGGGCGTTGGCGACGTCGATGGCGTTGCGGGAGCTGCCGCCGCAGGCGCAGATGTTTCAGCGGCAACAGGCGTGCTCGGTGCCGGTTGTACGGGCGCCGACTCAGTTGGGGCAGGCTGTGCGGACATAGGAGCAGCAGTTGGCGGCGTTGCAGTAGCCGGACGTGCTGGACGCGGCATTGAACTCACAGCGGGCTTTACGACCGCAGCCGTATCCACGCTCTCGTCGGCGTCTTCCTCATCGAAATCGATTTCCGATTGCGATTCGCCATTCTGGTTTGTGGATTCGGCACCGGCTGCATCATCTGGGCGACGGCGACGGCGACCACCGCGGCGGCCGCGACGACGACGCGCGCTGCCGGTTCCGGCGGCGCTCTCGGCAGCATCTGGTGCTGCGCTGCCGTCGGCCTGCACTGATGCAGTCACCTGACCGGACGCGGTTTGAGCCTGTACAGCTTCGCCAGCAGTCGCGATCAACACTGCGTCGGCGACGACCGGTGCAGCTGGGTCGATTGCGGGTTTCGGCGGGCGCGGCTCGCGCTGTGGCTGCGCAGGATTCGGCTGGCGCGGTTCCTGCGCGCGCTGCTCGGCGTTGCGTTCCTGCGGCGGACGTGACTCACGCGGCTCGCGTGGTGGACGCGGTTGCTGCTCCTGTTTCGGACGTTGCGGCTGTTGTTCCTGCGGCGCGCGATTGCCTGCTTGCGCCTGCTTCTGCTGTTGCGGCGGTTGCTGCGGTTTCGGACTTTGCGCGCTGCCATTCGCATTTTGACGCGACTGGTTCTGCTGCTGTGGACGGCGATCGTTGCCGCGACCTTGTTGCTGGCCGTCGCGCTGTTGACGCTCGCGCTGTTGTTGCTGCGAACGTGCTGGCTGCGTGTTCGGGACCGGTGCAGCGGCGACGGGTTCTGGCTGCGTTTTCGCACCGAAGATGCCGAGGATGCGCGCGACGAGGCCGGGGCCACGCTTCGCCGCAACCGGCGTCGGAGCGTACTGCGCTGGCTGCGGCGCAACCGGCTGCGGCTGTTGCTGCACACGCGCTGCGACAGATTCGTCTTCGGTCTCGGTTTCACGTACCGGCGCCGGGCCAATCGGCTGCACCTTGGTGACTGCGGGCACCGGGATGTTGAGGTTTGCCTTGGTCAATGCATGCGTCGCAAGCTTGCGTGGCGTGCCGCGCTGGTAGCTCGGGCGGGCGGATTCCTCGCCGAGTTCGTTCTCGCGCAGACGCGAGACCTCGAAGTGCGGGGTCTGCATCTGGGTGTCGGCGACGATCACGACAGGCGCATCGTGTCGCTGTTCGATCTCGATCAGCGCGCGGCGCTTTTCGTTCAACAGATAGTTCGCGATTTCCGGCGGTGCCTGCACGAGGACTTGTCCGGTGCTTTCCTTCATCGCCTGCTCTTCGGCGAGGCGCAGGATCGACAACGACAGCGATTCGACGCTGCGCATGCGACCGTGGCCTTCGCAACGCGGGCAGATGATCTGGCTGGATTCGCCCAAGCTCGGGCGCAGGCGCTGGCGCGAGAGTTCGAGCAGGCCGAAGCGCGAAATGCGACCGATCTGCACGCGCGCGCGATCCTGCTTGAGCGCGTTCTGCAAGCGGTTCTCGACCTCGCGCTGGTGGCGATTGGACTCCATGTCGATGAAGTCGATCACCACCAGGCCACCGAGATCGCGCAGGCGCATCTGGCGCGCGACTTCTTCGGCCGCTTCGAGGTTGGTGTTGAACGCGGTTTCCTCGATGTCGCCGCCCTTGGTCGCGCGCGCCGAGTTGACGTCGATCGCGGTCAGGGCTTCGGTCTGGTCGACGACGATCGAGCCGCCCGACGGCAGGCGCACCTGGCGCTCGTAGGCGTTCTCGATCTGCGACTCGATCTGGTAACGGTTGAACAACGGGACGGTATCGGAATACAGCTTGAGCTTGCGCAGGCTGGCGGGCATCACCTGCTGCATGAACTCGCGCGCCTCGGTGTACATCGCCTCGTTGTCGACCAGTACTTCGCCGACATCGGCGCGCATGTAGTCGCGCAGCGCGCGGATGATCAGCCGCGATTCCTGGTAGATCAGGAACGGCGCAGGCTTGGACAGGGCGGCATCGGTGATCGCCTTCCAGACCTGCAACAGATAGTCGAGATCCCACTGCAGCTCTTCGGCATCGCGGCCGACGCCGGCGGTACGGATGATGATGCCCATGTCCTCGGGGATCGCGAGGCAATCCATCGCTTCCTTGAGCGCGGCGCGGTCGTCGCCTTCGATCCGGCGCGACACGCCACCGGCATTCGGCGAGTTCGGCATCAGCACCATGTAGCGGCCGGCCAGCGAGATGAACGTGGTCAAGGCAGCGCCCTTGTTGCCGCGCTCCTCCTTTTCGACCTGTACGACCACTTCCTGGCCTTCGCGTAACAGCTCCTTGATACCGGCCTTGTCGGGGTTGAGGCCTTCGGCGAAGTAGTCGGGGGAGATTTCCTTCAGCGACAGGAAGCCGTGGCGCTCGCCGCCGTATTCGACGAAGGCCGCTTCGAGGGAAGGTTCGAGTCGCGTGATGCGGCCCTTGTAGATGTTCGACTTCTTCTGTTCCTTCGATGCCTGTTCGATGTCGATGTCGTACAGGTTCTGGCCATCCACGATGGCGACACGCAGTTCTTCAGCCTGCGTGGCATTGATCAGCATCCGCTTCATTGTTGTGTCCTCACGCGCTCAACCGCGAGGAACGCCGGGGGTTTGCACCCTGAATCCTTCCCACCACCGTTGCCTTTCGGGCCTTGGGCGGACTGGGCGATCTCCAGCGCTGCTGAACCACGGGACGAAACCCGCGGGAGCGCTTGTTGCATTGTTGGGGTCCGCCGGGATGACTTCCTGCGGGCTGGCGGACATCGATGAAGACGCCGGGCGATACCGTCTGTTCGGGTTGTCGTAACATGGCCACTTCGCGAGTGACCGTCGACAACTTGCCGGATTCTTCAGGGTCAGTTTTGTTAAACCCTGCGAAATCAGGACGTTCTCGCTGGTTTTGATTGTATCAGGTTTGCCCGGATTTGCTGGGCACTTCATGTTCCGGACCTTATATGGATTCCCCATGACAGCAGCCTTGCCCGGGTCGGGCGTCCGCAGCGTGACCGTCCCCGACGACCGCGAGGGCCAGCGGCTGGACAATTTCCTGCTCGGCCAGCTGAAGGGCGCGCCGCGCAGCCTGATCTACAAACTGGTGCGTAGCGGTCAGGTGCGGATCAACGGCAAGCGCGCCAAACCCGACAGCCGGCTGGACGGCGGCGACATCGTGCGGATTCCGCCGGTGACCCTTGCCGAACCGGGCGAGAAGACCGAAGCGCCGACAGCATTTCTGGAGCGATTGTCGGCCGCAATCGTGTTCGAGGACGAACGCCTGCTCGCCCTGAACAAGCCCAGCGGCGTCGCCAGCCACGGTGGCAGCGGGATTTCCTTCGGAGCCATCGAGACCTTGCGGCAACTGCGGCCGAACCAATCGCTGGAACTCGTGCATCGACTCGATCGCGACACCAGCGGCCTGCTGATCGTCGCCAAGAAGCGCGCGGCGCTGGTCGAACTGCAGGCGCTGATGCGTGAGGACAGCGAAACCCGGTCGGCCGGCATCCGCAAGCGTTACCTCGCTCTGCTGGTCGGGCGGCTGGCTGGCGAAAATTTCACCGTCGACGCGCCGCTGGAAGTCGGCCTGCGCCAGGGCGGCGAGCGCCACGTGCGAGTGCAGCAGGGCGGCAAGGAGTCGGTCAGCCACTTCCACCTGATCGAACGCCGCGGCGGGCACAGCTATGTCGAGGTACGCATCGACACCGGCCGCACCCACCAGATCCGCGTCCATGCGGCTCACCTCGGCCATCCCATCGCGGGCGACGACAAGTACGGCGAAAAGGATGTCAACAAGCGGCTGAAGGAGCAGATCGGACTCAAGCGACTGTTCCTGCACGCAGCGTCACTGGAGTTTTCGCTGGACGGCGGCAAGGTGCCGTACCTGCTGAATGCGCCGCTGGCGCCGGAGTTGGGTGAGGCGTTGGATCGGTTGGGCTAGCTGCTATTCGTGCGGAGGTTTGAGAAACAGATGTGCAGATGTCAAATTGCTTCCCGGAACACGATGCAAATCAAAATGGATCCCGGCGTTCGCCGGGATGACGAGCGAATGTCTGTCGAATCGCCTTTGTTCGCCAATTACCTCCGTCAAGCCGCGCCCGCGCTGGCCCGGGTCATCCTCAGCCGGTAGAATTGCGGCCTCGCCCGCACCTGAAGACCTCGCGTGAAAAAGACCGTGAAAAAGCCTGCCGTCGCCTCGCCAAAATCGACGGCTCCGAAAGCCGCCGCCACCAAATCATCCGCTTCGAATGTCGCCGCCTCCAAGCCTGCTTCAAAGCCCGCCGCCAAGCCCGCCAATCCCACGGACCTGCTCGCTACGATCAAGCGCGGGCCGATGGGCAAGGACGCGGAATATCGGCGTTACGCCGAGTGCCTGTTCGATCGTGTGTCCGCCGACGATCTCGCCGCGCGCGCGCCTGCCGACTGGCTGGCCATCGCGCAGGGCCTGTACGCGCTGCTGCAGAACCGCAAGGCCGGCACGCCTGTGGTGCGCGTGTTCAATCCCGATCAGGCAAGGAATGGCTGGTCTTCCACGCATACGGCGATTGAAATCGTCAACGACGACATGCCGTTCCTTGTCGACAGCGTCACTCTGGGAATGACGCGGGCCGGGCTGGACATGCACAACTTGATGCATCCGGTGCCGTCGGTCACGCGCGATGGGCGTGGCAAGCTGACCGGCGTGGGCGCGGGCAAGCCGGAGTCGATCATCCACTTGGAAGTGGATCGCCAGACCGACGCCGCTTCGCTCAAGCTGCTGCAAGCGAACGTGATGTCGGTGCTGTCCGACGTGCGCGCGAGCGTCGAGGACTGGCCGGCGATGCGCGACAAGATGCTGCAGACCGCGGACGAATTGCCATCGCGCAACCTGCCGGTCGATACGCAGCAGCGCGAGGAGATCGAGGCATTCCTGCGCTGGGCCGCCGACAATCACTTCACCTTCCTCGGCTATCGCGAATACAAGGTCGTCAAGCAGGGCAAGGCCGAGGTGCTCGTCGCTGTTGAGGGTAGCGGGCTGGGCCTGCTGCGTGGCGATCTGCGTGCCACCGCACAGCGTTCGACCGTCGCGCTCGCTGCCAACCAGCCTGGTGGCGCGTCCGAACCGTTGATCCTGACCAAGACCAATTCGCGCGCGACTGTGCATCGTGCTGGCTACATGGATTACATCGGCGTGCTCGTGTACGACGCCAGCGGCAAGGCCGTCGTCGAGCAGCGCTTCCTCGGCCTGTACACCTCCAGCGCCTACAACCGCCGTCCATGGGACATCCCGGTCCTGCGCGAGCGCCACGAGCAGGTCATGGAGCACTCGGGGTTCGGCCCGAACAGCCACAATGGGAAGGCGCTGCGGCACATCGTCGAGACGCTGCCGCGCGATGAGCTGTTCCAGTCCAGCGCCGACGAGCTGTTGCAGACCAGCATGGGCATCCTCGGCCTGCAGGACCGCGGCCGCAGCAAGTTGTTCCTGCGCCGCGATCGTTACGGCCGGTTCTTTTCGGCGCTCGTCTATATCCCGCGCGACCGCTTCAACACCGAAACGCGCAGTCGCATCGAAGCGTTGCTGACAGATGCGTTGCAGGGCGAGCGTGTGGACACCACGATCCAGGTCGGCGAGTCGCCGCTCGCGCAACTGCACATGATCGTGCGCCCGAAATCCAGTGCGGACGTGCATGTCGATATCGCCGAACTCGAAAAACAGATTGCGAGCATCGTGCGCAACTGGCGCGACGAATTGCGCGACGAACTGATCGCGGTGCATGGCGACGAAATCGGCGGCCGTCTCGCAGCGCGCTACCTGCCGACGCTGCCCGCGAGCTATGTCGAGGCGGTGACGCCGGCGGGAGCGGTCGCCGACATGCGCCAGATTGAGCGCCTGAAAGGTGCGCACGATCTCGAACAACGCTTTTATCGCGATCCATCCGATAATGGATCACTGCGTTTCAAGCTGTTGCGCGCGGGCGATGCGATCCATTTGTCCGATGCGCTGCCGATGATGGAGAACATGGGGCTGCGTGTGCTGTCCGAGCATCCCTACGAAATCACGCTCGGCGACACGAAGCTCGGCGGTGAGGTCGTGAACATCCAGGACTTCGAGGTGCAGACCTCGACGGACGTGGATATCGCGGCGGTCAGCGCCACGTTCGAGGCAGCGTTCGAGGCGGTCTGGAGCGGCCAGGCAGAAAGCGATGGCTTCAATCGCCTGTTGCTGACAGCGCGGCTGACCTGGCGTCAGGTCGCGATGCTGCGCGGTTACTGCAAATACCTGCTGCAGACCGGCGTCCCGTTCTCGCAAATCTACATGGATACGACGCTCAACCGTTATCCGCTGATCGCGCGCCTGCTCGTGGAATTGTTCGAGTCGCGTTTCGATCCGGCCCACAGCTCCGGCAAGGGTGGCAAGGGCGGCATCGACGAAGCCGCGCGCGAGAAACTGCGCACCGAGCTTGAAGCGATCACTCCAGAATCGCTCAGGCACGCTGCAGGAACGCTTACCGAGGAAGTCGCGTACGCGCGCGGGCTCGATCGCGATGCGCAGATCGACGCCTGCATGGATGCGCTCGCGATCCTGCTCGAAAACGTGGCCAGCCTCGATGAGGACCGTATCCTGCGCAGCTTCATCGGCGTGATCGGTGCCACGTTGCGCACGAGTTACTACCAGCTTCACGACGGCAAGCCTCGCGAATACATCGCCTACAAGTTCGACGCATCGAAAGTGCCCGACCTGCCGAAGCCGCGACCATACCGCGAGATTTTCGTGTATGCGCCGCGCATCGAAGGCGTGCACCTGCGTTTCGGGCCGGTCGCGCGTGGCGGCCTGCGCTGGTCGGATCGCCGCGAGGATTTCCGTACCGAAGTGCTGGGCCTGGTCAAGGCGCAGATGGTGAAGAACACCGTCATCGTTCCGGTCGGTGCGAAGGGTGGTTTCTACGTCAAGCGTCCACCGATCGGCGGCGATCGGGATGCGCAGCTTGCCGAAGGTATTGCCTGCTACAAGCTGTTCATCAACGCGCTGCTCGACATCACCGACAACATCGTCGAAGGCAAGACCGTGCATCCGCAGCGCGTGATCCGGCACGACGACGAGGATCCGTATCTGGTCGTCGCCGCCGACAAGGGTACCGCGACGTTCTCGGACATCGCCAATGGCATCGCGATCGAACACGGTTTCTGGCTCGGCGATGCGTTCGCGTCGGGCGGCTCGGTCGGTTACGACCACAAGGGCATGGGCATCACCGCGAAAGGCGCGTGGGAGTCGGTCAAGCGCCACTTCCGTGCGATGGGTCGCGACAGCCAGGCCGAGGATTTCACCTGCGTCGGCATCGGCGTCATGTCGGGCGACGTGTTCGGCAACGGCATGCTGCTGTCGCGGCATATCCGCCTGCTCGCCGCGTTCGATCATCGCCATATCCTGCTCGATCCGAACCCGGATGCGGAGAAATCCTTCGTCGAGCGCGAACGCATGTTCTCCTTGCCGCGCTCGTCGTGGGACGACTACGACAAGAGCCTGATCAGTGAAGGTGGCGGGCTGTATCCGCGCAGCGCGAAATCGATCAGGATCACGCCGCAGGTGCGTGCGGCGCTCGACATCGGCGAGGGCATCGAACAGATGACTGCGGCCGAGTTGATGGCGGCGATCCTCAAGTCGCCGGTGGACCTGCTCTGGAACGGCGGCATTGGCACCTATGTCAAGGCGAGCACTGAAACCAATGCCGATGTCGGCGACCGTGCGAACAACGCATTGCGCGTCAACGGCAATGAACTGCGCTGCAAGACGGTGGGCGAGGGCGGCAATCTCGGTTGCACCCAGCGCGGTCGCATCGAAGCCGCATTCGCTGGTGTGCTGCTCAATACCGACTTCATCGACAATTCGGCTGGCGTGGACACCTCCGATCACGAGGTCAACATCAAGATCCTGCTCAACGACGCAGTGCAGCGCGCCGAACTGACCGAAGCCAAGCGCAATGCTTTGCTTGCGCGGATGACCGACGAAGTCGGTGTCCTGGTCCTCCATGATAACTATCGGCAAAACCAGGCGATCAGCCTGATGGAAAGGATGAGCCTGTCGCGGATGGGTTCCAAGCAACATTTCATCCGCACGCTCGAAACGCAGGGCTTGCTGGATCGCCAGCTCGAATACCTGCCGTCGGATGCCGAAATCACCGAGCGCAAATCGCGCGGCCTCGGCCTCACGCGCCCGGAACTCTCGATCCTGCTGTCGTACGCAAAGATCGTGATCTTCCAGCAACTGTTGGTCTCCGATGTGCCGGAGGACAGTTTCCTGTCCGCCGAACTTGCGCGCTATTTTCCGCAACCGTTGCGCGACAAGTACGGCGATCACATGCAGCGCCATCGCCTGCGTCGCGAGATCATCGCGACCGTAGTGACCAATTCCATCGTCAACCGGATGGGCGCGACCTTCATGCTGCGCATGCAGGAAGACACCGGCCGTACGCCGGGCGAAGTCGCCAAGGCTTTCACGATCACCCGCGAAACACTGGATGCGCGCGCACTGTGGACGCAGATCGACGCGCTGGACGGCAAGGTGCCGGAATCGGTGCAGATCGACGCACTGCAGGTCATCTGGTCGATGCAGCGCTCTTTCACGCGCTGGCTGCTGGCACGGCCCGGTGCGATCCCGGACATCGCAACGTCCGTCGAGCGTTATCACGATGGTTTCAAGGACATCCGTGCCGGCCAGGGCATCCTGCCGGCATCGCAGCGTCCCGCGTACGAGGCGAGCCTGCGCGACTGGAAGGAGAAGGGCCTGTCGTCGGAACTTGCAGGACAGATCGCTGCGTTGCCGTATCTCGAATCGTGCTGCGACATCATCGAGCTCGCACGCGAGCGCAAGCTCAAGGTGATCGATGTCGCGAAGGTCTATTTCCGCCTTGGCGATGCATTGAGCCTGCCGTGGCTCACCGCGCAGATCGACGGGTTGAAGGTCGATGGTCGCTGGCACGCGGTCGCACGCGGCGTGCTGCGCGACGAGTTGTCCACCCAGCAGCACACCCTGGTCGGCCAGGTGCTGTCGATGGCTGGCAGCAGCCCCGACGCCAAGGTCAAGTCCTGGATCGAGCGCGACGACCAGTCGCTGCGCTTCACGCTGTCGATGCTCAGCGAATTGGCCGCGCAGAAGACGCTCGACTATCCGACCGCATCGGTTGCAGTGCAGCGGCTGTCGCAACTGGCATCGAGGGGTTGAGTCGGAGCAGACTTTGATTCCGTTCGTGGTGAGCTTGTCGAACCACGGACGGAATCAATGGTCCAGTCTTTACCTGGGCGTTGCTATGCTGAGGCTCGATCCATGGAGCAACCGATGACAGCCACGCCACGCATCGCATTCCTCGCCAGCCGCGCTCCCGACGCGCAGGCCGCGTTGACCCAGATGCAGGCTGCGCATGGCCGGCATGCACCCGATGATGCCGATGTACTCTGCGCGCTCGGCGGCGACGGCTTCATGCTGCAGACGATGCACAGATATGGCCAACGCGCGCTGCCGATCTACGGCATGAAACTCGGTACGGTCGGTTTCCTGATGAACCATTACGATCCCGATGGACTCGTCGAACGCATCGCCGCCGCGCATCCGGCGCATCTGCGGCCGCTGGAAATGACCGCGATCACCGAGTCGGGCGCGACGGTGTCGTTGCTCGCCTACAACGAAGTCTCGCTGCTGCGGCAGACGCGCCAGGCAGCGCACCTGCGCATCCACCTCAACGATCGCGCGCGGCTCGACGAACTCGTCTGCGACGGCGTCCTCGTCGCGACACCAGCTGGCAGCACCGCATACAACTTCTCCGCGCACGGCCCGATCCTGCCGCTCGGTTCGAACGTGATTGCGCTGACCCCGCTCGCCGCATTCCGCCCACGCCGCTGGCGTGGCGCCTTGCTGCGGTCGGACACCGAAGTGCGCTTCGAAGTACTCGACCCCGACAAGCGTCCGCTCAGCGCAACCGCCGACTCGCACGAAGTCCGCGACGTGATGGAAGTCCGCGTGCGCGAATCGACGACGCACAGTGTGACCCTGCTGTTCGACCCCGAACACAACCTCGAAGAACGGATTCTCAACGAGCAGTTTGTGAGTTGATTCTTTGTCCGCTTTCGACCCGTTTCGGGCATTGGCGAACGGCAGGTTTTGGATAGCAGGATTGGTGCAAGACTCCGTGAAGTCTACGTTCCCGGCGAACGAGCGCGGCCCGGATCACGAGCGACGACCCTCAATCGCTAGGACGCTTTCTTTTTTGCGGACGTCTTTTTCGCCGGTGATTTCTTCTTCCCGCCACCGTCCTGCTTGTTGACCGTGGCCCAGGCGATGCGCTCTGCGGTCTTTGTGGACTTGCCGCTGTCTTTCTCGCTTTCCTCAATATGTTCGGCCTGGCGCTTCTGCTTGTCGGTGTAACTGGACTTGTCGCCGCGTGGCATAGGGCTTCTCCGTTGGTGATGCGTCTCTCGGCGATTCCATCGTCGGACTCTGCGAAAGCAGAGCGAGAAGAATTTACGCCCCCCAAAAATGAAGCCGTCGATACATCGAACCAAAAGAGCGACAAGACGCATGTTTGAAAGCCGTGATGACCAGTGAGAGTACTCAGGCGACGGCCGCGCCAGTGCACGATCATTTGTGGTGGTCGTCCTCTTTTTTCTCCGGTCGCCGAAGCAGCAGCGATGGATTCGCCTTGACCTTGGCGGTGACTGCGCCAATGTCGCTCACCACCTTCTTGGTCTGATCCTCGATCTTGGAGAATTTCGCGATGACCTTTGGCAGTTGCTCCATCAATGTGCTGAGGGTGCTCTTGACCGCGGGAATTTCTGGAACCTGGCCTTTGGGCGTTGCCGCCACAAGGTCTTTTGCACCTGCGGTGCTTCCACTGAGTTCGACGAAGAATGTGCCAGTGATGCCCTTGAACTGGAGCGTTGCCTTGGTATCGGTCTTGACCGGCGCGTCTTTGCGCAGCTTGACGTCAACCTGAACCTGACTCGGATCATCGGGCTTGATGGTCATCGCGCTGACCATGCCGACGTCGACGCCGAGATACTTCACCGGATCGCCCAGTGACAACCCACTCACGGATTCGGAGAAATGGATGCGGTAGAGCACGTCATCCTTGTTGCCAGTGCGCGTCAGCCAGACGAAGAAGAACGCCAGGGCGATCGAGAGTCCGATGACGAAAAGTCCTTCGATGAAATAGCGTTTATCCGATTCCATGGCCTGATTTCCTTGCGTGCAATGCGCCCTGCGCCCGTGGGCTGTGCAGAAGATCGTGGATCCACGGATCGTCCGAGCGCGTGAGTTTGTCCACCGTGTCGACGATGATCTTCTTGTCGACCAGCATCGCGACGCGGTCGCAGATGTTGAATAGCGTGTTGAGGTCGTGGGTCACGATCACCACGGTGATACCAAGTCCCTTGTTGATCTTGAGGATCAGCTCATCGATGGCGCTGGCAGTGAGGGAGTCAAGGTCGGAAGTCGGCTCGTCGAGAAACAGAATGCGCGGATCGAGGGCAATCGCACGTGCGAGCGCGGCGCGCTTCACCATGCCTCCCGAAAGCTCGGATGGAAACTTCAACGCGCTTTCAGCAGGCATTCCGGCCAACTCGAGCTTGACCGCGGCAAGCTTCTCCTGTTCGCTGATCGGCAGGTTCGTGTGCTCGCGCATCGGCAACATGACGTTCTGCGCGACCGACAGCGATGAAAACAGCGCGCCCTGCTGGAACAGCACGCCAATCAGCGCAGCCTTTTCTGTCGGATCGAGGGACTCAACGGGCTTGCCGTTGATCAGGACCTTGCCGCTGTCGGGTCGGTGCAAGCCGGTCAGGGTCTTGAGCAGCACCGACTTGCCCGACCCCGAACCACCGGCGATGCCAAGAATCTCGCCGGGCTGCACGTCAAGGTCTATCTTGTCGTGCACGACCTGTTTGCCGAAACGGTTGACGATACCGTGCGCGGACAGGATCGGTTCCGTCTTCTGGTGATTTCCGGGCTTCATATGCCCAGTCTCTCGAACAGGATCGAGAACATGGCATCGAAGATGATGACCAGGAAGATTGCCTTGACCACTGCGCTCGTGGTTTCGCGACCAACGCTTTCCGCCGAGCCTCTCACCCTGAGTCCATGCATGCATCCGACCGCGCCGATGAAGAACGCGAAGATCGGCGCCTTGATCAGTCCGACGAATAGATCGCTGGTGTCGACCGCCAGGCGCACCCGATCCAGATAGGGCAGCGGAGCGATGTGGAGCTGGAATTGCGAAAGGATCGCTCCACCGACCAAGCCCATGATGTCGGCGAAGAAGGTCAGCAGGGGCAGGGTGATGATGATCGCGATCAGGCGCGGCACGACCAGTAGTTCCATCGGTCCAAGGCCCATCACTTCGAGCGCATCGATCTCCTCGCGCGACTTCATCACCCCGATCTCGGCGGCGAACGCTGAGCCGGAGCGGCCAGCCACCATGATTGCCGTGATCAGCACACCCATTTCGCGCAGGATCGATACCGCCACCAGATTGATCGTGTAGTCCTGACCGCCGAAGGGACGCAATTGCACCAAGCCCTGATAGCCAATGACGAAGCTGATCATGATCGCCATCACGCCGACGATCGGTAATGCATTGATGCCGGTCTCGGCAATTTGCCGCGATATCGCTGCTGGCCGTAGCGACCAAGGATGGATCAATGCGCGGCCGAGCGCGTTCACCGCCCGGCCGACGAACGCCACGACGGCATAGGTTTCGCGCCCGAAATCGTCCGCACCCTTGCCGAGCTGGATGATGAGTTCGCGCCACCTTGGAATTGCTTTCGGCTTCGCCAGGGGTTTGCGCTCCAGGCCGCAGACCAGATCGAGGAGTTGCTCGTGCTCGGCGCTGACGCCTGTCAATTCCACATGCTTGTCGCGCAGCTCGCAAAGGAATAGCGCGCCGGGGGTGTCCAGCCCGCTGAGCTTGCTCACGTCAAGCGTTCGGGACTTGCGCTGCTTGAGCCATTGGCCAAGCGCATTCCTGGCTTCGTCGAGCGAGTGGATGTCCAAGACCCCATCCATCTCCGTCAGATTTTCATCGCCCTGAATCGCGATCGTGGGTGAAGGAGGCTTTGAGGATACTCGTGGCATGATTGCTTCAATGTACCGTTGAGCCTCGTCGGTTCACGGCGATGGCTGGGCATTTTCAGGCACCGAAATAGTCTCTATGGACATGCCAATGATTATTGCCGCGACGCGGAGCGATCGTCTTCGCGGCGGCGTGCTGGATCTCAGTCGATGCTCTTTGCGCGGAACAGATGGCGGGAAGGTCTACGGAATATCCATTGTGGCGACATCGCACTGATCCCATCAGGAGGGCACGTCTTCCGCGGGCGGGGATGGCCGCATATCCGTGCGGCGAAATATCCAGATTCTTCAAGGACAGAATGAATCCAGGATCGATTCTGGTCTGTACGCTGTCGCACGTTGATAGGTCGGACATCGATCTTCACGCAAGTTCGAAAGTGGTCTACAACATGCACTCGGAGGTCAAATGAGAGTGGACGTTCGATCACGCATTTCCGGCACGGCGCGCGTGCAGCGGCGCATCATCGGCAGCATGAAAAATGCGACCGCAAGGAGACTTCCGTCAATACCGGATGCATGACGCCGTTGCCCTGAACCTTCAGGCTGTTGCTGGTCATCGTGTTGTCCATCTTGATGCTGATTCTTGCACTGGTGCGATGCGTTTCAACTGATGCCGGACTTCATTTCAGGAGTTCCTTTGTGGAGCCGGTGGTCCTGTGGACTTCGGAGTGAATCTTCATCTGAGCGGCCGCTTTGAGGCGTCGAGTCTTGACGAGTGACCGGCAGCTCGTGGACGACATGGACTGCTGGCAAGTCGCGACCTGTCCTTTGACCTCAACGAGTTCGGCACTGCGAGATGGAGAGGCCTTTTTCTGCAACCTCGTCAGGCGAGTCTGGACGCATGCCGACCGAGACCCTTGGTCATTCTTGACGGCAATCTTCGTTTGGTAAAGAGCGACTTGATCTCACGCAGGCTCAGATATCTACCGTCTTGCCCGTCTTTGCCCATGACCTCCAGCAACGTGGGCCATTCGCCTTTCATCAGCTGCCTGTCAATCAAGCGCCTGCGATCACCAGCGCGCTCATAATTTGCGTCCATCATGATCTCAAGCTTCTGGGCATCCAGGCCCAGTTCCTTCGTGCCATTCCTGGATACCTTGAGGCTCGCGAATTCCTTGAGCCTATCCAGCTCTGATGAATTCACTTGCGCCTTTGAATCCAGAATGCGTGAGCCAACCCCCTTCTTGTCCAAGGGCCCGTTGCGTAGCTTGCTCAGCCTGACGCCATGCAGACCCGTCTCAAGCACGGTCCCTGGGCTCAAGCCATTCGACAAAAGTGCGACCAGACGCACCGCCAGTGACGGAAGGCTTGGATTGCCTTCGCCAGTGGCCGCAACACGCTCAATGACCTCCGTTGCATGCCCAACAGTGGCAACACGATTGTCCAGGAGCCCTTGTGCAACCAGCGCTCGCAAGAACGGGCACGGATTGTTGGGCGACACTTTTCGCTCAGCTTTGACATCCATGCGGAAACTCCGGATTGGAAAGGAACGAATGGTAGCCCCAGCAGCGTGACCGGCGCCTGACAATTCGTTCAGGCCGGGACCGCCTCGCAGGCCAGGTGCAGTGTGCCAACCTGTAGACCACGCCGTGGCTGCATCACGGCCCGTCTTGACCCAGGTGTCAGCCCCCCCCAACCCTTCCATCGACGGGAAAGCTTCGTTCACCCTTTTGACCATTTTGTTGCTGTAGCTTTTGTCGGTGCGATGCGTTGCAACGGATGCCAGACTGCATTTCCGTGAGCGGACTTGTGGAGCTGGTGGTGCTCGAGACATCGGCGTCTCTGCTATTTCGAACGACCGCTTCGGGGCGCGAGTTTTGAAAAGTCACCGGTAGCTTTTTGGCCGACAGCGGGCGCGGCAAACGTAAGATAGTCGTCCTGCAGCGTCCGCTCACTACCCGAAGCGGACGTTTGAGGTAAGTCGCAGGCAACAGTCGCCACTACCCAAGCCAAGGTTGTGGTTGCGCAGCGCGTTGGTTGGCGCCAACCGGAACGGCAGCAAGCCTCTGCTCATGGCCTGCAGCAACACCGCTTACTAGCTCCCCGCAACGCTGCCGCCAAGGCCCAAGTTGATCGATTCCACCAGCTCCGCGGCGTTCCATGGTTTGGACAGGAACTCGTGCAGGCCCGCTTCCCGGCGTACCCGATCTACCGCCGATTGTTCCGCGTGCCCCGAGAGCATGATCTTGACCACGGTCGGGAAGCGCTGGTGCGCCTGGACCAGGAACTAGTCGCCTTTCATGCCAGGCATCAACCAATCCGACACGATCACCAAGACGGTATGTCCCTGCTCGGACAATTCATCGAGCAGTTCCAGCGCTTCCTCGGCGCTCTCGGCCACCTCGACCACGTAGTCGCTGCCGTAGGCGCGACGCAGCTGGTCCTTGAGGGCGGTCAGGACGATCACCTCGTCGTCGACGCACATCAAGACGCCCTTTTCCATCACGAGACTCCTGCGTTGGCAACGCCTGCGATCGGCAGACTGACAGTGAACGTGCTGCCGCGGCCGACTTCGCTGTCGATGACGATACGGCCGCCGTGTTTCTCGACGATCTTGCGGACGATCTCCAGGCCCAGACCGGTGCCTTCGCCGGCCGGCTTGGTCGTGAAGAACGGATCGAAGATCCGGTCGCGAAGTTCCGGCGGAATGCCGCAGCCGGTATCGCCGATCGACACCAGCGCATTGCCGTCCTGCTGGCGCAGCCCGATGGTCAGGGTACCGGTGCGGTCCATCGCCTGCAGCGCGTTGTGGATGAGGTTGGTCCACACCTGGTTGATCTCGTCGGGCAGGCACGTCACGTGCGGCAGTTCTTCGAATTGCCTGACCAGCTCAATGCCTTGCTTGATCTGGTTCTGGTAGATCGTCAGGACCGTCTCGATGCCTTCGCGAAGATCCGACTTGACCCACACCTGCGCGCCGCCGAAGCGCGAGAACGACTTGAGGGCGAAGATGATCTTCGCAACACGGTCGACCGCGGTGTTGATGTTGTCGGCATTGGTGGTGATGGTGGCGATTCCGTAGGCGGTCTCGAGGATCAGCTGATGCGAGGGATGCCGGAGCAGGGGTAGCACGTCCTCCAGCGCCTCGTGCGATTGCAGTTGCACCAGCAAGCCGGCGCGATGCCTCGCGTGTTCGATGCCGAGCGTTTCCATCTGCTCGGTGACCTGGCGGACGATGACCCGTTCCTCGCGTGTGCTGAGCACGGGCCTGGGCGCGCTCGCGCGGGCGATCAGGTCGCTGAAAAGCCGGCGATGGTCGTCGTCGAGTTCCACCAGCAGCTTCGGCAGACCGAGCAGGGTACTGCCGATCGAATCGGAGATATTTTTGCCGCTGGACTTGATCGCGCCGATCGGCGTGTTGATCTCGTGCGCGACGCCGGCGATCAACTGGCCCAGCGAAGCCATCTTTTCCGAGTGCACCAGGTGCGCTTCGGCCTGGTGCAATTCGATCAGCGCCTGCGCGGCTTCGCGGCGCGCCTTCTCGGCGGCCGCGAACGCATCGGCATTGGCGAGCGCGATCGCGGCGTAGGCCACGGCCGAACGGAACACCTCCAGATGTCGCTCCTGGTAGGCATTGGCGGCATGGCTTTGCACGGTCACCACGCCGATGCGCCGGCCATTGGCGATGAGTGGCCTGAATACAGCAGACAGGATCGGTGCGCTCTGGATGACGTTGGTGCCGGTCGGCGCGCCGTGCAGCTGGTTATCGTTGAACAACGTCAGCTCGCGGTCTTCGCGCAAGGTGAGCACGGCTAGCGAGGTCGGGTGGTCGAGCGGGTAGGACGTCATGGCATCGACGACGCCGTCCTCGACGTAGTGGACATAGTCGAGCGAATCGCCGGCAGGCGAGAGCAGGGCTACGCCGAACGCATCCATCGGCAGCAGCGCGGCGCAGTGTTTTTCCAGGGTGCGGCAGATCGCCAGCACGTCCAGGCTACCGGTCAGGTCCTTGCCGATGTCGCCGACCAGGCGCAGGGTCTCGGCCGAGCGGGCCAGCTCCGCGTTCGCCTCTTTCAGGGCCTTGTTCGATTGCCAGCGCGCAACCAGCGTTGCGACGTGGCTGGCGACATAAGTGAGCAGGTCGAGGTCGGCTTGCGTGTAGCTGACGTCCGTGCTGTAACTCTGCACGATGATCAGTCCGTACACCGAGTCCTGGGCGATCAGCGGCGTGCCCATCCAACTGTTGAAATCAATCACCCCGCGCGGGGCGCGGATCTCGCCGCTGTCGACCAGCTCGCGGAATTTCGCGTCGTCGAGCAGCCAGGGCTTGCGGCTGCGGATGACCAGCGACGAGATGCCTTCGCCGTAGGGGAAGGTCTCCTTCACTTCGTTCGGGTCTTCGTCGACCAGGTATTCCTGGCGGATGAGCTGCTGCCCGGCATCGTAGGTGGCGATGATGAAGTTGCGGGCGTCCATCAACCGGCTGACGATCTCGTGCATGCGCGCGTAATGCTCGTGCTCCGGGCTATCGGCCGCGGACAGCGCGGCGATTTCGTACAGGGCACGTTGCAGTTCTTCGCCGCGCTGGCGGTAGGCCAGTTCCGCTTCCAGCGCGGCGATGCGCCTGGCGAGTCCGCGTTCGGCGAGCATGGGGGACTCGTCATTCATCAGGCCGACTCCACGCAGTTGCGGCCGGCCGCTTTCGCCTGGTACAGCGCGATGTCGGCCCGTGCCAGCAGGGTGACGGCGTCATCGTCCTCGCGGCAGGTCGCCGCACCGAAGCTCGCGGTGACGATACCGACCCCTGGAAAGTCATGGGCGGCGATCGCCTCGCGAAGTTTTTCCGCGATGGCCACGCATGCTGCCAGCCCCGAGTGCCGGCACACCATGACGAATTCCTCGCCGCCGAACCGCGCCAGCGAGTCCGCTTCGCGGGTGCATTCCCGCATGATGTGCGCCATGTCCGCCAGTACGTTATCTCCTGCGCCGTGTCCGTGCCTGTCGTTGACTTGCTTGAAGTGGTCGATGTCGATGAGGATGACCGAGAAATTGATCGCATAGCGTCGGCTGCGGATGAGTTCCTCGTCCAGGATCTGGTCGAGCTTGCGCCGGTTGAACAGGCCGGTCAGCCGGTCGGTGACGGAAAGCACCTCGAGCTCGCGGTTTTTCTCCTGCAGTTCCTGCGTGCGCGCCTGCACGGTGCTCTCGAGCTCGGCGTTCATCCGCTTGAGCTCTTCGTTTTGCCGGATCAGGTCGCGCTCCTGGAAATAGGAGCGGATCGCGCCGCGGATGGTCAGGATGATGTCGTCATTGATGAAGGGCTTTTCCAGGAACCGGTACAGGTTGGCGTCGTTGATCGCCCGCTTGACGCCGCTCAGGTCGCTTTGGCCGGTGAGCAGGATCTTGACCGTGTTCGGGCTCTCCTCGTGCAGCCGGACCAGCAGTTCGTCGCCGCGCAGCCCAGGCATCATGAAGTCGGAGATGATCAGGCCCACTTCCTTACCCTGCGCCCGCAGGTCGGCGACGATCTCCAGTGCCTCCGCGCCGCTTTCGGCAAACTCCACTTCCACTTCCGATCCGAAATGCTTCGACAGCACGCTGCGCAGCGCGCTCAGGACCGTGGAGTCGTCGTCCACGCAAAGGATGATGCCGCCTTGATTCACTAGCTCTCGCCTTGAATGGTGTCCCCGGATACTAGAGCAAGTGACGTTCCGGCAGGACGGTGGTTCGCGATCAGTCTGGCCGACCGCGCAGGACTGAACCTTGACGTGGGCCGCATTGTGCGCGGCTGATGCTCGAAACCCCTATTTCTCCGCGATCATTGGCATGAGCCGTTGCCGGATGTCCGCTTCTGGCCGATTGCCGACTTTCGCGTAACGGTCTCGCCGCCCGAGACGCCAAGGCGGATACTTGCGTCATGAGCCCCGAATCCTCCGATCACCTCGTCGTCGCCATCACCGCACGCGCCTTGTTCGACCTTGAGGACAGCCACGCGCTGTTCGAGCGCGACGGCGTGCGCGCGTATGCGGATTTCCAGCGTTCGCGCGAGGACGACGTGCTCGCTCCGGGTATCGCGTTTCCTCTCGTGCGCAAGATGCTCGCGCTCAACGAAGGCGCTCCGGTCGACGCGCCGCGCGTGGAAGTCATCCTGCTGTCGCGCAATTCCAGCGACACCGGTCTGCGCATCTTCAATTCGATCGAACACTACAAGCTCGGCATCGTGCGCGCAGTGTTCACGGCCGGCGCGCCGACCGATCCCTACATCCGTCCGTTCGGCGCGCAATTGTTCCTGTCGGCGAATCCTGCCTCGGTACGGCGCGCGCTTGAGCATGGCGTGGCGGCAGCGACGATCCTGACCGCGCGCAGCGATGGCGTTGCCGATACCGACGTGTCGCTGTCGCAGTATCCCAACCAGTTGCGCATCGCATTCGATGGCGACGCGGTGATCTTCGGCGACGAGTCGCAGCGCATCTCGACGGAACAGGGACTCGACGCGTTCTCGCGCAACGAAGCCGCGCATGCGCACACGCCGTTGTCCGGCGGGCCGTTCCGCGGATTCCTTGCCGCGTTGCATCGATTGCAACAGGCATTCCCCGCCGAGGACTCGCCGATTCGCACCGCGCTGGTCACCGCACGCTCGGCACCCGCGCACAAGCGGGTAATCCTGACCTTGCGCGAGTGGGGCGTGCGACTCGATGAGGCGCTGTTTCTCGGCGGTCGCGACAAGGGCCCGTTCCTGCAGGCGTTCGGCGCGGACATCTTCTTCGACGACTCGCAGGACAACATCACGAACGCGCGTCGCCATGTCGCCGCAGGTCACGTACCGCACGGGGTGTCGAATGAATAGGCGTTCGGCGCAGGAATTTTCCTACGACGATTCCCGGAACAACATCGACAATGCGCGTCGCCATGTCGCCGCAGGTCACGTGCCGCACGGGGTGTCGAATGAATAGACGTTCGGCGCAGGAATTTTCCCACGACGATTCCCAGAACAATATCGACAATGCACGTCGGCATGTCGCCGCAGGTCACGTGCCGCACAGCGTGTCGAACGAGTGAGCCTGTTCACGGGAACTCCATGCGCTATGTGACATCATCAAGACGTTGGGACGCTCGTTTGCGCCATGGCTTCCCACAACGGATGTTTTCGCCACGGACGGATGCATGATGGCTGGCCGCGAGGCGATTCTGGAATCCTGGTTGCGTTTGCGCAGCGTGTTGAGCGGCAACCGCCCCGCGCGCGACGGCGCGGCGAACGAACTGCCGCTGCGCTCGGAGTTGTTCAGCGCCGACCAGATGGAACGCCACGGTCGCGCGCTCGCGCGTTCGCACAAGCTCAGCACAGGGCGAGCGCAGGATCTGCTGCTCACGCGCCTGTCGTCGAACGAACAGGTGCTCGTGCAGGCCTGCGATTTGCTGACCGAAGCTGTCTCCGCAAGTCGAAGGCTCACACCCGCAGGCGAATGGCTGCTCGACAATTATTATCTGATCGAGGAACAGATCCGCACCGCCAAGCGGCATCTGCCGAAAAATTACAGTCGCGAGTTGCCGCGACTGGCCGACGGGCCATCGGCAGGTTTCCCGCGCGTCTACGACATTGCGCTGGAAGCGATCTCGCATGGCGATGGCCGCGTCGATACCGAAACCTTCAGCCGATTCGTCGCGTCGTACCAGTCGGTCTCGCCGCTCGCTCTCGGCGAACTGTGGGCGATCCCGATCATGTTGCGGCTCGCGTTGATCGAAAACCTGCGTCGCGTCGGTGCCGGCGTCATGGTGGATCGCATCGATCGCAACGCCGCCGACGAATGGGCCGACCGGCTGACCGAAGTCGCTGAAAGCGATCCGAAAAACCTGGTGCTGGTGATCGCCGACATGGCGCGTTCGGAACCGCCACAGGCAAGTTCGTTCGTCGCCGAACTCGCGCGCCGGTTGCAGGGACAAAGTTCGGCGCTCGCATTGCCGTTGACATGGATCGAGCAATGGCTGGGCGAATCCGGGCAGACCATCGAACAACTCGTGCAAGCCGAGAACCAGCAACAAGCTGCCGATCAGGTGTCGATCAGCAACAGCATCGGTAGTCTGCGTTACCTATCGGCGATGGATTGGCGCGAATTCGTCGAGACCATGAGCGTGGTCGAACACGCGCTGCGCGACGATCCGACCGGTGCCTACCCGCAGATGGATTTTGCGACGCGCGATCGCTACCGGCACGTCGTCGAGCGCCTTGCGCGGCGCTGCGCACGAACCGAGGCGCAGGTCGCGCAGGATGCGATATCACTCGCACGCAGGGGTATGGCTGAACATGGCGGAGGCGCGATCGCCGCGCATGTCGGTCATTACCTGATCGGCAATGGACTGCCGCAGCTCGAACGCGATATCGGGTTCCGCGCGCCGTTGCGATTGCGTCCGCGTCGTCGTGCCGGCCGCGTGCCGCTATGGACGTTCTTCGGGCCGATCGGCTTGCTGACGGCTGTGGTCGGAGCTGTATTGTTGTTGCAGATGCGCGCTGGCGGATGGCATGGCTGGATGCTGTGGCTGTTCGCGCTGCCGTGCGTGCTCGCGGGCAGCGACCTTGCCACGGCGTTGGTGAACTGGGCGGCGACGTTGCTGGTGACGCCGCATCCGTTACCGCGCATGGATTACTCCGAAGGCCTGCCATCGGAAATGCGTACGCTGGTCGTGGTGCCGACGATGCTCGGCAGTGCAAGCGGCATCGAGAACCTGATCGAGGCGCTGGAAGTGCGCTTCCTCGCCAATCGCGGGCCGCACATCCATTTCGCGCTGCTCACCGATTTTCTCGATGCCGTGCAGCAGGACATGCCGAAGGATGCGTCGTTGCTGCAACTTGCGCAGCAACGCATCGCGCATCTCAACACGAAGTACGCCGATGCAAGCGGTGAGGATCGCTTCTTCCTGTTGCATCGCCCGCGCATGTGGAACGAACGCGAAAAAACGTGGATGGGCCGCGAACGCAAGCGCGGCAAGCTCGCCGATCTCAATGCATTGCTGCGCCAGGGCGATGCATCGGCGTTCGTCCTGGTCGAAGGCGTTACCAGCGTGCTTGGCAATGTGCGTTATGTCATCACCCTGGATACCGACACCCAGTTGCCGCGCGATACGGCGCTCGAATTCGTCGGCACGCTTGCGCATCCCCTGAATCGTGCGCGTTGGGACGAGCACTCCGGTCGTATCGTCGCTGGCTACGGGATCCTGCAACCGCGGGTCGGGGTGAGCCTGTCCGGTGCGCAGCGCTCGCGTTATGCGCGCTGGTTCGGCAGCGAGCCAGGCATCGATCCTTACACGCGCGCCGTATCCGACGTGTATCAGGATCTGTTCGGAGAAGGCTCGTTCATTGGCAAGGGTGTGTACGACGTTGAAGCCTTCGAACGTGCGCTGGGCGGACGTTTCCCGGACAACGCAGTGCTCAGTCACGATTTGCTCGAAGGCTGCTACGCGCGCTCTGGCTTGATGAGCGATGCGCAATTGTACGAAGACTATCCGTCGCGCTATGCCGCCGATGTTGCGCGTCGGCATCGCTGGATTCGCGGAGACTGGCAACTGTTGCCATGGTTGCGGCGACGCGTGCGGCGCGAGGACGGTTCGCGCGAACGCAATCCGTTATCGGGTTTGTCGCAATGGAAAGTGTTCGACAATCTGCGCCGCAGTCTGGCGCCGGCTGCACTTGTGTTGTTGCTGGTCGTCGGCTGGAGCGCGCAGGACAGTGCTCTGTACTGGACGTTGTCGCTGCTCGCGCTGCTGCTAGTCGCGCCGCTGGCAGCATTGGGGCTGGACCTGTTGCGCAAGTCCGACGAGTTGCCGCTGCTCATGCATCTGCACTGTGTTGCGCGTGCGGCATTGCGGCATGCGGCACGCGTGGGTCTGCATCTTGCCTGTCTTCCTTACGAGGCGTGGTTTTCCCTCGATGCGATCGTGCGTACCTTGTGGCGGATGCTGGCATCGCATCGGCGTCTTCTGCAATGGAACCCATCCAGCGAAGTCGAACGCACCCAGCGTACTGATCTGGTCGCATCGTATCGTGCGATGTGGTCCGCGCCGACGCTCGCACTGGCTGTTGCTGCATGGGTTGCGCACGCGCATCCGGGTACGCTACCGGTGGCTTCGCCAATCCTGGTGTTGTGGCTTCTTGCGCCTGCATTGACCTGGTGGATCAGCCGCACGCTGCCACGTCGGGCGTCGAAGCTCAGCGTCGGGCAACTGGACTTTCTCGGCCGTCTCGCACGGCGTACGTGGGCCTTCTTCGAAAGCCATGTCGGTGCCGACGATCATTGGCTGCCGCCGGACAACGTGCAGGAGCATCCGGTTTATGTCATCGCGCACCGCACGTCGCCGACCAATATCGGATTGTCGTTGCTTGCGAATCTGGCAGCGCACGATTTCGGCTACATCGCCACTACAGTATTGCTCCAGCGCAGTTCCGCGACGCTGGACTCACTGTCCTTGCTGGATCGCCACCGTGGCCATTTCTACAACTGGTACGACACCCAGACGCTGAAGCCGTTGTCGCCGCGTTACGTGTCCACGGTGGACAGCGGCAATCTTGCAGGGCATCTGCTGGTGCTCGCCGAAGGCCTGGTGATGCTGGCCGATGCGCCGCTGCTGAATCCGCGCACGTTCGATGGCCTGGCCGATGCCTTTGGGGTGTTGTGCGAACACGCCGATGCCGTGCCCCCTAGGCTGCTGGCTAGCTTCCGCACAGCACTCGACGCTGCGCGTGTCCAACAGCCGCAGGATCTGCACGCGTTGCACGGCGCGTTGCAGCAGCTCGCAATTGCTGCCGAATCGTTGTACGGCGCGCTGTCGGCGGTTCCCGGCGACGCGAACCACTGGGCGCTGGCCCTGTACACGCAATGTCGCGATGCCGTTGCCGATCTGCTCTGGTGCGCGCCGTGGCTCGGGGTTGCAGCAAGGGCGCCGGATGGAATCGCCGCGATGCCGAGTCTGCGCGCGCTTGCAACCCATGCAGGTCCCATCGCGTCGGATGCGGCAAGCACCATCGCGTCGACTCCGCTGCAGATCGCTGCAAACCGCGCATCCGAGCGCATCGTGCAACTCGATCGCCTCGCACGTCTGGCCTGCGAGCTCGCCGATATGGAATACGATTTCCTCTACGACCGCACGCGGCATCTGCTGTCGATCGGCTACAACGTGGACGAACGTCGGCTGGACGACGGCTATTACGACCTGCTCGCGTCGGAAGCCAGGCTGTGCAGTTTCGTCGCGATCGCACAGGGGGAACTGCCGCAGGAAAGCTGGTTCGCGCTCGGCCGCCAGTTGACGAGCGCCGATGGCGAACCATTGCTGCTGTCGTGGAGCGGCTCGATGTTCGAATACCTGATGCCGCAACTGGTGATGCCGAATTTCGACGACACCCTGCTCGATGCGACGATGCGCGTAGCGGTTGCGCGACAGATCGATTACGGTCGCCAGCGCGATGTGCCATGGGGTGTTTCGGAATCCGGCTACAACACGCTCGATACCCAGCTCAACTACCAGTACCGCGCGTTCGGCGTGCCGGGGCTGGGGCTCAAACGCGGACTCGCGCAGGATCTCGTGATCGCGCCGTATGCATCGGCGCTCGCCTTGATGGTCGCGCCGGAGCAGGCTTGCGCGAACCTGCAACGATTGACGGCCGCAGGCTACAGCGGCGTTTACGGATTGTACGAAGCCATCGATTTCACGCCCACACGTTTGCCGCGCGGCCAGAACGCTGCGGTGATCCGTTCGTTCATGGCGCACCACCAGGGCATGTGCCTGCTGTCGCTCGCATATGCGCTGCTCGACCAGCCGATGCAGCGCCGCTTCAATGCCAATCGTCATTTCCAGGCGACGGTGTTGCTGCTGCAGGAGCGCGTGCCGCGCACTGCGGTGATCCAGCCCCATGTCGTGGAGTCGCTCGGCGCGGCGGTCGCTGTCGATGCGACTGAAACCAGGCTGCGCGTGTTCAGTAATCCAGACAATCTGATACCAGCGGTGCAGATGCTGTCCAACGGTCGCTACAACCTGATGGTGACCAGCGCTGGCGGCGGCTACAGCCAGTTGCGCGAGATGGCGGTGACACGCTGGCACGAGGATGCAACCTGCGACGCGACCGGCAGTTTCTGTTACTTGCGCGACGTGGACAGCGGTACGTTCTGGTCCGCTGCGCATCAGCCGACACGCGTACCTGTCGATGGATACGAGGCGATTTTCTCCGACGCCCGCGCCGAATTCCGTGGCCGCAAGCATGGCATCGAGACGCACACTGAAATCGTGGTGTCTCCTGAGGACGATATCGAACTGCGCCGCATCACGATTAACAACCGCAGTCGTTTGCGACGCATCATCGAACTGACCAGTTACGCCGAGGTCGTGCTTGCAACGCCGGCCTCCGACGCCGCGCATCCGGCATTCAGCAAATTGTTCGTACAGACCGAATTGCTGCGCTCGAAGCAGGCGATCCTGTGCAATCGTCGGCCGCAGGCCGAACACGATCGCTCGCCATGGATGTTCCATCTCGTCGCCGCGCATGGCGCGGATATCCAGGCGATTTCCTACGAAACCGACCGCGCGCGTTTCATCGGCCGTGGCCGCGACCTTGCATACCCGCAGGCTTTCGATGTGGACGCACTCTCCGACACAGACGGTTCTGTTCTCGATCCCGTCGTCGCGATCCGTGCGCGCATCGTGCTCGAGCCGGACCAGATCGCGGTGATCGACTACGTCTCCGGCGTTGGCGACAGTCGCGACGCATGCATGGCGCTGGTCGAAAAATACCGCGACCGCCATCTCGCCGATCGCGTCTTCGATCTTGCATGGACGCACAGCCAGGTCGTGCGGCGCCAGCTCAATGCGAGCCAGTCCGATGCGCAGCTCTATGAGCGCATCGCCGGATCGATCCTGCATGCCAATCCGGCATTGCGTGCCGAGGCGAGTGTGCTGCTCAAGAATCGACGCGGCCAGTCCGGACTGTGGGGCCACGCGATTTCAGGCGACCTGCCGATCGTGCTGTTGCAGATCGCCGACCCGGAGCACATCGACCTGGTGCGCCAGGTCGTACAGGCGCACGCGTACTGGCGACTGAAGGGCCTGGCCGTCGACTTGGTGATCTGGAACGAGGACCACGCCGGTTATCGGCAAGTGTTGCAGGACCAGATCATGGGACTGATCGCGGCCGGCATCGAGGCCAACGTGATCGACAAGCCCGGCGGGATTTTCGTGCGTCCTGCACAGCAGATGAGCACCGAAGATCGCATCCTGATCCAGTCCGTCGCGCGCGTGATCCTGAGCGATGCGCTTGGCACGCTCGCCGAGCAGGTTGTACGCCGCAGCCGGATCGAAGCGATGCCGGAGCGCCGCCTGCCAAGCCAGATCGCATACGAGCCATCGCCGGCGATCGCGCTCGACCCGATGAACGTGAAGCACGACAACGGACTCGGCGGATTCTCGGAGGACGGTCGCGAATACGTCATCACCGTCGAAGCAGGGCAAGCCACGCCAGCGCCATGGTGCAACGTACTGGCCAATCCGCAGTTCGGATGTGTGGTCAGTGAGGGCGGCGTCGGCTATACATGGGGCGAGAACGCGCATGAGTTTCGACTCACGCCTTGGCACAACGACCCGATCTCCGATGCGTGCGGCGAAGCGTATTACCTGCGCGACGAGGACAGCGGGCGCGTGTGGTCGCCGACGCCGCTGCCATGCCGCGGCGTAGGCGCGTATCGCATCCGCCATGGCTTCGGCTACAGCGTGTACGAACACATCGAGGATGGCATCGCGAGCGCGTTGTGGGTGTATGTCGCGATCGACGCACCGATCAAGTACGCGGTGCTGAAATTGCGCAACCTGTCCAACCGCGTGCGCCGCATCAGCATCATCGGCTATGTCGAGTGGGTGCTTGGCGACCTGCGCGGGAAATCGCTGATGCATGTCGTGACCGAGCACGATGCCGAAACCGGCGCGTTGTTCGCGCGCAATCCGTACAACACCGAGTTCGGCGGGCGCGTGGGTTTCTTCGACGTGGACGAGCCCGTGCGCAGCGTCACCGGCGATCGCAATGAGTTCATCGGCCGCAACGGCAGTTTGCGCAAGCCAGCTGCGCTCGGACGCGTGAAACTGTCCGGACGCGTCGGCGCCGGCCTTGATCCTTGCGCCGCGATCGGGATCACCGTTTCGCTGATCGATGAAGTCGAACATCCCGTCGTGTTCCGACTTGGTGCAGGGCGCGATGAAGGTGAGGCGCGGGCGTTGGTGAAGAGGCCGCGCGATGCCGACGCCGCGCAGCATGCGCTGGACGCGGTACACGCGCATTGGCGTGAGGTTCTCGGCAGCGTGCAGGTGCGCACGCCGGATGCCGCAGTCGATGCGCTCGCCAACGGCTGGCTGCTGTATCAGGTGATCGCGTGCCGGTTCTGGGGCCGCAGCGGCTTCTATCAATCCGGCGGCGCGTTCGGTTTCCGCGACCAGTTGCAGGACGCGCTCGCGATGGTGCACGCCGCACCGGACCGCGTGCGCGAGCACATCCTGTTGTGCGCCGCGCACCAGTTTCCCGAAGGCGACGTGCAGCACTGGTGGCATCCGCCGCAGGATCGCGGTGTACGCACGCGCTGCTCCGACGACTATCTGTGGTTGCCCCTCGCGACATGCCGTTATGTGGAAGTCACCGGCGACCGTGGCATCCTCGATGCGACCGCTTCCCACGTCGATGGCCGTGCCGTCGCTGCGGACGAAGAGTCGTACTACGACTTGCCGGTGCGTTCGCCGCAGCGCGAAAGCCTGTATCGCCATTGCGTGCGTGCGATCCAGCGCGGACTGTTGTTGCGTGGCGAACATGGATTGCCGTTGATCGGTACCGGCGACTGGAACGACGGCATGAATCGCGTCGGTGCGGGCGGGAAGGGCGAGAGCGTGTGGCTCGCGTTCTTCCTGTACGACGTGCTGATGCGTTTCAGCGCGGTTGCGCGCCTGTACGACGACGCCGGTTTCGCGGAACAATGCCTCAACGACGCCGACACATTGCGCGTCACGATCGAGGCGCGCGCATGGGACGGCGCCTGGTATCGGCGCGCGTGGTTCGACGATGGCACGCCGCTGGGTGCGAATGGCAATGCCGAATGCGCGATCGATTCCATCGCGCAGAGTTGGTCGGTGCTGTCAGGCGCCGGCGATCCGGAGCGCGCGCGGCAGGCGATGCGTTCGCTCGACACGCACCTGGTGCGTCGCGACGCGAAGATCGTGCAACTGCTCGATCCGCCATTCGACCGCAGTGCGGCGCATGCAACCGACTATCACGATCCGGGTTATATCGCCGCGTACGTTCCGGGCGTACGCGAGAACGGCGGCCAGTACACGCACGCTGCGGTGTGGGCGACGATGGCATTCGCCGAACTCGGCGAATCCGAAAAGGCATGGGAACTGCTGCGGATGATCAATCCGATCCATCACAGCGATTCACCCGCAGCGATCGCTACCTACAAGGTCGAACCCTATGTCGTCGCTGCCGATGTGTATGCGGTCGCACCGCATACCGGCCGTGGCGGCTGGACCTGGTATACCGGCTCGGCGGGCTGGATGTATCGGCTGATCGTCGAATCGCTGCTTGGCCTGCATCGCAAGGGCGATACCCTGCGCATCGCGCCGTGCATTCCAGCGGATTGGCCGTCGTATGCGATGGATTATCGCTATGGCAAGGCGACCTATCGGATCAATGTCACCCAGGCTGCTTCCTCGCACGCCGATGGCAGTGTATTACTCGACGGTATCGCTCAATCCGAACGCACGATCAAGCTGGTTGATGATGCACGCGAGCACGTGGTCGATGTGCGGATGATGGCTTCAACGCACTGAATGCAAATTCATTTAGTCGCACCCCTGACCACGATGGGTGGACTTCGCCGCAGCGCATACACCACCCACGCGATCGCGGTGAGCCCGGCACCGCCGAGGAACGCCCACTCACCGCGTCCGTAGCGCCACAGTACCGCGGCGATCGCGGCACCGAGCACGCCGCCGACGCCGGAACTGAATCCGTACAACAGGCTCTGCCCCGCGGCTGCGCGGCGGCCCGGAAAATACTGGGTCATCATCTGCATGCAGCAGGATTGGAACACCGCGAAGCTGAAGGCGTGGGTGAGTTGCGCTGCGCACAGGATGGCGAATGAGTCGGCGCACAACGCGGTCACTGCCCAGCGCACTGTTCCGATTGCCAAGCAGATTCCGAGCAACCGCGATGCGCCGACGCGTGCAATGAGTCGTGGCGCGAACCAGAACATCGCAACCTCGGCCAATACGCCGATGGCCCACAGGCTGCCCACTGCAAGACCGTTGTGATGATGGTCCTGCATGTGCAGGGTGAAGAAGACATAGAACGTTCCGAAGCCAGCCTGGGCGAGCAGCGCGACCAGAAGGAATCGGCGCACTCCCGGGCGTTTCCACAGGTGGCCTGCATCGGCGACCTTGGCGACATGTTCCGGTGGGCGATCATTGCGGTGCGGCCATGCCGCGAGCAGCGCCGCGACGAGCAAGGGCAGTGAGAGCCATGGAAATGCCAGGTCTCCGACACGGTCCATCAACGCGCCATAGCTTCCCGCGACGACCAGGAATCCGAGCGATCCCCAGAGGCGGATGCGCCCGTAGTCGTGGCTATCGCGTCCGAGGGCGGTCAGCGTCATCGCCTCGAACTGCGGCAGCAGCGCGTTGTAGAAGAATCCGAATGCTGCCATCACCGCGAGCAACGCCGGAGCGCTGCGCGTCATCGTGAAACCGGCGTAGCACAACAGCCCGAGCGCACAGCCGTACACGAGCCACATCCCGGGGCGCTGGCTGCGCGCGGTCAGCGCGGCCCATGCCGGTGGCGCGACGATGCGGCTCGCGTACCAGAGGCTGAGCATGCCTCCGACGACGTAGCCGCCGTGCCCGAGCGCGCTCACCCAGCGTCCGATGTACGGCGTGAATGCGCCGATTGCGGCGTAGTAGAAGAAGTAGAAGCTGGCGAAGCGCCGACGATAGTTGAAGCTGGGATCGTGCGGCGTCATCGCAGGATCATGCCGACTGGCTCGCAGCGCACATCAGAACTCGAGGTCCAGCGCGGCGCATAGATAGTCGATCAACGGCGCGCTGCCGCGCAGGCCGTCACCGACCGACTTCAACAAGTGCGGACCGGTGGCTACATCATCGTCGATCGGCGTCGTCGCGACGAAGTTCTTGCGCTTTAGGTCGTCGATCAGCTCGTGGTCGGCTGGATAGCCACGCGGTGCGCGAGTGAGCATCTCGTCGTCGAGGGTGAATTTCTTGCGGAATGCGGGCTTGTGCACGGCGGATTTCCAGCTCTCCGGATTCTCCACGATGAAGTCGCGAATGCGGCGCTGGGTAGCGGTTTCCGGATGCCACAGGCCGCCGCCGATGAAGCAGTGTCCGGGCTGGATGTGCAGATAGAACGAAGGCGCTTCGATCGCGGCACCGGGGCGTTGCAAGGTTGCATCCGTATTGGCGACTTTGATCCGCTCGTGATAGAACCGTGCGCCGGACCACGCCTTGTACGGCGTCTTGTCGTTCGAGAAGCGCGTGTCGCGATGGATGCGGAACAGCGAGCCGCCGACCGGTTTCGGGTCGGCGCGGTAGTGCGTGCTGATCTTTTCGAGCGGTTCCTGCAAATCGGCGATCAGGCGCAGGAACGGCTGCTTGAGGTGCTCCTCGTAGTCGGCCTTGTGATCGGCGAACCACGCGCGCGAATTGTTCTTCGCGAGAGCGCGCTGGAACCTGAATGTCTTGCTGGTGAAATAGGTCGGCATGGCCTGTGTCTCGATGGGAATTCCGTGCGTGCTGTTGATGCGGCCCTTACGACAGACTCGCCGAGATCGTGCCGCTCCAGTCCTGCAACGCATCGAGCAGTGCCTGTGCGCGACCGTCGTTGGCGCGCGCATGCCGCAATTCGGCAATGCTGTTTGCATGGGTCTCGAACGAATACTCGGAAAGACCGACGTCGCTGTCCAGGCGTTCATGGCGATAGGCGTCCCAGCGCGCCTGCTGTCCGGTGTCCAGCGACTCCGGCCAATTACGGGCCTGATAGCGGAACACGAGTTCGATGAGGCGTGGGTCGGTGAACTGGGCAGCGAATGCGGGCAGCGCTGCAGGTGATGCAGAACGCACGCGCTGGAACAGTTTGCGGTCGTGGTCGGGGAGGAAGCCGTCGTACAACCCCGCGTCCGGATCGACGATGCGTACATCGCGTGATCGCGCGTACACCTGCCGCACTTTCGTGGCGAGGCCATCGGCTGCGCGCAGCGTTTCGACGCGCCGCAGTGCGAGATCCGGATCGATGCGCAGTCGCAACAAGTCGTCGGCACGCAAATGCTCGAACGCGACGAGGGCAGGGCAACGATTGAGATGGATTTCCTTGAGCGGAATCCGTGATTCGCCTTCAGGCAGGTCGGCGGTCGGCGTGTACAAACGGTCCGCTATATCGTCCGGATCGAGCGCGAGCAGCGCTTCCGGGTCGGCATCGAGGTCGAACACGATCACCCGGTTGTCGATCTGCGGATGCCGGCAGATCGGTGCGACGAGGGCAGCACTGCCGCGCGCCGCAGAATATTTACCGGAGACATGCAGGACGGGCGTCATCTGCGCGACATCGAGCAACGCTGCCGCACGCCGCTTGTCGCGCATGGCGAGGTAATAGTCGAACAGACGCGGCTGCGCCTGCTTGAGTTTCTTCGCAAGCCCGACCAGCGCCTGTACGTCGGACAGCGCATCGTGCGCATGGTCGTGGCCGATGCCGTTCGCGGCGCTCAGGTCCGTGAGCTTGAAGCTCGGCACGCCAGCCGCTCCCGCGCTTCCTGCGCCCGTTGCTTTGGCGCGCCCATGTGCGGCATCTTCCCGCAAAGGCCACACCATGCCGTCCGGTCGCAGCGCATGGGCAAGCCGCATCATGTCGAGCAGATCCCAGCGTGAATTTCCGCCGCGCCATTCGCGTTCGTAGGGGTCGTGGAAATTGCGGTACAGCGTGTAGCGGATGAATTCGTCGTCGAAGCGCAGCGAGTTGTATCCGGTCACGCAGGTTTGTGGAACCGCGAACTCGTCGAGCACATGGCCAATCAGATCGGCTTCGCTGATGCCCTCGCGCAGCGCGTGTTGCGGCGTGATGCCGGTAATCAACGTGGCTTCGGGCGATGGCAGCAGGTCATCGGCTGGCTTGCAGTAGAGCACCAGTGGTTCGCCGACGGGATTCAGATCGGCGTCGGTGCGCAGGCCGGCGAATTGCGCGATGCGTGTGCGGCGTGGATCGCTGCCGAAGGTTTCCAGGTCGTACCAGTAGAATGTTGCAGTCATCATGCTTGCTCGCACGTGCGGTGTGAATCAGAACCAGGGAAAGACGCAGGCATCAGGATTGGCTGCGGTCGTTCGGCAAGGCGGTCAGCTTCTGCGCAATCGCCAGATCCAGCGCCGCCAGGTCCACGTCTTCGATGCGCGCGATGCCGCGTGTCGCTTCTACCAGGAGTTCGCGCTGGATCTGCCCACGTGCGAAGGCCATCGCATACGGAACACGCATGAACGTCACCATCGTGTAGCGCGGCACGAACACGTCCGGATGACGCGCCGCGAGCACGAGCTCGAGTTGGCGCTGCAACAGGTAGTCGGCATCGTCCACGCGGTCGCGCATTTCCAGGTAGTTCTCCAGCGCCATCTGCTGGATTGCGCGCGCGTTCGGCAGACGCTCGGTCTCGAACGCGGCGAATGCGGAAGCGAAATCGTCTGAGCTGTCGAGATGCCGCGCCAGAGCGACGCAATCCTCGAACGCGCAGTTCATGCCCTGGCCGTGGAACGGCACCATCGCGTGCGCTGCATCGCCGAGCAGCACGGCGCAGCCGTCCAGCGTCCAGCGATCCAGATGCAGCGTGCTCAGCATGCCGATCGGATTGTGCGACCAGTCGTTATCGAAGTCCGGAATCAGCGGCAGCGCATCGGCGAAATCGCGTGCGTAGAACCCATGTGCGGCGCGTGCATCGGGCAGTGCGTCGAAGCCCGGCGTACCGTCGCCCGATTGCAGCGGCAGGAACAGCGTCACTGTGAACGTGCGTTCGGTGTTCGGCAGCGCGATACACATGTAGCGCCCGCGCGGCCAGATGTGCAGCGCATTCGGTTCGATCCGGAAACCGCCGTCGGGCGCGGGTGGGATCTCCAATTCCTTGTAGCCGTGGCCGAGCGGCTCGAAGCGTTCGCCGAGCGGTGCGGTCGCATGGATCGCGCCACGCAATGCAGAGCCCGCACCATCTGCGCCTATCGCCACATCGAAGCTGTGTTCATGCTTGCTGCCGTCGCGATCGTTCGCCAGCCGCATCGTCTTTGCAGCGAAATCCACGCCCTCCAGCCGCATGTCGAAACGGATGCGCGCGCCAGCCGCTTCGGCGGCATCCAGCAGCAACAGGTTCAGTCGGCCGCGATGCACCGACCAGATCACTTCACTGTCGTCCTTGCCGTAGCGTTGCAGGTCGGTGCGCCCGTCGAGGAAATGCACCATGCGGCCGCGCATCATCACTGCCTGTTCGAGCACGTCCTCATCGAGATCCGCTTGGCGAAGCGCATGCAGTCCGCGTTCGGCGAGCGCGAGGTTGATCGAGCGCCCGCCTTCGTAGCCGATCTCGCGTGGGTCGGAACGCTTCTCGAACACATCCACATGCCAGCCGCGCCGCGCCAGCAGCACTGCGAGCAACGCGCCCGCAAGGCCAGCGCCTGCGATGGTGATTTTCTGCGTACCCGGAATCATCGATTTGTTTCCCTGGACTTGTTGCCTGGCGGAATCCGTTGATGTGGATCAACGAACGCACGGAACTCCAATTGCGATCCCTTGAAGACGTTCAAATCCACGAGCTCGAAAACGCCATCGAGGCGGCCACGATTGGCATATTGCCAGAATTGCCATTGTGCGAACCCTGCGATTCTTGGTCGGCCGAAGATGCTCCGCACCCAGAGTGGATTGTCAGCAAAATGTCCTTGCACATATGGGTAGAAGTCGGAAGTCACATACAGCACGACGCGGCGATTCCATGCAGCTTCCACGGCATCGAGGAACACGCGCAAGTCGGCCTGGAACTCCACTGGCGTCGGTCTCCGGGCGCAGTTTCCAGCGAGCTCGAGGTCGACAGTCGGAGGCAGCGCAGGGAATGGCGACGGTGGCGCGGATGCCAGGAAATTTTCGGCTTGCAGCAGCGGCGGTGCGCACAGCGAATAGTAGTGATACGCGCCGGGCATGACGCCAGCCTTGCGCGAACCTGCCCAGTTGTCCGAAAAACGATCGTCGCGAAAGGACGCGCCTTCGGACGCCTTGATGTAAGCGAACTGGACGCCGTCCCCCGCCAGGAGGTTCCAGTCGATCGCGCCTTGGTGGTGCGAAATATCGACGCCACGGATCGGGAATTCGGAGTCGCTGGGATAGTTGAAGCGGATGAATCCGTGATCCAGCGACACATAGAGCAGGATTGCGAGCAGCCCCGCGCCAATCAGGAGTGACAGGGCTGCATAACGTTTCCGCATGGCTGCTTCGCATCGGACATCGGATCAATGGCGCTGGATGCCGGCCTGCGCTGGCATGACGGAATGGAAATCGTGCGGTGAAAAGGACTCAGCTGTTTCGCCATGCCTCGACGGCGCTTACGAAACCGAAGACATCGATGAAGCGGTTGTACAAAGGGGTGGGCGAGATGCGGATCACATCGGGTTCGCGCCAGTCGCCGATGATTCCGCGCGACAGCAGGTGTTCGAATAGCGCGCGTCCGCGATCCCTTCCGCCATGTACGCGCAGGGAAAGCTGGCAGCCGCGTCGTACCGCATCCGCAGGCGTGACGATTTTCAAGGTGTCGGACAGGCGTTCGCGAATCAGTGTTTCAAGACACGCAGTGAGTTGCACGGACTTTTCGCGTAGTCGCAGGATGCCTGCGCGATGGAATACATCCAGCGACGCGCGCAGCGGTGCGAGCGCGAGGATCGGTGGATTGCTGAGTTGCCATCCATCCGCGCCCGGCGTCGGCACGAACTCCGGACCCATCCTGAAACGCGTCTTCTGATCGTGCCCCCACCAACCCGCGAAGCGCGGCACCTCGGCGTGCGCGTGACGCTCGTGCACGAAGCAGCCAGCGACCGCGCCAGGTCCTGAGTTCAGGTATTTGTAGCTGCACCACACCGCGAAATCGGCATCGCTGTCGTGCAGCGCAAGCGGAAGATTTCCAGCGGCGTGCGCAAGGTCGAAACCGACAGCGCAACCGTGCGCGTGCGCGAGCTGTGCGACCGCCGCAAGATCGAATGCTTCGCCCGTGCGGTATTGCACGCCAGGCCACAACACGAGCGCGATACGCGAGCCATGTTCGGCAAGCGTGCGTTCGATCGCCTCGATGCCGATCAGGCCGGTGTCAGGGTCGGCTTCGAGTTCGATCAATGCGGTCGCAGGATCGAAACCGTGGAAGCGCATTTGCGATTCCATCGCGTGATGGTCGGACGGAAACGTGCCAGCCTCGATCAGGATTGCGTTGCGCTCCGCGGTCGGTCGATAGAAGCTGACCATCATCAGGTGCAGGTTGGTTGTCAGCGAGTTCATCGCGACGACTTCGGATGGCAATGCACCCGCGATTTCCGCGAGGTGTGCGCGCACTTCCTCGTGGTACGGCATCCACGGATGGCGGCCATGGAAATGCGCCTCGACGCCGAGCCGCGCCCAGTCGTCGAGTTCGGTCAGCAGCGCTTCGCGCACGCCGCGTGGCTGCAGGCCCAGCGAATTGCCGGCGAAATACAATTGCGCGTGCTGATCGACCGAAGTGTCGATCGCTGGCGGAATCAGGAACTCGTCGCGGAAATTGCGCAGCGGATCGGCGGCATCGCGCGCGAGCGCGTCCCCTTCGGAGAACTCGGACACAGACAGGGAGTCGTTCACGCTTTCACCTCGAAGCGCGATGCCGGCAGACCCAGCCAATCAAGTGCCGTGCGATGGAACAGTTGCGCCTGGTCGGATTCGGAAAGCTTGAGTCCGTCGATGTAGCTGCCGGGTTCCTGCTCGCCGAGCGGGAACGGATAGTCGGTGCCCATCATCACGCGGTCGATGCCGACGGTATCGATCAGGTAGCGCAAGGCGCGATCGTCCGCGACCCAGGAGTCGAAGAACACCCGGTCGAGATATTCGCGTGGATTGCGCGGATTATCGGTCGCGACAAGGTCGGGGCGCATCTTGAAGCCATGTTCGATACGGCCGATCGTGAACGGGAAACTGCCGCCGCCGTGCGCGAAGCAGACCTTGAGTTTCGGCAGGCGTTCGAGCACACCGCCGAAAATCAGGCAACACGCGGCGCGCGCCTGTTCGGCTGGCATCCCGACGAGCCACGGCAGCCAGTACTTCGGCATGCTGTCCTTGCCCATCATGTCCCACGGATGCACGAGGACCGCCGCGCCGAGTTCGCTCGCGGCGACGAAGAAATCGAACAGTTCCGGCGTGTCGAGATTCCAGTCGTTGACGTGACTGCCGATCTGTACGCCTTGCAGGTCGAGTTGGTCCATGCAGCGTTCGAGTTCCTGCACAGCAAGTCGCGGCGACTGCAACGGAACCGTGCCGATGCCGGCGTAGTTGCGCGGATGCTTGCGGCAGACCGCAGCGCTGTGGTCGTTGAGGGATTGATGCAATTCGAGCGCATGGTGCGGCTTGGCCCAGTAACTGAACATCACCGGCACCGTGCTGATCACCTGCACCTGCACGCCAAAGCGCGCGTAGTCGGCCATGCGTTCGTCCGCGTCCCATGTCTTCGGAAAGACTTCGCGGAAGAACTTGCCGTCCTTGTAAATGCGATGACGGCCGTCGCCGGTATGGTGGATCACCGCGAAACGGTCGTCGCCGTACTTGGTCGCGAGATCCGGCCAGTCGCGCGGCAGGATGTGGGCATGGACGTCGATCTTGAGCATACCGATAGTCTAACCGGACGCCACTTCGATCGTCCCCTGTGGAATAGCATTGCATGCAGGCGTGCCGTTCGCGATGCTGGCGTCGATCGCCCTGCACGGAACCTACTTGGATACCGGGCCCGACATCGCCCAGCCGACGCAGCGCGATCATCTTGCGCGACGCCTGCACCGCAGCGCGATGCTGTGGGCATGGCGACGGCTGTATTTCGGTGGGGTGCGCGTGATGCCGCGCATGCCGGTCCAGCCCGAGACCGTATACCTGGGCACGCATCGCAACGGTGGCATCGATGGCGCAATAGCGCATTTCGCGGCAGGTAACGCACCGGTGCCGGTGGCCGCATCGCAGATCACACGCTCGCTGTGGGGGCGCTGGACCGGATGCATCGAGGTTGTGCGCGCGACCGATAGCGAGCGTCATGGCCACGCCACGACCGCGCGCGATCCGCTCGCCGATGCCCTGGCGCGGCTCGCTTTTGGAGAGAGCCTGCTGTGGTTTCCCGAGGGCACCAGCGACGGTGGACCGCGGTTGCTGCCGGTCAAGCGCGGTGCTGCGCGACTGCTTGCGGCGGCAGTGGAGCAGGGCATCGCGGTGCGCGTGGTCGTGCTGGGTTTGCACTACGAGGCGATGGATGCGTTGCAGTCGGATGTGGAGGTCGAGGTCTCCGTGCTTCCCGATCTGCAACCCGCTGCGTTGGCGACCATCGCGGTCGATGCGCGAACCCACGAAATCCAGCGCCGCATCGAGACAGCAATGCGCGCGTCGAGCATCGACTATCCGGATGTCGAAGCGCAGGCCCTCATCGAGACGCTGACCGCACGGCTCGGGCTTCCGATCGTGAAGTAGCGGCGTGCGTTGCTGGTCGCGTCGCAATCGCGCCTGCACGACTGGTCCAGGCGCGCCGAGGCTGCGTCGCGCTTCCCACCAGCATCCGCGTGGTCGTGGCTGTTGCTATGGGTGGTCGCTGCGGTCGTGTGGTCGCCAACACTCGCGGTCGCGTATGCAGTCACGCGGCGCGCGGATCTCAACAACAAAGCCTTCATCCGCAGCCTGCTGGCGATGCTGTTGATTCCGATGAACCTCGCGCTGTCGGTTTGGTCGATTGCGTCGACCGGATTGGCTTGACCGATTGCACTGCTGCTGACCGTATCGTCGCTTCCGCTGGGACTGGTCGCGCATCGGCAACTGCGCCTCGTGCGTTCAAGCACGCGTGCGCTGCGTACACTGCGCGACGAGATCGCCTGGCAGGGTTTCAACAACGCATGAAACTCCACGCTTCCGAATCCGTCTGGTGCGGATATTTCCTCGTGATGGGCGCATTCGCGACTGTCGCCGGTAATGGCAGGCTCGGGCTGATGCTGGCCGGTCTGGCAGTGGCGGTCGTCGTGCTCGCGCGCTGCGTGCCGTTGCGCTGGCGACTGTTTGCTGGCCTGGTCTGGATCAACTTCGCGTAAGCGCTCGGTTCGGAAGTGGCGAAGGCAGCGCAGGTGGCGCGCTACGACAATGCACTTGCCCATATCGACGCGTTGCTTGGATGGCATGCCGGGCAATGGACCCCATCGCCGTTCGTGCTCGACCTGCTGGCGTGCTTCTACGTCTCGTTCTATGTACTGGTCTTCGCCGGCATCTGCGTGTTCCTGCGCCGGCCCGCGTTCTACACGGGGTTCGCGCTGGTGTATGCGCTGGGTACGCTTGGATATGTGCTGGTGCCCGCAGCCGGGCCGTTCTTCGATTGGCCGCTGCCGACGGTCGGCACGCATGTGTTTGTCATCCTGCAGGCGGAGGCGAGCAAACTCGTGACCGGCGTGGACGTATTTCCGAGCCTGCATGTCGCGGCGTCGTGCTACGTGCTCGCGTGGATGATCTGGCGCTGGCGGCATGCGTGGCTGCCATGCGGGCTGTGGGCCTGCGGCATCGCGGCCGCGACGGTCGGCCTGCGCTACCACTACCTGATCGACGTGATCGCCGGGTTCGCCCTGACTGGCGTGGTGTTGTCCGCAATGCAGCGCGGCGGCGCATTCGAGCGCGTGCCTGCTTCTGAAATACCCAGCTCCGATCCGTCGCGCTCCAATACATCCCGCTCCAATACATCAAGCTCCAATCCAGCCAGCTCCGATGAGCGAACCCATGCCTGATATGGCCGCACCTGAAGTCCTGCAAGCCGATCATCCAGATGCCATCGACACCGCTCATGCGGGCGGCAAGGGCGTCAACCTCAGCAAGCTCGTGCGCGCGGGTTTCCGCGCACCGGATTTCTTCATCCTTCCGGTCGCTGCCTATCGCGACTGGATCGCGCAGTGCGGACTTGCCGACGAGGCATTGCGAACGCAATGGCCGCTTGATCATCTCGATGCGATGGAGCATGAAGCGCTGTCATTGCAGGCACGACTGGCTGTACTGCCGTTTCCTGCCGCATGGTTGTCGGTGCTTGCGAACGGCTTCGTCGCAGGACATCGCCGGGCTGCGCGCTCGTCGGGCATCCTCGAAGATGCGGGCGAGACCGCCGCTGCCGGATTGCACGAGACGTATCTCGCATTGCGCGACCTGCCGTCGCTGGAAGATGCAGTACGAAAGTGCTGGATGTAGGTGTGGAGCGCACGTGCCGTGGCGTATCGCGCGACGGACCGGATCGCCACCGAATCAACCGGCCTCGCCGTCGTCGTGCAGCGGATGATCGATGCCGAAGTCGTCGGTGTCGCGTTCAGCGCCGATCCCATCGCAGGCGATCTCGACGTGGTCACCATCGACGCGAATTTCGGGCTCGGCGAATCGGTCGTGTCGGGCGAAGTGGAGGTTGATCGATGGCGTATCGGCAAGCGCGATGGAGCAGTGCGCGACGCCCAGGTCGGCCTCAAATTGCAGTGGGTGCCGCCGAGCAGCGGCCATTTCGAGGACATGCCTCCGGCGCAGGTCGACGTGGCGTGCCTTGACGCAGCGCAACTCGAGGCCTTGCGCGATCTTGCAGGGACGCTGGAGAACCGCTTCGCGTGGCGGGAGGATTGCGAATGTTCATTCGCGGAGGGTGTGCTGTGGCTGCTGCAGACGCGGCCGATCACGCGCATGGCTGCGCGCTGGACCCGCGACGAATCCGCTGAGCGCTTTCCGAATGCGATGACGCGGCTGACCTGGTCGGTGATCTTCGGCGGATTCAACCGCTCGTTCCGCAACTCGATGGAAAACATCATGTAGGCGCCGTTCTATCGCGGCCCCTGGTTCGAGCGCATCGAAGGCTACGTGTACGGCGACACCACGGCTGCGGCGCTGTATGCATTGCACTTCCAGAGGAAATGGCTCGAACACCTGAGCCAGGGCGTCGATATCGAGCCGTCGCTGCAGGCGCTGTCGTGGGTGCACGACCTGCCGCAGACCTGGCAGCGCGACCAGGACGTGTTCCTGCTGGAAATCGGACGGTTGCAGGCGATCGACGTCGACGCGCTCGACGATACTGGCGTACTGGAGTTCCTGCGGTTCGTGCGCGATCTCGGCGAACAATACTTCCTGCCGAACATCGCGATCTCGTTCGCGCAGCGGAACATCTATGCACTGCTGTACCAGGTGATCGTAGGCAAGCTAGGAAGCGAACGCGCACCGGCGGTGTTCGATGCGCTGCTGCCGCCGGCGGAAACCCGCACGGCCCTCGTCAACCGCGATGCGATGGAGCTTGCGGCCTATCTGCGGCACGATGCAGCACTACGCGCTGCCGTCGGCACCGCGGATTTCGCAGGCGGTTTCCCGCCCGCGATTGCATCGCAATGGCCCGGCTTCAGCGTCGCATGGCAAGGCTTCCTCGCCGCGCATGGCCATCGTGAAACCGATATCAACCTAATCTCGCCGACCTGGGGCGAGGCGCTTGCCGTTGTGCGTGACCTGCTGCTCGCGCTCGCCGATGGCAGCCAGCACGACGACCACAACACCCAACGCTGGCAGAAGCGCAAGCTCGCGGTCGAGGCGCAGCAGTAGTTGCTCGACATCCACGAGGACTACCGTTACACGAGGAATGAAGTCATCAAACTCGCGCGCGTCTATACGGTGCTCGACGATGTCGAGCACTACCAGACCACGCGCCTGCATCCGCTGTTCCGGCGCGGCGCGCTGGTGCTTGCGCGGCGCTGGATGGCGCTGGACGCGCTACCTTGCACCGACGCAGTCTCCTGCCTCGATTTCGACGAGTTGGCGCTCGCCGTCGCGCAGGGGCCGCAGGCCATCACTGCGATCGCCGAACGTGAATGGGATGCCTATCGCCAAGCGGAGGCTCGCACGCCGCGCTGGTCGCTGGACGATGGAGCGGATGCGGACGACACGGCGGTCGATCAGGATCAGCGGTCAGGCGTACCGGGCAGCCCAGGCATCATCAAGGGCACGATCTTCGTCGTGCGCGGCACCGAGGATTTCGGACGCATGCCAGCCGGTGCGATCCTGGTCGCGCGAACCACCAATCCCGCGTGGACGCCGCTGTTCCATCGTGCGACAGCGGTCATCACCGAAAGCGGCGGGCCTCTGTCGCATGGCGCGGTCACCCCGCGGGAGCTTGGCCTGCCAGCAGTGATGAGCGTGCGCGGCGTACTGCAATGGCTGCGAGACGGCGATCGGGTGCGCGTGGACCGGCAGCGTGGGCGCGTGCAGAAACTTGACTGACTCCAGCGGATCAGGTCGGATCGAGCTTCGCGTCGTCCTCGAAGCGTGCTGGGCGCGGATGGATCGCGCCGCAATTGCCGCAGGTGCGGTGCTCGATGCTGCGATAGAAGCGCTTGAACACCGGCGGGAAATCGTGCTCGATGTCGTGCAGGTGGAAGTATTCCTCATAGATCTTGTGGTTGCAGTCCTGGCAATACCACTGCAGACCGTCCTGTTCGTGCGCCAGACGGCGGCGCTCGATGACCAGGCCGATGCCGCCGACCATGCGCTGCGGCGAATGCGGCACGCGCGGCGGCAGGTAGAAGATCTCGCCAGCCTTGATCGGGATGTCGCGCGCGATGCCCCGGCCTTCATGATCAAGTTCCTGGATGCGCAGGATCATCTCGCCCTCGATCTGGTGGAAGAACTCCGGGCCTTCCTCCACGTGGTAATCCGTGCGCAGGTTCGGGCCGCCGACGATCATGATGTAGAAGTCGCCGGCAACGATGCACTTGTTGCCGACCGGCGGCTTGAGCAGGTGGCGGTTGTCTTCGATCCACTTCCGGAAATCGATCGGCGGCGGCAGCATCAGATGGTCTCCTTGGTCGCGGCAACGCACTTGAGTTCGATCGCGATCGGTGTCGGCAGCGCGGTGATGCCGAGCGTCGTGCGGCAGGGCGCGATCGCCGCATCGGGGAAATGTTCGGCCCAGATCGCGTTGTAGACCTTGAAATCATGCGCCAGATCGGTCAGGTAAACGGTGACATCAATGAGGTCTTCCCAGTGCGCGCCCGATGCTTCGAGTACTGCGCGCACATTCGCGAACACCTGCTGGCACTGCGCAGCGATGTCGTATTTGGCGAGACTGCCGTCTGCCGCGTGGATATTGCCCGGAATGGCATTGCTTCCCGGCATGCGTGGGCCGATACCGGACAGGAACAGCAAGCCGCCGACGCGACGCGCGTGCGGATACGCGCCGACAGGCGCGGGTGCGGAATCGGTCTGGATGACGCCGCTCATCGCCCGCGTTCCGCCGGCGTCCCGTGCATGTTCGTGCGTACGCCGTCGATCGCAGTGACATAGGCGGCGCCGAGGCCATCGACCGAATCGACACCGATACCGAGTTCGCGGATGCGTCCGTCATGCACACCGTAAATCCATCCATGCACTTCGAGTTTCTGGCCGTGCCGCCATGCGTCCTGCACGACCGTGGTCTGGCAGACGTTCGCGACCTGCTCGATCACGTTGAGCTCGCAAAGGCGATCCGCGCGTTCGCTGATCGGCACGCCCCGCAGCAGGGTTTCATGCTGTTGCATCACGTCGCGCACATGGTGCAGCCAGTTGTCGACGAGGCCCAGGCGCTGGCCCTCGATGGTCGCATGCACGCCGCTGCAGCCGTAATGGCCGCAGACGATGATGTGCTCGACCTTCAGCACGTCCACCGCGAACTGCATCGTGGACAAACAGTTGAGATCGCCATGCGCGACGACGTTCGCGACGTTGCGATGCACGAACACCTCGCCTGGCGCGAGGCCGGTGATCTGGTTCGCCGGCACCCGCGAATCCGAGCAGCCGATCCACAGGTAGTCCGGTGCCTGCTGGGATGCGAGGTTGTTGAAAAATCCCGGCTCCTCGTGCTCGACGCGCTCGGCCCAGATGCGGTTTTTTTCGAGGAGCGATTGCAGCATGCTCATGGCGATCCTTCGTTCATGGCGTCGTGATTCGTGGCGCCGCGCTCACAAGTGAACGCAGACGTTCTTGGGTTCGGTGAAGAAACGCATCGCCTCCGCGCCGCCTTCGCGACCCAGTCCGGATTGCCCGACGCCGCCGAACGGCGTGCGCAGGTCGCGCATCATCCAGGTGTTGATCCAGACGATGCCGGAATGCAGGTTCGCGGCGATCCGGTGCGCGCGATCGAGCCGCTGCGTCCACACGCTTGCGGACAGTCCGTAGGGCGTCGCATTCGCGAGCGCCAGCGCGTGCGCATCGTCGTCGAAAGGCTGCAACGTGACGACCGGTCCGAAGATCTCGTCGGTGTTGCTGCGGCAATCCGGGCCAAGATTTTCGATCACGGTCGGTGCGACGAACCAGCCGTTTTCGCAGCGACCATCCGGCGACAATGATTCTCCGCCGCAAAGCATGCTGCCGCCTTCGCCGCGCGCGATCGCAATGCAGGCCAACACTTTGTCGTAGTGCGCGCGCGACACCAGTGGGCCGAGGTCGGTCGCCGCGTCCTGCGGATCGCCTACGCGCAGTTTCCGGGCGCGCGCGACGAATGCATCGCGGAACGCATCGTAGGCACCGCGTTCGACCAGGATGCGCGAACCGCACAGGCAGATCTGGCCGCTGTTCTGGAACGCCGAGCGCACCACGGTATCGAGCAGGCGTTCGCGCGAGGATTCATCGTCCCAGGCATCGGCGAACACGATGGTCGCGTTCTTGCCCCCGAGTTCGAGCGACATCTTCTTCAGCGCGGGACCGCAGTAGGCGGCGATCTGGCGGCCAACCGCGGTGCTGCCGGTGAAGCTGACTGCCTTGATGTCGGGATGTTCGACCAGTGCAGTTCCGACGACCGGGCCGAGTCCGTGCACGATGTTCAGCACGCCCGCCGGAAAGCCGATCTCGCGTGCGAGTCCGCCGAGCATCCACGCGGTGACGGGGGTGATCTCCGATGGTTTCGCGACCACGCAATTGCCGGCTGCGAGCGCGGGTGCAATCTTCCAGGTGAACAGGTACAGCGGCAGGTTCCACGGACTGATGCAGGCGACCGCGCCGAGCGGCTGGCGCAAGGTGTAGTTCAGCCCCGCTTGGCCATGGTGCGATTCGCTCGCGAACTGGGTCGCGGCGGCCGCGAAGAAACGCAGGTTCGCGACCGCGCGCGGGATCTCGATCTCGCGCACGAGCCGCAGCGGCTTGCCCGCGTCGCGCGATTCGGCCTGCGCGAAGTCCTCGATGCGGGTTTCGAGCGCGTCGGCAAGCCGCTGCATCCATTGGGCGCGTGCTTCATTGGGAAAAGCCGACCACGTCGGGAACGCGGCATGCGCGGCGCGCACGGCATCGTCCACATCGGTTTCTGTTCCGGACGGACACGAGGCGTAATGCTGACCCGTCGCGGGATCGTAAACTGCGAGTGCATCGAGTTCGCTGCACGCCCGCGCCTCGCTGCCGATTAACTGGGTCAGGTGCAGGGAGGCAATCATGCGGTGAGCTTATCGGCTTGGCGCGCGGTTGGGGAGTTCACAGTCGGATACGAGCACGTCATTACAGCGAACGCGTGCGCCCGCCATCCACTGGCAGGTTGATCCCGGTGATGTACGACGCCGCCGGCGATGCGAGAAACGCGACCGCCGCTGCTGTCTCGGACGGATCGGCGAAACGGCCCATCGGGATCTCGGCTTCCATCTCGGCGGTCACGTCGTCGGTGCTGTCGCCGGTCTTCTGCGATCGCGCGGCGATGATCTGGTCGATGCGCGGCGTGTGGGTGGAGCCGGGCAGCACGTTGTTGACGGTGATGCCATGCGGCGCGAGTTCGCGCGCCAGCGTCTTCGCCCAACTCGCGACCGCGCCACGCGTCACGTTCGACACGCCGATGCCGACGATCGGCTCCTTCACCGATGTCGAGATGATGTTGACGATGCGGCCGTAGCCATCGCCGATCATGCCGGGCACGACCGCTTCGGCGAGCGCCTGGTTCGCGAGCAGGTGCGAACGGTATGCGGCAAGGAATGCATCCTCGCTCGCGCCACGCACGGTCCCCGGTGGCGGACCGCCGCTGTTGTTGATGAGGATATGTACGCTGTTTCCGGCGACCAGCGCATCGACCTTCGCACGCAACGCCGCGGTATCGCCAGCATCCGCCGCGATCCAGTCGTGACGCTGCGCGGCGTGCGTGAGCGGCAACTGCCCTGCGAGTTGTTCCAGCAGGTCCGCGCGGCGCGCGAGCAGGGTGACGTCGGCGCCGAGCTTGGCGAGTTCGACTGCCGAGGCCAGACCGATGCCTTGCGATGCGCCGCAAACCAGCGCGTGTTTGCCGGTGAGGTCGAGGTCCATTCAGGGTTCCGATGCGATGTCGTTGGGTGTGTTGTCTTCAGTCACGGTAGCGCGTTGCAACCGCGACTGCATGAGACGGGCGACGGCTTGTGCGTTCTCGTCTCCCTGCGCCATCAACGCATCGACGACGCTGCGCTGGTTCGCGAGCGGATGGTTCTGGCTGAGCTTGAACTTCATTTCGATGCGCGTTGCCAGCAGTCGAAAACCGACGATGCCCTTGAGTTGCATGACGTGGTCGGCGCGGTCCGGCTCGAAACGCCAGTCCGATCCATTCGCGGATTCGTGCCGCACGCTGAGTTCAGACACGATGGCCGCGAGTGCGTCGGTGTCGTCGAAGACCTTCAGCGTTCCGTGGACATGGGCAACTGCGTAGTTCCAGGTCGGTACGCGCGCCTGTTCTTCCTTGTCCAGATACCACGAAGGCGACACATAGGCGTCGGGGCCGTGCACGATCACTAGCGCGTCGCCGCCATCGCGCCATTGCGGATTCGCGCGCGACCAGTGGCCACGGAACACGACAGCATCGCCATCACGCGCGTACAGCACCGGAAGGTGGCTCACGGATGGCAATCCATCGCGCACTGTGACCAAGGTCACGAACGGGTTGGCTGCAACGAGGCTGTCGAGCTCTGCGAGATCGGCTTCTACGAAGGTCCGTGGCGTATACATTCTGCGCTCGCTCAATCCCGCGCCGGCAGCCGCCTGGTCATCGCCGCGCGCAGTGCTTCCTCGTCGTCGCCGACGACATGCGGCGGTTCAATTTCATCGAGGTCGAAGCCCATCTGCTCGGCATCGTCGTCGTCGAGGCCGTCGAAGGCGCGGTACTCGGCATCCATCAGCGCGGCGCGCGCGGTGTCCTCGCTGTCGTAGACATCGATCCTGGCGTCACAGTCGAAGACTTCGACGGTGCCGCCAGCGCGCACGCGCATGCGCGCCCACACGAGCAGGTTGCCAACCATGGCCAGCCACCACTGTTCGGAGACGTGGCCCGTGTCGTCGTCGATGCTGCTGTCGTCTGGGGCGTCGTTGTCGTTCATGCCTTCATCCTCGTTTGAAATCCGTCCATGGTTCGCCAGGTTCACCACGAACGGACTCCGCAAATTTCGGTCCTTCAAGATTTCATGGCCCACGCGATCAGACCGAAGCCGCCGGCGCAGGTCAATCCGATCAGCAGCACGATCAAGGCGATGCGCGCCGGTGTGCCGAGGCCATCGAGTGCGGGGTCGCGCGATTCCCGATAGCGGCCAGCGAGCAGCCACCACAATGTGGACGCCGCGATCGCGCCCGCGCCGCCGAGTCGCGCGTGCAATTCCGGATAACGGTCGCGCAGATGCACCAGGGTCATCGGCCAGAAGAACGCGAACGCCATCAAACCGGTGATCGCGAACGCCAATCCGAGCAGGGACAGGGTGATCATCATGCGTTAGCCACGAGCGCGGTTGCGCCAGTGGTGACGGAGGCGAACGCAAGGCAGAGAGGGGTGGAGATCGGTGTCATCGTTAGCGCCGCCATGGATACCAGATGATCACTGCGGCGAGCGTGGGTAGCAAAACTGCACCTATGGTCAGCCAGATACGATCAAGTTTTTTCAGTGACGCGGAAGCTGCCAACAACGCCGGATCGTCGATTGACGCATCGAGCTTCCGGGCCCAGCGCCAGAAACGCCAATGCCAGACCACCATGTCGTAATCTTGCTTTACCCGCAACGGCACGACATCGCGTGCGCGGGACAGAAACGCTTCGGCGGCGGCTTTGCGTCTTTTTTCCAACGTGGTTAAACCAAAGACAAATGGTATCCACAGCAGTAGCAATAGCAAAAATGCATTCGGTTTCATCTGGTCGCTCGCCAAGAAAATCAGAACGTCGCCAGGCCGGGCGCGCGCGGGTACGGGATCGCGTCGCGGATGTTCGACAGGCCGCAGACGTACACCACCAGCCGCTCGAAGCCGAGTCCGAAGCCCGCATGCGGCACCGTGCCGTAGCGGCGGAAATCGCGATACCAGCCGTAATGCGCGCCATCAAGGCCAAACTGCGCCATGCGCGCGTCGAGCACGTCGAGGCGTTCCTCGCGCTGCGCGCCGCCGATGATTTCGCCGATGCCCGGCGCGAGCACGTCCATCGCCGCGACGGTTTTGCCATCGTCGTTCAGGCGCATGTAGAACGCCTTGATCTGCTCGGGGTAGTTCAGGACCACGACCGGACGGCCGACGTGCTGCTCGGTGAGCCAGCGTTCGTGCTCCGTCTGCAGGTCCAGGCCCCATTCGACCGGGAAATCGAATTTGTGGCCGGACTTCTGCAGCAGCGCCACGGCGTCGGTGTAGTCGATGCGCTCGAACGGCGCGGCGACGAACGCTTCCATGCGCGTAATCGCGTCTTTCTGCACGCGCTCGGCGATGAATGCCATGTCGTCGGCGCGTTCGTTGAGCACGGCCTTGAACACATACTTGAGGAATACCTCGGCGAGATCGGCGTTTTCCTTGAGGTCGGCGAACGCGATTTCGGGTTCGATCATCCAGAACTCGGCGAGGTGGCGCGAGGTGTTGGAATTCTCGGCACGAAAGGTCGGGCCGAAGGTGTAGACCTTGCTGAGTGCGAGGCAATAGGCCTCGACATTGAGCTGGCCGGACACGGTCAGGAAGGTTTCCTTGCCGAAGAAGTCCTGCGAGAAATCCACCGCGCCCTTGTCGTCGCGCGGCAGGTTCGCCATGTCGAGCGTGGAGACACGGAACATCTGGCCCGCGCCTTCGGCGTCGGACGTGGTGATGATCGGCGTGTTGATCCAGAAGTAGCCTTGCTCGTGGAAGAATCGGTGGACCGCCTTGGCCAGGCAGTCGCGGATGCGCGTGACTGCGCCGAACAGGTTCGTGCGTGGGCGCAGGTGGGCGACTTCGCGCAGGAATTCCAGCGAATGCGCCTTGGGCTGGATCGGATAGGTTTCCGGGTCGTCCACCCAGCCGACGACCTCGATCGCGCTGGCCTGGATCTCGAACGCCTGGCCCTGGCCTTGCGATGCGACGAGCGTGCCGGTCGCGATGACCGCGCAGCCGGCAGTGAGGCGCTTCACTTCGGATTCGTAATTGGAAAGGTCGGTCGGAGCGACGACCTGGATCGGGTGGAAGCACGAGCCATCGCTGACGTTCACGAACGACAGACCCGCCTTGGAGTCGCGCCGTGTGCGCACCCAGCCGCGCACGCTGACCGTACTGCCCGCCGTGAGCTTGCCATCCAGCGCCTGCGCGACGCTGACCACTTCTGCTGCCGTCATGCCTTGCATCTCCACGTCGTCGAACCCACTTCATTTTCCAGCCCAGCATGATAACGAATAAGGCTTTGGGCCACAGGTATACTCGAGCGATGAGCATCACCCTGACCCCCGCAGCACTCGAACGCGCACGCAACTATCTCGCCGCCAGTCCTGGCCGGATCGGCCTGCGTTTCGGCGTGCGCCGGACCGGATGCTCGGGCTGGGGCTATGTGGTGGATCTGGCCGAGCATGCCAATCCCGACGACACTATGTTCGACGTGGATGGCATTCGCGTGATTGTCGACGCCGCGAGCCTGCCACTGGTGCAAGGCACCGAGATCGATTTCGTGAGGCAGGGCCTCAATGCCCAGTTCGCCTTCCGCAATCCGAACGCCGCCGATGCCTGCGGTTGCGGCGAGAGTTTCACTACGCAGCCAGCCTGAGGCTGGATGCGGACGAGTCTGTCGAGTCCAGGCCGCCTGAGCCTCGATCCGCACGGCAGCTTGCTCACAGGCCTGTCCACTGGCATAATCGGCGGCTCCGCAGCCACAGGCGGACCCTTGCCCCACCACGGCGCGTCCTGCGTTGATGGGGGGCTGCCACGGCCAGTCGGCCGACATCCACAAGAGGAAACACCATGCGTCATTACGAAATCGTGTTCATGGTCCATCCGGACCAGAGCGAGCAGGTGCCCGCGATGATCGAGCGTTACAAGACGCTGATCACGACCGACACCGGCGAAGGCGCGGGCCAGATCCATCGTCTCGAAGACTGGGGCCGCCGCCAGCTCGCCTATCCGATCAACAACCTGGTCAAGGCGCACTACGTGATGCTCAACGTGGAGTGCGGCCAGAAGGTGCTGACCGAACTGGTCGACGGCTTCCGCTTCAACGACGCCGTGCTGCGCCACCTGGTGACCAAGCGCGAAGGCGCGGACACCGAACAGTCGTTCATCATGAAGATGAAGGACGAGAAGAATGATCGCGGTGACAGAGGCGATCGTGGCGACAGAGGCGATCGTGGTGAAAGGGGCGATCGCGGCGACCGCGGCGACCGTCCGGAGCGCAGCGAGCGCCCGCGTCGGGACGAATCCATTGAAGGCGGCGCCGTCGGCGCTGACGCCTGAAACCCCACACCAGGAATCCAGCCATGTCCAAATTCTTCCGTCGCCGCAAGTTCTGCAAATTCACCGCCGAAGGCACCGTCGAGATCGATTACAAGGATCTCAACACCCTGCGTCAGTACCTGACCGAAACCGGCAAGATCGTGCCGAGCCGCATCACCGGCACCAAGGCGCGCTACCAGCGCCAGTTGCAGACTGCGGTGAAGCGCGCGCGTTTCCTGTCGCTGATTCCTTATTGCGACAGCCATACGAGTTGATTTCCTGATCCATTCGGACAGCCACCAGTTGCGGACTTCGGTCCGCTAACGAATACGGAGCAACACCATGCAACTGATCCTCCTGCAGAAAGTCGTCAACCTCGGTGCCCTTGGCGACAAGGTCAATGTCAAGCCGGGTTATGGCCGCAACTTCCTGATCCCGTACGGCCGCGCCGTGCCGGCGACCGCGAAGAACATCGCCGAGTTCGAGGCCCGCCGCGCCGATTACGAGGCGAAGGCCAACGACATCCACTCCGCCGCCGAAGCCCGCAAGGTCAAGCTCGAAGGTGCCAGCGTCGTCGTCAAGGCGAACTCGTCGACCGAAGGCAAGCTGTACGGTTCGGTTGGCCCGCGCGATATCGCCGAGGCATTCACCGCCGCCGGCCATCCGCTCAACAAGAGCGAAGTCGTCATGGGTGAAGGCCCGCTGCGCCGCACCGGCGAGTTCGAGATCACCGTGCACCTGCACGCCGATGTCGAAACCAAGGTCAAGGTGACGGTGGTTCCGGACGCCTGATTTTCCTGGTGTCGGTATCGGTCGCTCCCTGCTTCTAGCGACATTCGCACATTGATATGCATCAAATGGCCGCCTCAGGGCGGCCGTTTCGTTTCTGCTGTGAGTCGCCGACGACTGGCCTCACCCACCGCCATCGTTCTGGATGACTGGAGTCTGGTCGACCGGGGCCGGAGCGCGACGGACTCTCGGTGCAGCAGGGGCCCGTTGGATCCGTTGGATCGGACGCTGCTGTTGTTCGACGGGTTGTAGCTGTTGCGGCGGATGATCCGGGTCGACGGCGGGCGACAAAATCCGGATTGGGTTCGCCCTCAAGGCAGTGATCCTGCCCCTACTTTCACGGACACCCGGATAAGCGATTCAATATTGCAATCCGAGGTGAGAGAGATGCCCGAGAAGACAACAGAGTCACAGAAGGCGCGCAAGCAGTTCAGCCAGGAGTACGAGCAGCAGGCATTGCTTCGGGCGGCAAAGGATCGCGTGACGTTGGCGGCATGCGATCTGGGCTTGCAGCCGGCCCAGCTGTACGCATGGCGCGGGAAGTCACAGCAACAGGCTCAGGATGGCCAAGCCCAGCAGGTACTGCAGGCCGAACATGCCAGGATCAAGCGTGAGCTAGCGCGGCTGGAGGAGGAGAACGCCTTCCTAAAAAAGGCGGCGGCGTACTTCGCGAAGCAGCCCAAGTGAAGTACGCAACGATGCGAAAGTATGAGGATGGGTTCGCAGTGCGGCTGATGTGCCGGGTGCTGTCGGTGTCGCCGAGCGGGTAATGCGCGTGGCGGGACCGCAAGCCTTCGGTGAGGGCGCAGCGACGCGCGCAGCTCGATGCAAAGGTGCGTGATGCGTTCGAGGCCGAGCGCAGTCGTGCCGGCTCGCCACGGCTGTCCAAGCGGCTGCAGGTGGGTCGGCGGCAGGTCGCTGAAAGCCTACGCTGTCAGGGCTTGCGAGCGAAAGCGGCTCGCAAGTTCAAGGCGACGACGCACTCGAACCATGCGCTGCCCGTCGCACAGAACCTGCTCCAGCAGGACTTCACGGCGCAAGGGCCAGACCAGGTCTGGGTCGGCGATATCACCTCCATCGGCACGAACGCAGGCTGGCTGTACTTGGCCGTCGTGCTGGACCTGTACTCGCGCAAGGTGGTGGGCTGGTCGATGTCCGAGCGCATGACCGCCACGCTGGTGTGCGATGCGCTGCGGATTGCGCTGTTCCGCCGCCACCGGCCGCGTGGCGTGATCATGCACACCGATCGCGGCAGCCAGTACTGCTCGCGTGAGCGCCGCGCGTTGCTCGAAGCGCACGGCCTGATCGCCAGCATGAGCGCCAAGGGCAACTGCTACGGCAACGCAGCCATGGAGATCTGGAACTATAGCGACAAGGTCGAAGCCATCCACGGCGAACGCTTCACCACCCGAGCGCAGGCCAACTGGTCTTGCGGACGTTCGGCGACATGGCGAATTTCCCCAATAGGCTGTTTGCTGCATACAACGCGGTTTGTCTTGCAATACCGGCCACGCCAAGTCGCACGCGATGAGATACACACCGGTTATACACAGGGTTATCTGCAACGCTCGGTGCGCTTCCGGCTCTATCATCACATGTCATCCCCCAGTCACCCAGGTCGTCACCTCCATGCCATCGCGTCCGGGTTTCCGCACCGACGAGCGCAGCACTGCGTCGTTCGATAATCGCATCGAGTCCCTGCGGGTGCCTCCGCAATCGGTGGATGCCGAACAGGCCGTGCTGGGCGGGCTGATGCTTGCGCCGGAGTCGCTGGACCACGTCGGCGACCAGCTCAGCAAGGAAGACTTCTACCGCAACGATCATCAACTGATCTACGAGGCGATCTGCGACCTCGCGCGCAAGAACAAGCCGTTCGACGTGGTCACCCTCGGCGAGTGGTTCGACGCCAGTGGACTGGCCGAGAAGATCGGCGGCAGCAGCTACCTGATCGAACTCGCGAGCACCACGCCGTCGGCCGCGAACATCGGCGCGTACGCCGAGATCGTGCGCGAGAAATCCGTGCTGCGGCGGCTGATCCAGGCCGGCACCGAGATCGTCAACGACGGCTTCCAGCCCGGCAACGTGCCGATCAAGGACGTGCTGGACAAGGCCGAGGAGCGCGTATTCAAGATCGCCGAGCTCGGCGACCGCGGGCGCAAGGATTACGTCTCGCTGCGCGAGGCGATGAAGGACGCGTTCCAGGTGCTGCAGGAACGCTACGAAAGCCAGGGCGCCGTCACCGGCCTGCCGACCGGCTTCCTCGATCTTGACGAAATGACCGCCGGCCTGCAGCCGACCGACCTGATCATTCTCGCTGCGCGCCCGTCGATGGGCAAGACCGCGCTCGCGGTGAACATCGCCGAGTACGCCGCGCTGAAATCGAAAAAAGCGGTCGTGATCTTTTCGATGGAAATGTCGGCATCGCAGCTCGCCTTCCGTTTGATTTCGTCGATGGGCCGGGTGAACGCCTCGCGATTGCGTACCGGCCAGCTCGAGGACGAGGACTGGTCGCGCGTGAACAGCGCGATCCGCATGCTGTCCGAGGTCAAGATCTTCATCGACGACACCCCCGGTCTGTCGCCGGTCGACCTGCGCGGACGCGCACGCCGCCTCAAGCGCGACCACGACCTCGGCCTGATCGTCGTCGACTACCTGCAGCTGATGCAGGTGCCAGGCATGAACGACAACCGCACCAACGAGATCTCCGAGATCTCGCGCAGCCTCAAGGGCCTCGCCAAGGAACTCAAGGTGCCGGTGCTCGCACTGTCGCAGCTCAACCGCAGCCTGGAATCGCGCACCGACAAACGCCCGGTGATGTCCGACCTGCGCGAGTCCGGCGGCATCGAGCAAGATGCCGACGTGATCATGTTCATCTACCGCGAGGAGGTCTACAACAAGACCGACCTCGACAAGAAAGGTCTCGCCGAGATCATCATCGCCAAGCAGCGTAACGGCCCGACCGGCAAGGTCGACCTGCGCTTCTTCGGCGAATACACGCGGTTCGACAACCTGGCGCGGGATGCAGTGGGCTCGTTTGAGTAGATCGGGTTGCGGTTCGCCGCATACGGGCTGCGTGAGCCGATAGAATTGGCACATGTCACGTCCCACCTCCGCCACCATCCATCTCGACGCCCTCCGTCACAACCTCGCGCGCGTGCGCGCGCTCGCGCCGCGCAGCAAGGTCATGGCCGTGGTCAAGGCCGACGGTTACGGGCACGGGCTGGAACGCGTCGCACGCGCACTGGCCGGGGCCGATGCGTTCGGCGTCGCGGCGCTGGCCGATGCCGAGCGCATTCGCGCGGCGGGGCTGTCGAATCGCGTCGTGTTGCTGTCGGGCTTCGATGACATCGCAGATCTCTCGATGCTGCGCTCGCTCGATGTCGACACCGTCGTCCATCACGACAGCCAGCTCGCGATGCTGGAAGCGGACGCAGCAGCGCACACGCACGCGGTCGCCAAGCCGTTGCGCGTCTGGCTCAAGCTCGATACCGGCATGAATCGCCTCGGCTTCGCGCCCGAGCGCGCGAACGCGTTGCGCGAGCGCCTGAGTGCGCTGCCGCAGGTTGGTGAAGTCCTGTTGATGAGTCACTTCGCGAGCTCGGATGATTTCGACGGCGCGCAGACGCGCGCGCAGATGGCGACTTTCGATGCCGCCGACGGCATCGCTGGCGAGGCGTGTTCGCTGTCCAATTCCGCAGCGATCCTCGGCTGGCCGCAGGCGCACCGCGACTGGGTGCGCGCGGGCGGCGCGCTGTATGGATTGTCCGTCGTCGACGGCAAGACCGGCGCGGATTTCGGCTTGAAGCCCGCGATGACGCTGGCAACGCGCCTGATCGCGATCAACCGCGTGGGCAAGGGCGAGCCGGTCGGTTATTCGGCGACTTGGAGGTGCCCGGAAGACATGGATATCGGCGTCGCCGCGATCGGTTATGGCGACGGCTATCCACGCAGCGTGCCTTCGGGAACTCCGGTGTTGGTCGGGGGCGTGCGCGTGCTGCTGGTCGGGCGCGTGTCGATGGACCTGATGACGCTGGACCTGCGCGGCGCGCCGCATGCGCGCGTCGGCGATCCGGTTGTATTGTGGGGCCCGCAGCTGCCTGTCGAGGAGATCGCCACAGTGGCCGGTACGATTTCGTACGAATTGACCTGCTCAATCACGCGACGCGTGCGTTTCGTCGAAGACTGATACGCGACGCGAGAGTTTCACCGAGAATTGACGGCTGGCGCGGGATGATTTCGAGTGTCGAATTCTGTCGCGCACAGGTCGACACGCGCTCTCGCTCGACGGCTCCGCCATCGCTCCTGTCCGATCATGGTGAGGAGGATTGATCGAGACCGTAGGTCGAGGCAATCCGTCTCGAACCATCACTGCTCAACACGAACGGGTTTTCATATGTCAACCGCGCTCATCTGGTTCCGCCGCGACCTGCGCCTGGACGACCATCCCGCGTTGCAATCCGCATTGCGAGCTGGGCTTTGCATCGTGCCTGTGTACGTGCACGCCCCGGACGAAGAGGCGCCGTGGTCGCCGGGCGCGGCTTCGCTTGCGTGGCTGCGGCGCTCGCTGCGGGCGCTCGATGCTTCGCTGCAGGAGCGCGGTTCGCGATTGATCCTGCGCGAAGGCCCGAGCCTCGCCGCGCTTGAGCAATTGATCGCAGACACCGGTGCCGAAGCTGTCTACTGGAGCCGCCGCTACGAACCGGCGTCGATCGCGCGCGATGCTGCGGTGAAGCAGGCATTGCGTGCGCGCGGCGTCCATGTCGAAAGTCATAACAGCGCACTTCTCTGCGAACCATGGACGGTGGCGACGCAGCAGGGCGATCCATACCGTGTGTTCACGCCGTTCTGGCGCAATGCGCATGCGCGGATCGACCTGCCTGCGCTCGCGGCAGCTCCGGGCAGCTTGCCGCCGCCTGATGCGTCGCTTGCGTCGCTCACTATGGATGCGCTGATTCCTGCGCCGAAGCCCGATTGGGACACAGGGTTCTGGAACGCATGGCAGCCGGGCGAGCAGGGTGCGCAGGCGCGGCTCGTGCAATGCATCGGCCCATTGCTCGACGGCTACATGCAGCAGCGCAATCGTCCCGATATCGACGGCACATCGAAGCTCTCGCCGCACCTGCATTTCGGCGAACTTTCGCCGCTCCGGATCATGCAGGCGCTGCAATCCGCACAGCACGATGCGCGCAGCATGGCGAACGGCGATGGTTACATTCGCGAACTCGGCTGGCGCGAGTTCTCGCACCATTTGCTGTACCACTTCCCGCAAACGACCGATGCCAACCTCAATCCACGCTTCAACGGTTTCCAGTGGGCCGATCCGGAACCCGTGCTTCTTGCCGCGTGGCAGGGTGGGCGTACCGGCGTCCCGCTCGTGGACGCGGGCATGCGCCAGCTTTGGCAGACGGGCTGGATGCACAACCGCGTGCGCATGGTCGTCGCGAGTTTCCTCACCAAGAACCTGCGCATGCACTGGCTGCATGGTGCGCGCTGGTTCTGGGAGACCCTCGTTGATGCGGACCTGCCCAACAACACGCAAGGCTGGCAATGGACCGCTGGCACCGGCGCGGACGCTGCGCCGTATTTCCGCGTGTTCAATCCGGTATCGCAGGCGCTGAAGTTCGATCCCGCCGGCAGCTATGTGCGGCGCTGGGTGCCGGAGCTTGCGACGTTGCCTGAGGCTGCGCTATTTGAACCGTGGCAGCATCCGCACCTGCTCGCGCGATTCGCGCCCGATTATCCGCGTGCGCCCATCGTCGATCTCAAAATCAGTCGTGCAGATGCACTGGCCATCTATTCGACTTCGAAACAGGGCGAATAGTCTGACGTTGACGCTGTTCGCCGCCGCGTGATTCACTGGCTGCAGCAGCGACCGGGATGTGCGATGGCCAAGCAGCAGACTGAGCAGAAGATCCACCGCGAACCGATGTCGCGCGTGGATACCGCATGGCTGCGCATGGAGCGCGCGACCAACCTGATGATGATTACCGGCGTGCTGATGTTCGACACGCCGATGCCGCTTGATCGGCTGCGCAAGGTCATCAAGCAGCGTTTCCTTTCCTATTCGCGCTTTCGCCAGAAGGCGGTCGATGGGCCGACCGGCGCGATGTGGCAGGACGATGCCGATTTCGACCTCGACTGGCATGTGCGCCTGTCGGCGTTGCCGGGTAGCGCGGGCAAGCTCGAGCTCGAACGCTTCGTCAGCCAGCTCGCGTCCACGCCGCTGGACCAGACCAAGCCGCTGTGGCAATTCCATCTCGTCGAGCGTTATCACGGCGGCAGCGCCCTGGTTGCGCGCATCCACCACTGCTACGCGGACGGCATCGCGCTTGTGCAGGTGCTGCTGTCGCTCACTGATACCACAGCAGAAGCGGGCAAGGGCAGCGACCTCGAAAGCGTGTGGCTCAAGGACGAATCACCTTCTGGCAAGCGCGGCGGCGGTTTCGAGAAATACAAGAAGATCGGCGGCAAGATGCTCGCCAAGGGCATGGAGTTCTACCAGAACCCGTCGCTCGCTGCGGTGCTCGCGAACGAAGGCCGCGAGATCGCGCGCGAACTGCTCAATGCGGTGTCGCTGCCCGACGATCCGCCGACCGTGCTCAAGGGTCGCCTCGGCGTCAGCAAGCGAGTCGCCTGGGCCGAACCGCTGGACCTCGCCGACGTCAAGGCGGTCAGCCGTGCGTATCGCTGCACCGTCAACGATGTGCTGATGGCGTCGGCGGCCGGCGCGCTGCGCAGCTACCTTCTTGATCGCGGCGAGAACATCGACGGAGTCACCCTGCGCGCGACGGTGCCGGTCAACCTGCGCCCGCTCAAGCATGCGAAGAAACTTGGCAACCATTTCGGACTTGTGTTTCTCGAACTGCCGGTCGGCGAGGACAATCCGGTGCGGCGGCTCGAGCGCGTCGCCGCGCACATGCACGATTTGAAAACCTCGCGCCAGGCGATCGTCTCGTTCGGACTGCTGGCCGCGATGGGGCTGGCGCCCGCAGCGGTGCAAAGCATGGCGCTCGACCTGTTCAGCCGCAAGGCGACTGCGGTCGCGACCAATGTGCCTGGGCCGAAGATGCCGCTCTACATGGCCGGGCAGAAGCTGCGCGAGATGATGTTCTGGGTGCCGCAGACCGGCAACGTCGGCATCGGCATCAGCATCATGAGCTACCAGGGTCGCGTGCATTTCGGATTGATCGCCGACGGCCGCCTGATGCCCGACCCGGACGCAGTGATCCAGCGTTTCGGGCCGGAGTTCGAGAAGCTGCTGTACCTGGCAATGCTCGGCGACTGGGAAGACCAAGTGCGTTCCTGGGACGCCGAGATGATCCGCGGGGCATTGTTCATGGGCGAAAGCATCGGACTTTGATCCGGCTCAACGCATGGCGTCCTGAAAGGCGCAGGATGGCTGCGCGCCCGTCGATCTGACAGCGCAGCCGTTCGCGTTCCGGACAGACAGGATGTGCGATGCCCAGGAAGCAGACAGCCGGAAAGATCCACCGCGACCCGATGTCCCGCGTGGATACCGCGTGGCTGCGCATGGAGCGGCCGACCAACCTGATGATGATCACCGGCGTGCTTGTGCTCGAAACGCCGTTGCCGATCGATAGCCTGCGCAAGGTCATCAAGCAGCGCTTCCTCTCCTATCCGCGGTTCCGCCAGAAAGCGGTGGACGGAACAACGGGCGCGGTGTGGGAAGACGATGCCGATTTCGATATCAACTGGCATGTCCGGCTTGCGGCGCTGCCTGGCCGCGCGGGCAAGCACGAACTCGAACGCTTCGTCAGCGAGCTCGCGTCGACGCCGCTGGACAAGACCCGGCCGTTGTGGACGTTCCATCTCGTCGAGAGCTACCACGGCGGATGTGCCGTGGTCGCGCGCATCCACCATTGCTACGCCGATGGCATCGCGTTGATGCAGGTCATCCTGTCGCTGACCGACACCACGCCGAGCGGGAGCAAAGGCAGCGAGCTGGCGCATGCGTGGCTGAAGGATGACGGCGCTGCGGTCGCGCGGCGCTTTGGCGCAATCGGTCGCTATGTCCAGATGGGCGAACAAGTCATCGAGAAAGGCATCGCGATGGGGGCGCAGCTTTGGCACGATCCGTCGCTGGCGACGATGCTGGCGAACGAGAGTCGCGCGATCGCAAGCGAATTCATCAACGCGGTGGCCTTGACCGACGACCCGCAGACCTTGCTCAAGGGTCGCCTTGGCGGGATCAAACGCGTGTCGTGGGCCGATCGCGTCGATCTCGAAGAGGTCAAGGCGGTCGGCCGCGCCTACGGTTGCACGGTCAACGACGTGCTGCTTGCGAGTGCCGCCGGCGCACTGCGTGGCTACCTGCTCGATCGCGGCGAGCCGATCGATGGCGTGACCCTGCGCGCGACGGTGCCGGTCAACCTGCGTCCGCTCGAACACGCGAAGAAACTCGGCAACCATTTCGGACTTGTGTTCCTCGACCTGCCGGTCGGCGAGGACAATCCGGTGGGTCGGCTCGAGCGCATCGCTGCGCACATGGACATGTTGAAGACCTCGCGGCAGGCGGTCATGACCTTCGGCCTGCTGGCTGCACTCGGCGCAGCGCCGAACGGAATCCTGCAGTTCGCACTGGAGTTGTTCAGCCGCAAGGCGAGCGCAGTGGCGACGAATGTCCCGGGCCCGGAGATGCCTCTGTACATGGGCGGACACAAGATGCGCGAGGTGATGGCCTGGGTGCCGCAGACCGGTAGCGTCGGGATTGGCCTGAGCATCCTCAGCTACAACGGCGGCGTGCAGTTCGGACTGATCGCGGACAGCCGGCTGATGCCGGATCCGGATGCCGTGATCCGGCGTTTCCGGCCCGAGTTCGACAAGCTGCTGTACCTGGCGATGCTCGGCGACTGGGACGATCCGATCCGCGCATACGATGCCGAATTACTGCACGCGAACCTGCTGGAGACGGGCACGACGCGATAGCCGACCGCGCTTGATGCAGCGGCCTTTCGAATGCTGCGGCCTTTTGTGGGAGCGGCCCCCAGCCGCGAAGCTTCCGGATTCTTGAATTCGGGCCGGGGCGGCGCTTCCACACCCACACACCACCATCACATCCGCGCACGCTCAGACCGATACAATGCGTGCATGGATTTCGCATCCTCGCTGGACCCGGTTCTCCTCGCGCGTCTTCAATTCGCGTTCACCATCAGTTTCCACATCATCTTCCCCGGATTCACGATCGGGCTGTCGGCGTTCATCGCCACGCTCGAAATCCTGCACTGGCGCACCGGGCGCGAACACTACCTGAAGCTTTCGAAGTTCTGGCTCAAGGTCTTCGCGGTCTCGTTCGCGATGGGCGTGGTCTCGGGGCTGATGCTGTCGTACCAGTTCGGTACCAACTGGAGCCGCTTCTCGGTCGTGGTCGGCAACGTGATCGGGCCGTTGATCGGCTACGAGGTGTTGACCGCGTTCTTCCTCGAATCGACCTTCCTGGGCATCCTGCTGTTCGGCCGCAGCCGCGTGCCGCAGTGGGCGCACGTGCTGTCGGCGTGCATGGTCGCGATCGGCACCGCGATCTCGGCGTTCTGGATCCTGTCCGCGAACAGCTGGATGCATACGCCGGCCGGCTACGAGATGCATGACGGCGTCGCGTTCCCGGTCGACTGGTGGGCGATCGTCTTCAACCCCAGCTTCCCGTACCGCTTCGCGCACATGCTGATCGCGGCCTACCTGAGCACGTCGGTCGTGGTGCTCGCGGTCGGCGCACGCTATCGCATGGCCGGCCGCTTCGACTCCGAGGCGCGCACGATGATTCGCATGGGCCTGGGTATGGTGCTTGCGCTCGCGCCGCTGCAGCTGGTCGTGGGCGATGCGCATGGACTGAACACCTTGCACCACCAGCCGACCAAGATCGCCGCGATGGAAGCGCATTGGGACGGCAACGGAGCGGTCGACCTGGTGCTGTTCGCCGTGCCGAATGCGAAAACCGAGCGCAACGACTATGAAGTCGCGCTGCCGCACGTCGGCAGCCTGATCCTCACTCACAGCTGGGATGGAAAGATCGCGGGCCTCAAGGACGTACCGGCGAGCGAGCGTCCGCCGCTGCTGTCGGTGTTCTACGGATTCCGGATGATGGTCGGCATCGGCATGCTGCTGATCGCGACGGGTTTCGTCGGCGGCTACCTGTGGCTGCGCGGAAAGCTGTTCGATGCGCGCTGGTTCCTGCGCCCGGTCGGTTACATGTGGCCGCTGGGATTCATCGCGATCCTGTCCGGCTGGATGGTCACCGAAACCGGCCGCCAGCCGTGGATCGCGACCGGCATCCTGCGCACGCTCGATGCGATCTCGCCGGTGCCCGCGACCACGGTACTCACATCGTTCGTGCTGATCATCGCGATCTACGGCGTGGTGTTCTCGATCGGCATCTATTACATCCGCAAGTTGCTGCGCCACGGCCCGCAGGGCGCTGCTGTCGCGCCATCTGGCCCCGCCGCGCCGAACAGCCCGCTCGCCGCAGCAGGTAGCGCGACGCGCGAAGCGGCCGACGGCGAGCAGGTGATATGAACGCCCTCATCGGCGAGCATGCCGCGCAACTGCCGATGGTCTGGGCCGCGATCCTCGCCGTCGCGGTCGCGATGTACGTGGTGCTCGACGGCTTCGATCTCGGCGTCGGCATGCTGTTCCCGCTGTTCCACGCCGAGCCGGACCGCGACCGGATGATGAATTCGGTCGCGCCGTTCTGGGACGGCAACGGCACCTGGCTTGTGCTCGGTGGCGGCGGCTTGTGGGTCGCGTTCCCGCGCGCGTACGCGATCATCATGCCGGCGCTGTACCTGCCGATCATCGTGATGCTGCTCGCGCTGATCCTGCGCGGCGTGTCGTTCGAGTTCCGCTGGATCGGCAAGCCCAACCACCGCGTATGGGACTGGGCCTTCGCATTCGGATCGACGCTCGCGGCGTTCTGCCAGGGCCTGGTGCTCGGCGGCCTGCTGCAGGGTATCCACATCGCGAATGGGGTGTTCGCGGGCGGCAGCTTCGACTGGTTCGCGCCGTTCCCGCTGGCCTGCGGACTGTGCGTGATCGTCGGCTACATGTTGCTGGGCGCGTGCTGGCTGGTGATGAAGACTGAACACGACCTGCAGGCGCGGGTGCGATCCGTCGCCTATCCGATCCTGTTCGCAATGCTCGTCGCGATCGCCATCGTCAGCATCTGGACGCCGATGATGCTGCCGCGCATCTACGACCGCTGGTTCACGCTGCCCAATTTCTGGTACCTGTTGCCGCTGCCGCTGACGACCCTGGTCGCCGCTTGGTCATGCTGGAGCGGCCTGAAGAAGCATCGCCCGGTGCAGCCGTTCCTGTCGGCGATCGGCCTGTTCCTGCTCGCCTACATCGGCCTGCTGATCTCCAACGTGCCCTACCTGGTGCCGCCGGACGCGGGTTCACTGCATGCCGGCAGCGCAGCGGCGGCTGCGGGCCTGACCATCATGGACGCCGCCGCCGCGCCCGCGTCGCAACAGTTCCTGCTGGTCGGCACGGTGTTCCTGCTACCGGTCATCCTCGGCTACACGGTGTTCGTGTACTGGGTGTTCCGCGGCAAGGTGGGCGAGGGGTACCACTGAGAGTCATCGGGATTGTGGCCGGGTCGCTGCGATCTGTACCTGCGCGCGTCAAATCGGTGCCGAAAAGCTGAAGTCATGCATGCTCTGTCTTGCTGGTTCCGAGCAAGTACCGGGAAGGGGAGAACATTGCGGTGGCAGCGGCCGCCGAGGCGGTCGCTTTCAACAATGAGCGCCGTGAAAGGTCTATGGTCGGCATCGTTCCGATTCGTTCGCAGTTGGCATCGACGAGCGATGTTATCGCTGGTCCAGCTCGTAGTGGATCAACACGACGCATTGCGAAGCAAACAGCATTTTCGATCCCAGCGCGATGTTCTTCGCGCCCAGGCGTTCGAGAGTGTGGAAGGTCTTTTTCGGCATTGGGATATGGTCGGTCAGCAGGAAGCATGGATTGTCCTGGAACACCTGCTCACGAATCGACGCGCCTTTGGGGTCCATCACGAACAGCTGATGATCGTCGGCCAGTTCCTGCAACAGCCGCTCGAAGCTCAGCGTGCGCACCGTGACGCCCGATTCCACCGGTCGCGTTTCTTCCTTGCCCATCCCCCTGGAAGCATCCAGCGCCTTCGCGATCTTTGCCAGCAGCGCGCGCTCGTCGAAGCCGCCGATGTCATGCATCGCGTTGGCGTCGAAGCGGATCGTGCGGGAGAAATCCCGGGTACTTTCCAGCACCAGATAAACCGTTACATCCGCGCGGTGCGACTGGGCCACGAAAACCGCGTTCATCAGCGTGTGCGCCAGGATTTCGGTATGTGCGTCCTTGCCAACGGATGCCAACAATTCCTGGCCGTCGGTAGGTGCCGCCCGCGCTCTGAGTACAAAGGTTCGCATGTGTGTCCTGACAGAGATGTCGTCCCGCGCGTCACATCGCGTGCCGTACCATTGTTGCGCTTCATGCCGGAACTGTGCGAATGCCCTGAATGCATGTGCGAGCGCAAGATCGCGCTGAAGAACGCCGCCTGATCCACCACAACACGCTTGCCCGGCATGGACCCGGCCGGAGCGATCCGACCTGGTCTTTTCATGTTCCCTAAAGCGGATGTTCTGCTTCGCGTTCGACGGAATAGAGAATGACCCGAAAGTATCAGCCCCGGCGGGCGGCCTCGATCGCAGCGACATCGATCTTCGTCATCGTCATCATGGCTTCGAACGCGCGTTTGGCCGCTGCGGGATCTGGATCGGTGATCGCGTCCGTCAGGGCGCGTGGCGTGATCTGCCATGAAAGCCCCCATTGGTCCTTGCACCAGCCGCATTCGCTTTCGTGGCCGCCGTTGCCGACGATCGCATTCCACAAGCGGTCTGTTTCGGCCTGATCGTCGGTCGCAACCTGGAACGAGAAAGCCTCGTTGTGCTTGAACGCAGGCCCACCGTTCAACCCAAGACAAGGTATGCCCATGACCGTGAACTCGACAGTCAGGACATCGCCCTGTTTGCCGGAGGGATAGTCGCCAGGTGCGCGATGGACAGCGCCCACTGCGCTATTCGGGAAGGTGTCAGCGTAGAACGTCGCGGCGGTCAATGCAGTGCCGTCGTACCAAAGACAAATCGTATTCTTGCTGGCCATCTCGGTTCTCCTGGATCGGGGCGGATAGGCGCACCGTAGTCCACAGAATGGGGGCGGCGGTGTTCAAACGAGGTTAACCGCGTTCGCGGATCTGATCTTCAACATGAACCCGTCGCTCTGCGCCCGGTGACGCACCGGTTCCGACTTTGCATGCCCTCCGGTACCCTGCAGACTGGAAACTTCACGGGCATTCCGCATGACCTCAAATCGCATTCTGGTGATCGACGAAAACGACGTCCTCAGCAAGGCCGTGGGTCGTGCGCTCGAGTGGATCGACGCGACGGAAGAGATCGTGTGGTTGCGGCCCGCCGAGGGTGTCCTTGCGATGGCCAAGACAGAACGCTTCGCGACGATTCTGCTGGGCGCGTCAGGTGGCGCGCTGAAGCTGCTCGGTCCGCTTGCTTCCGAGGCGATGGGCGAACCGCCTGTGTTCCTGGTCGCCGATCAGGTCAGCGAGGCCATGACTGCGAATGCCCTGGAGCACGGCGCGGTCGACTGCATGCCGCGTTCGCGCTTCATGGTCGGCGGTCTGCCGAAGGTGGTCGTCATGGCGCTCGAGCAGGCCAGGCTGCAACACGCGGTCGAAGTGGCGGCTGGAGAAACAATTCAGCTCGATGCTTCCACGCAACTCGGCAACGGCAGCCTGCTGATGCGCGACATCGCACGGGCGATCGCGTCTGCCGAGCGATCGCAACGTCCGTTTTGCCTGCTCTTCATCGAACTCGAAAAGATCAAGTCGTCGCGTGCGTCCGCGCTCGACTGGCCGCCAGAGATCGCGCAGGAATTCGCGCGGCGCCTACGCAAGACCGCGCGCGGCACGGACCTGTTTTTCCAGCTCGCCCAGCGTCGCTTCGCAGCCCTGCTGGATGCGATGGAAGGCACGCATTGCACCGCGTTCGCCAAGCGGGTCCAAGCCAGCGCGCTGATGCCATTTCGCATCGGTACGGACGCGATGGAACTCGACGCCAGGATCGGCGTGACGGCTTATCCCAACGACGGCAAGACTTCCGAGGCGCTGCTGCGTGCAGCGGAACAGGCGCTCAAGAACGCGATGCACAGCCATGACGGAATCGCGACTCCGGCTACCGTTCCGCGCATGGTCCGGCGCGGCACCTGATCGGGCTGCTGAAGAAAGTGAAATAGGGGTCGAGTGATTTAAAGCTTGAAGCGGAAATTCATCCTTTGTTCCCCTGTTTCCGTTGACATCAGAGCGCATATTCATCCCGACACACTGGCATGAACGGAAGCGACGCGATAGCGAATGCAGGATCGAAGACGCTGACCCTGATGCTCGGAACTCTCCTCCTATTCGGCGGGTGCGTTGCCTTGGGACTGTTCGGTGAACGCGAACATCGGCAGCACGACCGTGTGTCGAGTGCTCTTGGTGAACTCCAAAGCGTCCTCGAAACGATCCCCGGGGGCGTCGCGTCGAACGAACGCAAGCGCCTCGGCCTGCCGCTGCGACACCACGAAGAGCGCGACGATGACGTCAATGAATTTCCGAACACGACCGACTCTTCGGTGGACATCGTCGGCACCGACATCGTTGCGACCTTCAGCGACGATCAGGAAGCGGTCTCCGGGGAAACCGTTTGGCTTCGCCGTCCGGGAGTCGCGGGAACCAAGGTCTCCTGCGTTGGCACGGTGCCTGTGAAATACCTGCCTCGCATGTGCAGGTAAGAAGGGCGCGCGCGGAAAATTCGACAAACATCGGACCGGATATGCAGGATCGATTGGCGGGTGCTTGCGTATGTTCTTTCCGCCGGTAAGCTCAACGCCTCAGCCGGTTGCCAGGGGACGACTGCGATAATTTGGAAGCCGATTGCTCCGGCGTTCCTCCGTGCGGCATTCGGGGACATGGACGCCGTTCGCATCGTTGGCGAAGAGGCACTATCCGCCGTCATCTCCTTCGCCGAGCAGCACCGTCTGGCCGGCATCCAGCGCCTGCTGGCATCTGGGCTGCCCCCGCGGATCGCCCGCATTCCCATTACCAATGTCTACTCTGGCAGCGATTATTCGGCCCGGATCGCGATTGGCAGCGAACTCGCGATAGCCAACGCGGTCCAGCCACTGCGGTACTGCGACATAATGGTTGCCGATCCGGAGCGAGGGCCCTGCATGTCATTCAAAGAAACCACGGCCGAGGATGGCGGCGAGAACGCCTTCGCGACCTTGAACGCGATCGAGGCGCGCATCCTCGGTTGCCTCATCGAAAAGGAGGCGACGACGCCGGAAGTTTATCCACTGACCGCGAACGCGGTTGTGATGGCCTGCAACCAGAAGAACAACCGCGAGCCCGTGCTCGAACTTGCGCTCGGCGAAGTCGGGCATGCGCTGCGCGCGATGACCGACAAGGGCATGGTTCGCGTTGTGGATGGCGCGCGTGCGCAGCGATACGAACACCGTTTCGCCCAAGCCTGGTCGGTCACCACGCGCCAGCAGGCCTTGCTGGCGGTGATGCTGCTGCGAGGTCCGCAGACGCTCGCCGAGCTGCATACGCGCAGCGAGCGCCTGGCCGCGCCGGCTGACCTTGAAGACGTCCGGTTTGCGCTCGAGCGGCTGACGCAGCGGGCGCAGACGCTGGTCGTCAACCTCGGCCGCGCCGCAGGGCAGCGCGAGGATCGCTACATGCACCTGCTGTGCGGCCCGGTATCGGCGGCCGATTTCGCCGTTGCCTCCGACGACCCGCCCGCGTCGTCGAAACGCGGCGGTTTCGAGACGCGGCTGGGGGCGCTCGAGGCGGAGGTAAGTGCCTTGCGATGCGAGCTTGACGCACTACGCGAATGCAAAACTTGAACCCTCGCACATGATCCCTCGCGCACAGCTGTCCACACCCACATCCGCGCGGGGACGTCCCACACTTTTTCCATCGATGCGCCAAAGGGCAACCGCATGAGCGAAATGATCCAGTTCGTCGCCAACTACGACGATCTTTCCACCGACCGCGGATATCAGTTCCGCTTCCACTGCGACAAGTGCGGCAACGGCCACATGTCCGCCTACGAGGCTTCGACGCTGGCGACCGCTGCGAGCCTGCTGCACGCGGCGGGCAACTTCTTCGGCGGCATCCTCGGCAACGCCGGCAATAGCGCCTACGAGCTCCAGCGCGCCGTCGGCAGCAAGGGCCATGACGAGGCCCTGCGCAAGGCGGTAACGGCGGGCAAGGACTACTTCCATCAATGCAGCCGCTGTGGGCACTGGGTATGCCCGGACGTCTGCTGGAATGCCAAGGCGGCGTTGTGCGAAGGCTGCGCGCCGAACGAGCAGGAAGAGCTCGCGGCACAGAAGGCGCAGGCTGCGGCCGAGCAGATCGTGCAGAAAACGCGCACGCAGGACTACACCTCGGACCTCGATTTCAGCAAGGACGGGATGGTGGCGTGCGGCAAGTGCAATGCGCGCATGGGCGCTGGCGCCAAGTTCTGCCTGGAGTGCGGCGCGCCGAATGCCGCTGCGGCCGCCAAGCCGAAGTTCTGCACGTCGTGCGGAGGCAAGATCGAGCCCGGCGCGAGGTTTTGCCCGGAGTGCGGCGGCAAGGCTTGAGCGGGCCGAATGACGGTGTCAGCAAATGACGCTGTCGGAGACCTTCCTCACGTTCAAAAAGTGTCTGACACCGTTCTTCCGCTGGTCCCTTCGTCCGCACACCTGTTTTTCATTTCACAACCGAAGTCGAATCCATGAAGAATTTTCTCGTTTTTCTGCTGGTTGTTGGCGCGTTGTATTTTGTCTGGAAGTCTGACCTGCTGGGCCTTGGATTGAATCGGAATCCGAGCGCCATCGCGAACCCAGTGTATGGCGTGATTCGCCTCAGGGCGGAATTTCAGGACAGGACCATCAATGCGGTGGAATTGGCCAAGACATTCGACCAGGCTGATTGCGAACGCAACACGAAGGATGCGGTGGACAGGATGACGAGACAGCAGAATCAGGGGAGCGCTCTCACATGGCAGTTGGTGTCATCCGAATGCAAGTCCGTTCTGGATTCACCCGATTTGAAGTTGTTCGACAACAAACCCACCTTCACCAATTACTTGAGCGCTGCCCCGGGCGATTCGTCTGAAAGGGCGCTCCGCTTGATCTTCTGGGGCGTGACCGCGCAGGAAGGAGACAGCATTTGCGCCGAGATACCCCGGTTGAAAGACCGGTGGCATGGCACGGTGACCTGCATTCAAGCGCTTCCGAGCCAGTAGATTGGTGGTTTGCAAATATCGACCAGAGATCTTTTTTACGTTGAAAGTGACTCTGACAGCATTCTTTCGAGGAGGCGCCTTGCGGTTCAAGAAACGCCTAATGTTCGGAGGGCTGACTTTCGAGGAGGCGCCTTGCGGTTCAAGAAACGCCTAATGTTCGGAGGGCTGATCCTCGGCTGGCTTGCTATGGCCTGGTCTGGTTGGCTTCCGCGTCCGACTGACGTGCAACGCAAGTCGACTGGCCTCTTGGAGGGGCCGCCGATGTCCGCCCGGGGAGAGCGCAACGCCTTTGCCGCGCTGTGGCTGTCCCCATACGATGTCCTGCCATCCGAGCGCGAGGGGATGATGCAATCCGACCTGATGCGCTATCGCTCGCAGGCTGGCGTCAGGAACGGTTTTCAACCGGGTCCCGAGGGTGTGCGTCCCAACCAGTTGCCTACGAAAGAAGAGGGCGCTGTGCTGTGCAAGGCCAGCCAGTCGGGCTGTCTTGCGACGATCAGGCATGGCCTTGATGCGGCGAGGACCGTGCTGGCTAGGCATGCGGCACTGCTCGAACGCCTCAGGGCGCTTAGCGCATACGATCATGTGCACTATCTTTTTCCGCCCCGTTACGATTCGCCGATTCCAGCGCTGCAGTATCAGGGCGCGCTGATGGACAGCGATGCCGCGCTCCGATTCGTGGACGGAGACAAGGCGGAGGGGATGACACGGGCCTGTGCGGCGACGGTGATTTGGCGCCGCTTCGCCTTGCATTCCGATCAACTGATCGTGCAGATGGTCGCGGTCAGATACTTCATGGGGGCGGCCACGCTGGTCGGTGAGATGCTGGCCGAATGGCCGCTCGATGCTCCTCTTCCGTCAGCCTGCGAAGAGGCATTCGCGCCCATGGATGCGACGGCGATGGATCTGTGCGATTCGCTGAGAGCAAAGTACGTCTCGAACAAGGCAGTGCTCGAAAGTATGACGGACACGACTTCCTCGATGTGGAATTCGGAAGGGGAGTCGCGCAAGTCCGTTCACTTCGGACGCGCGCTTGTGGGCACGGCATTGAAGTTCGTCCTGCACCCGGATGGCGCGGCCGCGATGACTGCGCCGACCTATGCGGCCATGTGCACAAGCGATAGCGACGTCCACGTCGAGGCGATACGGTTAAGCCACGATTCCGCGATCGGATACTGTGGGATGCAGGGCGAACTGTTCAATCCGCTCGGTTGCTACATGGCCCACGTCTCCAATCCGGACGCGCTCCCGTACTCGGCGCGGTACGGAATGCTGTTCGTTGCCAACCGGCTGCTGAGGGCTTCACTCGACCTGCGGGAATCAGCCGGTAAACCGCATCGCGAACATGACAATGCGGCCGTGAGCCGAACGGAGCCCTCGGATGTCGTCGAGGACTCTGTACGCAGAATCCTCTCCACCAAGCGGTCGTATGTGCGGCCAGATGAAAGTCAGTATCTCTCCATCCCGATGCCCGCATCCGCTTTGCATCGATGAAGCAAGGTAGCTCGAAAAAGGCGAAGCGGATTCGCGAGCTTCGCTGTTGGCTTCGAACAGCCGAATGGCTGGTCAAATCACTTCGGAGCTCTTCACTTACAGCAATACGGGCTTGTTTTGTCGCCCTGAGCGCAGCGAAGGATCTCGCCAACGTTCTATCCGCTCAGAAGTGAGATCCTTCGCTGCGCTCAGGATGGCAAGGAAGACCGGGGTCCACGTCAGCGGTAGCGAAGTGAGGAAGGCGAAGCGCGGGTAAGAATGCAGACGAAACATGTCTGGAACTTCCAGGATGCAAACATGAAAAAGTCGGAAACGAGCGGAAGCCAGACGGCATCCAAATTCATCTCGAAAAAAATTGCCGAACTCGCGGACTGGCGCGGGGCAACCCTCGGCAGGATGCGCAAGCTCATCCAGGAAGCAGACCCGAACGTCATCGAGAAGTGGAAGTGGATGGGCACGCAATGCTCTCAACTTAAGCCTTTCTTGACCTCAAAAGGCTTGCGTTTTCGCACATGATTGGTTACGATATCGCATCGTAACTCATTGATAAATAAA
>JAYTOP010000026.1:0-92497 GCA_043747745.1 Pseudomonadota bacterium
CCTGATTAGCCCCGAGACTCAGTCGTAGATTCGCTGCAAAGACAAGTTGCTGGTGGCTGTCGCGCATATCCTCGATACGCCTTCATGCCTATGTTCCAGAAAGGGCTGCCATCCTTTGCCACTGCTGCCGAGGTGAGTAATCATGGCTGAGCTTCGGGGCTAATCAGGAAGTCCTGACCAGTGCCCAGAAGGATTTGGGCTTCTTCGCAAACGCCTCATTGGGTTTCAAGAGAGGCGCTCCATCAACGCGCTCGCGAAGTGGACAAGCGTCGTGTCCAAGGCCACGCATACGGCCATCAACTCGGCCACATCGAGCCTTCGCTCGCCGGACTCGTACTTGCTGACGTACGACTGCGGCTTGCCGAGTCGCGTAGCGACTTCAGCTTGCGTCAACCCATTGTTGCTGCGAAGCTCCCTGAGCAACATGTATGCAGCAGCGTGGCGAGCTACCTCTGATAGTTCCTTCATGTGCAGAGGGTAGGCGGTGTTAACGACATATCCCAAAATAGGATAAGATGCCTCGGCATCAGCTGTGGTGAACCTAGTGAACCATCCCGATCTTTTCGACCAATCCGCTTTCTACAGTGTCACGCCGTTCTCGGCGCAACTGCTCAAATGGATCGGCAACAAACAGCGGTTTGCGCACGAAATCATTCGCGCTTTCCCATCCAGCTTTGATCGCTACCACGAACCTTTTTTGGGAAGCGGAGCTGTGATCGGCACACTGGCACCAACGCACGGTTACGGCAGCGACGTGTTCAAGCCGCTGATCGAGATCTGGCAAACATTGCACAGCAATCCCGAACGGTTGGTCGATTGGTATCGCGAGCGCTACGAGCTCGTTGAGACGCTCGGCAAAGACCGTGCGTACGAGACAGTACGAAACTCCTACAACCTGCATTCCAATGGCGCTGATCTTTTGTTCCTGTCGCGCGCGTGTTACGGCGGCGTGGTTCGTTTCCGCAAGACTGATGGACACATGTCCACCCCGTGCGGCATACATGCCCCGATATCGCCACAATCCTTCAAACGACGCGCGGATGAGTGGCATCGGCGCACACGTGGCGTCCAGTTCCGGAACTTGGACTATCGTGAAGCGATGCGAGAGGCCAAGCGTGACGATTTGGTGTACTGCGATCCACCGTATTCGAACAGCCAGACGATCCTTTACGGTGCTCAGGCATTTTCGCTGACTGATCTTTTTGAAGAGATCGAACGCTGCAAGGCTCGGGGTGTATTTGTTGCACTGAGCATCGATGGCTCAAAGAAGTCAGGCACCCAACACGTTGAAATCACGCCTCCCATCGATCTGTTCGCTAACGAGTATTTCGTCAACTGCGGTCGTTCGATGTTGCGGCGTTTCCAGATGGGCGGTCAGACGCTCGAAGGCGAGGTCGTTGCGGATCGATTGCTCACGACGTATCAGATGTAAACAGCACATTCAGGATTCCTGAAAGCCGATAAGGATGCCGGCCGCATCGTGCTCGATTCCGAAACCACGTTGTCCGGCATTCCATCCGAAGCCTGGGGCTACAAGCTCGGCAACCGCTCCGCGCTGGAATGGATCCTCGACCAGCACAAGGAAAAGAAGCCCAAAGACCCGACCATCCGCGCGAAGTTCGACACCTACCGCTTCGCCGACCACAAGGACAAGGTCATCGACCTCATCGCCCGCGTGACGCGTGTGAGTGTGGAGACGCAGTCCATCGTGGAGGCAATGCGCAGCCTGCCGCGCTGAGGCGAAGACCGAAGACCGAGAGATCAAATCGACTGCGTACCCTTGCAACGCGGATACATGATGCAGCTCCAGTAAAGCTGGCCGATCTGCGGATTGAAGCGTTTGAACATCGCTGCGTGGCAACGCGGACAGGTCGGAGCCATCGCGTTTTTATCGGGAACCGGCGTCGGTTCCACGCCGCTGGTCGGCGCGGAAACTTGTACGCCGCGCACGAGTTCGAGCAGGCCTTCGCCATCGATCAATTGGATTGCCTTGCCTTCGGCGAACTGCCCAGCCTCAACCGTGAACGCGCCCGCGCAGACGATCTTGAGTGCATCGGCCTTGCGATGCGCGACCAGACCCCACAACTCGCGAACCGTCGCGACGCCGAACTGTCGCGCCTGCCATTGCTTGCACTGCACGAGTTCGGTGCGGCCGTCCTTGCGCAGGATCAAGTCGATATCGCCTTCCAGGCCGCCCTTGCCGGTTTCCTCGACAAGGTAGCCGCGTTGCCGAAAAGACTCGCCAACCAGCGCTTCGAATTCGCACCAGGACATTGCGCCGAGGCGATCGAGTCCAAGCTGGGTTTCGAGCGGCTGTTTGCGCTTCCGGCTGTTGAGCAACCAAACCATCGGATTTCCCCATGCCCGCGTGGCGGGGATAATGCCGAATCAGCCGTCGATCAAGCGACCGGCGCGCTTCAGGACATTCCGTTGCGTGCGCTTTTCGACACGTACCGCGTGCCCAGCACAATGTCCCACAGCGGCGATGTCACCCCGAAGTTCTTGTCGGGATGGTGGTGGTGGATGTGGTGATTGGCGGCCCAGCGCTTGATCAGCGGCTGGCGGAAGCGCCGGATGTGCATGGCGAAATGGCTGAGCCCGTAAACGGCGTAGCCGCAGCCCATCGCGCCCGCCATCAGGAAGGCGTAGCTGGCTGGCATTGCAAGCCAGAAGACTCCAGCCAGCCCCAGCAGGATCAGCGGCGGCAGGAAGAACGGCAGGGTGTCGTCGCCTAGAGGATCCTTGTGGTGCTTCGAGTGGCCTTGTTCCATGACCTGCAAGGAGCGCGATCCATGGAACAGCCAGCGATGGAAGCAGTACTCGACGAGGCTGAACAACAGCAGACCCGCCGCGACGGTGAGAACCGCAGGGGCGAGCTGGAGATCCTTGTGGCGCAGTCCTTCGTACGTCAGCAGTAGCCCGACCGAGACGTCCACAACCAATCCAGCCCGGTTGTTGGCCTTGGTGGCGGACATGCGCGCAATGGGTCTCAAAGCCGCATCGAACAATCTCATGGACGATCGCCTGCTTGCGGTACGTTTCCGTGGGGCAACCGGGTGGGCTTTATGGTTGGCTTCATGGCTGGGTTCCTGCATCCATTGGGGCAATCATACGCAGCATGGCGTTAAACCGCGCCCATCCGCATGGGCCAAAAGGACCGGATGCCTGCCAGTCAGCGCTCGGCAGGCCGCTTTCGTCGCACCTGCCCCGCCGCGAGAACGCGATGCAGGGTGTGATAATTTGCGCCGTCGCTCGAATCAACAGGTTCAGGAATGGAGTTTTCTCGATGATCCGGATGCTGTGCCTGATGCTGCTGTGCCTGTTCGCAGGGCCGCCCGCAATTGCGCAGGAACTTGCCTTTCCCGGCGCTGTTGTCGGCAACCAGGCGGCGCTGGACACGGCGCTGCAGGGTCTCGCCCAGCGCACGCTCGCGGTGTACGCGGAGCCCGATCGCGACAAGTCTCTCGACGTGTCGTTCCGGTTGCAGATCGCGGCTGGCCGCTATGCGGATGCGCGTGCGTCGCTGGCTGCGTTGCGCGCGCTGCGCTTGAAAACCGACCCGTCGCGTGTGCTCGGCAACATCCGCTACGAGATGTACGCCGATGCGAAACTGCGCGAAGCCGCCGCGCACATGTTGTTCGCGGATGCGTTCCGCGCAGCGTTCAACGATCGCATGGCGCAGCTCGACGATGGAACTGCGTACGACGTGTTGTATTCACTGGGCACGGCGCCGCATTGGCTACAGGACGACCTGCGCGCCGCGCTGCAATCGCATGCGGCGGCGAACACGCTGAGCGTGGCCGACGCGACCGACATCCTGCGCAAGGACGCAGCGGCACGGATGTATCGCGAGGTCGGCCCGCTGGTCGATACGCTGACCCAACAGGACGACGCGCGGCGCTACGACGTGCGCCAGGATGTGCCAATCAAGACCGCTGACGGCGCGACGGTGATGGCGACCGTGGTGCGGCCGCGTTCGGCGACGCGCAAACTGCCCACGCTGCTCGAATTCAGCATCTACGCCAATCCCGGCAACGCGCTGGCGGAAACGAAGCTCAGCGCCGCGCATGGTTACGTTGGGGTGTTCGCCTACAGCCGCGGCAAGGGCCATAGCCCGGACCAGCCGGTCGCGTTCGAGCACGACGGCAGCGACGCCGATGCGGTCATCGACTGGATCGTGAAACAGGACTGGAGCGATGGCCGCGTCGGCATGTACGGCGGCAGCTACGACGGATTCGCGCAGTGGGCCGCGGCCAAGCATCTTCCACCGGCGCTGAAGGCGATGATGCCGTCGGTGACTGCGGCGCCGGGCATCGACGTGCCGATGGAAGGCGGTGTCTTCGCCAGCTTTTTCTATCGCTGGCCGTTGTACACGACCAGCGGACCGGGGATGGACGACGAGCACTACAACGACACTGCGCACTGGGACGCGCTCTACAAGTCCTGGTACCGCAGCGGCAAGGCCTATCGCGCATTGCCGGACATCGACGGCAAGCCGAATCCGTCCTACCTGCGCTGGCTCCAGCACCCGTCCTACGATGCTTACTGGCAGGCGATGATTCCGTATCGCGACGAATTCGCGACGATCGACATCCCGGTGCTCACCACGACCGGCTATTACGATCCCGGACAGATCGGCGCGCTGTACTACTTCAACGAGCATCGCAGCTACAACCCGCACGCGAACCACTATCTGCTGATCGGCCCGTACGACCAAATCGGCGCGCAACGGGGATCGGCGAACGTGCTGGCTGGCTATGCGATCGATCCAGTCGCGCGCATCGACATCATGGCGCTGCGCTACCAGTGGTTCGACCATGTGTTCAGGGGTGCGCCGCTGCCTGCATTGCTGAAGGACCGGGTGAACTACGAAGTGATGGGCGCGAATGTGTGGAAGCACGCGCCATCGCTGGATGCGATGGGCACGCCATCACGGTTCTTCCTCAGCGCCGTGCGCGATGGCGATGCGTATCGACTCACCGAGCAGCCATTGGGGCAGGACGCATTCGTCGCGCAGGTCGTCGATTTCGCGGACCGCAAGGACGTCGATGCGACGGCATCGGGTTTGATCATCGACAAGACAGTGGACGACCGCAACGCGGTCGTGTTCAAGAGTGAACCGATGGAACAGCCGACCGAGGTCAGCGGACTGTTCTCAGGGCAGCTCGACCTGCTCGTCAACAAGCAGGACTTCGACCTCAACATCGCACTCTACGAACAGATGCCCGACGGCAACTACTTCCAGCTGTCGATGTTCATGGCACGCGCCAGCTACATCAAGGATCGCACCCAGCGCCAGTTGCTGTGGCCGGAAAGGCGACAGCAACTCGGCTTCCGCAGCGGCCGCCTCACCAGCCGCCAGTTGCAGAAAGGAAGCCGCCTGGTCGTGGTGGTGAGTGTGCCGAAACAACCCGACCTTCAGATCAACTACGGCACCGGCAAGGACGTCAGCGACGAAACGATCGCCAACGCGAAACAGCCGCTGCGCCTGCGCTGGTACGACAACAGCTACATCGACGTGCCTATGACGCGATAGTTGCGGACGGGCTTGCGGACGGACTTGCGGCCTGCGCATGCAGCATGTCGACCACCATCTGCGCCGCGATCCCGGATGACGCCGGGTTCTGGCCGGTGATCAGGTTGCGGTCCGCAAGCGCGTAAGGCTGCCAGTCATCCTTCTTCGAATACTCGCCGCCATTCTCCTTGAGCATGTCCTCGACCAGGAACGGCACCACATCGGTCAGGCCGACCGCAGCTTCCTCGGTATTGGTAAAGCCCGTTACGGTCTTGCCGCGCACCAGCGGAAACCCGTGCGGACCGCGCGCATGCCGGAACACGCCCGGCGCGTGGCAGACCGCAGCGACCGGCTTGCCTGCCGCGTACGTTTTCTCGATCAAGTGGATCGAATCGCGGTCCTCCGACAGATCCCACAACGGACCATGTCCACCGGGATAGAACACCGCATCGAATTCCTCATCGACCACGTCGGCGAGCTTGCGCGTGCTGGCGAGTGCAGCGACGGTAGCGGCATCGGAGCGGAAGCGCATGGTCGCCGATGTCTGCGCATCGGGCGCGTCGCTCTTGGGATCGAGTGGCGGCTGCCCGCCTTTCGGCGAAGCCAGCACGATCTGTGCGCCTGCGTCCTTGAACGCGTAGTAAGGCGCGGCGAACTCCTCGAGCCAGAAGCCTGTCGACTTGCCGGTGTTGCCGAGTTGGTCGTGCGAGGTCAGCACCATCAGGATGTTCATCGTCGATTCCTTTCGTTGGGACGACGACAGTAGCAACCGGAATGCTATGCGGACGTTACGCGTGGCGTGCTCGCATGGAATTTCGCTGAGCAGGAGGCATCCAAACTGAACGATATGAGGGACATGTTCATCCAGATCTTCGTTTGTGCAAGCCTGGACGCAAATTCGTCATGCCGCTGACATAGTCTGCTCGCCATGAATCTATTGATGCTGTCCGATGTGTACTTCCCGCGCGTCAATGGCGTCTCGACCTCGATCCGCACATTTGCCGAATCGTTGTCGCAGATGGGCCATCAGGTCACCCTCGTCGCGCCAGATTACGGCGATGCCAGTGGCCAGGACGCGTTCGGCGGAAACGGCGCCTACGAGATCATCCGCTTGCCATCGCGCAGGATTTTCTTCGACCCAGAGGATCGCCTGATCCGTGCATCCGCGCTGCGTTCCGTGTTGCCGCAACTGGCGCAGCGGCACTGGGACGTGATCCACATCCACACGCCGTTCCGCGCGCACCAATTGGGCGTGCGCCTGGCGAAGCTGGGCGGCCGCCCGACGGTCGAGACCTACCACACGTATTTCGAGCAATACATCGCCCACTATCTTCCGTGGGCGCCGAAATCGCTGCTGCGGATGTTCGCGCGGCGCGCCTCGCGCAAGTTGTGCCACGACGTCGATCACATGATCGTGCCGTCCCAGCAGATGGTCGACGTACTGGATGGTTACGGCATCAACACGCCGCGCACCGTGCTGCCAACCGGCATCGACCTGCGTGAGTTTGCTGGTGGCTCGGGGGCGGCATTCCGCCAACAGCATGGCATCGCCGCCGACCGCCTCACGCTGGTCACCGTCGGCCGCCTCGCAATGGAGAAGAACATCGGCTTCCTGCTGCAGGTTGTGCAGCGGCTGATTGCGGAGCTGCCCACACTATTGTTGATCATCGCAGGCGAAGGCCCGGATGCTGCGCGTCTGAAGAAGCTCAGCGTCAGCCTCGGTGTGCAGGACAACGTGTATTTCGTCGGCAATCTCGACCGCCGCACGACATTGCTCGATTGCTACCGCGCCGGCGACATCTTCGTGTTCGCCTCGCCCACCGAAACCCAGGGTCTGGTACTGATCGAGGCGATGGCGCTGGGCGTGCCGATCGTCTCGACCGCTGTGATGGGTACCGCCACCGTCCTGCGCGATGCGCATTGCGCGCGCATCAGCACCGAGGATGTGGACGTCTTCGCAGCGCATGTCGCGCAACTGCTGCGCTCACCGGCCGAGCGCGCCACGCTTGCCAGCGCCGGGCCGCTGGATGCACGGGCATGGAGCACGAACGTCCTGATGGCGCAGGTGGTGGCGTTGTATGTCCGGTTGGCGGAAGGGACTGCGGCATAGAACGTTGATGAACGATCGCATGCCAGGCGTCTCCAGATCAGCATCGATTTGCGCGGCGAGCTGCCGCGCGAGGGTTCTGGATGCGGCTGGCTACGGTAAGACAGCAAGATGGGGAAGAACTGCTTCGCGTAAATGAGCAAGCCAACGCATGGAGATGTGAACCATGGCCAAATTGCAGATATTAAGTTCGCATTCGTGGCGGACGGTTTCGAGTCGAAAGACGAGGCGCTGAACTGGTTGCGCGAGCTGGATTGACCGCATTGATCCGGAGTGGACTCTTCGGCCACACGGCATCCCGTCTCCAATTGTGCGTGCCTCGAGCGGTCCGTGCGTCTCACGCGGTGATTCGCAACACGAGCAGACTTGGCCATCGCGCCCTGCGCCCCCATGATGGTCAGCATGTCCAGAGCGCGCGCTCAATCCATCAGACCGTCTGTCGCTGAGCCAGTCACCGGGCAGTTATCCTTCGGCCGGCCCTGTGCGTACGTTCCGGGCGTGTTGCGCGCATTCCACCCGGCAGTCGCGACGTGGTTCGCTGAAACCTTCGACGCACCGACGCCTGCCCAAGTCGCGGCGTGGCCCGCGATCCAGTCCGGGCGGCATGCGCTGATCGCTGCGCCAACGGGATCGGGCAAGACGCTCGCGGCGTTCCTCGCGGCGATCGACGCGCTGGTGCGCATCGGCGCGGACGCAGGCACCCTTCCCGATGAAACCGTGGTCGTTTACGTGTCGCCACTCAAGGCGCTGTCGAACGACATCCAGCTGAATCTCGAAGCGCCGCTCGCAGGCATCCGCGAACGATTGCAACGGCTCGGCTACCCGGATGTCGCGATAAGAACGGCGGTGCGCACTGGCGACACGCCGCAGGCCGAGCGCACGGCGATGCGCCGCACGCCGCCGCACATCCTGGTAACCACGCCAGAATCGCTGTACGTGTTGCTCGGTTCGGAGTCGGGTCGACGCGGCCTCGCCACCGCGCGAACGGTGATCGTCGATGAAATCCACGCGGTCGCCGCGAGCAAGCGCGGCAGCCACCTTGCCCTTTCACTGGAACGTCTCGAAGCATTGTGCGGCAGACGGCTCGCGCGTATCGGCCTGTCTGCCACGCAGAAACCCATCGATGAAGTCGGACGATTTCTTGTCGGCACGCGCGAAATCCTGTCGGATGGAATGCCCGATTGCGCGATCGTCGATATCGGCCACGGCCGACCACGCGATCTCGCGATCGAAGTGCCGCCGGTACCGCTGTCGGCGGTGATGGCGAACGATGTCTGGGATCTCGTCTATGAGCGCCTGGCCGAACTCGCGCGGGAACATCACACGACCCTGATCTTCGTCAACACGCGACGCATGGCCGAGCGCGCGTCGCGCCACTTGAGCGAACTGCTCGGCCGCGAAGCGGTCGCCGCGCATCACGGAAGCCTCGCCCGCGAGCACCGGCTCGACGCCGAGCAGCGGCTCAAGCGCGGCGACCTGCGCGTGCTGGTCGCGACCGCGTCGCTGGAACTCGGCATCGATATCGGCGATGTCGAACTCGTCTGCCAACTCGGTTCGCCGCGTTCGATCGCGGCGTTCCTGCAACGCGTCGGCCGTTCCGGCCACGCGGTCGGCGGTACCCCGAAGGGACGCCTGTTCCCGCAGTCTCGCGACGACCTCATCGAATGCGCGGGCTTGCTCGATTGCGTGCGGCGTGGCGAACTCGACACGCTGAAGATCCCGCGAGCGCCACTCGACGTGCTCGCGCAGCAGATCGTCGCCGAAGTCGGCAGCCGCGAATGGGACGAGGACGCACTCTACGACCTTGTCCGCGGCGCATATCCGTATTCGCAACTCGAACGCAAGGATTACGCCGACGTCGTGCGCATGGTCGCCGATGGTTTCACCACGCGGCGCGGCACGCGCGCGGCGCATATCCATCGCGACGCGGTGAACCGCAAGTTGCGCGGCCACGCTGGTGGAAGGCTGACCGCAGTGACATCGGGCGGCACGATTCCCGACAACGCCGACTACGCAGTCGTGCTGGAACCGCAGTCGCAGACCATCGGCAGCGTCAACGAGGATTTCGCGATCGAGAGTACTGCCGGCGACATCTTCCAGCTCGGCAACGTGTCGTACCGCATCCTGCGCGTCGAACGCGACCGCGTGCGCGTCGAGGATGCGCAGGGCATGCCGCCGACGATCCCGTTCTGGCTCGGCGAAGCGCCAGGCCGCAGCGACGCGCTATCGATCGGCGTGTCGCGACTGCGCGAGGAAATCGCGCAACGACTGCAATCGTCCAACGATGCGGCATTGCAATGGCTCATCGAGGACGTCGGCATCGCCGAAGCGCCCGCGCGCCAGATCGTCGATTACCTTGCGCACGCGCTCTTGGCGTTCGGCATGTTGCCGACGCGCACCGAACTCGCGATGGAACGCTTCTTCGATGAGTCCGGCGGCACCCAGCTCATCATCCATTCGCCCTACGGGAGCCGCATCAACCGCGCGTGGGGCCTCGCGCTGCGCAAGCGTTTCTGTCGCACGTTCAACTTCGAACTCCAGGCCGCAGCGACCGAGGATGCGATCGTGCTGTCGCTGTCCACCAGCCACAGCTTCCCGCTTGAGGATGTCGCCCACTTCCTGCACTCGGCGACAGCGAAGGACGTGCTGATCCAGGCGTTACTCGACGCACCGCTGTTCCCGGTGCGCTGGCGCTGGAACGCGACGACCGCACTCGCCTTGCCACGTTTTATCGGCGGCAGGAAGGTCGCACCGCAATTGCAGCGCATGAAGAGCGAAGACCTGCTCGCGACGGTGTTCCCGGACCAGGTTGCGTGCTTGGAAAATATCGTCGGCGAGCGCGAGATTCCCGAGCATCCGCTGGTGGCGCAGACGATGCACGATTGCCTGCACGAGGCGATGGATCTTGACGGCCTGCTCGACCTGTTGCGCGCGCTGGAATCCGGCGCGACGCGGATCGTCGCACGCGATCTCATCGCGCCTTCGCCGCTCGCGGCCGAAGTGCTGAGCTCAAAACCCTACACATTCCTCGACGACGCACCGCTCGAAGAACGCCGCACGCAGGCCGTGCAGAATCGTCGCTGGGCCGACCCGGAGAGTGCCAACGATCTTGGGCGGCTCGATCCCGATGCAATCGCCGCAGTACGCGCCGAAGCGTGGCCGGAAGCGCGCAATGCCGACGAGATGCACGAGGCATTGATCGGCCTGGGCGTGATCGGCGACAACGAAGCGCGCGCGAACCCCGATTGGCCGAGATGGCTCGCCGCGCTTGCCGATGATCGCCGCGCCACGCAATGCCTCCCCTCTTCTCTGGGACGTGGGGCTGGTGGTGACGGTTCGGGATCGCAGCATTCCGAAAAAGGATTCTGGCTCGCTGCCGAACGCCTGCCGCAATTGCGCGCTGTACATCCGGATGCAGTAATCGCGCCCGCCATCGAAGCGCCGGAGGAATTCGCGGCGGTCGCATGGACGCCCGAGGATGCGCTGGTCGATCTCGTGCGCGCGCGTCTGACCGGGCTCGGCCCGGCGACCGCAGCCATGCTTGCAGCGTCGTTCGCACTGCCGCAGTCCGGAATCGACGCCGCCTTGCTGCGACTCGAAGGCGAAGGCTATGTCATGCGCGGACATTTCGATCCAAACATGGATCGGCCCGGTTCTGATCCGGCACAAGGATGTGCCGACGATCTCAGCAGCAGGCCCGATGCTTCGGCACCGACAAAGCCCACTGCGTTGGCATCGCGAACGCAATGGTGCGAACGCCATCTGCTCGCGCGCATCCATCGCTACACCATCGGCCGCCTGCGCCGCGAAATCGAACCGGTCGCGGTGCGCGACTACATGCGTTTCGCATTCGACTGGCAGCGGGTCGGTTCGGCAGCACGCATGAAGGGTGTCGACTCGGTATCGCATGCGCTTGCGCTACTCGAAGGTTTCGAGGCCGCTGCGGGCGCATGGGAAAAGGAACTGCTGCCCGCGCGCATCAGCGATTACGACCCGCACTGGCTGGATGCGCAATGCCAATCCGGACGCATCGTGTGGACGCGCTTGCGCAGCCATCAATCCGCAGTCGTACGCGATCGCGCAACACATGCAACACGCGCTGGTCCTGTACGCAGCACGCCGATCGTATTGCTGTCACGGCGCGAATTGCCGATCTGGTCCGCGCTCGCAGCGCCGACCACCGACGATGCAACTGGATTGTCGTCACGTGCGCGGTTGGTTGCGGATTTCCTTGTCGCACATGGCGCTTCGTTCTTCGACGAACTCGCAACCGGCACCCGCCTGCTGCAGACCGAACTCGAAGACGCGCTCGGCGAACTGGTCTCGCAGGGACTGGTCAACTCCGACAGTTACGCCGGTCTGCGCGCGCTGGCGATGCCCGCATCGAGGCGACGCCGCGCGGGCTCGAACCGCAGGCACCGCAACGCGCTCTCCGTGATCGAGGATGCGGGGCGCTGGGCAATCATCCGCCGCAGCGATCCGCCGTCCATGGGAGCTGCACGCAATACGAGCGCCGATCTCGAACACATCGCACACACCCTGCTGCGCCGTTACGGCGTGGTGTGCTGGCGCATGCTCGAACGCGAAGCCTCATGGCTGCCGCCGTGGCGCGAACTTTTGCGCGTGTATCACCGACTGGAAGCGCGCGGCGACATTCGCGGCGGGCGCTTCATCGCGGGGCTTTCGGGCGAACAGTTCGCGCTGCCGGAAGCGATCGGCCTGCTGCGACAGATCCGCCAACGCGCACACGACGGCAGCATGATCTGTGTGAGCGGTGCCGACCCATTGAACCTCGTCGGCACCATCGTGCCCGGCGCACGCGTCCCCGCGATCACCGGCTCGCGCATCCTGTATCGCGACGGCATGCCGATCGCAACGATGATCGCCAACGAAATTGCACTGCTGGAGGAGATGTCGCCGGTCGATACCCAGCGGGCGCGCCAGGCCCTGTTGCGGCATGGCGCTGCAACACCGACGCCGACCGAACCCGCAACCTTGCGCGACAGCATCACGATGGGCATTGGCTAACCGAAAAGCGTCTTGCGAACAGCGACCGCGCCGGTTGGGAACCGCGTTATTCTTGTCTGCAATCCCCGTATCCATTGCATCACCTGGAAACTCGCCATGCGCATGACTCCGATTGCGTCGTTCGTGATCTCGTTCTTCCTCGCCGTCGGCGCTGCAACAGCCGCATCCGCACCGCCAGCCGCCAAGGTTCCGCCGCCCGTCTCCGTCACGAAGACCGCCGACACACAATTCGCAGATCTCGCAAAACGCTGGCTCGATGGCGCCATGCGGCTCAGCCCAGTCAATGCGACGCAGACCGGCGATCATCGCTTCGACTCCGACATCGACGATCTGAGCGCAGCGGGTCGCGCAACATCGCTGGCATTTTCAAAACAGATGCTCGCCGAACTGGGCAAGATCGATCGCAGCAAGCTCTCGCGCGATAACCAGGTCGATGCGGCGGTGTTGGACAACCAGTTGCGCTACGACGTCTGGACTTCCGAACAGCTGCAAAGCTGGGCCTGGGATCCGCAGATCTACAACGGCGTCGCCGGCAGTGCGTTGTACACGCTGGCTGCGCGCGACTTCGCACCGTGGCCGGATCGCCTGCGCAGCGCGACCGCGCGCATGGAAAAACTGCCCGAACTGTTCGTGCAGACCCGCGCGAGCCTCGACCCAGCGCGGGTGCCGTTGATCCACGCGCAGACCGTCGCGAAACAGAACGCGGGCGTGCTCAGCATCGTCGACGACATGCTGATGCCGCACGCGAAGGAATTGCCGGATGCCGACCGCAAGCGTTTCGACGCAGCGGTTGCGAACCTGCGCAAGGCCGTCGCCGAACAACAGACCTGGCTGGACAAGACCTTGGTGCCGAACGCGAAGGGCGACTTCCGGATCGGCAAGAAGCTCTACGACGAGAAGCTCGCATTCGCGTTGGATTCGCCGATGACGCGCGCCGACATCCGCCAGCGCGCCGAGGCCGAGATCGTAGCCGTGCGCGCGCAGATGTACGCCATCGCGAGAGAGGCGCTTGCTGGCAAGACTGGCGCGCCATCGACGCCGGACAAACCAACCGACGCGCAGCAACAGGAGGCGATCAAGGCTGCGCTCGACCTCGCCGCCGACGACCGGCCCGCACGCGACAAGACTGTGGATACCGCGAAGGAGGAACTCGCGAAGGCGACGGATTTCGTCCGTGCGAAGAACCTCATCACCCTGCCCGACGCGCCCGTGCAGGTGATCCTGATGCCCGAGTTCCAGCGCGGTGTGACCGTCGCGTATTGCGATTCGCCTGGCCCGCTCGACGTCAAGCTTGCTACGTTTTACGCGGTGTCGCCGATTCCCGAGGACTGGACCGCCGATCAGACCACGTCGTTCCTGCGCGAATACAACCGCCGCTCGATCGCCGAACTCGGCGTGCACGAAGCGATGCCCGGCCACTATGTGCAGATCTGGCATTCGAACAAACACCCATCCACGTTGCGCGCGGTGCTGGGATCGGGTTCCTTCGTGGAAGGCTGGGCGGTGTATGCCGAACACATGATGGCCGAGCAGGGTTTCCTCGACCGCGACCCGTTGTATCGGCTCGTGCAGTTGAAGTGGTACCTGCGCGCGATCGCCAACGCGATCCTCGACCAGGCGGTTCATGTGAACGGCATGTCGCGCGACGACGCGATGACGCTGATGACCGTCACCACCTTCCAGGAGGAACGCGAGGCGTCCCTCAAGTGGGAGCGCCTCCAGCTGAGCTCGACGCAGCTTTCGACCTACTTCGTCGGCGTGCAGGAACATCTCGGCATGCGACGCGAAGCCGAGCAACTCTGGGGCAAGGACTTCGATCTCAAGCGTTACCACAACACTGTCACGTCGTTCGGTTCGCCACCGGCGCGTTATGTCGAGGAACTGATGTTCGACCATCCGATCAAGTGATCGCGCATGGTCGGGCACTCATGAGCGAGCGCGCATGAGCGACAAGAAATCCGTCGGGCCGTACGACAAGCTGGCCGGCGGCTGGGATTCGCTCAAGCGCACGCTGCGCGCGATCAACGACGAGAAGATTCCATTGCGCGACGCACGCACGCTGCTGCGCACGAACCAGTACACCGGCTTCGATTGTCCGGGTTGCGCGTAGCCGGACCGCAATCCGAACGCGACGTTCGAGTTCTGCGAGAACGGCGCCAAGGCGGTCGCCCACGAAGCGACCGCGAAGCGCGTCACCCGCGAATTCTTCGCCGAACACAGCGTGGCCGAGCTTGCGACGCACGATGATCGATTCCTCGAAGCGCAGGGCCGGTTGACCGAGCCGATGCGCTACGACGAAGCGTCGGACCACTATGTGCCAATCGCGTGGGACGAGGCTTTCACACAGATCGCGACTGCATTGCAGGGATTGGCATCGCCCGACGAGGCGATCTTCTACACGTCCGGTCGCACGTCGAACGAAGCGGCGTTCCTGTACCAGCTGCTCGTCCGCGAATTCGGCACCAACAACTTGCCGGACTGTTCGAACATGTGCCACGAACCGTCCGGCGTGGCGATGAACGAGCAGATCGGCAGCGGCAAGGGTTCGGTGGTGCTGGAGGATTTCGAGCACGCGGAAGCGATCTTCATCTTCGGCCAGAACCCAGGCACCAACCATCCGCGCATGCTCGGCGAATTGCGCAATGCCGCCAAGCGCGGCTGCCGGATCGTGGCGTTCAACCCCTTGCGTGAACGCGGGCTGGAGCGGTTCACCGACCCGCAAAGCCCGTTCGAGATGCTGACCGGCGGCAGCACGCAGATTGCGTCGCAGTACTACCAGCCGAAGATCGGCGGCGACCTCGCCGCGATCAAGGGCATCGCGAAGTACCTTGTTGAAGCTGCGGCCGTCGACCCCGATGCGGTCGATCATGCATTCATCGCGCAATACACCAGCGGCTTTGAAGCGTTCGCCGCCGATCTTCGCTCGACGCGTTGGGACGCGATCGAACGCGAGTCCGGTTTGAGCCGTGCGCAAATCGAGGACGCCGCGCGCGTGTACCGCGAGAGCAATGCGACGATCTTCTGCTGGGGCATGGGCATCACCCAGCACCGGCGCAGCGTCGCGACGATCCAGATGCTGATGGACGTGCTGCTGCTACGCTGGAACATCGGTAAGTCTGGCGCGGGACCGTGCCCGGTGCGCGGGCATTCCAACGTGCAGGGCGACCGCACGATGGGCATCTACGAGCAGCCATCGGACAAGTTCCTGGACAAGCTCGGCGCCGCGTTCGGTTTCGAACCGCCACGCGCTCATGGCTACGACACGATTGCCGCGATCGAAGCGATGGAAGATGGTCGCGCAAGAGTGTTTTTCGCGATGGGCGGCAACTTCGCCGTCGCCACGCCCGACAGCGCGCGCACGCAACAGGCGCTGCGCAACTGCGCGCTCACCGTGCACGTCGCGACCAAGCTCAACCGCTCGCATCTCATCCATGGCAAAGCGGCACTGATCCCGCCCTGCCTCGGCCGCACCGAGATCGACGTGCAGGAAGCCGGCCCGCAAGCGGTGTCCGTCGAGGATTCGATGAGCATGGTGCACCTGTCCGCCGGCATGAATCCGCCCGCATCGGAGCACCTGCTGTCCGAACCAGCCATCGTCGCGCGCCTTGCCGCTGCCACGTTGCCACGCAGCACGACGCCATGGCTGTCGCTGGTCGCGGACTACGACAGCATCCGCGACCGCATCGCCGAAGTTGTCGGCGGCTTCAAAGATTTCAATAGCCGCGTGCGCGAGCGCGGTGGCTTCCACCTGCACATCCCGCGCGCGAGCGCACGTTCGGCATGACCGATGGCAACGCCGGCTTCTACACGCATGTACTGAATGACGCCGTGGATGCAGCAGCAGGCAAGCCGACGCTGCAACTGACCACGTTGCGATCGCACAACCAGTACAACACCACCATCTACGGACTGGACGACCGCTATCGCGGCGTGCGCGGTCATCGGCGCGTGTGTTTCATCTCGCGCAGCGATCTGGACAAGCTCGGATTCACTGCGGGCGAATGGGTGGACATCATTTCGGTCTGGCACGACGGTGAGCGCACCGCGGCCGGATTCCTGCTGGTCGAATACGACATCCCGCCCGGATGCCTTGCGAGCTATTACCCGGAGGCCAACGGGCTGGTTCCGCTCGACAGCTATGCCGAACGTGCGCGCACGCCGACGTCGAAATGCATTGCGGTCAGGCTGAGTCGCTGCGCCGCGCCCGGTGATGCCGCATGAGCGGCGACAACGCACGCGCCATGCCGAAACCGGACGAGATCATCGGTCTGAAGTCCGCAACCGCGCTGCGGATCGATGGGTCGCGCCGCAAGGCGTTCGATGACGCCGTCATCGAGGAAGTCCCGATCGCCCTGCTCTACAACGGCAGCTCGTACGCGGTGATGATGGCGACGCCGACCGACCTGCCCGACTTCGCGCTCGGCTTCGCGCTGACCGAAGGCATCGTCGCGAGCCCCGATGAATTCGGTCTCGTTGATTGGGTGCGTAGCGAACATGGCATCGCGCTGCACGCTGCGATTCCGCAGGCGCGCTACGATGGCCTCGGCGAACGCGCCCGCAGCCTCTTTGGTCGCAGCGGCTGCGGATTGTGCGGAACAGAAACCCTGGAAGCAGCGATCCGTATTGTGCGACGCGTCGCATCCGACGCGAGCTTCAGCGCAGCGACGATCGCCGACGGGCTGCAACAATTGTCCGCACGCCAACCGTTGAACCGTCGCTGCGGCGGTGCGCATGCAGCCGGATACGTCAATGCCAGTGGCATTCTGGTGCGCGAGGACGTCGGTCGCCACAATGCGCTCGACAAGCTCGCCGGCGCGCTCGCGACATCGCCGAGCACCGAAGGTTTCCTCGTCATCACCTCGCGCGCCTCGTACGAGATCGTGCACAAGTCTGCTGCCATAGGCATCGCCGTGATCGCCGCGATGTCCGCCCCGACCGACCTCGCGATCCGCCTTGCCGACGAAGCCGGCATCACCCTGATCGCCTTCGCGCGCGGCGACGCAATGACGGTGTATGCGCATCCGCAACGGCTGCGCTTGGCAGGCTGATCCACTTGACGCGCGCATCCACGCCGATGACCATGGGTCACATCTTCCAATTCCGGAGTCCACCAAATGGCTGTCTTGTGAAACATCTCGCCGCAGTCTTCGTGCTGATGTCTGTCTGCATAGGCGCTTCATCCTGCACGCATTCCGTCACATCGGCCTCCCTGCTTGGAGAGTGGCGATCGGATCGCGCATCGACGATGAAATACATCAGGGAAAACATCAAACCGGACGACAAGACAGACAAATTCCTCGACGAAATGATGGGACACCTGACGCTGACGTTCACCAAGGACCATGTGAAAGCCGACCTGCCCGAGTGGGATGCCCATATCCAGGGCAAGACCTTCCATATGGCTGGCTCGCACGAAGATGCGCCATATGCCGTTGTTAGCGTCGGCGCGCATGTGGTTTCGGTGTCGAGCACCGATCAAGCCACCGGCAAGTCAACGATGACGACCTACAACTTCGACAGTGACGATACGCTCTGGATTGCCGCAGACGGCGCAGCCACCGCGCTGCCGATCCCGAAGTATCGTGAATACTTCGTGCGCGTCCACCAGGGTCGGTGAGTCACCCACGTTTTTCCCGATCGCAATCCCTGACTGCTCAAGCATCCCACTGGATCGTCCTCGGGCTCTTCAACGTCCCATGTACCTGGCATTGGGTCGTTGGCTTTTCTTCGATGACTGGAACGATTTCCTGGAATGCGTGCGCTACTGGTTGATGCCGGACCTGATTTCCATGTTCCACGGCGTGTTCATGAATGACTTCTGGGGCACGACCAAGCTCGTGATCTTCGCCATGCTGTGCGTCGGAATCGTCATCGGGAAATACCACCTGATCTATGGCGACTCCGACAAGCTGAAGGTTTCGTCGTCGGTTCCCTGCCGTACGGCCGAATCGAACCTGACCGTGGCTTGTCGCCTGTCCTTCAACCGGAGATCCACTTGAACAAGCCGCTTTTGATCCTTTTCCTGGCCTGCACCCTTGCAGCGCCCGCCATCGCTTCGGCACCGGTCGCAGTCCAGGCCAATCCGAACCACGACCAACTGCTGACCAGCAAGAACGCCCACGTCGCGGCGAACAAGCGTCTCGTTTACGACTTCTGGCGCGAGGTGCTCGAGGCCGGCCACCTGGAACTCGCCGACAAGTACCTCGCCGAGTCGTACATTCAGCACAACCCGAGCGTGCCGACCGGACGCGCGGGCTTCGTCGCGTTCTTCTCGCAGTTCGCCAAGCCGAAGCCGATCGACGCGCACATCAAGGCGCCGCTGGTTTCCGTCGTTGCCGAAGGCGATCTCGTCGTGCTCAGCTTCGTCAATGAACTGCCCGACCCCAAGGATCCGGCGAAGAAGTACACGACGACCGCGTTCGACATGTTCCGCATCGAAGGCGGCAAGATCGCCGAGCATTGGGATGGCGAGACGAAGCGGTAATTGCAGGACGCCGATGACGATCCGCGACGCCGCCCAGTCCGATTTCGAGCAGATCCTCCGACTGAACGCAGGGTCGGTGCATTTCCTGAGCTCGCTCAGAGCGGACGTGGCCTGCGCGTTCGGCATCGATCCGCCGAACAAGACGTCGCGCCGCTTCCATGAGCGCTACGGCTTCATGGGAGCCGGAACGCATTCCGTGGTGGGTGGAATGAAACGGGTTTCGTTGCGGGCGGTCGCCTTGCAACTTTGGAGATGCCGCGTGATCCTGCCATCGATCGGACATCCAGGATGAGCTTCCAGGTTTACGTGCAGGTGTTCCGCAATGGAGAAGCCGCCGGCATGTCGCTCGATGCCATCCGCGATGCGTTCAAGGGGCATCTCGTCGAGATCGAGGACGACTATTGGCAGGCGCGTTATGGCGACGACGAGGCGAGCGACCTGTTCCTCAATCCGCTGCCTCGCGACTCCACGCTGATCCACAGTCTTTCGATCGATCGCCCATGCAGGGACGACCGTTTGCACGATGCGATCTGGGAGTTGCTTGCGGTGGAAGGCGCGGTGTTCCATGTGCCCGGCGGCAAGGCTGCGCTGGTCCGCGATCCGCGCGCAGGGGATGCGATGCCAGGCGACTTGCGTTCCGCGCTCGGAGCACCTGTCATGATCCGCAACGCACAGGACATTGCCCGTTCCATCGAGGACGCGCAGTAGCCGTTCGTGGTGAGGCGCGGCTCGCTACGCCTCACCGCTTGCCTTCAATCCGGTCGGGCACATAATCTGCCGTCCTGCATTTCATTCCAGCGAATGCCATCGCAATCCGGGGAACACATCATGTCTGACGAACAACCACCGCGCATTTTCGGCGCACTGTTGGCCGTGCTTGGTGCGGCGCTCGCTGTCGGCGGGGTCACCCTGATCCAGAAAGGCGACAGTCCATACTTCCTGGTCACCGGGCTGGGCATCCTGGCAGCGGGGGTGCTGATCGCCATGGGCAAGATGCTCGGCGCGTGGGCATTCCTTGGCACTTTCGCGCTGATGGTCGTCTGGTCGCTGGTCGAAGTCGGCGCGAACGTAGGCTTGCTGCTGCCGCGCATCCTTTTGCCCGGCCTGTTTTGCGCATACATCTTCTCTGGCCGCGTACGTCCTCGCCTTGGGTGAATCCAGCCATCAGACCCATGACCATCCGCAACGCCGTGCATTCGGACTTCGCGCAGATTCTTCGGTTGAACGAGGAATCGGTGCACTATTTGAGCCCGCTCACGCCGGAGCGGCTTGAGGCCCTCCACAACCAGGCCGCCTACCATCGCGTGCTGGAGCAGGACGGCCGTGTCGTGGCATTCCTGCTGGTCTTCAGCGAAGGCGCTGCCTACGACAGCCCGAATTTCCTCTGGTTCGCGCAACGCTACGATCATTTCCTGTACGTCGATCGCATCGTGGTGTCGCTCGCATGCCAAGGCCAGCGCCTGGGCGGCCGCATGTACGACGACCTGTTCGCCTTCGCGCGGCAAAGCCATGCGGCCCGCGTGACCTGCGAGTTCGACATCGATCCGCCGAACGAGGCATCGCTCCGCTTCCATGAGCGCTACGGCTTCATGGAAGTCGGCACGCAGACTGTTGCGGGTGGCCGGAAACGGGTCTCATTGCAGGCGGTTCCGCTGTAACTGGACGAAGGCCCGCTCCGGACTTCAACCGCCGGACTTCATCGGATTCCTGCTCGCAAAAAAATGCGCTTGTTCATGACGACTTCAAGTCTTCCGCAATCGTTGCGAACTGCTCCAGGGCCGCTTCCAGGTCAGCCGCAATATCCGCGGCAATGACCTCCGGCGCCGGCAGGTTCGCGCTCTCCTCCAACGCCTCATCCTTGAGCCAGAAGATATCGAGATTCACCTTGTCGCGCTTGCTCAACTCCTCATACGTGAAGCACTTGAAGCGTTCGCTCTCCTTGCGGTCGTGGCGGTCCTTGGTGTTGTAGCAGGCGACGAAGTCGTCGAGGTCGCTGCGCTTGAGGGTGTTTTCCTTGAGGGTGAAGTGCAGGTTCGTGCGCAGGTCGTAGATCCACAGCTTCGTCGTATGCGGCTTTTCCGCGGCGGGCTTTCGGTCGAAGAACAGGACGTTCGCCTTCACGCCCTGCGCGTAGAAGATGCCGGTGGGCAGGCGCAGCAGGGTGTGCACGTCGGCCTGCTTGAGCAATTCGCGGCGGATGGTTTCGCCGGCGCCGCCTTCGAACAGCACGTTGTCCGGCAACACCACCGCCGCGCGGCCGTGCTGTTTGAGGATGGTGAAGATGTGCTGGAGGAAGTTGAGCTGCTTGTTGCTGGTGGACGCCCAGAAATCGTCGCGGTTGATGATCATCGATTCCCTGGACGACTCGCCCGCGTCGTTGACGATGGTGACGCTGCTCTTCTTGCCGAACGGCGGATTGGCCAGGACGATGTTGTACTCGCCATGCTTGCCGGCGAGTGCGTCCTTGGTGACCACAGGCAGATCCAGTTCCGAATCGCCGCCGATGTCGTGCAACAGCAGGTTCATCGCGCACAGGCGGGTGACGCTATCGACCAGTTCAATGCCGAAGAACGTGCCGCTCTTGAGCTTCTTCTTCTGCGCGCGATCGAGCGTCGGGTCCTTGGCGAGATAGTCATGCGCCGCTAGCAGGAAGCCGCCCGTGCCGCACGCCGGATCGCAGATGGACTGCCCCGGCCGCGGAGCGATCACATCCACGATCGCGGCGATCAGCGGACGCGGCGTGAAGTACTGCCCTGCCCCGCCTTTCACGTCCTCGGCGTTCTTCTGCAGCAAGCCCTCGTAGGCATCGCCCTTCACATCGGCATCGAGCGACGACCAGTCTTCCTTGTTGATCAGGTCCGCGATGAGCCGGCGCAGCTTGGCCGGGTCCTGGATCTTGTTCTGCGCCTTGCGGAAGATCACGCCGAGCATGCCGGGGCGCTTGCCGAGTTCTTCCAGCGTGTGCCGGTAGTGGACTTCGAGGTCGTCGCCGTCGAGTTTCAGGAGAGCCGGCCAGCCGAATCCCCTCGGGATCGGCGAGGGCTTGTCGAAGGGCGGCTTCGACTGCTCGTCGGCCATCTTCAGGAACAGCAGGAACGTCAACTGCTCGACGTAGTCGCCGTAGGACAGGCCGTCGTCGCGGAGGATGTTGCAGTAGTTCCAGAGTTTCTGGACCAGGTTGCCGCTATTCATGCTCAGATTTCCAGGATGGCTCGAAGCGCATCCACGACTGCCTGATGCCTGGCCGGGGACTGCTTGAGTCTTTCGATATTGGCAAGCTTCCAGCGTAGCGCGGGCAGCTCGGACAGATGGGGTATTGGCAACAACGACCAGTCGGGTTCACCGCGCTTGATCGAAAGCAGGAACTGCCGCTCGTTCAAGCGCAAGCTCGACCGCAGCAAGCCGGGCAATGCGGCCTGCGTGCTTTCCAGAACTTCCACTGCCACCGGCTCGCGCGTCATCCCGGCGAACTCGCGATCAAACACGTCGGGCAGCGGCTTCGCTCGCGGCGCCAGCAGTTCGGCCATCGGCCGATCATGGCTCGCCAGATAGACCACGAAGGCTTGCCGCAACGGTTCGTCCAGACCTTCGTGATCCAGCAGCAAATGCACGTCGAACCAGTCGCGTGGATGTTGCCGATCCAGCGCCGCGCACAGTTTCCCCGCGTACAGATCCGCGTGCGAAACAACGGGCACCGACACCGACATCTCGAACAACGCTTCGGCGGCCGGCACGAGTCGGCGCGTCTCCATCGGGAACACCGTGCCGCGCAGCACCGGATTGGGCTCGATCTTGATCCGCGCCTGATCGGTTGCCGCGATCTGTTTTGGACTGTTTGCATTTCCTGCATCGAGTACCTGCAAACCCGGCACCAGGCGTTTTGCATGTGCCGCCATTCGACGCAGAGCGTCGCGCGTCCCGGCCAATGCATCCTCGCGTTGCGACAGCGGCAGGTAAGCCAGATCGATGTCCACCGACAATCGCGGCAGGTCGCGCACGAACAGATTGATCGCCGTGCCGCCCTTGAGCGCAAAGCAGTCCACGGACGACAACGCCGGCAGGTAGCGCAACAACAAGCGCGCCTGTTCGAAATAGCGCGTGTCCATCATTGCTCCGACTCGCGCGGCACGGTGATGCCGTAGCTCGTGTTCAACTGCCCGCCAACAACGACCTGGCGCTTGCCGGAACCCAGGTCGATCCGCGCATCGTCAAGCGCACTGCGCCACGGCATCTGCGTCGCGTCGGCCAGATACAGGCACAGCCGCTTCACCTTCACCGACGTGCACGCCTCCAGCAGTTGCTGCATGAGTTTTGGCCGCAACGTTGGCAAACCTTCCATCAGCTGCTGCGCTTCCGCAAAGGCGGTGTCACCGGGCACGCCCTCCAGCGTTTCGAGGATGGCGCGCTCGGGCGACGACAGCGCCAACGAGAATTCGCCGAACGCCTTGGTGCCGACTCCAACGGCTTCGGCGTCGGCAAACAGCGACGTACCGAAGTAGCGCAACTCCACCGCCCAATCGTGCTGCAGGAACCAGCGCGGCAATCGTTCGCCCGGCGGTCCGTATAGATCCACCCGGCGACGCGGCCCCAGCCGCAGGTAATGGGCAAGGCCGGACAACTCCAGCGCCGTACGCCCGCCCGGATGGACCGCCTTGCCGGCATGCTGCTGCACGGCGTACAGCGCCCCTTCCCAGCCGACGGTATCGCCGCGCCGCACGAAGGCGCCCACGCCCACCGAATCGATCCAGCCACTCTTGCCGTATTGCTCGGCCAGCTTCCGCGACACCCCGTGCTGGGCGAAAAACGCATGCAACCCCACCGTGCCCCGAGGCCAGGCCTGGAGCAGGCGGTTTATTTTCATGCTTTCACGGCTATCCATGGGCGACATCTAAGCATTAAATGAAACCGGATGTCACTTGGGAGTTCGCTTCACCGCAAATATGCGATCTCTTGCTAGCCTTGCTTGCGGACAATCAAACCACAAGTAAGTGACACGGAGGGATGTCTTTCGACTGCCTTGCCGGAGTCAATCGCAGGAGATGAACGAGGACGACTCAGATGAGCCAGAATACGGAATTCCGTTGAATCGCAGAGCGCAAATCCCTAAGATGTCTCTGTTACTTCGCCCAGGGCCTTGGAACTTGGCTGCGCCTCAGTCGCCATAAGACTGGGGCTTTTTTTCGGCCGTCGTTTCTCCATCAGGGCACCACTGCGGCGAATCTCGACCAGATAAGCCACGCCGGGCTGGAAAGCCGTGACAAACTCGTAGTCGTAGCCCTCGCGCTCACAAACTTGCAACACCACGACATAGCGATTCTCGATCACGATCAGGGAGCGCCTGCGCTTGGGACGGTTGCGGCTGTCCATGCGGGTCTGGCCAATCACGTCGACATCGACGTCTTCTGCGGCAAGCGCTTTCCTGATCCAGCGGATGCGCTGCGCACGCGGCAACGACAAGGGCACATCCTGCACGCCCGCTGACGTCCTGTAGCTGGACGATTCCGAAAAAGCGTGATCAAACGTTGGCCGGTGGAACAGTATCCTACGTCCATTCCAGTCGCGCACTTCGGCTTGCACGTATTCGTCCACATCGATCGCAAGATAGGCAGCGCGCAGATTCTTCGGTTGAACGTGGAATCGGTGCAATATTTGAGCCCGCTCACGCCGGAGCGGCTTGTGGCTATCCACAACCAGGCCGCCTAACCACCTCCCTCCCCTTTTAGTCCTAAGGGCAGCGGGGGCTTGCCCAGCTCTTTCAGGAAATTGTTGTGCTTCACCGTTGCTGTCCGGACAGCGTCTTCAATCTCCACCAGCTTGGCATGAGTATCCTCAATGCTGATCTCCTCCTCGCCGATGGCCGTGCTGATGTAGCGCGAAATATTGAGGTTGTAGCCTTCCTCGGCGATTCGCTCCATGCCGATGCGCTTGGAGTACCGGTCCTCTTCCTTCCGGAATTGGTAGGTGGCGATGATCTTGGAAATGTGCTCGTCCGTCAGTTGGTTCTGCCGCTTACCTTTCACGAAATGCTCGGCGGCGTTGATGAAGAGCACGTCATCCGGCTTCTTGCATTTCTTGAGCACGAGGATACAGACCGGGATTCCGGTGGAGTAGAAGAGGTTCGCGGGCAGGCCGATGACGGTGTCGATGTGGCCGTCCTTGAGCAGCTTGGTGCGGATGCGTTCTTCGGCCCCGCCACGGAAAAGCACGCCGTGGGGCAGGATGATGGCCATCACGCCTTCGTCTTTGAGGAAGTGGAAGCCGTGCAACAGGAAGGCGAAATCGGCGGCAGATTTGGGGGCCAGGCCGTGGTTCTTGAAGCGCACGTCCTCGCCCATGGCGTCGGTCGGGTCCCAGCGATAGCTGAAGGGCGGGTTGGCGACGATGGCATCGAACGAAGGTTTCCTGGCGGGGTTCAGCTCGCGCAGGATGTCCCAATCGTTGGTCAGCGTATCGCCGTGGTAGATCTCGAACTCCGAATCCTTCACCCCGTGCAGCAGCATGTTCATGCGCGCCAGGTTGTAGGTGGTGATGTTCTTTTCCTGCCCATAGATCTTGCCGATGCCGTGCGGCCCCATGCGCTTGCGCACATTGAGCAGCAGCGAGCCGGAGCCGCAGGCGAAGTCGAGCACGCTGGCGAGGCGGTCTTTCTTTCCGGTGGCGGGTTCCTGACTGTCGAGGGTGACAATGGCGGACAGAATGTCGGAAATCTGCTGCGGGGTGTAAAACTCGCCCGCCTTCTTGCCGGAACCGGCGGCAAACTGCCCGATCAGGTATTCGTAAGCATCGCCCAGGGCATCGATGCTTGATGAGAATTCAGCCAGCCCCCTGGCAATCTCCGCGATGATGGAGCAGAGCTTGGCGTTCCGGTCTTCATACTTCCGGCCGAGCTTGTCGGAGCCGAGGTTGATCTCCGAGAACAGGCCGTTGAAGGTGCTCTCGAAGGATTCGTTCTCGATGTACTTGAAGCCCGCCTGCAGGGTGCTGAGCAGTTCGCCACTCTGGGTGCGGGCCAGGTTGGCGATGCTGTTCCACAGGTGCGGCGGCTGGATGACGTAATGCACCTTTCGGCGCATTTGTTTTTCGAACTCGCTGATGTCGTCCGGGTTGTTGGCGTACCAGAGCGATAGCGGCACGCGGCGGTCGTCTGCGGCAAGCGTGGGATAGTCTTTGCCCAGCTCCTTCCTGGCTGCCGTCTCGTAATTGTCCGAGAGGTAGCGCAGGAAGAGGAAGGACAGCATGTAGTCGCGGAAGTCGTCCGCGTTCATCGCCCCGCGCAATGTGTCGGCGATATTCCAGAGGATCTTGCCCAGTTGCTTTTGGTCTTGGTCGTTCATTTATTGGGACGCCGCTTGATTTTTATTTCCAAGGCATTCAGATCCGCCTCGTCCTGGTTGTCGGCATCCAGCGCCTCCTGCTTCATCCGGCGCTGGTCGTAGTCGGAATACAGAGCGCTGGTGGTGCTCTCCATGTGCTCATGGCTGATCGAACCGGCATGGGCCAGCAGCGGAAAGCCGTTGGTGGTGATGATCTGGTCCACGTTCTGCTTCCAGAAACCCATGCGGGTTTCCTGGCGGCCCTTGGCCCGCAGTTCGGCGGTTTCCAGGAAGATGACCACCAGCCGGTTCAAGGTGTCGATCTCGTCCTCGGTCAGGTAGTTCTTGGCCACGACAATATCCACCTTGCGCACCTTGTCGCCCTTCCAGGCGAGCAAGCCGAAATGCGGATCGGCGGCATTGGCACGGGCAGTGATGAGTTCGGCGGCGGTCTTCCGGGTCACGGCGAAGATCAGAAGGTTCTGCACGGTGGCGAAGAAGACCTGCGTGGCCTTGTCGGTCTTGTCGTAGTCGCTGCTCAGGGCAAAGAGCTCGCGCACCTTCTGGTAGAAGCGCTTCTCGGAGGCCCGGATGTCGCGGATGCGCTCGAGCATCTCGTCGAAGTAATCCGGGCGGCCATCCGGATTCTTCAGGCGCTCGTCGTCCATCACGAAGCCCTTGACCAGGTAGTCCTTCAGGATGGTGGAGGCCCAGCGGCGGAACTGCACGCCGCGCGGCGAGCGCACGCGGTAGCCGACGGCCAAGATGGCGTCCAGGTGGTAGAGCAGTGTCCGGTATCGCTTGCCGTCGGCGGCAGTTACCGAGGATTCCTCGGTGACTGAATTCTCCTCCAGCTCGCTATCGGCAAAGATGTTCTTGAGGTGCAGCCCCACGTTGTCCGTGCTCACGTCAAAGAGCTGGGCCATCTCCCGCTGTGTCAGCCAGACGGTTTGGTTCTTGGCCCGGAGCTTGATCTGGCTGCGACCGTCTTCGGTGGTGTAGAGAATCAGGTCGTTCATGCCTCCACCGCCTCCGGCGCTGGGAAAAGCTGCTGCATCAGCCCTTTCTTATGGGTCTTGAGGGCGTCGAGCTTTTGGGCTTGCGCGGCGATGAGGTCATCGAGGCTGGTGAGGCACGAGGCGATGCGTTGTTGTTCGTCTGCATCAGGCAAACGGACCGGAACAGTCTTGAGAGCCTTTTGGTTGATTCCTTTTGCTGTAGAGCCAGTGGCTAGCTTACTAATTTCGTTTTGGAAGCCCTCGCCCCAAATTATTTGGACGAGAAACGGATTCAAGACTTCGGCCTTTGTTTTGAATGCCACCACTCGCTGACTTAATATGTATTTACGCGAGTCCGGGAGGAGCAACGCATTACCTAGCGGTGCCTCCATCGTGAAAATTATGTCTTCTTTTTCGAGATTCACGTCTCCCATCCATCGCGAATACAATTCCTCACTACCTAGGTTGCACTCCGCGTTGTAGTCAACGAAGCCGTTCTTTACATTGTTGGCGGAGAGGGTGGTTATGTTGCCGCCTCCCCACGCCATGCCAAGTTTTGTGGGTGTTCTTCCTCTGAAGTCGATAATGTCATCGAGCAGATCGCCAAACCGCCACTCCATCCACACCCCTGCGTTTTGGAATTCGGGGAAGCGGAGGCGGGGTTGGGTTTCGCCTTCGCGGGGGAAAATCTGCTGCATCAGCCCTTTTTTATGGGTCTTGAGCGCGACCAGTTTCCGCGCTTGGGCGACCATCAGCTCGTCCACGGAGCTCAGGCACTCGGCGATTTTTTGTTGTTCGGGTTCCTCAGCGCGCCACGCAGAAGTGGAGAGAAATTGACTGATTGAGATGTTGAACCGCCCAGCTCGGGCTCCCTCGTTGACTAGGCTGCCTAGCTGAGCCTCATGGCTACCTGACTCGAAATACCATTCCCAAAAGACGGGGTTCTCATCCGAGTGGAAGCGGAAGCATTTGTATATCGGCGAAACGATTCCGCCGTCGTATTTGGATAGCCGTTTGATGGTGCCGTAAACGGACGCCTTCGTTGTCCTGTCGTTATAGACAAAGTCATTGCGAACAAGTTTTAGGTAACGCTCTGCGCTGTCTCCCGCGACCTTCTTGCCGAAATAGTCGCTCTGAAGGACAAGGCCATGTTCGCCTGAGAGGCTCAATACATTGTCGCCATCTCCCGTGACTGCTCTGTCGGATACGGGGCGGGCAATTTTCTGGAGTTGTGTCTGCTCCCACCCCTCCGCATCCCGAAATTCCGGAAAGCGCAGCTTGGGCGACAACGCGGGTTTGCCGTCGGGCTTCGGGGTCTTGGTGTTCGCCTTATTGTTCATACGCGCTGAGTCCTGAGATGTCCCGGCCTTGGGCGCGTTTGGTAAGCAGAGGATGCAAATCGGCCATCAGGGCAAGTTCGGTCTGGGAGCGGGCTTTCCAGCCGAGGTCCAGCGGGGCCATCAGGTCGCTGAGTTGCTCGCCATCGAAAATCATCCGTTGCAGGATGCCGTCCACGAAGGCTTGCAGCGCGGCGGTGGCGAGCTGGTGCCGGGCGGCGATGCTGGCGAGTTCGGCCGCGTCCTTTTCCGCCTTGAAGCGGGTGTAGCCCTCGCGGATGGCGGCCTCGGAGAGGCCTTCGCCGGCTTTGAGGGTGCGGATGTAGGCGGCGATGTCCTCGCGCTCGTTCATGAACTTGGCATCTGATTGGATGAGTGCGATGACTTGCTCGTGGTTCATTACTTGCTTGCCCGGCGTCTGCTGGGAGAAGCGGGAGATGAGGCCCATGATGTAGTCGTAATCAATGAGGGCGGAGGCAAAGAGCACGAACTCGAAATCGAGCTGGTCCACGTCGTGCGGAGCAGGTTTGTCGCTGCCTTTGCCCTGCTGGGCCTTGAGGCGCTGGGCGGTTTCCAGATAGGCGCCGCGGAAGCCGAGCAAGTTTTCCTTGGGCAGGATCTGCTCGATGGCGGCGGCGTTGTCGTCGGTTAGATCGGTGTATTGGTCGAGCTGGGTTTTGAGACGCTGGACTTCCTTGAAGTGGTTGATGAAGGCGGCGCGGGCGGCATCGCCTTGGAGATTCGGCACAGCCTCCGGGGCGGTGTCCAGGCCCTGGGATTTCATGAAGGCGAAGCTTCTGCACGGCGGCCTCAAGCTTCTGAATGACCACCGGGGCTTTATCCACCAGCCAGATTTCGCGGGCTTTCTCGCCGGCCTGCCCGCCAGAGAACAAGGCGATGGCGGCATCCACAGCATCCCGCTGCTGGCGGAAGTCCAGAATATTGCCATACGGCTTGGTGCCGTTGAGCACGCGGTTGGTTCGCGAGAAGGCCTGAATCAAGCCGTGGTGCTTGAGGTTCTTGTCCACGTACAGCGTATTGAGAAATTTGGAATCGAAGCCGGTAAGCAGCATGTCCACCACGATGGTGATGTCGATTTTCTGTGCGTGGGGAAAATCTGCATTTGGCCACTGCTGGTCTTTGATGCGCTTTTGCACATCCTGAAAGTAGAGGTCGAACTCGCCGAGGGTGTGATTGGTGCCGTAGCGCGTGTTGTAGTCGGCGAGGATGGCCTTGAGGGCGGCCTTTTTCTTCTCGGGCTCGACGGCGTTGTCTTCCTTTTCCTGCGGCAGGTCTTCCTGAATCTGCTTCACGTCGGCATCGCCCTCGGCGGGCGGGGAGAAGACGCAGGCGATGTTCAGCGGCTGGAAGTTGGGGTCGGCAGCCTGCTTTTCCGCCTGCATGGTCTTAAACAGCGCGTGATATTCGATGGCGTCGTTGATGGAGGCGGTGGCAAGCAGGGCATTGAATCGGCGCTGTCCGGTGGCGGCATCGTGCTTGGCGAGGATGGCCTCGATGACGGCGCGTTTGGCGATGGCCTCACCGGGCTTGGGCGGCTTGTCGCCTTTCGGCTTGAAGTAATCGACGTGGAAACGCAGGACGTTCCCGTCTTCGATGGCGTGGGTGATCGTGTAGGCATGGAGTTGCTTCTGGAATAGCTCTTCAGTGGTCTGCATCGAGGCCTGCTGGTCCTCGATCTTCACGCGGCTAGCGTTCTCCTCGAAGATGGGCGTGCCGGTGAAGCCGAAGAGCTGGGCCTGGGGGAAGAATTCCTTGATGGCCTTGTGGTTCTCACCGAACTGGGAGCGGTGGCATTCGTCGAAAATGAAGACGATGCGCTTGTCGCGGAGCGGCTCGAGCTGCTGCTTGTAGGTCTGCAGGTCGTTGCTTTTCCGCTGCTTGTTGCGCTTGCTGTTGTCATCCAGCGCGAGCCCGAGCTTCTGGATGGTGGTGACGATGACCTTGTCGGCGTAGTCATCTGAGAGCAGGCGACGCACCAAGGTCCCGGTGTTGGTGTTTTCCTCGACGCAGCCTTCCTGGAATTTGTTGAACTCCTCGCGCGTCTGCCGATCGAGGTCCTTGCGGTCCACGACAAAGAGGCATTTCTCGATGTCGGGATTGTCCTTGAGCAGCGTGGATGCCTTGAAGGAAGTGAGCGTCTTGCCGCTGCCGGTGGTGTGCCAGATGTAGCCGTTGCCGCAGTTCTGATGGATGCAATCCACGATCTGCTTCACGGCATAGACCTGATACGGGCGCATCATCATGAGCTTCTGCTCGCTGGCGATGAGCACCATGTAGCGGCTGATGGTCTGGCCGAGCGTGCATTTGACGAGGAAGGTTTCGGCAAAGCTGACGAGGTGGGTGATCTTCTTGATGTCCTCGGCGGCGAACTGATAGACAGGCAGGAAACGCTCATCCTGATTGAAAGCGAAATGGCGGGCATTGTTGTTGGCGAAGTAGTAAGTACTGTCGCGATTACTGACGATGAACAGCTGGAGGAAGCAGAGCAGCGTCTTGGTGTAGCCGTTGCCAGGGTCGTTCTTGTAATCGACGATCTGCTCCATGGCCCGGCGTGGACTGATGCCGAGTGTCTTCAGCTCGATCTGCACGCACGGCACGCCGTTGATGAGCAGGAGGACGTCGTAGCGGTGGTGGCTGTTGTCGGTGTTGATGCGGAGCTGGTTGACGACCTCGAAGGTGTTTTTGCACCAGTCCTTGATGTTGACGAGCGTGTAGTTCAACGGGGTGCCGTCGTCGCGGGTGAAGCTGTTGCGCTCGCGCAGGGTGCGGGCGGCGGTGAAGACATCCGGAGAGATGATTTCTTCCAGCAGGCGAGGGAATTCGCCGGGCGTCAGGCTGACGCGGTTCAGGGCTTCGAATTTTTCGCGGAAATTCTTTTCCAGCGAAGCCCGGTCACAAATATCCGCGCGATAGACGTACTTCAAGCCCTCAAGCTTTTCGATGAGTTCGTCTTCAAGGTTGCGTTCGGAGACTTTCATGGCCACCAAGATTTGTTCGTCGACGCAGGATACCCGGCTTGAAACACCAGTGTGAGGGCGCAGTTGAATTTGCGCGCAAAGGTGGCCGAGTAAAGGGCTACAGATGTAGTCGGAAGCAAAGCGAACGGCGGTCGTTACCCCACAACGACTCAGCCAGCCGCTGCGGCTTGCCTGAGCAGGCTTTAAGCCGGAATGCCCAAGCCCTGGTGCAGTTTCCGGATCGTCGCCAGTATCAGCTCAGGCCACGCTCTTCAATGCCTTGCGCAACTCACGCCGCAAGGTCGCGACGGTGACTGCCACTGCATCGGCGTCGAGCGCGGCACGATATATGTATGGAGCAGCAAAAGGGTCGCCTCGCGGCGAGAGAGAGCTTGTGTGGCGGGACTACTCGGGACGTCCTGTCCCTCGCCCCTTTGGGGCCGGCTTCGCCGTTCGTTCCGGCATCCGACCGCCATGGATGGCGGAGGCGCTTTTCAACAGCGAAGCTGGTCAATGCCGAAAATGCAGGAGCAATTTTCGGCCTGCCTCCACAGTCGAACCCTGCGGGCTCGCCTCCCGCCACCTCCATCGAGCGATCAAATAGAAAGGGCCGCACAAGGCGGCCCTTCTATTTGATGGTGGAGGTGGCGGGAATCGAACCCGCGTCCGAAAGTGCTCCATCCCCAGTTCTACATGCTTAGCACGGCGTTTGATCTCGTCCGGCGACAACACGACGTGCGAAGCACATCGACGGACCAGCGCGTTAGGTTAACCATCGACCGATGCGCGGCCAGTCAATGGCGATCCCGTGATAATGACCTTACATCCACGAGCACAGGCACAAGTGGGTTCAGGGCTTACGCCTTAAGCGGCGAGAGCGTAGTTGTCGTCGTTGGCAACTAGAGTTTGCCGCTGGATTAACGAGGAAAGCTGCCCCCTCGGCATGCACCAAGCGATTTTGCTACCCCCGTCGAAGCCTGGACACCCCCGGGGAAACTCAACATCGTCTGACCCACGCAGTGTAGGGGCGCTGGCTGGCCGCGACAAGTCTTCGGTGCGGACGGCGATGCCTACGTTCATGCAAGTCCGTTCGCGGCGCCCGTCGCGGGAATCACGGGCAGAAGCTAAACCCGTGAAGCGATCGCCTTCGCGAAGCCCATCGTGTTGCCCTCGCCGCCCAGGTCCGGCGTCAGCGCATCTTTCGCTTCCAGCGTCGCGCGAATCGCCTTGCGCAGGCGTTCGGCGTCGGCTGGTTTGCCGAGGTGGTCGAGCATCTGCGCTGCGCCGAGCAGCAGCGCGCAGGGATTCGCGAGACCCTTGCCTGCGATGTCCGGCGCGGAGCCGTGCACGGCCTCGAAAATCGCCGCGTCGGCACCAATATTTGCGCCCGGCGCGAGGCCGAGTCCGCCGACAAGTCCCGCGCAGAGGTCGGAGAGGATGTCGCCGAACAAATTCGTGGTCACGATCACGTCGAACTGTTCGGGCTTCATCACGAGCTGCATGCAGGTGTTGTCGACGATCATCTCGTTGCACTGGATGTCGGGATACTTTTGCGCGACTTCGCGCGCGACCTTCAGGAACAGGCCGGACGTGGACTTGAGGATGTTCGCCTTGTGCACGATCGTGACTTTCTTGCGGCCGATCTTGCGCGCCATGTCGAACGCATAGCGCACGATGCGTTCCGAGCCCTTGCGGGTGACGCGCTGCTGCAGGGTCGCGGTGTTGCCGTCGGCGGAGGTGTTCTGGCCCTCGCCGATGTATGCGCCCTCGGTGTTCTCGCGCACGGTGATGATGTCGATGTCGCTGTAGCGCGCCTTCGTGTTCGGGAAGCTGATCGCGGGGCGCACGTTTGCGTACAGGTCGAAGCGCTTTCGCAGTTCGACGTTGATCGAGGAGAAACCTTCGCCGACCGGCGTGGTCAACGGACTTTTCAGCGCGACACGATGACGCGCGATGGATTCGAGCGTGGACGCAGGCAACAGTTCGCCGTGTTTCTGCAGCGCGGCCATGCCCGCTTCGACAAATTCGTATTCCAAGCCGACGTTCATGGCGTCGAGCACATACAGCGTGGCGTCCATGATTTCCGGGCCGATGCCATCGCCACGGATCACTGCAATCGTCTGGGTCATGCGGTTTTCTTCTTGCAGAGCGGCAGTCCGAATGGCTGCCGGGATAGGGGAATTATGCCAGATGCCGATTTCAGGGCCGGGCATTCCGGCGTCACGATGGACCAGATATTGGGAGATATCGCTGGACTTGGCCGACCGAGCGGCGCATTTTTTGCAAAAGCCACTTGGCGCGCTCAACCCAAACGCAAACCATCATGAGGATGCTGAACATGTTGCGCAGGATCGTCGGCAATGGAGCAATCATCCTGGCCATGTCGGCCATGCCGGGAGCGCAGTCGGCGATGGCAGCGCAACCGGCTGCTGCGGTCGGCGTCGTCGTGACGCCCGGCACTGCCGCGGCTGCGGCCGATGGCAGCGTGCAGTTCAGTGCGACGGTGACCGGATCGACCAATCACAAAGTCGCGTGGCTGGTGAACGGCGTACCGGGTGGCGCGCCATCAATGGGAACCATCTCCACGACCGGCCTGTACGTGGCACCTGCAGGCAACGCGGGCCCGCTCAGCGTGAGCGTGGCAGCTGTCGCTGCAGTGGCTCCGCTCGCGACAGGAACGGCGTCGGTCGATGTCGCAGCGACAACATTTTCGGGGGCGAGCTATCACGTTGCCACCGGCGGCAGCGACAACAGCAACGGCAATGCCGCGACGCCGTGGCGGACGATCCAGCATGCGGTTGCTGCCGTCCCGGTGGGCGGCACCGTGCTGGTGCATGGCGGCGTCTATCACGAGGCGGTGACGATCACACGTTCCGGTAATTTTTCGGCCGGTTACATCACGGTCGCATCGGCACCGGGCGAGACGGCGATTCTCGACGGAACCGGCATCGCAGTCGGCAACGGCGGCCAGCAGGGCTTGTTCACCCTCTACAACGTGAACTATGTGCGCGTGATGGGCTTCGAGATCCGCAACTACACGACGGCCAAGACGACTGAAGTGCCGGCCGGCATCTTCGTCTACGGCTTCGGCAACCACATCGAGATCCGCAACAACCATATCCACAACATCTCCACGACGGTGAAGACATCGGCCGGCAATGCGTTCGGCATGGCGATCTACGGCACTGCGAGCGCGCCGATCAGCAACCTGATCATCGATGGCAACGAACTCGACCACCTGGTAACCGGTTACAGCGAATCGCTGTCGGTGAACGGCAATGTGCGGAACTGGCAGGTCACCCACAATCGGGTTCACGACAACAACAATATCGGCATCGTCGCGATCGGCTTCGAGCAAACGGCACCGACGGTGAGCCTCGACCAGGCGCGCGACGGCTGGATCGCAGGCAACGTCGTCTACAACATCAGCTCGGTGAAGAACCCTGCGTACGGCGGCCAACCGGGTGCCGACGGCATCTATGTGGATGGCGGCACGCGGATCACGATCGAGCGCAACACGATCGACCATGCGGATCTCGGCATCGAGCTCGCGAGCGAGCATCTGACCCGCACGACGAGCTTCGTGACGGCGCGCAATAATCTCGTCTGGGACAGCCTCGTCACTGGCATCTCGATCGGCGGCTACGCGTCCAACGTCGGCGGCACCGACCACTGCACCATCGCCAACAACACGCTGTACGGGAACGACACAAGCCACTCCGGCAGCGGCGAGTTCCAGATCCAGTTCCATGCGACCAGCAACCTGTTTGACAACAACATCCTTTACGCCAACGCGCAGGGCCTGCTGGTGAACAGTTTTGTCAATTACGGCACGTCGTCGCCAGCGACGTTCGACCGGAACCTGTATTACACGATCGTCGGCAGCTCCGCAGCGGAATGGACGTGGAGCGGCACGAGCATCACCTCGTTCGCAGCTTTCAGGGCGGCTAGCCATGGCGAGACGAACGGGCTGTTGGCCAATCCCGTGTTCACCAGCACGACGCTATTGGATCTGCACTTGGCGACCGGGTCGCCAGGAATCGATAGCGGCAGCAATCTCGGACTGGCGGTCGAGGGCTCCCGTGATTTCGACGGGAATGCACGGATCATCGGCGCGGGGATTGATCGCGGAGCGTACGAACGCTGATGCTCTCCTCCCCTTTGCGAAGCAAGGGGAAGTTGGAATGGGGTGAATCAATCGTGCGGATGTGCAGCCGTTGAGGATGCATTCGCATCGCCGCTCTCAAGCCGGTCCAGGAAATCCACCCCGCGCCGCAAGTGCGGGATCACGATGCTGCCGCCGACTACCAGCGCGATACCGAATGCCTCGAAGAATTCCGCGCGGGTCACGCCGACGTTCTTGCTCTGCGCGATGTGATAGCTGATGCAATCGTCGCAGCGCAACACCATCGACGCGACGAGGCCGAGCAGTTCCTTGGTCTTCTCGTCGAGCGCGCCGGGCTTGTAGGTCTGGGTGTCGAGCGCGAAGAAGCGCCGGATGACCTGATTGTCCTCACCGAGGATGCGTGCATTCATGCGCTGGCGGAACGCGGTGAACTCGGCTACACGGTCACTTTCGCTCAGGGCGACGCCGTCCTGCCCTTCATTGGTGCTCATGTGGCGCTCTCCAGCAACGGCAACAACCCGCCCTGGCGATCCAGTGCGATTAGTTCTTCGTAGCCGCCGACGTGGGTGTCGCCGATGAAGATCTGCGGCACGCTGCTGCGGTTGGTGCGCGCAGCCATCGCGGCGCGGTTGGCCGGGTCGGTGTCGACGCGCAACTCGGTCCAGCTTCGGCCCTTGCTCTTGAGGAAATTCTTGGCAGCCACGCAATACGGGCAGATGCCGGTGCTGTAAATGGTAATGACGGGGGCCTGGGGCATTGAAAGGAACTCTGGTCGGGATGCGAACACTATGGTGGCAGGTCGCCGCTTTTTCCATCCGACGGAAACCGGGCCGCCTTAACCGGCGGTTCACACGCCAGCTGGCCTGCTTGCTGCATGCTGGGCCATCGTTCACGCAAGACAGGATTGCCGATGCTGCGTTCCGCCCCGTTGGCCGCCATCGTTGCCTTCACGCTTGGCTGCATGACGCCAGCATTCGCAACGAACGAATCCACACTGCCGGACATCGGCTCATCGGCCGCACAGGTCATCAGTCCCGAGCAGCAAAGCGAATACGGCGAGATGACCTTTCGTGAATTGCGCCGACTCGGCTATGTCCTCGACGACCCATTGCTGGAGGGCTGGCTGCAAAGCGTCGGCGACCGTCTCGGGGCGTACAGCAACCGGCCGTCGCAGAATTTCCACTTCTTCGTAGTGCGCTCGCGCGACATCAATGCGTTTGCGACTCTCGGCGGTTACGTTGCGGTCAACGCCGGGCTGATCCTGACGACCACCAGCGAGGACGAACTCGCAGGCGTGATGTCGCATGAGATCGCACACGTCACCCAGAACCACGTGTTGCGCTCGGTCGAAGACCAGAAACACAACAGCCTGCCGATCGCGCTAGCGATGCTGGCAGCAGTCATCGCCTCGTCGAAATCGAATTCATCGTCTTCCGGAAACGCCGTCGAGGCCGCGCTTGCAGCCGGCACCAGCCTGATCCAGCAGATGCAGATCAATTTCACCCGCGACAATGAAACCGAGGCCGATCATTTCGGCATCCAGACGATGGCGCGTGCCGGTTACGATCCGATGGCGATGGCGAGTTTCTTCAGCCGCCTGCAAGCCGCCTACCGAAGCAACGACAGTTATGGCCCCTACAAGACACCGGATTTCCTGCAGGATCATCCGGTCACCACCACCCGCATCAGCGATGCGCTCGATCGCGCCCGGCAAATCAAGAACAAACCCGACAGCACGTTGCCATCGAACCTGCCAGGCGTGGCGAACAATCTGTTGCTGCCCACAAACCTGAGCGTGCGCGGCACCACGACGCCGACTGCGCTGCAACACGGAAGCGAATTCGGCTGGGCGCGGGAACGCTTGCGCGTACTCAGTGCGGAAAGCGGCGCAGCGGCGGTCGCCGAATACCGGAGACTGCGCAACGGCCACCCGAACACGTTTGGCGACAACCAGCGCTACGGACTTGCGCTCGCACAGACGCAAAATGGCGAAGCGGCCGCCGCACTGGCCGAATTGCAAACCTTGTCGCAGCAGCATCCCGATGCGTACTGGATCGACCTGGCAATTGCCGATGCGCACTATGCCAGCGGCCACCGCGAAGCGGCGCTGGACACCTATGAACACGTTCTGCAGCGCCTGCCCGGCAATCGCGCGGTGATCCTGAGCTACGCCAGCACCTTGGGGAAGATCGGCACTCCCGAGGCAGGCCGTCGTGCGCAGACGGTGATGCGCCCACTGACCACCGAGAGCGAGAACGATCCCGAATTCCAGCAGACCTATGCACGCGCTTGCGAACTGGCTGGCGACACCGGTCGCGCAGGCGAGTCCTACGCCGCAGCGGCATTCCTCAACGGTCGCGCGGAAGACGCACTCAACCAGCTGGAAGCACTCAAGCGCCGCGACGATATCGACTACTACCAGCGCGCGCGCATCGATGCGCTTATCGCGCAAATCACCCCGGTCGTACTGGAATTGCAGAAGGACAACATCCATCCGGGCGATGTCGACCGTCGACAACAGCAGCAATACACTCCGCAACCCGCGCTGCACTGAACACTGGAGGCAGCTTTCCGAGAACGCGCACAGAGCGGCTGCGGCCCGGTAACATCAGGGTCACAAAACTGTTATCTACTTGCGCGGCCAGCATCTGCCAGAGGTTCCGCGTGAACAAACGCATTCTGATCGTCGAAGACGAACCAGCCATCCGCGACATGGTCGCTTTCGCACTGCGCAAGGGTGACTTCGAACCGGTGCACGCCGGCGATGCGCGCGAGGCACAAGCCGCGATTGCCGACCGCGTACCAGACCTGATCCTGCTCGACTGGATGCTGCCCGGCACCAGCGGCATCGACCTCGCGCGGCGCTGGCGCAAGGAAGAGATGACCCGCGACGTGCCGATCATCATGCTGACCGCGCGCGGCGAGGAAAACGACCGCATCAGCGGGCTGGATTCGGGCGTGGACGATTATGTCGTGAAGCCGTTCTCGGCGCGCGAACTGCTCGCCCGCATCCGCGCCGTGATGCGGCGTTCGCGCGACGACGATGAGGACGGCAGCGTGACCCTCGGCGGTCTGCGCATCGACGGCGCAGCGCATCGCGTGTATGTGGGCGACGTGCCGATCCACATCGGTCCGACCGAATACCGGCTGCTGCATTTCTTCATGACCCACGCCGAACGCGTGTATTCGCGCACGCAGCTGCTCGATCATGTCTGGGGCGGAAACGTATATGTCGAGGAGCGCACCATCGACGTGCACATCCGCCGCCTGCGCAAGACCCTCGAACCGTATCGGCTGGACAACCTAGTGCAGACCGTGCGCGGCTCTGGTTACCGTTTCTCGACCGCGCACTGATGCCGCTGTTCCCCGGCGAATCCTGGAAACGCGCGATCTTGCAGCTGCTCGCGCTTTACGCGGCGGCACTGCTGCTCGGCTGGACGATCGGCCGCACCTGGCTGCCGCTCGCGCTGGTATCGATGGGCGTGGTCGCATGGCACTACTGGCGGCTGTGGCGACTGCTTGCACGCTTGACCGGGGGCCGCCGCCTGCCGCCCGCGCGCGGTCGCAGCGTGTGGTCCGAAGCCGAAGATCTGCTGCATCGTCGTCAGGACGACGTTCGCAATCGCAAACGCCGCCTGCTCGACATGCTGCGCGCGTACCGTGCCGCCGCTGCGGTGCTGCCTGACGCTGTCGTGATCGTCGATCGCAACAGCCAGCGGGTGACCTGGTTCAACGAAGCTGCCACCCGCCTGCTGGGACTGAAATATCCGCGCGACAACGACACGCCGGTGGCCGAGCTGCTGCGCCCGCTGCCGGTTGCGGTCTGGATGACCGCAGGGCAGCATGCCGAGCCGATGATCGACGCGCCGTCGCCGCACGATCCGAACATCCGTCTGAATTTGCGGCTGATCCCGTATTCGGAACAGCAGTGGCTGCTGGTCGCGCGCGATATCAGCAAATTGATGCACCTCGAACAGGTACGCCGCGATTTCGTCGCCAACGTGTCGCATGAATTGCGCACGCCGCTGACCGTCATCCACGGCTATCTGGAATTGTTCGATGCCGACGACATGCCCGAGTGGACTCCGATGTTCGAGGAAATGCGCCGGCAGTCGCAACGCATGGCGCAGATCGTCGAAGACCTGCTGACCCTGTCGCGGCTCGAGGGACAGGAGTTGCTGCCGGAAGAAACCGTATCGATGACCGGACTGCTGCAAACCCTGCGACGCGAGGGCGAAGCGTTGAGCCAGGGCCGCCACAAGATCGTCATCGAGGACGAAGCCGGTGTCGATCTGATCGGCTCGACCAAGGAACTGCACAGCGCGTTCTCGAACCTGGTCAGCAATGCGGTGCGCTACACGCCGTCGGGTGGCAGCATCCGCATCCGCTTTGCGCGCGACTTCGGCGACGGCGCGGTGCTGGCAGTGCACGACACCGGCTACGGAATACCCGCGCAACACCTGCCACGCATCACCGAACGCTTCTATCGCGTGTCCACGAGTCGCTCGCGCGAATCCGGCGGCACCGGACTGGGTCTGTCGATCGTCAAGCATGTGCTTGCGATGCACCAGGCGCGTCTCGAGATCGTCAGCGAGGTCGGCCAGGGCAGCATCTTTTCCATCCATTTCGGCGTTGCGCGCGTGCAGTCGCGCATCGCCCACGGCACGGAGGCTTTGTGACAAAAACCGCGACCACCCGCCAACCACGCAAACCACGCGCGATGAAAACAATGACCGCCGACCTCGCAACTGTCGCCATACCCGAGACGGCTACACTGCTGCCCGTGACGACCGACGCACCCGACCGCTCGCCATACCTCAATCGCGAACTCTCGCAGATCGCGTTCAACGAGCGCGTGCTCGCGCAGTCCCGGGATCGCTCGGTGCCACTGCTCGAACGCCTGCGTTACCTGTGCATCTCGTGCACGAACCTCGATGAATTCTTTGAAGTGCGCGTCGCCGCGATCAACCACCAGGTCGATTTCGGAGGCACCACCGGTCCCGATGGCCTCGGCCCGGCGACCGCGCTGAAGCTGATCCACGAGCGCGCTGGCAAGCTCGTGCAAGCGCAGTACGAACACTGGAATCAGGTGCTGCTGCCCGAACTGGCGGCCGCAGGTATCCGCATCCTCGGTGCCGATGCCTGGAGCACGCCGCAGAAACGCTGGCTGCGCAAGTATTTCCGCAACGAGATCCTTCCGGTGCTGTCGCCGCTCGGTCTCGATCCGGTGCACCCTTTCCCGCGCATCCTCAACAAGTCGCTCAACATTGTGGTCGTGCGCGAAGGCAAGGATGCGTTCGGGCGCTCCGGCCACATGGCGATCGTGCGCGCGCCGCGCTCGTTGCCGCGCGTGATCCAGTTGCCGGCCGAACTCTCCGGCGGCGCGCACGATTTCGTGCTGCTGTCGACCGTACTCGCGGCGTTCGTCGATGAATTGTTCCCCGGCATGCAGGTCAAGGGTGCGTACCAGTTCCGCGTCACCCGCAATAGCGAGTTGCTGGTGGACGAGGACGAAATGGAAAACCTCGCGCATGCGCTGAAAGGCGAACTCGCGAGCCGCGGCTTTCTGCGAGCGACGCGACTGGAGATCAGCAAGGATTGCCCGAACGCGATCGTCAAGATGCTGCTGAAGAATTTCGAATTGCCCGAAAACGTGGTTTATCGGGTCGACGGGCCGGTGAACCTCAATCGTGCGAGCCAGTTGTATGGATTGATCGATCGACCGGAACTGAAGTTCCCGACTTTCCGCCCGGCCATGCTCGACCTCGATGGCGACGAGATGTTCGCGGCGATCCGCAAGAACGACCTGCTGCTGCACCATCCCTACGATTCGTTCGCGGCGGTGATCGACCTGCTCAAGGAAGCCGCGCACGATCCGGACGTGCTCGCGATCAAGCAGACGCTGTACCGCACCGGCCGCGATTCGGTGATGGTCGAGCATCTCGTCGAAGCCGCGCGCAATGGCAAGGACGTCACCGTGGTGGTCGAACTGCGCGCGCGTTTTGACGAGGAAGCAAACATCCGCCTGGCCGACCGACTGCAGGAAGCTGGCGTGCAGGTCGTATACGGCGTGGTCGGCTACAAGACCCACGCGAAGATGCTGCTGATCGTGCGCCGCGAACGCAAGATGCTGCGCCGCTACGTGCATCTGTCCACCGGCAACTACCACGCCGGTACCGCGCGCACCTATACCGACATCGGATTGCTCACTGCGGATACCTGGATCGGCGAAGACGTGCACCTGCTCTTCCAGCAACTGTCCGGGCTTGCGCCAGCGATAAAGCTCAAGCGCCTGCTGCAATCGCCCTTCACGCTGCACAAGGCGCTGCTGAAGAAGATCGCGCGCGAAGCCAGGCATGCGCGCGCTGGCAAACCCGCGCGCATCGTCGCCAAGATGAACGCGCTGACCGAAGTGGGCGTGATGGACGCGCTGTACGCGGCATCGCAAGCCGGCGTGATCATCGACCTGATCGTGCGCGGCGCGTGCAGCATCCGGCCCGGCGTCATCGGTCTGTCGGACAACATCCGCGTGCGTTCGGTGATTGGGCGTTTCCTCGAACACAGCCGCGTGTACTGGTTCGACAACGATGGCGAACCCGAAACCTGGTGTTCGAGTGCGGACTGGATGGATCGCAACCTGTTGCGCCGGGTCGAGACCTGTTTCCCGATCGTGCGTCCCGACCTCGCTGCGCGAGTTTTCGCCGAGGAACTCGACAATTCCCTGCGCGACAATATCCAGGCTTGGGAATTGCGCGAGGATGGCAGTTACAATCAGGTGCAACCGCAACCCGGGGAACCTGCCTATTCCGCGCAGGGCGCGTTGCTGGCCAAACTCTGCACATGACGGGCAACGCCGTGCGAAAGATCGAAGTCGATACGCAGGCAAGGACAGCGATCGGCGAAGGCGCGCTGCTGGCCGCTCTCGACCTGGGTTCCAACAGTTTCCACATGGTCGTTGCGCGGCACATGCTTGGACAGTTGCGCGTGGTCGATCGACTGCGTGAAACCGTGCGCCTCGCCGAAGGTCTGGATGGCGCGGGCGGCTTGCGCGCGAATGTGCTCGAACGCGCGCTCGATTGCCTGTCGCGCTTCGGCCAGCGCATCCGCACGCTGCCGCCGCACTGCGTGCGCATCGTTGCGACCAACACCGTGCGCCAGTTGCGCGATCCGCGCGCATTCCTGCTGCCGGCCGAGGCCGCGCTCGGGCATCCGATCGAGATCATCTCGGGCCGCGAGGAAGCGCGCCTGGTGTATCTCGGCGTCGCACACGCAAGCCCGCCGACCGGCAAGCGTCGGCTGGTGATCGATATTGGTGGCGGCTCGACAGAATTCATCATCGGCGAAGGCTATGAGCCGCTTGAGCGTGAAAGTTTACAGATGGGTTGCGTCGCCAGCACGCGGCGCTTTTTCGAAAACGGCAAGCTCGGCCGCAAGCGCTGGAAAGATGCGCTGACCGAAGTCTCCGCCGAATTCCAGCAGTTCGTGCGCGCGTACCGCGAGCGCGGCTGGGACGACGCGATCGGTTCGTCGGGCACGATCAAGTCGGTCAGCGAGATCCTCGCCGCGATGAAACTCACGCGCGGCGCGATCACAGATGACGGACTTGCGGCCTTGTGCGATCGACTGCTGGAGTTCGAACGCATCGAGGACATCGCCCTGCCCGGTCTGTCGGAAGATCGCCGGCCGGTGATCGCAGGCGGCCTGCTGGTGCTGCAGGCGGCGTTCAACGAACTCGGCCTCAAGCGCATGCAGGCCAGCAAGTCGGCGCTGCGCGAAGGCGTGCTGTACGACATGCTCGGTCGTGCGAGCGATCGCGATCCGCGCGAGACGTCGGTCGATGCATTGATGGAACGCTACGGCGTCGATCGTGAGCAGGCCGCACAGGTCGAGCGCACGGCGTTGAAACTGTTCGACCAAGCCGATGCCGCGTGGCAACTCGATGCCGACTGGCGTCGCATGATCGCCTGGGCCGCGCGCGTGCACGAGATCGGACTCGCCATCGCGCACAGCCAGCATCATGTGCATGGCGCCTACCTGATCGAACACTCCGACATCGCCGGTTTCTCGCGGCCCGAACAACAGATGCTCGGCGCACTCGTGCGTTGCCAGCGCCGTTCGATCGCGATGGCGAGCATCAATGCATTGCCCGAGCGACTTGAACTACCGGCCTTGCGTTGCGCGCTGCTGCTGCGGCTCGCAGTCCTGCTGCATCGCGGACACGACCGCGATATGTTGCCGACGATTCGACTCGCGGTCGGCGACAAGGAGCTGAAACTGCGGTTGTCGGCGCGCTGGCTCGAATCGCATCCGCTGACCCGCGCCGACCTCGACAGCGAGCGCGATGACCTTGCCGGGATCGGCTACACACTCGGGATCAGGTCGGGCTGATCAAACCAACGGGGATGGGGACTGGAGGCTTGAGGCTGGACTCGTTTGCCCTGCCAAACCCCAGCCCCAACCTCCAGCCCCCGCTCCCCGATCAGCGCATCCCCATCACGTACGGCCGATCGGTGAATTGCGCGACGGTCGGCAATCCTTTCTGGTCGAGGCGGTCGAGTCGCGCGGACGGGGTTGGATGGGTCGAGTAGAGGTTGCTGGTGCGACCACCGTCGCTGACTGCCGAAAGCTTTTGCAGCACCGCGTACATCGCGAGCGGGTTGTAGCCGGCACGCGCGGTATAGATTAGCGACGCGGCGTCGGAGCGGTATTCCACGTCCTTGTCGAAGCCGGTCAGCAGGATCGAGGCACCCTGCTTGGCGAAATAGCCGGCCAGTTTCTGCTCGAACGGACCTGCGGCACCACCATGCGAACCGATCTTGCCAACCGCGTAATTGGTGCCGACGCTCATCGCGATCGACGCCATCGCCTGCTTGCGGATCACGTTGTAGTGGTCGCGCGAGACGACATGGCTGATCTCGTGGCCGAGCACGGCGGCGACCTCATCGTCGGACTGCAGCACGTCGTAGAGCCCGCGCGTCACCATGATGTATCCGCCCGGCGCGGCGAATGCATTCATCGTCGAACTGTCGACAATGGCGAACGTCCAAGGCAGGTCGTCGCGCGGCGTCTGTGCGGCGACCCAGCGGCCGATCGTATTGACCCGCCGCTGCGCCGCGGGATCGTTGAGCAGCGGCATCACGCTGAGCACGCGCCCTGCGACCAGCGGGCCCATCGCGACCTCCTCATCATATTTCTCCTGCTCGCTCTTCGGCATCGCATCGGCTGCGCTGCCCGCCGATGCGCCGAGTCCGCCCGGAAGCCTGCTGCCGACCATGCCGAACAAACCTTTCTTGACGGCGGTGTTCTCTTCCGCCTTGGCCTGGGTCTCCTCGGGCGTGCCCGACGTGTCGCGGTGTCCCTGGCCGATTCCGGGTTCCTTGTTGTAGGCGACATCGGTCTTCTGCAGTTGCATGCGACTCGCGTAAGCGTTCGCGGCGTTGTCGTCCACGCGCAGCGTCTGCATGCGATCCAGTTGTCCCTGGTCGAACGTCGCGCCCTGCAACGCCTCGACAGTGATGCCACGCACGCCAGCGGTTTCGCCCGGCTTTTGATGGCCGCCGAACATCGAGTAGCCATCGTTCTTGTCGCCGCCAGCGGCCTTGGCGATGCGGACCTCGTTGATCTTCACGAAACCCACCGTGCTGGGCTGCGCCTTCACGTTGAACCACAGACCCTGCTGCTGCTGCACTTCGACCGGACTGCCCTTGTTCAACGTGGTCACCGTGGGCGATGTCGTCACTGCGGCCTGGTGCACTGCGACGTTGTCTTTGTAGACGGATGCCGCCGTGGTGCCCTGCGAACCGGCCGGGGCTACCGGGGCCGCAGGCGCGGCGGCATGCGCTGGCTTCTTGCCGGCGACCGCAGTTCCGGCAAGGGCGACCAGGATGGCAAGAGTCAGGATTCGGATGGGGCTGCGCATGGCGGCGGTTCCTCTGGTGGCTGTGTCGATGCTGGATTGGATCCGGCTAAGCTGGATCCGGCTGGAATGGATTGTGCTGGACTGGTGTTGTCTGCGTCGGGTTCGTCGGACTTCGGTTGAATATAACGCGGTAAGCAGTCGACATCGGCCGCGATGAATCCGCGCAGGCTGGTGGTTACCGGCAGCAGCAGCAGCCGCCCCAGGCTGTTCTGCAGCGCCATCGAACGCGTCTGCGCATCCTTGCCGCTCAGGTCGACATACACGCCGCTGCAGGTCACCACCTGATCGAGACGATTCTCGTCGGCGATCTTGACGAGCTCGTCGTTGATCAGATTCAGATCGTGCAGGATCTCCCAGCGCAGTTCCTCGACCGACGGCGCATCGCAGATCATCATCACGACGTCGCGAAAATCCGATGCCAGCCATGTTTTACGCTCGATCAGGCCTTCGTGCATCTTTCCGTAGCCGTGCGCGTACAGCACCCGGCGGATGCGTCGCCGGTATTCGTTCGTCTCCCAGAACCGCCGCGCTTCCGGATTGTGCCCGACCACCTCCAGGTCCTGCCCCACGCTGACCCGCAGGATCAGCAGCACGATGTGCAGGCGGTCGCCTTCGCCGAGTTCCTTCACGTGATCGTCGTTGCCGAGCGCACGCCCGCGCATGCCGGCGAGATAGGTACGGCAGATCCCGAAGAACGTCACCGACGTGCCGACCGAGGTGAATATATCGAAGAAGTACGTCGTGAAGGTCAGCGTCAGCACTGCGATTGAGGTCAGCACGACGTTCGTCGCAGTGAACACCGCATCCACGTCCTGCGACGGTTCGCCGCGCCAGAACGAGAACCCGATCCAGATCACCAACAGCGCCGCGAGCGCATACTTGAAGCCCGAAGGGGGCGTACGGATCCAGCTGTTGCTGATCAGGTTCTCGACCGCTTCGGCCTGCACCTCGACGCCGGGCATCAGCGAGTCGATCGGCGTCGCCTTGATGTCGTTGATGCCCGAAGCGTTGTAGCCGACCAGCACGATCTTGCCCTTGAGGTCGGGCAATTTCTGTCCCTTCTTGAGGCAGGGCGTGTGTTCGTCCGGCAGGAAATCGATGGCGCTGTAGGTCGGGACGGGCTCATGCAGGGGTTCGTGCGTGCGCCAGTTCAGGCGGATGCTTTGCGGGAAATCGGTGACCTTGCGGTGGGTGGCCTCCGCCGCGAGCAATGCCGACAACGACGGCACGGCCCAGTCCCCGGCCTGTTCCCAGACCTGGAAATCGCGCATCACGCCATCGCCGGCGCGATTGATCCTGGTGTTGCCGCTGCGCTTGCGCATCGTGTCGCCGAACGGCAACTGCAATGCGACGCGCGGAGAGTCGGTCGGATGCGCCACCAGCGGCAACGCGCCGGACCAGCGGTCGATGGTCGCGGTCCCAGGCACATCGGCATTGTCCGGGTCGTAACTCGCGCCGAAGAAGAACGGCAAGCCCGAAGCCGCAAGCTGCTCGAGCATCGCATCCGAGTCGGCCTCGGTGCTCTGCTTGTCGAAGAACATGACGTCATAACCCACTGCGGCTGCACCGCCGTCTCCCAGCGCAGTGAGCAGGTCTGCATGGCGGTCGCGCGGCCATGGCCAGCCGGTCAGGCCCTTGTTCGCGAAATAGCTGATCGAACACTCGTCGATCGCCGCAACCAGCACCCGGCCGGACGATTTTGGATCCACCGGCCGCTTCGAGATCACCGTGTCGAACAGCGAGTCCTCGACCGACGCCAGCGACTTGTTCCCGCCCCACGTTCCGTTCCAGGTCGGGACGCCGTAGAAGTCCCAGAACAGGAATGCGAGCGCGATCAGGGTCCACACGGGGAAAAACGAGAAACGCATCCGCGACGCGAACGCGGCCGACGTGCGCCCGAACGCGCGGTCCCAGCGTCCCCAGATCTTGACGAACATCGCGGCCGCCCGCTCCGGCAAGCTCGGCTTCGGCGGCACGCCTTTCTTGATCGCCATCCCGGTCGTTCCCCTCGCCCCAGCGGCTGGCCCTTATCGTCGCACGCAGCGGCACCGATAGGCATGTACTGCGAACCGACGGAATCCGTACGCCTCCCCGTTCTCCTACAATGGCCGTTATCCCGCAAGGAAGCACATGGCACCCAAGGCCACGATCTACAAAGCAGAAGTGCAGGTCAGCGACATGGATCGCGGCTATTACGCGACGCACGCGCTGACGCTCGCGCAGCATCCATCCGAAACGAACGAGCGCCTGATGGTGCGATTGCTCGCGTTCGCGCTGCATGCCGACGAGCGCCTGGAATTCGGACGCGGGCTGAGCAGCGACGACGAGCCCGACCTGTGGCGCAAGTCGCTTACCGGCGAGATCGAGCAATGGATCGAACTCGGCCAGCCCGACGAACAACGTATCCGCAAGGCCTGCGGACGCGCGCGCCAGGTCGTCGTGGTCAGCTACAGCGGACGCAGTGCGGACATCTGGTGGGACAAGATCGCGGGCGGCCTCGCACGCTCGAAGAACCTTACCGTGATCGACATTCCAGCAGCCACCGTGCAGGAACTCGCGACGCTCATCGATCGCAACATGCAACTGCAATGCATGGTCCAGGATGGACAGGCGCAGTTGATGAACGAGAAAGCCAGCGTGACCGTCGAACCGGCCGTGCGCATGGCGCCGGCTGCGCAGGGATACTGATCGCCGGCAATGGGCGGCGTCGCCGCAACGTCAACGGATGTTGCTGATCGAATTTTTCACCGTGTCGTGTTTCGTCTTCATGATGTTGGACACCATCGTGAATTGACGGTTTTCATTTTGCATCGCGTTCTGCAACTGCAGGTATTGCAGGTTGAAGGACATCTGCGTCTCCTGCATGTTGCTGGTGGCGGCCAGCAATTGATCCTGCCCGCCTCCACCGGCAGCGTTGCCGACGACGCCGTTGCCGCCCATGGAACTGCTGCCGCTGCTCGCGGCACCACCGCCGGTACCGATCGCACCCTCGCCTGACGCTGCAAGTGCGTCCATCTGGCCTGCACATGTCTTCAGCCACGCCACGTAGCGATTCGCCTCGCTCCGTTGTTCGGTGGACAGGTCGCGCGGCAACGGCGATGCTGCAATCGACCGGAAGGCCTCGCTGGTTTGCCTGAGCCTTTCCACGCGCTGCGCGATGAGCGTGCGTTGCGGCTGCGTTTGGCGCTGGCCTTCCGTCGCGCGTACCAGCTGCGCCTGTGCGGATGCCATGACGATGGCCGAAACGACCACGCACGCCGCGAGCGCGATGTCGCCTAGCAGCGCCTTGCGCAACGATGTTGACCCGGGACCGGGCCGGTTGGTGGATTTGGCTGGCTTCATGTCAGTGGTTTCCCTCGTTGGAACTCTTCGTGGATCGCGATCAGCGCGGATGCAGCCACGTGGGCAGCAGGCTGTAAGGATCGACGCTGATGGCTTCGTCGAAACCGATACCATGCTGCGTCAGCATGCCCTGCAAGCGTCCGTCCTTGAACATCTCCAGCGTGTCGGTACAGCCGCCGATGTAAGCGCCGCCGACAAACACCTGCGGGATCGTTCTGCTGCCGGTGCGCGCGTGCAGCACGGCGCGGATCTGGCCGCCGCGGTCGTCGCGCTGGTAGGCGGTCGAGTCGAGGTCGACGGACCGGTACGGGATCGCGCATTTCGCGAACAGCTTGCGCAGCGACCAGCAGAACTCGCACCACTCGAGCGCGAACAGCACGAGCGGCTGTTCCGGATCGGCGATCACGCGGGCGACGAAATCCTCCACTTCGGCCGACACCGCAGGTGCGGAGACACCTTCCGGCTTCGGCGTCGCAGCAGTCGGCGGCGCGGGCGGCGGCACATCGAAACGGCATCCGGGTGTCGATCGGGAAATTTCGAGTTCCTCGGACGACATGTCGGCGTCGATCCCGTCGAACAGCGGCGTGCTGAGGTAGCGCTCGCCGGTGTCGGGCAGCATGCACAGCACGTTCGCGCCATCCGGCGCCGACTCGCAGACCTTCAACGCGCCAGCAAGGGTCGCGCCGCCGGAGATACCGACGAAGATCCCTTCCTGCCGCGCGAGTTCGCGCGCGAGCCGCATCGCGTCCGAACCGTTGATCGGGACGATGCGGTCGACCAGTTTCATCGCGACCGCGTCCTCGGTCAGCCGCGGAATGAAGTCCGGCGACCAGCCCTGCATCACGTGCGGGCGCGAACTCGGATGACTTTCCCGGATGGTGCCATCCAGCTGGCGCGACTGCGCGATGCCGCTGCCGAGCACCGGGGAATTGTCCGGTTCGCAGACGATGACCTGCGTCTCCGGGCGCTGAGCCTTCAGCACGCGCGCGACGCCTTTAAGCGTGCCGCCAGTACCGTAGCCGGTGACCCAGTAGTCGAGCCGTTCGCCTTCGAACGCGGCGAGGATTTCCGGCGCAGTGGTGCGCGAGTGCATGTTCGCGTTCGCTTCGTTGTCGAACTGCCGGCACAGGAACCAGCCGTGCGCGTTCGCGAGTTCGACGGCCTTCGCGAGCGTGCCGGTGCCGCGCTGCGCTGCCGGCGTGAGCACGACCTTCGCGCCGAGGAAGCGCATCATCCGGCGCCGCTCGACGCTGAAGTTCTCGCCCATCACCACGACCAGCGGATAGCCCTTGACCGCGCACACCATCGCCAAGCCGATGCCTGTATTGCCGCTGGTCGCCTCGATCACGGCCTGGCCCGGAGATAGCGCACCGCGACGCTCGGCGTCCTCGATGATGCCGAGAGCGAGCCGGTCCTTGACCGAGCCCATCGGATTGAATGCCTCCACCTTCACGAACACGTTGACGTTCGGCGGCGCAAGCTTGTTCAAGCGCACGATCGGCGTGTTGCCGATCGTTCCCAGGATGTTGTCGAACTTGCCCTGCATGGCGACCTCCTTCACCGGTAGTGCGTTCGCGGACGAAACCGTCTCGGCATTGCGGCGGTCCGGTCACGAAGCAGTTTATAGCGGGTGTCGCCCCGCAAACGCGTCGCCTCGGCATGCGCAATTTATGAACAGACCATGCAAACCTTGCCACCTAGGTGGGCTGGATTTGACCTGGATCATCCCGCATTCAGTGCCGATGGTGCCTTCTGGGGCATGGCAGCTGGATGGCTGCCTCGTCCGGCAAAAGCGCGTTATCGCGTGGCGGGCGCGTCGATTGTCGATGGACCAGGGAGATGGCTATGAACGTTGCAGGCTCCAACCGGAAAATACTCGCGGCCATGATTGCCGCGATCGTGTGCGTTGGGGCGATTGCCCCGACCTTTGCGCAGGACGAACAGGACGCACAGACGAAGAAGGAATTGAAGCAACAGCAGGCCGAGAAAAAAGCGGCCGCCGCTGAGCAGAAACAGGCCAAGCCTGCACAGGACAAGGCACAGACGCAGCAGGAAGTCGCGCAAGCTCGCGGGCAGCGGCAACAGGAACAGAAAGGTGCCATGCAGGATACGCAGCAGCGGCAGGCCGAACGCTCGCAGGCCCAGCAGCAGGGAAAAGCCAACGCGCAACAACAGGATCGCGCACAACAGAACGACCAGCGCCAGGCGCAGCAGGACAAGCTCAAGCTGCAACAGCAGGATCGCGCACAGCAGAATGAGCAGCGGCAGGCCCAGCAGGACAAGCTGAAGATGCAGCAGCAGGACAAGGCCAACGCGCAGCAGCAGGATCGTGCGAAGCACGCCGATCAGCGCCAGGCGCAGCAGGACAAGCTCAAGCTGCAAAAGCAGGATCGCGCACAACAGAACGACCAGCGGCAGGCCCAGCAGGACAAGCTGAAGATGCAGCAGCAGGACAAGGCCAACGCACAGCAGCAGGATCGTGCGAAGCAGGCCGACCAGCGCGAACAGGCCAAGACGCAGCAGCAGGATCGTTTGCAGCAGGCGGCGCAGGAGCGCAACGCGCAGCACCAAGCCAATCTGAAAGCGCAGGCCGACCAGCACGACGCTGCCACCCAACGTGACGCGCAGCAGCAGAAGGACAAGCGTCAGGAGCAGGCGCAGAACCAGCAGGAGCGCAAGCGTCTGTCGCAAGAAAAGCAGCAGGAAAATATCGCCCAGCAGAAACAGCGCGTCGTGCAGTACGAGCATCGCCTTGACCAGCAACAGGCGGTCTCGCGCTCGCTCGCCATGCAGTTGCAGCGGCAGCACCGCAATTCGCAGTACCAGTTCCAGCAGCGCTATTACGAGCGCTTGCAGCAGCAGCGGGTGACATTGCAGAGCCGGAACTGGGATTACAACAACGATCCGTACTACTACACCGCCCCGAGCTACCGTTATTCGCGCAGTGGTAGCTGGTACGAGGTTAACCAGTACGGTGCAGATGCCCTGCGCGAGGCCATCAATGCCGGCTACGGGGAAGGCTTCGCCGCCGGCCAAGCCGACCGTCAGGATCGCTGGCGCTACGACTACCGCAATTCGTACGCCTATCAGGACGCGAGTTACGGCTACGAAGGCTCGTACGTGAGTTACGACGAGTACGCCTATTACTTCCGCAAGGGTTTCAAGCGTGGCTATGAGGATGGCTACTACACGCGCTATCGCTACGGCAGGTACGACAACGGCCGCTATTCCGTCCAGGATGCGGTGTTGTCAATCGTCCTCAACCTGCAATCGCTCCACTGATCCACCGAATCACATGACATCGCGATGCCCGGCCGCCAGCCGCAACGACTGGCTCGCCGGGCATCGTTTTTTAAGGATTGAGACGACGCACGAGCGCAATACCCATCGCCTGCCCAGGCAACGGCTTCGTAGTGATGAAAATGCGGCGGTCGGGGGACTATCCTCACTGTTTGCTCCGACTCGAGGTGGAAACCATGCAGCGCCTGATGTATGTCCTGATCGCGACAGCCCTTTGCAGCCCAGCATGGGCAGCGACACCGAAGTCTGCCGCGCAGCCATCGCCTCTCCCGATGGCGAATGCCGCGGCGCAGAAGACCCCGGTTGGCGTGGATCTCGCCGGAATCGATCACGCGGTGACGCCCGGCGACGATTTCGACGGCTATGCCAATGGCGGCTGGCGCAAGGCTGCGGTGATCCCCGACGACCGTTCGAGCACCGGCGTGTTCTTCGAGGTCTTCCAGAAAGCCGAGAAGCGCAACGCCGAGCTGATCCGCGCCGCCGGCGATGCGCATGCTACGAAAGGCTCGAACGAGCGCCTGATCGCCGACTACTACGCGGCCTTCATGGACCAGGACCGGATTGAGAAGAACGGGCTCGCACCGATCCAGCCCACACTCGCGAAGATCGATGCGATCGCTTCCAGGACCGACCTCGCGCGCGTGCTGGGCGAAGGACTGCGCGCCGACGTGGACCCGGTCAATGCCACTAACCTGGACACCGAGCACCTGTTCGGCCTGTTCGTCGCATAGGGACTGGAGGACACGTCGCACAACGTCCCCTATCTGCTGCAAGGCGGCCTCGGCATGCCAAACCGCGACTACTACCTCGCGACCGACAAGAACATGGCGAACGCGCGCACGGCGTACTTCGCCTACGTCGCAACGGTGCTCAAGCTTTCCGGTGCGACGTATCCCGAGGCGAAGGCGAAGGCGATCTTCGACCTCGAAATAAAGATCGCGACCGCGCACGCGAGCATCGTCGACAGCGAGGACGTGCACAAGGCCAATAATCCGTGGCCGTTTGCCGACTTCGCGACAAAGGCGCCGGGACTCGACTGGACCGCGTACTTCGGCGCGGCCGGCCTCGACAACCAGAAGCAGATCATCGTCTGGGAACCGGACGCCACGACGAAGTTGTCGGCGCTGGTCGCGAGCGAGCCGCTGGAGACATGGAAGGCCTACCTGCGCTTCCACGCGATCAATGCCGATGCGGGCGTGCTGCCGAAAGCATTCGACGATGCGAGCTTCGAGTTCTACGGCCATACCCTGCAAGGCACGCCGAAACAGCGCGACCGCTGGAAGCGCGCCATCGCGCGCACCAATGGCGACCTGGGCGATGCGGTCGGACAGATCTACGTGAAGCACTACTTCCCGGCTTCGTCGAAGGCCGAGGTGAAGACGATGGTCGACAACATCGTCGCGGCGTTCGTCGACCGCGTCGACAAGCTCGACTGGATGACGCCTGCGACGCGCGCGAAGGCCAAGGCGAAGCTCGCGACGCTGCGGGTCGGCGTCGGCTATCCGGAAACGTGGCGCGACTACGCGACGCTGGACATCCGCGCCGACGACGCACTCGACAACCACGATCGCGCCGGTCTGTTCGAATACAAACACCAACTCGCCAAACTCGACCAGCCGGTCGATCGCGGTGAATGGTGGATGACGCCGCAGACCGTCAACGCGGTCAACCTGCCATTGCAGAACGCGCTGAATTTTCCGGCCGCGATCCTCGAAGCGCCGTTCTTCGACCCGCATGCGGATGCGGCGGCGAACTATGGTTCGATCGGCGCAGTGATCGGCCACGAGATCAGCCACAGTTTCGACGACACCGGCGCCGATTTCGACGCATCGGGACGCCTCGCGAACTGGTGGACGCCCGAGGACCAGGCGCACTTCAAGGCTGCCGGCCAACAACTCGTCGCGCAGTACAACGCTTACGAACCGTTGCCGGGCCTGCACATCAACGGGCAGCAGACGCTCAACGAAAACATCGCGGACGTGTCCGGTCTGACGATCGCATATGCGGCGTACCACAAGTCGCTCGGCGGCAAGCCGGCGCCGGTGATCGACGGCGTCAGCGGCGACCAGCGCCTCTTCCTCGCGTTCGCGCAATCGTGGCGGGACAAGTCGCGCGATGCGGCGTTGCGCGCGCAGGTCGTCGGCAACAGCCATGCACCGGCGCGTTACCGCGCGCAGACCGTGCGCAACATCGATGCCTGGTACAACGCGTTCTCGCCCAAGTCTGGCGAAGCGCTGTACCTCGAGGCGAAGGCGCGCGTCAGGATCTGGTGAGGATTCGCGACTCTGTCAGCCCCGCACTCACGTCTGGGACGTGAGCGCGGCCTGCCCGTTTCAACCGCGACGCTGACGCAGCGACCCTGCCCCGCCGTCAGCTCAGTAATTTCGCAAGTGCGTCGGGATGCAGCGCCCAGCCGAGCAGCCCTGCAACGCCCATCAACACGCCGCCGGACGTGGGCACCAGCGCGAGGAAGAACAGCCAGCGCTTGTGGGTCAATGCGGTCAGTGCGAGCAGCGAGATGGCGATCGCGAGCAGTGCGTCCGACAGGTCGAACTGGTCGTCGTGGATATTCAGCGCGTCGTAGGCTTTCTGGTCGTCCTGCGCCTGTAGCATCACGGCCTGCTTCTTCTCGTCCTGTTCCTTCGCCAGCGCCACATATTTCGCGATCGCCGTGGCATAGGCAGCCTGCTGCGGAGCCGGGCGATCCGCTGCATCCAGCGTCAACTGCACGAGCGTGGACTTGGCGACTTCCTCGCGCAGGTTGCGCGCCTGGTAATAGCCCCAGTGGTCGATCTTGTCGGCCTGCGCCTGCTGCATCGCCTGGACGATGTTTCCATCCTTCACCTGGCACACCGCCATGAACGTGGCGAGTATCGCGACTGTCAGCGCAACCCACGTGTTCAATCGCGCGATGCTGCGATCGTTCGCGGCAGCGGAGTCTTCATTCACGGTTTCCACCGTTTCCATCGGATTGAGGTCCATCGCGTCGTCCCGGGTTTGTGCCTGGCGCAATGGTAATGCGCGCATCGGGGATACGCATACCACCGCCTGCCACGCATTTCATCGTTACAGCGCTGCCTGCAACGCTCGGCGTTGCGCAGATGGCCTTACTGCATGCGCCGTTCGAGTGCCACGCGGTCGAAGCCGCCGACCTTGAAACTCAGCGATTGCGGCTGGCCATCAACACTGGTGTCGATCGTGATCACCCGGATCTTGTCGAGGATCTCGCGGATCGTCTTCTCGTCGTCGATGGACAAGGTCTGGTTGTTCTGACTCGACTTTCTCGCCACGAACGAACGCGCCGGTTGGTCGTCGAACTGCACCCGCACGCTGCAGCCAGGCACACAGTCAAACTGGCCATGGTCAAGCACGAGATATATGCTGCGCCCCCATTTCGGGTGCCGTCGCAAGACTAGTCGTGCTGTCGCGGAGTCTTCGGAATCAGACTTGTCGTCGGAATCGATCGATGCGCTGACCAACACACCATCGTCATCCATGTTGGTCGGCTGCATGTTGTAAGTCCACAGCGCGGCGAGACGACGCTTGTCTCGCACCTGATCGGCGTGGACATTGGTATCGACCAGCGTGGCCTGCACTGCGTGCGCGAACACACTATCGGGCGCCATGCGCTGCAACTTGTCCGCGTAGGTCAAGGCAAGATCCCATTGCTGGGCAGCGCGTGCCTGATCGTAGTTCTGCACCAATGCGCCGATTGCCGCATTTCGCTGCATCTGATTGGTCGCGGCATGCGCGGCGGCATCAAGATCAGCCTGATTGCTGCAGCCTGCCAACGCAAGCGCGAACAGCACAACAAGGACAGTGGCGCGCGCGCTCGCAGCAGCAATGCCGAATCTCGGATGAGGAGTCATGCTGCATTGGAACATCGCCAGGCGCTCGCGTTTGTCGATCAAGTGATTGCATCTTCTTGTTGTTCATGTCCAGACACGAACAGGCCTTCTGCAATTCAGTTTCAAATGTGACCAAGTCGAGGATTTGCGGCATGCGCAGTCCGAACATCAGCGAATTGCCGACGTTGGGCAAGAAACAGGGATCGTACTGTTCAGCGAAACGAGTTCAGCGAATCGTCGCTTCGTATCTTGGCACATGCGCAACGCGGCGTCGGCAAAAAAAGATCCCCGGCGAAACAGGGAGAAAGGCCGTCCGCCGGGTTCTTCCACCACACACACTCTCAAGGTGTAGCGCAAGCCGATCTGACCGCCGACGAAGCTCTTCAACGCTGCGCCGTCCTGCCAGTTCACGCCGCCGAACACCGACAGCTTGCCGGTGCGCACACTCAATCGGCCTTCGACCAGCGCACGCGTCCCCTTGGTGCTGGTCGTCGCTGAGAAGTTTCCATCGATCGTGTAGGAATTCATGCCGTCGAACTCGCCCACACCACTGACCGAAACATACGGTGTCCACACCGTGCTGCCTGATGCGAAGCCCTTGCTGAGCAGGACAGCCGCGCGACCACGCGACGAATCGCCAGGTTCCGGCTTGAAGCCAGCGAGCGCGCCGGACAATGTGTCGGTGTGGTCCACGGTCGTGCGCGTGTACTGGAGCTGCGGTTCAATCGTCACCCCATCGCCGAGCGTCCAGTCCCTGCCAAGCTCCACGTTGAACGCAGCAGCCTTGCCGGTTGCGCGCGACTCGCCAACGACCGAGTCCAGCCGCGCATCGCAGTTCATCCAGCGATACGACGCATCGAGATGGAACCCGCTCGAAGCGGCCCATGTGCCGTACCTACCATCTGAACGCGCAAGTTCCCGCAAACACCGGACTACTGACCGCCCAGTGCGATGGCATGGCGGATCGCGTGCGTCGCTGGTTTGAGGGCGAGCCTGTCGCTACTGCGGATGCCATGTCGTGCCCTGGATTTGCTGGTCATTTTTGTGGAGTCCTCTGAGGAGTCCATTGTTTCAACCCCCATCAACAACAGCACCCCCGAGCCGGGGAGTGAGGAGCCACGGCTAGTGAGATGCCAGTGGCATCTCACGTGGCGAAGAACGCCCGGCAGGGCTGGGTGAGAAAGACGGCTATGCCAACGGGCCTGATGATGAGGCGATGCGTCAGATGCCGCAGGCGCTACTCAAGGCGCAAGGCACTGATCGGTCGGAGTCCACGGAATTTCCGACGGCACATTCCAGTAGAGATCGACTACGGTATTTTGCGCATTGAGCAGGACTGCCAGATAGCGTGTCGGCGCGTCCCATTGGACGATCCAGCTCACGATGTGCTGCTTGTGCATGATGCCGTCGCGCGTTGGTACTCCAAGCTGTTGCTGGAGTTCGGCAAACTGGGTGCGGCACAGCCGGATCGAACGCACAGCCGCAGCCGCAGCCGCATCGACTGTTGAAGCATTCGTTGATGAAGCATTCGTTGATGGGGCATTGGTTGCTGCGTCGTGGTGCGCGATCCTTGCCATGGACGCGCAGCCCGGGAGCGCTGCCAATACGGAAAAGACCAACGGTTTGCATAGCTGTCGCATGATGGTGAGCCCCTGAAGAGATGGTTGTCTCAACGTGCGATCGCAGAAGCAATGGCGACGACGCGCTGGACGGAAGAATCCTGCGCACTTTATCAAAGCCCGCACACGCATACTTCAGACTTGGCGTTGCCGAGTCGCACGCCATATCCATGCGATGAGCAAGAGTTGCAATGGCAGGCGCATCCAGAGCGCGGCCATCCAAGGCACCGATGCACCAGTCGCCTGCGCATTCAGCAGCATCTGCAGATTCGCTGGCAGCACCGCAAGGCACAACGCGATCAGTCCATAACCGGCCCAGCGCCGGGTGCGATGCCACAACACGCCGACTCCACCGGCGATCTCGCACGCACCGCTGATGATGACGAGCATCGCATGCCAAGGCAGCCACGGCGGCATGATCTTCATGTAGTTCGGCGTGAACACAAAATGCAAAACGCCGGCGATCACGAAGAACACTGCGAGCAGCGCGCTGGAAACGTTTCCCTTCATGCGCTTCTCCATTACGGACATCGAGCATGCCGTTGCGGCAAGACGACATTCTGCACGACTTCGTTGCAGCCTCCAGCAGTCGTTGCAAACTCCGGCAGTGCGTAGCCCTACTCGACCAGGCTCACATCGAGTGGTCGCTGGTCGCTGCGACCGTGATCGTCGACCACGCGCACGTCGTAGTGGCCAGCGGCCTCTGGTTGCCAGAACAGCGATGCGCCCGGCGTGCTGCGGCCGATGAAAGCGTCGTTGGCGAACCAGTACAACGCATTTGTGTCGGCATCGGCTGTGGCGTTGAACGCGATGCGCCCCTGCTCCGGTTGGTTGAGGCGCATCGCATAACTGCTGCCGCGCAGCGGCGAGGTGATGCGTGGCGGATCGCCCACCACTTGGCCTGCGTTGTCGCAGTCTGGATTCTGCGGCGGCGCGCGGCGCGGCATGCCCGCCTGCGCGAACACCTGCTGCAGGTCGGACGGCCAGAACTCGTACACCTCGACATGCGTGCGTCCGGCATACGGCGGGCATGCGGGCTTGCCGGTCGCATCGTCGATCACCACCGGGCGATGGATGTTGCTGACCTTGATCGGCGACTTGCCGGGAATGAACCAGGTCGATCCCGTCTGCGGGCACCATTCATTCGGCAGTTCGCCGCTCGCGAGGCAGACCTGCACGCGCTTGACGTTCGCGGGCATGCCGCGAAGCGGCTCCTGCAGTTGCGCGTGTTCCGCGCCGAGCGCGTCGATGATCTGGAAGAACAGCGGCGCTGCCGCATCGATGCCGACGAAGGCCGGATTGCCGGTATTGTCGAAGTTGCCGACCCACACCACGAGCACGTACGGGCCGAAACTGCCGGTCGTCCACGCGTCGCGGAACGCCCACGAGGTGCCCGTCTTCCAGTACACCCGGAACGACGCCGGTTGCGCGCCCGTGCTCTCGTCCGGACGCGTATTCTGGCGCAGGATGTCCATCACCATGAAGCTCGCTTCGTCGCTGAGCATGCGCGTGCCGGCGACCTGGCGGTCGTCCGCGCGCAGGCGCAGCGGCTGTAGCACGCCACGATTGGCCAGCATCGCGTAAAGGCCGGCGAGTTCCTGCGGCGTCACCTCGCCGCCGCCGAGCACGAGCGCGAGTCCGTAGTGCTCGGCGCTCGCCATGCGGCTGATACCGGCCGCGCGCAGGAAGTCGTAGAGGCTGGGCTTGCCGAGTTGCGAAGCGACCCATACCGCCGGGATGTTGCGGCTGCGGATCAGCGCCTGCGTCGCGGTGATCGGACCGAGGAAATGGCCGTCGAAATTCTCCGGCGTATACGGCCCGAACGACGTCGGCACGTCGCGCAGCACGGTCTGCGGATGCAGGACGCCCTGGTCGAAACCCAGCGCATAGATGAAGGGCTTCAGGGTGGAACCGGGCGAGCGTTTTGCGAGCGTGCCGTTGACCTGGCCCTGGATCGCCGCATCGAAATAGTCGGCCGAACCGACCATCGCCTTGATGCCCATGTCGCGGGTGTCGACCAGGATCGCCGAGGCGTTGCGGATGCCGCGCGCGCCGTTGCGCTCGACATAGTGCGCGATCTGCCGCTCGATGCCGTGCTGCAAGTCGAGGTCGATCGTCGTCTCGATGCGCGCGGGATCGCTGCCGCCGCTGACGCGCTGCGCGGCCAGCACCTGTTCGACCGCATGCGGCGCCTCGAACGGCAGCTGCGACAGCGGACGCAGGTTCAGCGGCAACGCGAACAGCGGTTTCTGCGCCGCGTCCCGCGGATGCCTGCGCAACCATTGCACGTAGAGTTCGTTGCGCGCGGCGGCAAGGGCTGGATTGATGATCGCCGCATCGCTCGCTGCATGCCCGGCTTGCAGGCGGCGGGTCGGATCCTGCGGAATCACCGCGAGCGTCAACGCTTCCGGCAAGGTCAGCTGGCGGACGGGTTTCGCGAAATACACCAGGCTCGCCGCGCCGACACCCTGCACGTTGCGGCCGTACGGCGCGACGTTGAGGTAGGCCTCGAGGATCTGCTTCTTCGAATAGAACAGCTCGAGCTGTTCCGCGCGCGCGAGCTGACGCAGCTTGCCCGATGGCATGCGCGTATCGAGCCGCCACAACAGACGCGCGAGTTGCATGGTGATCGTGGAGCCGCCCTGCGGATGCCGATGGCGCACATAGGTCACCCATGCGCCGCGCAGCAGTCCCCACGGATTGAAGCCCGGATGCCAGTCGTACCAGCGATCCTCGTGCAATTGCACGCCTTCGACGAGTTGCGGCGAAATGTCCTGCAACGGCACCCACAAGCGGTATTGATCGTCGCTGGCGAGGGTCAGGCGCAGCAACCTGCCATGGTCGTCGTAAACCGCCGTCGACGTCGGCATCCAGTCGCGCAATGGCGGATGCGGCCACAGCCGGAATCCGACCAGCACGGCCACCATCAGGGCGACGCCGACCAGCCAGTTCTGCCAGCGCTGGATCCAGCGTGCGAGCCTGCGCATCACGATTCGGAAAGCGCTCATGGAACGTCGCGACGATGTGCGCACGCACGCGGCGCATCCCCCAACCGGGAAGATGCGCCGACGTGACGACTCACGGCGCGTGCACCACCGTAAGCGATCCGCTTCCCGGCGATCGCGCCTGGATCCGGCGGTCGTACATCGATTCGCCATACGCCGGCGGTACCGCGAACGTGCCGGCGTTGGTGGCCTTGATGCGATAGACGAACTCGCGCACGTCCGGCGTAGCGGTGCCGTAGATCACCACGCGATCCTCGCGGATGTCGGCGTACTCGGGCTGCCAGGTCGAACCCGACAGCCCGATCGGAGAACGCCATGCCACGGGTTGCGCGGCGGCATCGCTGCTATCGCTCGCAGCGGCGTCGCTCGCAGCGGCGTCGCTGCCATCGGCCGCAGCGGCGGGTTCCGGCGGCGGCTCAATCACCGGCTCGAAGCCGCCCGGCAGCAAGTCGACGATGGCGACATTACCGACGCCCTCGGTGCCGGTCGCGCGGATCTTCACATGCACGTCGATTTCCGCACCGACCGCGATCTGCGTGAGCGGCTTGCCTGCCGAATCGGTGTAGTCGCGCACGATCTCGATGCCATCCTTGATCGCCTTGTCCGGCGGCAGGCGATCGTAGCCACCCTGGCTCGCCACGTGCCATGCCGGCACCACGCTGCGATTGACGAAGCGCAGCTTGCGCGCTTTCGCATCCCAACTACCGGCCTGCAGCAGGTTGCCCTGGATGGTCGCGATCGACCTTGCGGTTCCGTCTGCATACACCGCGTTGATGGCGAGCTTGCCCAACTCACCCGAGGTCTGCGTCGCGTAGCTGTCGAGCGCGAGGATCGTCATCGCCGCGGACGTCGTGTTGTACTCGTCGTGCTCCAGCGGCCATGCGATGTTCTCGAACACGCGCGGCGGCAACGCGTTGGCCCGCTCCGGGAAATGCTTGGCGAGCAGGTACAGCACGCTCGCGTCGCGAGTCAGCGGATCGTAGTAGTAGCCGTACAGGAACGGCTCGTCGGCCAGCTTGCGCGTTAGGTCGGTCTGCGGTCCGGTGATCAGTGCGTTCGCCTGCTTGTCCTGCTTGAGCAGCTTGTACGAGGCGGCCAGCCACGCGGCGGCGAGGTCGTGCTCCCACACCTTCGGATATGCATCCTCGAGGCGCTTCTGCACCGCGGCGAGGTTGTTGGTGGTCACGTTGCCCTGGCGGGTCAGCAGGTACACCGCATAGGCACGCTGGCGCAGCTTGTCCAGCGTGTCCATGCCGTTGTCGGATGCCAGCTGCAGCAGGTACTTGTCGCCCGCATCGATCATGGACGGCGGCACGTGGATGCCGCGGTCGCGCGCTTCGAGCAGGAAGTTCATCGCATACACCGACACGAACGGTTCGGCTTCGGGCGTCGCCGACCACAGGCCGAAGCCTCCTTCGCTGTTCTGCCGCGAGTGCAGCACGTCGACGAGGTTCGCGATGGTGGCGTCGTTGCCAATCGTCCTGTCGCCGACCGCCGGCTGCAGCGCATGCGTGAACACCGGCACCACCGGCCACTTCGCGACGACCAGCCGGGGCATCGCCATGCTCACGACCTGTTCGCTGCAGTAGTTCTGGTAATTCACGAGGAAGCTCGTCAGGCCTTGCGCAAGCACGAGTGGCAGGTTGGAGATCGCCGTGTCGCGCGAGGCGTAGGCGTCGTACATCGGGCGCAGGTTGGGCTGGTCCACCTGCCTGCCCGGATCGACCCTGCCCACGTCGACCTGGGTGCGATAGGCCGCGGCCGGGCGCACCGACAGGTCCACACTTTGCTTCGCCGACTTGCCCGCGTACGCGGCAATGAAGGTCAGGTTGCCCGAGCCGAGGCGATCGGTGGCCTTGACGCGGAACAGCGCAACGCCTTCACGCATCGACGCCAGGTTCACGCCCTGCGTCGCGCTGCCGAGGACCTGTAACTGCGGCCCGGTCCTCAGCGTCACCGCCACCGGCACGGGCTTCACTCCGATGTTGGTGAGGTTGTTCGCGACGCCGACGCTGATTTCCGCCTCGTCGCCCGGCGCGAGCGTGGTTGGTACGTTTGGCGACAGCACGAAGTCGCCGCGCACCGTCGTCCCGCTCTCGATCGTGCCGATGCGGTCGACCGATACCGCAACGGCCATCACGCGCAGCTTGCCATTGAAGTAATCAGGCACGGCATAGCTGAAATCCTTCTCGCCGTTGACGTCGACGATGCCGGACCAGTACACCACCGGCTTGTCGCGCTTGCGCTTGAACGGATTGAGCTGGCGACCGATCGCGGAGTCCGCATCGCCGCCGGGGGCCGCCGTCATCGCCATCAGCTTCTCGAAGTCCGGCAGGATCAGGTCGAGGATCTGCGCGGTCTTCACCTGCAGCATCCGCTTGCGGAAGAAGAACTTCAGCGGGTCCTCGAGCTTGTAGCGCGCGACCTGCAGGATCCCCTCGTCCACCGCGAACAGTATCGCCCGCGTCGGCTGCGCGGAATGCAGTTTGAAAGTCACCGTGTCGCCGGGTTTCATCAGTGCGGGCACGTCGACGGTCAACTGGTCGCGCCGCGCATCGAGGTTCACCGAGAACGGCACCACGCCATAGCTGAGCGGACTCATGAAGATCTCGTCCGACGACGGATCACGGATGAACTGCACGTTGATGTAGCCGTTGCCCTCGAAATCCTTCGGCACCACGATGCGTTGCACCGAACTCGTCGTCGTCGCCTTGAACCACGCGTGCGCATACACCTTGTCGCGCTCGATGGTGATCAGGCCGCTGCCCGCATATGGCGCGTGGATCGCGATCTGAACCGCTTCGCCGGGCTTGTAGTCCTTCTTGTCGAGGTTCAGCTGCAGCTCGGCGTTGCGATCGAGCGAGCGCGACACGTTGGCCGCACCGGCGACAGTCCAGGCGACGCGATTGACTTCCTTGTCGTCGCTGCTGCGCAGCACGAGCAACGCATAGTCGCCCGGCTTGTCGGTCGGCAGCGGGTAGTCGAGCCCTGCCGCGGGAATCGTCAACGACTTGTCGCCGATCGGGATTTCCTTGAGCTTGGATTCGTACTTGTAGACGCCCGAGTCCTGCTTGGTCAGCACGGACACATAACGGCGCTCGATCATCCGCGCCTTCAGGCCAGTGAGTTCGATCGCCTTCGCCTGCGGATTGATCGCGACCAGGCGCGCGCTGCGCACGGCGCCGCGGTTGATGTAGTCGAGATCATCGACGGCCTTGTAGCCGACCAGCCACTCGTTGCTCGACACCATCGTCTGCGCGGCGGCGGCGACGCTGCGGCCGCCTTCGGCTTCATGCGCCTTGGCGAGGAAGTACAGCTGGTACGTCGCCTCGGCGTACTTCTTCAGATGCAGGTCGAATTCGGCGTGGCCGTTCTCGTCGGTCTTGCCATCCTGCAGGGTCTCCTCGAACCCTTCCTTGGCACGGCGGATGTCGTAGAAGTGGAAGTCGGGCCAGCTATGGAACGCGGGCCAAGCGGGCCGCAGGGTCAGCGTCGCTTCGATGCGACGATTCGCGGCCGGCGTGCCGAACAGGTTCTGCGCATCGACCAGGCCCTTGAGCGCATCGGGTTTCACCCAGCCTTCGGCGACCTGTTCGGACAGCTTCGCGGCGACCTTCATGCGGTCGGGAAGGAATTCCTTCACCTGCACGGTGGTGCTGCCGATCTGTGTACTCGTCCTGCCTTCGCGGGTGATGTACAGGTTCACCGTCCAGGTGCCGGTGGGCGCGGTTTCGACGGTCGTATAGCCCAGTTCGCCAAAGCCCGATCCGTCCATCGCGAGCGGCAACTGCTTCACCGTCACGCCGCGCGGATCGACGATCTCGGCCTGCAGCGGAATTCCGGCGACGCTGCGCGTCCAGCTCGCAGCGCGCACGATCAGGCCGATGTGGAAGCCATCTCCCGGCCGGTAGATGCCGCGGTCGGAGAACAGGTAGGCGGACAACTGTCCCTGGTTCAGCGCACTCGCATCGCCACCGATGTCGAAGCGCGAATAGTCGAGCTGGCGGTCGCTGCCGCCGATCGGCAGGAAGGACAAGTCGTCCGCCTTCGTCACCAGGTACATCGCCGGTTTCTTCTCGTGTTCGAGTCCCTTGAGCGTGGGGAGATGCGCCATGCCGTCGGCACTGGTCGTCTTCGTGTACAGCGTCTGCCCGTTGATCGCGAGTACGGATACGATCGCGTCGCCGACCGGCTGACCGGTATGGATCGACTGCACGAACACGTCCTGGCTGCCGTCCAGCCCGCGCTTGACCAGCATGCCGAGATCGGTGACGACGATCAGCCGGTTATCGGTCGGCGATTCGCCACCATTTCCACTGTCGCCCTCGCCTTCATCGCCGCTTGCTTCATCGGAACCGTCGGACGGCGTGTCCGCAGCCGCATCTCCATCAGACGGCAGCGATGCGGTGCCTTGCTTCGCGATGGCCTTCGCCTTAGCCTCGGCCGCAGCCTGCTTCTTTTCCGCGGCCGCGTCGTAGCCCGTCAGGTGCAGCAGGAATACGCCGTGCTTGCCTTCCTTCAGGTATTGCGCGAGATCGACGCCTTCGTAATGCGCGTGGCCCGGATCGCCCTTCGGGAACGAGCGCTTGAGTTCGAAGCGGTCGACGATGTGTTCTTCGCTGAAGTTGTACGGTAGCTGCGGATGGCTGAAGTTGCCCTCGTTGAGGCTGACCAGGTGCTGGAGCTGGTCCGGCAGGACGCGGCCGATCTGCATCTGCATGCCGGTCATGTTGCGCGAGACCACCGAGATTCGCTTGCTGCCGCTCAGCGACAGCAACGAGCCGTCGGCGACGAAGCGCAGCAGCTTCGGATAGTCGGGGACGGTGAACACCTGTGTCTTCGGCTTGCCGAGCAGGTAGCCGCCGAAGGACTTCAATCCCTTCTCGATGCGCACGTAGATACGCTGCCCCGGGGCGGCGTGGAACTTGAAGCTCTGTAGCGCCTGGTATTCGGTTTCGGTCGGAACAGGCAGAAGTTTCAGCACCTGCGAACGATGCAGGAGCGCTTCGTTGACTTCCGATTCGCTCCAGTCGTAAGGGTCTTCGTCGTCCGGGGTTGCCTCGTCCGATGCATCGGTACTCGAAGGCGGCTTGATGTCCGCGACGTCGCCGTGGTTCGAGTCGTGTGCGGGCAGGATCCAGGCATGGACCAGTCCGGCGAGCTCGCTGTCGCGCACTGCACCGCCCACCGCGACCACCATCACCTGTTCCGGCTCGTACTTGTCGTTGTCGACCAGGGTCGGGCTGATGTCGTCGATGGTGAGGCTGTACAGCCCCGGCACACGGACCGTGGTGTTCATGGGCTTGTCGGTGCAATCTCCGCCGCGCGCACTGCACACGCCCTTGTCGATCTTTACCGAGATCATGCCGTCGTCGCGCGGCAACTCCAGCGGTTGCGAATGCACCCACGCATGCAGCTTGTACTGGTCGTAGGTCACGGTGAACAGCAGCGCCGGGCCGTCCTTGCCGTCCTTGTCGAGAAGATTCATCGCGATGGCCTTCTCGAACCGCACCGGATCGACCGGATAGTTGAAATCGACCGCCTGGATGATCTTCTTCGCGGTTGCGTCCTGTGGATCCTGGTAAAACTCGCCCTTGGCGAGCGTTGCCTTGAATGCGACGGTGGTGAATTCAAAATGGTCGTCGGCCACCAGCACATGCGGCGCAAATGCCTTGGCGGCATCGAACGTCACCGTGTAATGCTGGCCCACCGGCCAGTCGGCTGCTGGTGTGAAGCGCAGCGTCTTGTCGTCCAGCCAGATCCATTCGCCTTTTGCGGATGGCTGCATGGAAATGCCCTTGTTCACCGGCTTGCCGACCAGTTCGATTGGCGCAGCGGACTTCGAGAACGTGACTTGCAGCGCATCAAGCGCGACCGGCTGCTTGGTGTAGTCGGTCACCGAGGGTTCGTGGACCTGCCAAGTGATCCGGACCGGTTCTGGCGGATGCGGCCGGTTCTTGTACCACTGCCAGCCGTACCAGCCGCCTGCCGCCACGAGTGCCACTGCGAGTCCAGCCGTCACCGATTGGCGCGGGTGGCGCCTCACCGCGAGCATCCATTCTGGCGCGGACCAAGCAACCTTGCCGATCACCGGTCGCAGCAGCCAGCCGATTCCAAGTCCAAGGGCGCGCAACAGGCGTACCGGCAACAACAGCAGAAACCGCAGCAGATCCATGACGCGCCGCACTCCAGTTAGTTGATTGATCGGGTGATCGGGTCGCCCTGCCGTGTCATCGCGCCTGGTAGTGCGCGTCACGTTGCTGCGCGAACAGTGCTCGACAGGTGGTTCCCCTCGTGCATTCTGCGCTAGATACAACGCGTCGCGTAACAAAAAACGGACAAATTTTTAACTATTTTTTAAGGAATTGATAACATTTGAATTTGGGTAAGCCCAACCTGCCCGGATGGGCACTCAGGGACAAGGACAACCGCGCCGCGCAGATGGCACCGGCCGTCCTCGGCTGGCTCCTGGGACACCACGCCACCGTCAGGCGACGGTTTCAAGACCGCCCATATATGGCCGCAGTGCGGCGGGGACGGCGATCGATCCGTCGGCGTTCTGGTAGTTCTCCATCACCGCGATCAATGCACGACCCACCGCGACGCCCGATCCGTTGAGCGTGTGCACGAGTTCGGGCTTGCCGGTCGCCGGATTGCGCCAGCGCGCCTGCATGTTGCGCGCCTGGAAATCGCCGCAGTTCGAGCACGAGGAAATCTCGCGATATGTGTTTTGCGACGGCAACCAGACTTCGAGATCGTAGGTCTTACGCGCAGAAAACCCCATGTCGCCGGTGCACAGCAGCATGCGCCGATACGGCAGACTGAGTCGTTCGAGCAGGACTTCGGCGCAACGCGTCATGTACTCATGCTCGGCGTCGCTTTCGTCCGGCCGCGCGATGCTGACCAGTTCCACCTTCTCGAACTGGTGCTGGCGGATCATCCCGCGCGTGTCGCGGCCGTGGCTGCCCGCTTCCGCGCGGAAGCACAGCGAGTGCGCCGTCATGCGCAGCGGCAATGTCGAATCGTCGAGGATCTCGCCGCGCACGGTGTTGGTGAGCGGGACTTCGGAAGTAGGAATCAAGTAGAAGCCAGTTACTGACTTTAAAAAATTCTCCAGCCCTCTGTTGGAGCCTCCACTCAATGCATCCGCATCTGATTGTTTATAGCTAGGCCCCCCTCGTAGCTCGATCGGCTTTGCATCCGGCTGATTCGAAAATGTGACTGTCGTATATGTATCTGGTTTTTTAATTGTCGCGAACAGATCTTCCTCGAACTTCGGCAACTGCCCGGTGCCGCGCATCGAATCGGCATTGACCAGCGCCGGCACATTGACTTCAAGGTAGCCGTGCTCGCCCGTGTGCAGGTCGAGCATGAACTGCGCGAGCGCGCGGTGCAGGCGCGCGATGCCACCGCGTAGCACAGTGAAGCGCGCGCCTGAAATTTTTGCGCCCGTATCGCCATCAAGACCGCCACGCCTGGCGCCGAGTTCGACATGGTCCTTGACCTCGAACTCGAATACGCGCGGCGTGCCCCAGCGATGCATCTCGACATTCGCGTGTTCGTCCGCTCCGAGCGGCACCGACTCATGCGGCAAATTCGGGATGCATGCCACGATCGCGTCGATCTGCGCACGCAATACTTCCAGCCGCACTTCGCTGTCCTTGAGTTCATCGCCGAGGCCGACGACTTCAGCCATCAGCGGCGCGACATCCTCGCCCTTGGCCTTGGCCATGCCGATCGACCTGGAACGCGTGTTACGCAGGTTCTGCAATTCCTGGGTGCGGGTCTGCAATGTCTTGCGCCCGGTTTCGAGCGTCTCAATCGCAGGCACGTCGAGTACGAAGCCGCGCAGCGTCTTCAGCCGCTCGGCAGTCTCGACAAGCTGGCTGCGCAGCAGGATGGGATCAAGCATGGAACACTCCGGGATTCTTTCGCTCGACATTATCGCGGTTGCAACGATCATGCGGCAAACCGCGCATGATTTGCGTTGCGCGCCCGGCTGAGGCTAACTCGCAAGCATGACCATGACCGACGACGACGATCCGGACAATTTCCTGCCACCCGAGCCGTTGACGGTGCGGTTGAGCGCTGCGTTGCGTCGGCACTGGGTCGGGCTGGTCATGTTTGCGGTGGCGCTGCTGATCGGCGTGACCTGTAGCCTGTTGTGGTTGCACACGCGCCATGCGCAACCCACGACCACCGCCGCCGGAGCCGCGCTCGATCCGACGCATCCACCGCTGCCAGCGCCGATGGCTGGCGGCCTGTCCACATTACCTGCGCGAGTGTCGACAGCGCCGAATGCCCCCTACATCGCGTCTCCCTCGTCCATGGCAACCACCGAGCCCGCCGAGCTTGCATCGAATGCCACGATGGCGACTTCGCAGAACCCGGAGGCCTCGACTGACAGCGTGCCCGCAATCGGCGATCACGATCCGCAAGTGATCGACCGCATCCAGCCGGAATACCCTATCGAAGCCCTGCGCGACCATGAGGAAGGTGAAGCAAGGTTGCAGGTCGCGCTCGACGCGCTGGGCAATGTCGAGGACGTGCGTATCGCGCACAGCAGCGGCTCGCGAACGCTCGATCGTGCTGCAGCAGATGCGGTGCGCAATTGGCGCTTCCGTCCTGCCGTGCACGAAGGCCAAGCCACTTCAAGCCAGCTCGAGGTGCCGGTGGACTTCCACCTCGACGAACCCTAGCTCGAAGAACCCCGGCTCGACGAACCCTGGCTCAACGAACCCTGGCACGAAGAACCCTAGCTCGAAAAACCCTGGCTCGAAGAACCCTGGCTCGGCGAGAACGCCCACTCGCGCAACTCCATGCCGAGCTCGTTCACCAGTTGGACGAATCCAGGAAATGAGGTCGCGACGTTCGCACAATCGCCGATACGAACCTCGCCGTCAGCACGTTGCGCAGCGACCGCAAACGCCATTGCAAGGCGATGATCGCCGAGGCTTTCCACGTCGCCGCCATGCACCCGTCCATTCGCGCTGAGGCCCCGAATCGTCGCGCCATCCGGCGATTCAACGACAACGATGCCCAGCGCGCGCAATCCAGCCGACATTCCCGCGAGTCGATCCGACTCCTTGACCCTCAACTCCGCTGCGCCGCTCACCGTGGTGGTGCCATCTGCGAATGCAGCCGCGACGAACAACGCCGGCATCTCGTCGATCATGTCCGGCACCAGCGCGGCCGGTAGCGCGATGCCATGCAATGCAGCCGCGCGAACGCGCAGATCTGCGGCCGCTTCGCCACCAAGCAAACGCAGATTTTCTTCGCTGATATCCGCCCCCATCGCACGCAACGCAGTAAGCAATCCGGTGCGGCGCGGGTTGATGCCGACATCGCGCAACAGCAAATCCGAACCCGGCACGATGCTCGCCGCGACGATGAGAAATGCCGCCGAAGAAAAATCACCAGGCACCACGATATCGGTCGCGCGCAGGCTGTGACCGCCTTCGAGCGCTGCCGCGCCAGGCGAAAAACGGATCGGCCAGCCGAACGCAGCAAGCATGCTTTCAGTGTAGTCGCGCGTCGGCTGGAGCTCGCGGACGCTGGTCGTGCCTTCAGCGTACAAGCCCGCGAGCAGCACCGCCGACTTGACTTGCGCACTGGCGACAGGCGACTGGAAATCGATTGCCTGCAGGTGCTGCTTCGCATGAATGCGCAAAGGTGGAAATCCACCATCGACGGCTTCGATCGATGCGCCCATCCGGCTCAGCGGCTCGATCACGCGACCCATTGGGCGTCGCGACAGCGAGGCATCGCCGACCAGCACACTGTCGAACGTCTGCCCTGCCAGCAGCCCGCACAACAGGCGCATGCCGGTTCCTGCGTTGCCGCAATCGAGCGCATCGCCACTGGCGCGCAAGCCATGCAGGCCGACGCCATGCACGATGCGCTCGCCAGACGACGGTGCGTCGATGCGCACGCCGAGTTGTTGCAGGATCGCTGCAGTCGCGCGGGTGTCCTCGCCTTCGAGGAAGCCAGCGATATGCGATGCGCCTTCAGCGATCGCAGCCAGCATCACCGCGCGGTGCGAGATCGATTTGTCGCCAGGCACGCGCGCGTCGCCGCGCAGTGCGCGGCCTTTCGATGCTATCCAGCCAAGGGATTCAAGCGTCATGCACGCCCTGCTCAGTAACTCGTACATCAATGTACGGACTGTTCATCCGTACCGCTTCATGAAATCGCCCATGAAATCCACCAGCGCCTGCACGCCCGCGAGCGGCATCGCGTTGTAGAGAGACGCGCGCATGCCGCCGACCGCCTTATGGCCCTTGAGCGCGAGCAGGCCGATGGCTTCGGATTCCTTGAGGAAGTCTGCATCGAGCGCAGCGTCGTGCAGGGTGAAAGGCACGTTCATCCACGAGCGATAGCGCACGTCCACCGGATTGCTGTAGTAACCGCCGGAGTTGTCGATAGCGGTGTAGAGCATTTCCGACTTCGCACGATTGCGCGCGGCCATTGCGTCCAGGCCGCCCTCGCCGTCGATCCACTCCAGCACGAGGCCGGTGAGGTACCACGGGAAACTTGGCGGCGTATTGAGCAGCGAATGTTCCTCCGCGTGCGCGCTATAGGTGAGGATGTTCGCGAGTGGGCGCGGCCTGCGCGCGAGCAGGTCGTTGCGCACGATCAACACGGTGAGGCCCGCTGCGCCCATGTTTTTCTGGGTTCCGGCGTAGATCAGTCCGAACCGGCTGACATCGATGGGCCGCGACAGCAGCGTGGACGAGAAATCCGCGACCACCGGCACATCGCCGACATCGGGCACCGTCTCGAACTCGACGCCATGGATGGTTTCATTCGGGGTCACGTGCAGATACGCCGCGCCGGGCGTGAGCTTCCACTCCGCACGATCGGGCACTGAGGTGAAGTGCCCAGCTTCGCCGCTCGCAACTGGATTCGCAGCGCGCAGGTACGGCTTTGCTTCTGCAAGTGCCTTGACACCCCAGTGCCCGGTCAGCAGATAGTCGGCGGTGTCGTCGGGGCCAGCGATGTTCTGCGGAATCAGCGCGAATTGCTGGGTCGCGCCGCCCTGCAGGAACAGCACCGCGTAATCGGCGGAAATACCCAGCAGCCGACGCAGGTCGGCCTCGACCTTTTCGGTCATCGCGACGAATGCCTTGCCGCGATGGCTGATCTCCATCACCGACGCGGACTGTCCGCCCCACTCCAGCAACTCGGCTTGCGCGCGGCGCAGCACGGGTTCGGGCATTGCGGATGGTCCAGCGCTGAAGTTGTAGCCGCGCGACATCTGGATTCCTCAACGGGATTGGATGGCGCAGTGCAACAAACCGGGGCGGGGAATGCAAGCAGTCAGGCTGCGATGCAGGGGCGCGGCATGGTCTCCACGCTGCGCGCGGGCTGTGACTAGGTGCGGCCATCGTGACCTGACCAACCGCCATCGCATGCGATGGCGACTCCGGGGCAAGGCTTTGACCGCCATGGATGGTGGAAATGTCGGAAATGCAGGAGCGATTTCCGATCTGCCTTGCCCGTGAATCTGAGCGCGCGATGACATTAATTCATCGCGCAAGCACTCAGATTCACCCACCCAGTTTCGGTGCGAACATCAGCAACGCGGCAATCGCAGCCCCGAGCAATGCTGCGGACAGGATCAGCCACCAGAACCAGACGCTGATGCCGCGACGCGGGATCGAGGCGGTATCGGCGCTTGCGGTCGACGACTGTACGGAATGAATCGCTGTCACCGGACGCATGGTCTGGGTCGTCCCCGCAGTCGCGGGAATCGGCGTGGTGTCGTGGCGCTGCACGGGAGCGCTGAGACCCGGCGCTTCAAGCACGTAGCGGTTCTGTTCCCACGCGAGCTGGTCGCCCGCCATCAGCAGAGCGTTGCGCACCGGCACGCCATTCAGCACCGTGCCGTCGCCAGTGCCCAGATCGCGCAATACGACGCGGTCGCCGTGCAGTTCGATGCGCGCCTGGCGGTCGCCCATTGCCGGTTCGTCGAGGCGCAGATCAGCCGAATCGCCGCGTCCGACCACGACCGGATCGCACAACGGAAAGCTGCGCCCGTAGTGCGCTCCGCCCACACCGCGCAGCACGAAGCGTTCCGAACAGATCGAGCTGTTGCCGGTATTTTCGCGGTTGAGCGCAGCACTGGCGGGCGGCAATTGCGGTGTCTTTGGATCGGCCTCGCTGCGCAGCAACATCTGCACACGGCCAAGCGAAATCAGATCGCCAGCCCTGACCAGAGCCAGTCGGCTCACCGGACGCGCATTGACGTGCGCGACTGCATCGCCACTTTCGATGACCAGCCACAGCCCACGACGGTCGTTGGCCAGCACCGCATGCCGCTCGGTCAGCCCTTCCAGGCGCACACGGCTGTCGCTGCCGCTGCCCAGCGTGATACGGCCGGGCTCAACGACATCGGGATGCTCACCGTTCGGAAACGTCAGACGCATGGATTCTCCTCCCCGACCGCCGCTCTAGTATGCACAGTGCTCAGGCCGCAGAATAGGCCCATGGCCGAGATCGACATCCACTACCCGCACCTGCGCAGCATGGAAGACGCGCGCGCTGCTGTCGAGCATGTCGCCGAACGCATGCACGAAAAATTCGGTATCCGTCACAGTTGGGACGGCGATCATCTCGATTTCACCGGCAGCGGCGTCAAGGGCCGGATCGTGCTCGGCAAGAAGGTCGTGCACGTCAACGCCACGCTTGGCTTCCTGCTGTCGGCGTTCAAGGGATCGATCGAAGCCGAAATCCATCGCTATCTCGAGCGCGAGTTCGACTGAGTCGACTCCTCGACACCCGGCACAACTTGTCGCCGCTTGTCCTTCTCGCGTTACGGCTTGGACTCAGGCACCGGCGCGAACGGATCCGGATCGGCAGCGAACAACCGGCGTGACACCTCGATTTCCTGCGCCACGATGCTCCCGACAAAGTCGTCGGCCCCACCCAGTATTCGGAATGCACCGAAACCGCGTTCCAGGAACGATTGCAGCGCGCCCAGCCCGGCCAGCTTCGCAGGCAGGCGCGACAGTTTCAGCAATTGCCACAACGTCGGCGTATGCACCGCAGCGTCGATCGCGCCGCCGATGCGCTCGATGAACGCGACCTGCTCGCGCCGCAAACGCGGATGTCCGACTTTGCGATACGCATCGGCGTAGCTGGCTGCATCGATGGATCGATCCGCTGGCAGCATTTGCGAGAGTCGCTCCGCCATGCGCAGGTCGAATGCATGGCTGAGCGCCGACAGCGCAAGCGCATCGCCGACTGTGCCGATCATCTGCAACGGCAGGATCCGCATCATCTTCGGCAGGATCCGCGCGACATCGTTGTCGCGCCCGCTGAAATCGCGATCGCCGTACAGATCGCTGAGGAAAAACTCGGCCGCCGGACGCGAGACCGGGTCGTCGAGGAAATGCTTGAAGCTCGCCGCCAGCCGCTGCATCTGCCAGCGGCGCAGTTCGGGCAGGCGTGGATCGCCATTGCGCGGTTCCAGCCCCGGGTCGTACAACGCGCGCTGGCAAGCCAGTCGATGAAGTACGCGGGCGCGCAACGCGTCGGGCACGAGGGCTTCCTTGCTGTTGCCTGGCTGGTTCGTTCGCATTCGATACTGGTTCACGCTATTGGGGCGTACTCTGAGGCTACAATCGCGACCACCCCGACTCAACGACTGCCTGCATGCTGCTTATCCAGCCCGCCCACAAACGTCGCAAGAGTCGTGCCCGCATCGGTCTCGCCATCGCCGGTGGTGGCCCGATCGGAGGCATGTACGAACTCGGTGCGCTGCGCGCGCTCGACGATGCGCTCGAAGGCCTCGACCTCGCCCGGCTCGAAGTGTACGTCGGCGTCAGCTCGGGCGCGTTCCTTGCCGCCGGCCTCGCCAACCGCATGACCACCGAAGAGATGTGCCGGGTCTTCATCACCGGCCAGGACGACCGCCTGCGGTTTCGCCCGGAATCCTTCATGCGGCCAGCGGTTTCCGAATCCCTGCGACGGCTCGCGCGCTTGCCGGCGATGCTCGCAGGCTGGGGGCGCGACGTGCTGGGAGGCAAGCGCAGCGCACGGCTCGGCGATGCGTTGATGCGCTTCAGCGCGCTGATCCCGCCAGGGCTGTTCGACAATACCGAAGTCGAACATTTCCTGCGCGACGTGTTCACGATCCGCGGCCGCACCAACGATTTTCGCAAGCTGGAAGCGTCGCTGTACGTCATCGCGGTCGACATCAACTGCGGCGAGGCGGTGCGCTTCGGCGACAAGGGTTGGGACGACGTACCCATTTCGCGCGCCGTCCAGGCCAGCGCCGCGATGCCCGGGTTATATCCTCCGGTGGAAATCAGCGGCCGCCACTTCGTCGACGGAGCGCTGCGCCGCACGATGCACGCATCCGTCGCGCTCGACCACGGCGTGGACCTGCTGATCGGACTCAACCCACTCGTCCCGTTCGATGCCGATGCAGCGCATGCAGGCGGCTCACGCAAGACCAATCTCGTGGACGGCGGTTTGCCGGTCGTGCTGTCGCAGACGTTTCGCACGCTGCTTCAGTCGCGCGCGCAGATCGGCATCGCGCGCTATGCGAAACAGTTCCCGGAGACCGACCAGTTGTTCCTGGAGCCGAACTCCAACGATCGCCGGATATTCTTCACCAACGTCTTCAGTTTCTCGTCGCGGTTCGCGGTGTGCCAGCACGCCTACCGCGCGACCCTCGACGACTTGCGCAATCGCCGCACCGAACTCGCGCCTCTGCTCGAGCGGCATGGATTGCGACTGCGCGATGAGGTCATCGACCATCCGCACCGCACGTTGATGCACGGCATGCGCGCGCTCCCGCATCCGACCGATACGACCGCGCGTCTGCGTCGCGCGCTGGACGACGTGGAGAGTGCGTTGAAGATGCGCAAGCGAGCGGCGCGCAACGCCTGAGCGGAGATGCATGGCTGGTGTGAAAGCTCTAGACAAGATGCGGAAACTGCGACGTAATCGAGCATCACTTTTCCACCCCGACCGATTCCAAAGGACATACCGATGGCCAAGCTCAAATCGTCCGCACGCGCGAAAACCGCCGAGCCGAAAACTCCCGACCTGCAGGCCAAGGCCGAGCAGATCAAGCGCTCGATCAGCGGATCGGCCCAGCACATCTGGATGGCTGGCGTCGGCGCATTCAACCGTGCGCAGGAAGAAGGCACCCGACTCTTCGAAGCACTGGTAAAGGAAGGCATGAGCATCGAACGCAACACCCGCAAACTCGCCACTGGCAAAGTCGATGCCGTGCGCGACGCCGTCGAGGAGCGCGTCGATCAGGTGCGCGGCCGCGCCGCCGATACCTGGGATCGTCTCGAAAAGGTGTTCGAGGAGCGCGTGCAGCGCGCCCTGACCCGCCTGGGCGTGCCGGGCCGCGAAGAGATCGCGGCGTTGATCGATCGCGTCGACCAGCTCAATCGCGAACTGCGCAAGCTGTCCGGCACCCCGGAAAATGCCGAGGCGCATGCGAAGGCCGCACCTGCGAAGAAATCCGCTGAGAAGAAATCCGCTGCGAAGAAGCCCGTCGCGAGGAAATCGGCTGAGCCCAAGGTACCGGCCAAGAAAGCCGTTGCCAAAAAGGCTGCCGCGAAGAAAGCTGCAAGCAAGAAGACGGATGGCGCGGGAGACTGATCGCAAAGTCTGTTCGATACAACAAAAACGGCGGCTTCGTGCGCCGTTTTCTTTGATCGAATTCAATCGAGCAATTTCATTGCAGATTGCTGCAAGCAGCCATACGTGGCGCACCTACCAGCCGACCTTTCAGACGTCCTTCTTGACGCCTGAAAAGGCTGGCCCTCGCCACACTGGCTGCGGCGTTCGGCCGGGCCGAAGCTGTGCTTCGGCGCTAACGGTCTCGCCCATGCCTCCTCAGAAAAATCCGCGCAAACTGCCAATGGGACCATGACTTCGTTTGATCGCCAGCACTCGAACCATCCATGGCGGTCCTCCAGTCGGCATCCATGCCTACTCAGAAAAAGCCGCTCGATCTTTCACTGAGAGATCGATAACGCGGCTTTTGCTACCAATGCACCCCTCGCATCAACGAAGCAAACGCAATCTGCTCGTTGCTCGGCTCTGCCGAGGCTTCGCGCATGCCCTTGATGCCTTTCGCGGCAGCCGAATCCGGGAACAGCTCGAACGCGGTGTTCATCACCACCTCGTACATCTTCGGCGCGAGCGCGTTGATGGTCGCGGCGAAAATGCCAAGGCGCGTCGCGATCCGGCTCGGGCGCTCGATGATCGCCTGCACGATCAGGTCGGCGGCCTCGTCCGGAGACAATGTCGGCACCGAGTCGTACATTTTGGTCGGCGCAATCATCGCGGTCTTCACCAGCGGCATGTTGATCGTGGTGAACGCGATGTTCTTGCCCGAGAACTCGGCCTGCGCACAGCGGCTGAATGCGTCGAGCGCTGCCTTGCTCGCGACGTAGGCGGAGAAGCGCGGCGAGCTCGCGAGCACACCGATCGAGCTGATGTTGACGATGTGGCCCTTGCGGCGCTCGGTCATCTTCGGCAGTACGCCCATGATCAGTCTGAGCGAGCCGAAATAGTTCAGCTGCATCGTGCGCTCGAAATCGTGGAAGCGGTCGTAGGATAGTTCGACCGAACGGCGGATCGAACGTCCCGCATTGTTCACCAACACGTCCACGTGACCGTGCTCTGCGAGGATTTCCTTGACCAGTCGATCGCAATCGGCAAGATCGGCGAGGTCGGCCTTGTAGGCCCAGCACTTGCCGCCCGCAGCGATGATTTCGTCGCGGGTCGCATGCAGTTCTTCCTCGCCGCGCGCGACGATCAACGTCTTCGCGCCTGCTGCTGCAACTTTTTCCGCTGCGGCCTTGCCGATGCCCGCCGAACCACCGGTGATCACCACGACCTTGTTGTTGACCTTGCCCTTGAGCGAGCGATCGACGAACAGGTCGGGGTCGAGGTGGCGCTCCCAGTAATCCCACAGCCGCCACGCATAGCTTTCCAGCGGCGGCACAGCGATCTTCGAGCCTTTCAGCGCGCGCTCGGCTTCGCGGTTGTCGAAACGCGTGGGATAGGTGATGAACTTCAGCGATTCCTTCGGGATCTTGAGGTCGCGCAATATCATCGCGATGAAACGCTTGACCGGCGGCAGGTTGCCGACCGCCGCACGCACCGCGAACGGCACGAACGAGAACATCCGCGCGTCGATGCGCATGGTCATCTCCGGCGCGTGGCCCGCGCGGCAGAACGCATTCAGCACTTCGCCGACGCGCTGCGGCTCGGGATCGACCAGATGGAAACAGTGGCCGTCCAGGCCCTTCTTGTGCGCAATGTGGTCCATCGCGTCGGCGACGAAATCCACCGGCACGATGTTGATGCGGCCGCCCTCGATGCCGAGCGTCGGCATCCACTGCGGCAGCATCTCACGCATCTTCTTGATCAGCGGGAACATGTAGTACGGACCATCGATCTTGTCGATCTCGCCGGTCTTCGAGTCGCCGACTACCATGCCCGGCCGGTAGATGCGCCAGGGAATCTTGCAGTCGTTGCGCACCAGCCCTTCGGACTCGTGCTTGGTGCGCAGGTACGGATCGTCGAGGCCTTCGGCTTCGTCGAACATATCCTCGCGGAACACGCCGGTATAGAGTCCCGCCGCAGCGATCGAACTGGTGTGATGGAAGCAACCCGCATTCAACGCGGTCGCAAGTGCGATCGCATGCTTCGTGCCGTCGATGTTCGCGACGCGCTGGCTTTCGGCATCGGCGGAGATATCGTAGATCGCCGCCAGATGGAAGAAATGCGCGATCTTGCCGGTCAGTGCGCGGACCTTTGCCGCCGGCACGCCCAGCTTGGGCTTCGCCAGATCGCCCGCGATCACCATGAAGCGCTTGCGGTCCCAGCACATCGTTTCGGCGATGCGCTCGAATTTCTTTTCCGATCCCGCGCGCACGAGCACATGGATCGTTCCCTTGCGCTTAAGCAGGTTGCTGACCAGATAGCGGCCGATGAAGCCGGTCGCGCCGGTAACGAAATAACTCATCGCATCACTCCTAAGCACATTGGATATTGGATCCAGTTGCCGCAAGCGCTTTGCGGCTGCCCACAACTCCGCATGCGTTCCATACGCCTGTCGATACTTCCCGCATCCATGCGGGTCGCATGCGGGTCGGACGATGGACACGTTGCCAGACACAGCCGGACAAGACAAACCGGCGACACGCACGCGACGGACGTTGACCGTCTACAAGGCGCATGCTATCACCGCATTCTCTATCCGCAGAGTCCTGCCGAGGCATCCCGTGACCGACCTCAAGACCCAATTCGAAGACGCCGCCAAGGCAGTGATGAGCCTCAAGCAGCGCCCCGACAACGACGTGTTGCTCAAGCTCTATGCGTTGTACAAGCAGGGCTCGGAAGGCGATGTCAGCGGGCCGAAACCGGGTTTCTTCGATTTCGTCGGCAGCGCCAAGTACGAAGCCTGGGACAAGCTCAAGGGCACCAAGGCCGAGGATGCGATGAAGAAGTACGTCGCAGTGGTCAAGTCGCTCGGCACCTGATGCCGTCGGGCATGACGCCGCAGCACACCCGGCCTCGCTGACCACGCATGGCGCGCCAGACCAAGCAGCGCATCCTCGATGCGAGCCTCGCGTTATTCAATGCGCAAGGCGAGCCGAATGTCACCACCAACCATATCGCGGACGATCTGGAGATCAGTCCGGGTAATTTGTATTACCACTTCCGCAACAAGGACGACATCATCGAGCAGATCTTCGCGCGCTTCGAGGAGCGCATGGACACTGCCCTGGTCGCGCCGGAAGACCGCCTGCCCGAACTCGAGGACATCTGGCTGCAACTGCACCTCGTGTTCGAGTGCATCTCCGAATACCGCTTCCTGTACCGCGACATCGTCGACATCCTGAGCCGCAACCGGATGCTGCGGCTGCGCTTCGCGCGCATCCTCAAGCGCGCGTCCGGCAGCGCAAGCGTGGTGATGCGTGGGCTGGTCCGCAACGGCGCGATGCGCGCTTCCGCCGCAGAGATCGAGGCGACCGCGACGAATATCCTGGTCATCGCGACGTTCTGGATGAACTACGCCAGCGTGCGCGGCGACCGCGACGAGAACGAGTCGATTCGGCTCGGCATCGTGCAGGTGATGATGCTGATCGCGCCGTTCTTGCGCGACGCCGAACGTCTGCACCTGAACAACCTCACTCGCGCCTACCGGGCGTGATGGCTGAGCCGCAGGACGTGAGCCGCGACACGGCATAGCCCGCCTCGAACCCAACCTCGCCCAAGAGAGCGGATCAACGTGGGGCCGATCCGCCCTGCTTGCAAGGAGGGATCAGGCGGCCTTGCGCGCCTTGCGTGCGGTGCGCTTGGCGGCTGGCTTGACGGTCTTGCGGGTGGCCTTGGTGGCGGCACGCTTGGGCTTCGGCTTTGCAACGACGATTCCGAAGCCGACCGAGACGTCGTTGAACTTGCGCAGCAGGGGCTGGACGCGGGACTCGACTTCGGCGACCAGGTTGGTCGTCCTGGCCGACGCTTCCTTGCCGGCCACGCGCACGAGGCGCGCGAATTCCCAGCGGAACGCGTTGCCGCGCGCACCAAGCTCTTCGATCATCGCGGTGCTGCGCTCGCCGATGCCTTCAATCAGGATCGACGACGCTTCCGGCAGGCGCTCGATCACGCCCGCGACATCTGCCAAGGACTTGCCCGCGTTCTTGCGCAGCAACGATGCCGCGCCGATACCGGCCAGCACCACATCGCGCGCGCTGCTGCGGAGCGTGCTGCTGCGAAGCGTGCTGCTGCGAAGATCGGTCTTGCGATTCATTGGACGGGCCTTGATCTGCTTGCTCATGCATCACCTCGCGAAGGGTTGGTCGGCTGTCCGTGGATGGGACGATGCAAGTATCGGCAGCGGCGATTGAGCAAACACACTATCGAATACCCGCATAAAGTCTGTTCCTGTGCCGCTTGCCCGCTTGCCATCGGCGCGCGCTGGCGACATGCTCGCGCTATCCGCACAGGGAGATCGTCATGGCAGCCAAGAGCACCGCATGGGCCGCGTTTCCGCACGCATCGAAAACCTACGATTACGCCGGCGACAAGTTGAAGTCATCATGGACGGCACTGCATGCGGGTGACTGCGAACCCTACCCCGATGCCAAGCGAGCCACAGCGCTGCTGAAGGCGTTTGCGAAGCCGCCAAAGGGGCTCGATGCAGCCAAGCTCGCCGAGGCTTTGCAGGAAGCCTGGCGCGCGTTCCATCGCGGCGACTTCCACGAGGCCTATACCTTGGGCGACGCACTCGGCCTGCTCGGCGCATCGGTCGCGATCAAGGCGATAGGCATTCATGCGACCTATCTCGTCGAGGACGAAGCCGAACGTCTGCGCCGTTTCGAAAAAGCCGCCGATCTGGCCGAGAAAACCATCGCAGCCCTGCCCGATGAGGCCAATTCGTATTATCGCCGCGCGTTCGCGCTGGGCCGCTACAGCCAAGGCATCAGCATCGGCAAGGCGCTGACCATGGGCCTGGCGGGGAAGGTGAAAGCCGCGCTGGACAAGACCATCGAACTCGCGCCGAAGCATGCCGAAGGGCATATCTCGCTCGCGGTCTTCCATGCGGAAATCATCAACAAGGTCGGCGCGATGCTCGGCGGCCTGACCTATGGCGCGAAGGCTTCGGCGGCGGACAGCCACATCAAGACCGCGCTGAAACTCACGCCGAACTCGCCGATCGCGCACGTCGAGCACGCGAACATGCTGCTGCTGTTGCATGGATCGAAGCAGGAAGACGCGGCCGCGACGGAATTCGAGAAAGCCACCAAGCTCAAGCCGGTGGACGCGATGGAGAAACTCGATCAAGAGTATGCGAAGGCGCAACTGGAGTGACTCCAGCGCGCCTTGCGACCCGCTACAGATTGCCTTCACTGACCCAGGTTCCCGGCGTTCCGGCCGTCACGCACACCCATGACTTCGGCTTGCCCACCGCAGGCGCGCTGTTGAAGATGCGATCGCCCAGTGCATGCTCGCCGGTCGTTGGCGACGCAGCACCATTTCCAAAATAGCGCGCCGATGCGAGCGAGCTGCCCAGCCAGACTCCCTGCGCAAACGCTATCTGGCCACCTGGCAACGCGACGCCTCGACCGAACTGCGCCTTGTTGAGATTGGTCGTGTAGCGCACAGGTGGATGCGCTGGATTGCCGCCATGCACAGCGATCCACTGTCCTGTTGCCTCATCCCAGGCCAACGGCGCGAAGCCGTGGACATGATCGCCCTCGGCAGTAACGGTGATCGGCTGTTCCGGATTTTGCGCGAATAACGCGTTGAGTCCGCGTGAACTGCCAGTTTTCTGTTCCATCGCGAAATGCGTGAGCAAACCGCCCGGGAAAACCGCACTGAGCATGAAAGCGGTTCCCGATGCCCGCTGGCGCGAGAAGGCACCGCCAATCACCATCGCTGGATACCGCACATCGGGCGGTGCCTGACCACTCTCGGTATAGCAGCCGATGAAACTATTGCGCGCATTCGGATTGTCGGATTTGTAAGAGCCGCCGGTTGCGTATCCCGTGCCAGCCGCCCACAACGGATACGCCGGATGCACACCGCCCGGACCGACGACGGCCCAGACCTGCGGATTCGTTCCGGGCCTGGTTGCTCCACCGTGCGTATCGTCGAGCACGTAGTAGCGATTCGTACCATCGCTCACCTGGCTGCTCGAGCCATTGCCCTCGGTATGGCAACCTATATAGGTGTTGCCGAGAAACGAGGAGTCGTAAAAACCCCATGCGCCGTTGTGAGAGCAACTGGTATTGATCACGACGCCGGCGTTCGCATCCGCGCCCTTGACGTAGATGCCGCATCCGTCGTTGAGGATGATGGTGCATTGTCCAACATAAAAATCGTTGGCATTGCCTTCGAACTTAGCCAGCGTCGTTCGCGCAGCTGCAAGCACCTGCACGCCGTGTTCCTTGAAGCCCTTGATATTGACCTGCTCGATGGTTGCGCGCGCGCGCAACCAGATGCCATGGCCTGACGTCGAACTTGCCTTGCTGCCGATAAGTTGCAGATTACGGATGATCGAACCATCTCCTCCAAGCGTCGAAACCGATTCCAGCCCCATGCCCATGGTGTTGTAGCGCTGCACGATGATCCCCGTGGTGTTTGGCGGAAAGGTCAGAACCGATGCATAGCCACCGGCTGCACCCACTGCATCACCTTCGAGAATTACGGTGCGCTTGAGTTCGATCGTCTTCGCGAATCGGTACGTGCCAGGTGGAAAGTAGATGTGCGGGCCGCCGATATTGAACTTGCCTTGGCCGATGCCGACCGATCGTATCGCATTGGCGAGCGCGCCATCGCACGGCGTCGCGCCGGTCGGATCGGCACCGAAATCCAGAATACTGATGCGCTCACCAGGCTTGCGGCCGTGATCGCCTGTGCTCGTGGCGACCGCCGCTGCACCCAAGACGGCGTTGCCGCTGCCACCCTCACTCGCAGGCAGCATCGCGCGCGCTGCGAGCGCCACCGAACCTGCTGCCGCTCCGAACAGCGCATCCCGTCGTTTCATGATGTCGCGACTCCCTTTGCATTCAATACAAGATCGTTCGATAAATTCTGGCAGACCAACGCGATCATGCGCACAAGTGGCAGCCGCCCAGTCGGATCGCCTGTTCGACCCATCGAAGCGCCGTATGTTCCCTGCCCAGGTGAATTCCGGGCATAAAAAAACGGCCGAAGCCGTTGATTTATATGGTGGGCGGTACAGGGCTTGAACCTGTGACCCCTGCCGTGTGAAAGCAGTGCTCTACCGCTGAGCTAACCGCCCGTCTTTTATCAATACCGCAGTCGCGCAAAGCGCGACGATCGCATACCTATCCTGCTCTGAGATCACAATCGGCAAGGGCAGATCAGGCCGCGAAGCATAAGCCGTGCCGACTTGCGCGGTCAAGCGCATGCGCCGCAGCGCCTAGGGAACGACCCCTCAGTTCTCACCACCTGGAGTCGACGAAACCAGCTCCGTCTTCGGCTTGAGGTGCAGCCGGGTCAGGCCACGGTTCAATGCCTGGAACGCAGCCACTGCCCGCACGCGTCGTGCAGTCAGCCAGAAATAGCCGAGGCAGATGCCGACGAACGCCAATACCAGCAGGGGTTGCGGCACCTTGGCGCGCAGCGCGAGGCTGGCCAGCAGGCCCAACACCAGGTTGGTAGCGATCATCGCCATCGTCAGTTGGCTCGGGGTGAAGCCGGCGTCGAGCATCAGGTGGTGCATGTGCTCGCGATCGGCGCGGAATGGCGATTGCCCACGCATCAAGCGGCGCGCAAGCAACGCCACGCAATCGATCAGCGGAGTCGCCACCAGCCACGGCGCGAGAATGGGGCTTACCGGATGGCTGTGATTCTGGGTCAGTCGGAACGATGCCCAGGCAATCGTGAACCCGAGGAACGCGCTGCCGGCATTGCCCATGAAGACCCGCGCGCGCGGCTGCCATGGGAACCGCATGTTCATCAGCAGGAATCCAACCACGGCACCCGCGAAAATCACCAACGTCTCGGCGAGGAGACCGTTTCCGGAATACACCGCGGCAGCGGTCAGCATGCACAACGCCGCCAGTGAAATCCCCCCGGCCAGTCCATCCACGCCATCGCTCATGTTGATCGCATTGATCACGCCGACGGTCGCGAACATGGTGAAAGGCACCGACAGCACGCCCAGACCGGTGTTATCCAGGCCTACGATCGCGCCCACATGTTCGACCCGGACACCGCCACCGTAGATCATCAACAGCACGGCCGCGCATTGCGCGAGGATGCGTATCCACCAGCGCAGATCAAACACGTCGTCAAGAATTCCAACCAACACCAGCAGGGAAGCGGCGCCCATGAACGAAACGCTCAGCGCCGACCACTCGGTGAACCAGGCCAGCGTCGCGAGCATCCCGAGCAGCATCGCCAGCCCGCCCGTCGATGCGGTGGGGACGGCATGATCCTTGCGTCCATGCGGGTGGTCCAGCAAGCCCAAACGTGGTGCCAGCGGTTGCATCAGCCAGAGCGCAACCAAGGTAATCGCGGCGGAAGCCACGAGTTCCACGGACGCGTATTGCAAGCTGTCGTATGTCACGGTCATGCAGTCAACCTGTCGCTTATAACGCGGGATGCGCTATTGCCCTGAGCGGCAAGCGTGTGAATTATAAACGAATACTGCACCAGATTGCGGTGTCCGCATTGTGCTGCAGTTCGCGTTAAGCGCTTCTTTGATATCCGCAAACACTGCCTTCGATCAATGGCGACCCAGGCCCAGCGCCTCGCAGTAGCGATCGATCACGATGCGTTGGTCGTAATCGCGTTCGACCAGCATGCGCGCAGCCAGTCCAAGCGCGACGCGCTCCGCAGGCTGCATCTCCAGCACGCGACGCATGATCGCGGCCAGTCCGGACGCCGATTGCGCCGCGCAAAGATGGCCATTGACGGCCTCGCGCACGATCTCGCGGCAACCGGGCACATCGGTCGCCAGCAATGGCCGCCCCATCGCGGCACCTTCAAGCAGCACGCGCGGGATGCCCTCCCGATACGACGGCAGCACCACGCAATCGGCCTGCGCGATCTGCGCGCGCACGTCGTCGGATTCACCCAGGTACTCGACGACGCCTTCTGCCTGCCATTGCGCAAGCTGGGCCGCGGAAATCGCCGTGCGATTGGCGGCATCGGCCGCGCCCAGCAACTGGAAACGCGCCCGCGGGAAGTCGCGGCGCAACATGCGCGCGGCATCGACGAACTCATGCACACCCTTGTCGCGCAACATACGGCCGATCAGGAGGAAGATCGCCTGTCCGGCTTGCGTCGACGGCAACGGCAGTGACTGGAAACGCTGCAGGTCGATTCCCGAGCCAGGCACGGTCGTGGTGCGCTGCGCGTCCACCATGCGTCGTTCGACGAACAGCGCGCGGTCGTCCGGATTCTGGAACAACACCAGATCGGCCTTGCGCTGGCTGCGCCGGTACAACGTCTCGGCAACGCGGGTCAGCCAGCCATCGCGGATGAACGCCGTGCCGAGACCGGTGATCGTGCTCAGGTACGGTACGCCCACCTGGCTTGCAGCAAGGCCGCCCCAGATCACCGGCTTGATCGTGAAGGCGAGCATCGCATCCGGTTGCAGCTTGCGCAGGCGACGCTTGTAATCGCGCATCAACTTCAAGTCTTCGAGCGGGTTCAGGCCCTTGCCATTGATCGGCAGGTGCACGGGTTTAGCGCCGGCCTCGGCAAGCGCAGCGAACGCGCGATCCTCGGGCGCCCAGACCCACACCTCGCAGCCCTGCGCGACCAATGCGCGGATCAGTCCCAGCCGGAAATTGTGCAGGTACCACGCAGTGTTCGCGGTCAGCACGATCTTGCGCTGCAGGGTTGGTGCCATTTCACCAGACTCCATGCGCTAGCCAGCTGCAGGCATGGGTTTGACATACGGCGCGATCAGCGGCCAGCCAATGGTCGTCACTACTGCGCCGTTCCCGACGCAACTGCTGCAGCATCGACCAAGTGTGCGTCGTACTGCTGGTTCATTACCGATGTCAAGTTGCTGGTATCGGTCCTGCGCGACCACGCTTGGAACATCAGCACCGGCCACAGGCGCAAGTGGTGGTTGCGCACACCGTTGAGGTGTTCCTGCAACGCCCGCGACACCGCATCGGCATCGAAGTGGCCTTCGCGACGCAGCAACGCCGGATCGAGCAGATCGCAAGCCCACGCACGCAATGGGCCTCGTAACCAGCGATCCAATGGTGCGGAGAAACCTTGCTTCGGGCGTTCGATCATTTCGCGCGGAACATGCTTGTACAACAATTGCCTCAGCGCCCACTTGCCTTGACCGTCACGGATCCGCTGATGCAACGGCAGACTCCAAGCGAACTCGGCGAGCCGGTGGTCCAGGAACGGCGCGCGCGATTCCAGCGAGTGATACATCGCAGCACGATCGACCTTGACCAGGATGTCATCGGGCAAGTAGTCCACCGCATCGCGCGCCATCATCTGCTCGGCGAGCGCGCGCTGCTGCAACAACGGATGCCAATGCGGCGATGCGTCGTGCGCGTGCAGCACCGGCACTTCGCCCGCAGGCCAATATGCGGTCAGCTCGCGATAGAACTCCAACGGCGACGCAGCGCGCAAAGCAAGCCCGAGCTTGTCGAGCTTGTCGGCCAATTGCGGCACGCCGCTCATTCGCGAGAACAGGTTCTGCTTGCCCGACTTGCTGCGACCGGCATGCTGCCCGGCCTTGACCAGCAAGCCGCCGAACGGACGGCGCATCGCGTTCGGCATGCGTCGCGCATTGCGCCAGATGCGTTCGCCCCAAAGGTAACGGTTGTAGCCGCCGAACAATTCGTCGCCGCCATCGCCCGACAACGCGACGGTGACCCGGCTGCGCGCAACGCCCGCGAGCAGCAGCGTCGGCAACTGCGAGGAATCGGCGAACGGCTCCGACCACGCTACCGGCATGTCGTTCACGCAAGCCAGCAGGTCGGCTTCCGAGAACGTCATCGCGTGGTGTTCGGTACCAAGATGGCGCGCGACTTCGGCGGCATACGGCGACTCGTCGTAGCGGGAATCCTCGAAGCCGATCGTGAAGGTCTGCACCGGACGATCGGATTGTTTCTGCATCAGCGCGGTGATCAGCGACGAATCGACGCCGCCGGACAGGAATGCGCCAAGCGGCACGTCAGATGCAAGCCGTTGGCCGGCGATTGCTTCCTGAAGGCGATGGTCAAGTTCTTCCAACACCGCTGCGTCCGAGCGCGCGGGTGCATCTTTCTGCGCTGCGATCACATCGCCGAGTTGCCAGTAATGCTTGCGCGCACCGGCAAGGAAATCGCCAGAGCGTGACAGCGCAAGCAATTGTGCGCGGGTGAGCGTGACGAACGTGCCGGGCAACAATTTCCCAGCGGCGACATGGATGCTGCGCGGCGCTGCGACGTATCCGGCGCGGATCATGTCGTATAGCGCTTCGTGATCGATTTCGCGCGGGAACTGCGGGCACGCGCGCAATGCGTCGAGGTCCGAACCCCACAACAGGCGATCGCCGGCCCAACCGACATATAGCGGCTTTTCGCCGAAGCGGTCGCGCGCGAGGCTCATTGTTTCGGCGTGCCGATCCCACAGCGCGATCGCGAACATGCCGACGCTGCGCTCGAGCGCACCCTGAAATCCCCATGCGGAAATCGCGGCGAGCAGGGTCTCCGTATCCGAACTGCCGCGCCAGTGGCGCTCGCCGAGTTGCGCACGCAATTGCAGGTGGTTGTAAATCTCGCCGTTGTAGGCCAGCACCCAACGTCCGCAATCGGACAGCATGGGTTGATGGCCGGCCTGCGACAGATCGATGATCGACAACCGGCGATGCCCAATGAAGATGCCAGCGCGCACATCGCTCCAGTAACCTTCATCGTCGGGGCCGCGCCTACGCAGGGTATCGGTCATCCGACGCAACAAGGCATCGCCATCGTCGCCGCCACTCTCGTGTCGGTGGTTGAGCTTCCAGTAGCCTGCGATGCCGCACATCAATTTGCTCCAATCGCACGCGGCTGGCCGGCCGCCGCATACAGCATTTCGGCAATGCGCACGGATTGGCTTGCCAGCGAGTAATGACTCATCGCGCGCTCACGGCCGCACGCACCAAGTGTAAATCGCAGGTCAACATCGTCGCGCAAACGCGCCATGGCATTTACCCAATCATCCAGGTTGTCGGCGAACAAGCCACACTCAGCGGTCACTACATCGCGATTTGCACCGACCGGCGAGGCGACGACCGGCAATCCGCATGCCATGTACTGGATCAGCTTGAACGCGCATTTGCCGCGCGTCCACGGGTCGTCTGGCAACGGCATGATGCCGACATCGCATTCAAGCAGATCGTCGACCTCGCGCTGTTCGTTCCATGCGCGCTGATAAACCTCCACGCCGTCGATCGCGATTGGGCTTGCGCCGACTGCGATCAAGCGCACTGGCGCGTGCTGCGCGAGCTGCTGCAATGCCGGCGCGACCAGCATCAGGTATTCAGTCGTCGAAGGCGAGCCGATCCAGCCCACCGTGAATGGCTTGGCCGTCGCAGCGCGCGGCTTGACCGCGTAACGATCCATGTCCACCACAGTCGGCACCAAGTGCACGTTGGCATTCGCGGCACGCGCGTAGTCGGCCAGGTAACCGCTGCCGGCGAACACGCAGCGCGCACCACCAATGATGCGCAGCAACTTCTCGCCGTACATACGCCTGACCATCGCGCTGCGATGCATGTCGTACTTGTGGAAAATCGCATCGTCGTAATCGAACACGTAAGGGACGCCGGACAGTGCCAGCCTCTCGATCCAGGCCGGCGCGAACGGCAGCAGTTCGTATTGCACAATCGCCAGATCGTAGCGACGCATCCGTAGCAACGCCGATGCCCTGCGCGCTATCGCCGACAGCAGGTGCCGCAAGTCTGCGCGGCCGCCTGCGAAACGCTGCTGCAGGTAGGCGTCGTCGAGCAACTCCGACACCTGCAAGTCGATCCCATACGCGGCGAGCCCCGGCACGAACTGGGCGAATCGATAGCGCGAACTGGCCGCCAGCGTCCCGTAACGGGACAAAGCCATGACCTTCATCGCGGGCAGCGACCATCGGCGGTGGCGCGACGGGACGTCATCCCTGCTGCGCTTCCTCGTACGGATGCTGGTAAATCACCTGCTTGCGTCGTGGACGCCAATCACCAGTGGGCACCGGATCGGGATTGCGCTGAGCCAGGCGGATCAGCAGCAGCAACAGAATTGGTTCGATCTGTAGTTTGAATCGCACCGCAGAACCAAGATTCTGGTAGGAAGCGATGCCGTAAATGGACGACCAAGTCAGCACCAGCAAGGTTGCCCACAGCAATAGCGGATCCTTGGTGATCCTGCGCCAACGCGAGCGCACGATAATCACACCCAGCAGCCAGAGCAGGATCACGTTCTCGACCGATGCCAGCAATCCGAACGCCGAGCCGACCTCACCGGGCAACGGTCGGAACAACGCCGAAAACATGCCAAGCGGCATGAACATCAGGATGTCACCGAACGAATGCAGACCGCCCGCGATCTTGTTCGCGCTACCGCCATGCGCCCAACTCTGCGCGATGCCGCCGGTTGTGCTGACTGCATCGTCTGCGGATTCGATATGGAACTTGTCCAGCGACATGCTGAACGCGACCGCGAACGCCATCACCGCGATACCGCCGATCAGGATGCGCCGCGTCAAACTGGCATCGCGCAACATCAGCAGTACGACCGGCAACATGAAGATTGCACCGAGCCAGACCCGCATGCTGGCCGCAAAAATCAGGCCGGCGAGTAACAGAACCAGCCAGCGTGGGCGATGCTCGCGATACCAGCCGACAACCCCCAGGGTGTAGGCCGCAATGCCCAGCAATGTGAGTGGATCCTTGCCGAAAATTGAACTCCAGAACAGGATGCCAGGAAACAGGCCCAGCAGGTACAAGACACGCACATCGCGCTTGCCAAGATAGAGCGTGGCTGCGCGATAGATCAGGTAAATCGCGATGAATCCCAACAGCGACCAGGTCACCTTCATCACATGGTAGGACTGCGAAATCAGCACTGCGTGCCACTCGGTGAACACCTGCATATTTGCGGTGCCGTTGCCGAACCCGGGCGCGCCGCCGAAGGCCGTCATCGCCGGCCACAGGTCGTGCAACAGCAGGCCGGCGCGGTGATAGGCGCATGCGTCCGCGCAGTAATTCTTCTCGTAAGGCAACATCACGATCAACGTCACTGCCAACTTGACGAACCATAGCAACACCAGAGCCCTGCGCTCCTGCATGTTCGCTGGCAGCGCAGTGGCCACTAGGATGGACAACAGCAAACCCCAGGCCAGTGCGTACAGATAATCGCTCACGATGTCGGTGGAATGGATCTGATGCCCAGCCGCGATAATATAGTTGCCGAGCCTGGAGACCACCAGCCCGAAACCGACCGCGAGCAAACCCAGCCCGACGACGAGCAACAAGCGGTTGAGGCGGGAATGGCGTGGCTCATTCATAGACTGTTGGTGTCTTGCTGATCGGTAGCCCAATGATTATAGCCGTTACCGTCAAGCCCTCGCAGCGTCATGACCGCAGCCGTCGATACAGGGCGTCGTACCGCGCGATGCCGCCCACGAGCGCGAAATGCGCTTCGGCGACCTCCCTGCAACGCGCAGCGATCCCGGCATCCTCGACCAGCGCAAGCAGCGCATCCACGCCATGGTCGAGTTCGTCCGTACTGAACTGGTCCAGTACGATGCCGACCGGACCCTCATGCAGCAGCATGGGCACATCGCCTAGCCCGGTGTTCGAAATCACCGGCACACCGCAGCCTAGCAACTCGCCGAGTTTGGTCGGCAGGCGCGCGACATCGGCGATATTGGAGCGGATGAACATCACCGATGCATCGAACCCGCGCATCGCCGCCGGCATGTCGGAATGCGCAACCGGGCGGATTTCAAGCGCCGAAAGCGGAATCGACAGCGCTTCGGCGCGCGCACGTATCAACGCGTGATCATGGCGATTCAAGAACACCATGCGCGCTTCGGGACGACGCAAGCGCAAGCGTCCAAAGAACCGCAGCATGTCGTCGAGCAGATAGCAGGTACCGAGCGATCCGACATAGCCGAGCACGAATGGCGTGCCAGCTGTCGTGCGAGGTTGCCCAACCGGAGTGAAGCGATCCAAATCGGTGCAGGTCGGAATCACGTCGATGTGCAGGTCGGGACGCCGTTGCAATTCGGGATAGCCGCGAAGCACAGGCACCGCCGCCTGCGTCAACGAAACCAAGGCATCGGCGCGATGGAAAAAGCGCCGTTCGAACCATTTTACCAATCGGTACATCCGGCTGCCCGCACTCCACTGACCCGAGCTAAGCCTGTCCTCAGGCCACAGCCCGCGCATGTCGAATACATAGCGCGCCCTGGTCAAGTTGCACAATGTCAGTGCCACGACCGACATCACATAGCTGCGCGCATGCACGATGCCGATGCGGCGACGCAGGCAAACGCCCAACCCTGTCGCGATGCCAAACAGGATCAGCAACGCGGTGGCGATGCCGGCAGGGCGATTGCGGTAGCGCCGCGGATACCAGTGAATGCCGCTGGCTTCGATGCTTTCGCGCAATGCGCGCATCCGTGCCTTGTCTGCATGCACGGCCTTCTGTTCGAAGCTGATCAAGCTGATCTCGTGGCCACGGGCTGCAAGGCCACGCAAATACGACAACACCTGCGATTGACCCAGCGGTTCGGCCATGCCTTCCTGAGAGAGATACAACACACGCGCCACGGTTAGAGTCGGCCTAGTGAATGTGAGGTGATCACCGCTTACTCTCGCCGGTCGCAGGTTCCTGTTTCGCAGCGCTGAGCCACCGCTTCGCACGCGCTGCATACAGGCGGAAACGCTCGCGCCACGGCACTTCAATCGTGCGGTAAGTCAGGTGAGCGGCCAACAACAACAGAGCAACATAAACAATCCGCAGCATTGACCGATAGGGTTCATGCAACTTTTCACCAAGAGGATTCATGAACACGAGCAACGAGTAGTGCACCATATAGATCGAATAGCTCAACCTGCCA
>JAYTOP010000027.1:0-11570 GCA_043747745.1 Pseudomonadota bacterium
TCGATGCTCATTCGTGCCTGTGCGCCAGAACGCGCCGCCATCTTTTGCCACTGCTGCCGATGCGAGCAATCATGGCTGAGTCTCGGGGCTAATCAGGAAAATCAATTGACGCTAATCTTTTCTCAAGATCCTTGTTTATTTTTGCGCCATCGATAAAGCCATCAGAAATAAATTTCCTGATCAGTTTGGATACCAAGTTCTTATCCAGTGAATCAACATCGCCTGCATGGGCGGCGTAACAAACAAATTTTGCGAGAGACTGGGCCGTAAGTGAAACAATATCATGATGCTTTTCGTCTACGCTTTCTGAGCTGGTTGCTCCTTTGATTTTCTTTACTATTACTCCTGCAGACTCAAAAACAGAAGCATCGAAGACACAGTAGTCTGCCTCGGCTAAATTCTGCTTGCCTGAAGATAGAGTGGCTAAGATCAACTGTAATTCTTCGTCCGTAGAAAATTCATAAATGGATAGTTTATTGTTTGCTGTCCTTGCATTTTTTAGTGCGTCGGCGCCGAGGTCATCAATTGCCTGTCCCTCCTTTGTGTCCCACCAGATCGCCTTGTCAAGTTTTCTAACAAACCTAGGCATGGAGTTCCCCAGACAATTGTTCGGAGATTCTATACAGTTGCTTTTTTAGATATTTATATTCGGTACGAGATGCGACTCGCATCATGCGCTTGGCAGCGTGGCTATACCCGAGTCTGGATTGGGAGAGTGATTTAGCGGCCGCATCTACAAGAAGTGGGCATCCCGTATCCAAATAGGACTCTATGCTAGAACCAAGTATGGTTGATTGAAGTGCGTTGGATGCATCTGCTGACGAGATCAGAAGTTGGGCCATTGCCTCATCTGGCAAGTCATTGGGCGGCATCAGCGACAACTGTTTAATGGCTCTCGAAAAATGTGTAAAGTTATTAGAAATCTGCCAGGTTGCATAGCTTGTTATTTCATTCTCTACATCTGGACCAAATTCACTATCTCCAAGGCTTTCAAGCCATGAACGTAGTTCCGCAACAAAGCCCGCGAACGTGGCTATGGCTCGTGACTCTACGCTTGCAATTAAAGATTCTGTGGAGATATTTCGAGCTAGTGGCATTCCATCCGAAAAACCAAGAAAACATGCGAGCGCTGCATTTCTGACTACAGACTTACTGGTTGCGGCAGAAATCTCGCCAAGCCAATCATTATCACAATTGATCGCAGTTGAGTTTTCTAACGCAAAGAAATTTCTTGGCGTAGTTTTTTTCTCCGCTGCTTGGCTCTGAATGGCTGTGCTGGCTGACGTGCTCATTTTACTTTACATCGCCTTTATTAAAGATTTCGACGCAAATCTCAATAAGCTTATCGAATAATGCGCGTTTCTGGCTGGGATCAATAATTTCGGAGCGATTCGCATCGCTGCTGATATCAATCTCACAGCGCATCCATTCGCCTAAATCGAGTAAATTCATACCGCCATTATTCGGTCCAATAACAAATGGCTGTAGTTGCCTCAGAACTACCGCCCCCCATGCTGATATTCTGTTAATTAAAATATTTTGCCCTGGAGAAATCTCAAATTCCCTTGGGCGGTTGATTCTGTAATTGAACTCAGAACTGTCTGGATCAATCGTCATAGACGGCAAGAATTTTTGAAGCAGCTGATAGCTGTGCTCTTTGCTCTTTGCTTGAAGTCGTCCGACAACCCCGATTGCAATTCTTATTACAGAATCGATCTCTAATAACCAATCTCGGAAACCTTCTAGAATCTTTGGAAACAATTCATAACCACCCAAGTCACTTTGAGTTGGATCCGGAACAATTAATGCTGTGGTTATTAACCAGTCTGCACGCCCTCTCTGAACTTGGAGAGTATATCTATGTCCATCAAGAATGCCTGTATCAATCTGCATTCCTTCTGCACGGCGATATTCTGTCGTTTCCGGGGTAACAGAAAGACATTTCTCATACCAGTCCTGTTGCGAAATAATCGCAGACTGATCAAAGAAGATCGTTACTCGAAGACTTTCAACCCGCCAACCCTGTCCTTCAATTGAGTCTGTCATTTCAAGACCATTAGTTTTTCGGAATGATGCGGAATGCACACTCCTGATATTCGTCGTCACGTTTTGGGCTGTATTTGGTTCAACTTGGGCCTTACGTGACGTCCAATTCATCACATGAAGATACTTCTGCGGTCGCATGCTCACTTTTGCAAGTCTGCCAGCATTTAAGAGCATCCTAGACTGCGCGATTTCTGAACAGTCGAGTCGGCGCGCGAGGCTCCCACGGCTTGCCGGGCTTCGGATCAGATATGTCCATCGGGTGTTTATACCTTACCTGTATGCGCCAGTGAAATATTCGCCCTGCAAGGACTTAGACCGAGCAGGCGCGCGTTGCACAGCATTGCGGCGTGCCCCAATCCTTCCCCCCCACCGCCCCCTGCGCTAGTCTGGATGGCCTTCCGCGCGCATCGACTCCGCAACGCCCATGCACGACAGCCCCGATCCGACTTCCGCCGCACCCGACCACGGCGCCAGCGACTCCACCGCGCCTGCCAACGCTTACGATCCGCGCGCGGTCGAGGCCGCTGCGCAGGCGTTCTGGGCGCGCACGCATGCGTTCGATGTGCGCGAGGACGACCCGCGTCCGAAGTATTACTGCCTGTCGATGCTGCCGTATCCGTCGGGGGCGCTGCATGTCGGCCACCTGCGCAATTACACGATCGGTGACGTGATCTCGCGCTTCCAGCGCATGCAGGGCAAGAACGTGCTGCAGCCGCTGGGCTGGGATGCGTTCGGCCTGCCGGCGGAGAACGCGGCGATCAAGAACAAGACCGCGCCGGCGAAGTGGACCTACGCGAACATCGAGCACATGCGCACGCAGCTGTCGACGCTGGGCTATGCGATCGACTGGACGCGCGAGTTCGCGACCTGCAAGCCCGACTATTACGTGCATGAGCAGCGCATGTTCGTGCGCCTGTTCAAGAAGGGCATGGCGTACCGCAAACAGTCGGTGGTGAACTGGGATCCGGTCGACCAGACCGTGCTCGCGAACGAGCAGGTGATCGACGGCCGCGGCTGGCGCACCGGCGCGCTGGTCGAGAAGCGCGAGATTCCGCAGTGGTTCCTGAAGATCACCGCGTATGCGCAGGAATTGCTGGACGGCCTGGACCGTTTGCCGGGCTGGCCGGATTCGGTCAAGACGATGCAGCGCAACTGGATCGGCCGCAGCGAAGGGCTGGACATCACGTTCGCGATGGAAGACGAAGATGGCAACCCGGGCGCCGAAACGCTGACCGTGTTCACCACCCGACCCGACACGCTGATGGGCGTGACATTCCTGTCGATTGCGGCTGAGCACCCGCTCGCGTTGCGGGTGTTGCAGACCGATCCCGAGGTCGCGGTCTTCGTGGACGAGTGCCGCCACGGCGGCACCGCCGAGGCGCAGATCGAGACGCAGGAAAAGAAGGGCGTGTTCACCGGCCTCTACGCGATCCATCCGGTCAGCGGCGAGCGCGTGCCGGTGTGGGTCGCCAACTTCGTGCTGATGGGTTACGGCACCGGCGCGGTGATGGCGGTGCCCGGCCACGACCAGCGCGACTGGGAATTCGCGCAGAAATACGACCTGCCGATCGTGATGGTGGTGGTGCCGCGCGATGTGCACGACGCGCTGAAGGAAATCGCGTCCGATGTCGCGCGCGGCACCGATGCCATGTCGGCTGCGTTAGGCGGCGCTGCGCCGCTGGACATGTACACGACGGGCGCGGCGGTGGAGGTGGTGCAGGAATTCCAGCGCGGCATCGCCGAGCAGGGCGCGTGGACCGAACGCGGGACATGCGTGAATTCCGGCGACTTGGACGGCATGGATTTCGAGCAGGCATTCGCAGCGCTCGCGACGCGCCTCGGAAGCGACGATCGCGGCGCGGTGCGGGTGAACTTTCGCCTGCGCGACTGGGGCGTGAGCCGCCAGCGCTACTGGGGCTGCCCGATCCCGATCATCTATTGCGCGCAGTGCGGCGCGGTGCCGGTGCCGGAAGACCAGTTGCCGGTCGTGCTGCCTGAAGACGTCGCGTTCATGGGTCCGATGTCATCAAGCACGCAATCGCCGATCAAGTCCAATCCGGAATGGCGCAAGACGACCTGCCCGCAATGCGGCGGCGCGGCTGAGCGCGAGACGGATACGTTCGACACCTTCATGGAATCGAGCTGGTACTACGCGCGCTACACCTCGCCCGGCGCGGCCGACATGGTGGATGCGCGCGCGCAGCATTGGCTGCCGGTCGACCAGTACATCGGCGGCATCGAGCACGCGATTTTGCATCTGCTGTATTTCCGATTCTTCCACAAGCTGATGCGCGACGAAGGCCTGGTGCAATCGGACGAACCGGCGACGAACCTGCTGTGCCAGGGCATGGTGATCGCGGAGACGTTTTATCGGGAGCAGGGAACGGGCAACGGGGAACGGGGAACGGGGAGCAGGGATTGGATCAATCCAGCCGATGTTGAAATTCAACGCAACGAAAAGGGCCATGTGGTCGGCGCAACATTGAAGTCGGATGGCAAGCCGGTCGAGATCGGCGGCACCGAGAAGATGTCGAAGTCGAAGAACAACGGTGTCGATCCACAGGTAATGGTGGATCGTTACGGGGCGGACACCGTGCGCCTGTTCTCGATGTTCGCCGCGCCGCCGGAACAGTCGCTGGAATGGAACGAGGCCGGCGTCGAGGGCTGCGCGCGGTTTCTGCGGCGGATGTGGAAGTATTTTGAAGAAACGAAGAACTGCGATACCCGAAGTGGACATGTCCTCGCTTGGAACAAACTCCGTGCGGATTCCGAGACTGTTTCAGTTCGTCGCGAGATACACGAACTACTTCGACAGGCAACGTACGATTACGAGCGCCTGCAATTGAACACGATCGTTTCGGCGGCAATGAAATTGCTGAACCAGCTCGACAAACTTGGATCGAGCGATGTGATGGGCGAGGGCGAGCCGATCGACACGTTGATTTCCGCAAACGATCAGCGCGCATTCGTACGACGCGAAGGGCAAGAAATCCTGGTGCAGATCATCAACCCCATCGCACCTCACATCGCACACGCCTTGTGGCAGCAGCTCGGCCACGAGCAAGGTCTGGTCGACAGCCTGCACTGGCCGGTTGCCGACGCCGAAGCCTTGCGTCGGGATGCGGTGACTCTCGCGGTGCAGATCAACGGCAAGCTGCGCGGCACGATCGAAGTCGCTATCGACGCCACGCGCGATGCAATCGAAGCCGCCGCGCTCGCCGAACCGAATGTCGCGAAGTTCCTCGAAGGGCAGGCGGTGAAGAAGGTGATCGTGGTGCCGGGCAAGATCGTCAATATCGTCGTCTGACAGGGATTCGCTCGCTGCCAGGCCGGCACGCGCCGTATGATCCAGTCGAATGCTGTACTCAAACCATTACCGGAACCCGCACATGACCCTGCGTCGCATCTCTCTGCTGTTCGCCTGCATCTGCGTGCTGATGTTGTCCGGTTGCGGCTTTCATCCGCGCGCCGAACTCTCCCTGCCGGCCGATCTGGGTCCGGTCAAGGTAGTCGCGAGCGATCCCTACAGCCCTCTGGGCGACAGCCTGTCGCGCGTGCTGACGCGCGCGGGAGCCGCGGCAGCAACGACTACAGAGACCAAGGTCGCAACGTTGCACATCGTCAGCGAAGCCTGGGCCGAAGGCCCGTTGTCGGTGGACAACTTCTCGCATGTGCGCGAATACATCATCACCTACACGGTGAAGTTCGAGTTCAAGGCCGCCGACGGCAGCGACCTCACGCCGTTGCAGGACGTGAAGCTGCAACGCGACTACACCTACGACGACAGCCATGCGCTCGGCGCGTCGCAGGAACAGAGCACGATCCGCGAGGAAATGCAGCGCGACATGGCCGCCTCGATCGTCCGCCGGATCGGCATCGCGTTGCGCAACCACAAGTCCTGATCGGCAAGGAATGCGGCGGGCAGGCTGATGCAATTCGACGATGAAACCGTGTTCGCGCGTCAGCTCGAGCGCGCAACGCTGCCTGCCGCGATCCTGATTGCTGGCGTCGAGGAGCTACGCGTGATCGAGGCCGCAGACGCGGTGCGCGTGAAAGCCCGCAGCGATGGCTACGAGCGCGAAGTGTTCGAGACCGAGGGCAGGTTCGACTGGGATACGCTGGCGGCGAGCTTCTCGGCGATGAGCCTGTTCGCGAGTTCGCGCCTGCTCGATGTGCGCGCGCCGAGTGGTCGTGTCGGCAAGGAAGGCAGCGAGGTCATTGCGCACTTCTGCAAGAATCCGGCACCCGGCACGACGCTGCTGGTCACCTGCATGGAGTGGAGCAAGAAGCATGCTGAACCCGCGTGGGTGAAGGCTGTCGGCAAGGCAGGGCATGCGCTCACGCTGTGGGCGACGCCACGCCACAAGCTACCCGACTGGCTGCTGCTGAGGATGCGCGCGCGCGGAGTGGATGCGAGCCACGAGGCCGCCGAACTGCTCGCCGAGCGCGTCGAAGGCAACCTGCTCGCCGCCGCGCAGGAAGTGGACAAGCTCGCCTTGCTGGTCGATCGCAAACAGCGCATCGACGCGAAACAGATGGAACAACTCGTCGCCGATTCGGCACGCTTCGATGCGTTCAAGCTCGTGGATGCCTGCATCAATGGCGATGCAGCGCGCGCGCTGCGCATCGTGCGAGCATTGCGCGCCGAGGGCGAGGCAGTGCCTGCGTTGATGGGGCCGATCGTGCAGTCGGTGCTGCAACTCGCGACCTTGTCCGCCGAAGCTGCGCGCGGTGGCGATCTGCGCGCGGCGATGAACGCGCAGCGTATCTGGGATTCGAAGCAGGCCCAATTCAAACGCGCACTGGAACGCCACGATGCCGCGCGCTGGGAACAGTTCGCGATTGAAGCCGGGCGGATCGACCGCATCTCCAAGGGACGCGAACACGGCGATGCGTGGGTCGCGCTGGAGAGGTTGCTGACGGCGATTGCATTGCAACGTGCGAGGAAATTGCTGAGCGCCTGAATCACTCTTTCACAGTGTCGGTGCGACTTGGTTTTCCGTTTGTGGTGAGCCTGTCGAACCACGGCTTTGCAGGAACCGGGATCAACAGCGTGGTTCGACAGGCTCACCACGAACGGTTTCAAAAGCGAACGGGATTTCGAGCCCGCATCTCGCAGCGCGGCGCGCCAGCGGGTAGCATCGCGTCGGACATCTGCCCGGACGACGCATGCGCGGATCGCTGAAACTGTTGGGTTGGATCGCGGTCGCCCTGATTGGCGCGACCGCATTCGGCGTGCTCGCCCTGCATCGCGGCGAATCGGTCAGCGCCGCTTGGCTGCTGACTGCGGCGCTTTGCACCTACCTGATCGCGTATCGCTTTTACGCACGCTTCATCGAGTCGCGCGTGCTGCGTCCCGACGCGCGGCTCACGCCAGCGCGCCTGCGCGACGACGGACTCGACTACGTGCCGACCCAGCGCTTCGTGCTGTTTGGCCATCACTTTGCCGCCATCGCTGGCGCAGGCCCGCTGATCGGCCCGGTGCTTGCATCGCAGATGGGCTATTTGCCTGGCACGTTGTGGATCCTGCTCGGCGTGGTGTTCGCGGGCGCGGTGCAGGATTACCTGATCCTGTTCTTCTCGACGCGCCGCGACGGCCGTTCGCTCGGCGACATGATCCGCGACGAGATGGGCAATGCGGCCGGCACGATCGCGCTGATCGGCGTGCTCGCGATCATGATCATCCTGCTCGCGGTGCTCGCGCTGGTCGTGGTCAAGGCATTGGCTGGAAGTCCGTGGGGACTGTTCACGGTCGCGGCGACTCTGCCGATCGCACTACTGATGGGCGTCTATCTGCGCTGGGTCAGGCCAGCCCGCGTGGGCGAGGCGAGTGCGATCGGAGTCGTCCTGTTGCTGGCTGCGCTCGTTTACGGCGGTCGTATCGCAGCCGATCCAGCGTGGGCTTCGGCGTTCACGCTCGCGCCGACCACGCTCGCGTGGATCCTGATCGGTTACGGTTTCGTCGCGTCGATTCTGCCGGTCTGGCTGCTGCTCGCGCCGCGCGACTACCTGTCATCGTTCCTCAAGATTGGCACCATCCTCGGCCTCGCCATCGGCATCGCGATCACCTTGCCCGAACTGCGCATGCCCGCCGTCACGCGTTTCATCGACGGCAGCGGCCCTGTCTTCGCGGGCAGCATGTTCCCATTCCTGTTCATCACCATCGCCTGCGGCGCGGTCTCGGGCTTCCATGCGCTGATTGCATCAGGCACCACGCCGAAAATGATCGAGGACGAACGCCAGTCGCGCATGATCGGTTACGGCGCGATGCTGATGGAAAGTTTCGTCGCGATCATGGCGCTGATCACCGCATGCGTGCTCGACCCGGCGGTGTATTTCGCGATGAATGCGCCGGCCGCACTGATCGGGACGACCGCGCAGAGTGCCGCGACAGCGATCCGCGGCTGGGGTTTCGTGGTGACGCCCGACGTGCTGACGCAGATGGCCGCTGCGGTCGGCGAGCCGACGATCCTCTCGCGCGCCGGTGGCGCACCGACGCTCGCGGTCGGCATGGCGCAGATCATTTCGTCGATCTTCGGCGGCGCGGGCATGGCGTTCTGGTACCACTTCGCGATCCTGTTCGAGGCCTTGTTCATCCTGAGCACGCTGGACGCGGGCAGCCGCGTCGGCCGCTTCATGATCCAGGACCTGCTCGGCCTCGCGCACCCGTCGCTGCGGCGTACGACGTCGTGGCCGGCGAACCTGCTCGCGACCGCGTTGTGCGTTTCCGGATGGGGATGGTTTTTGTACGCTGGAGTGGTCGATCCGCTCGGCGGTATCAACACGTTGTGGCCGCTGTTCGGGATCGCGAACCAGATGCTCGCGGCGATCGCATTGATCTTTGCGACGGTCGTGCTGTTCCGAATGAAGCACGCGCGTTACGCGTGGATCTCGGCTGCACCGACGTGCTGGCTGCTGATCTGCACGCTGACCGCCGGTGCAGAAAAACTCTTCCATTCCAATCCGAAGATCGGTTTCATCGCGCAGGCGCACAAGTACGCCGACGCGCTCGCGCGTGGCGAGTTGCTCGCCCCGGCGAAGAGCCTCGTGCAGATGCGGCAGGTCGTCGTGAACGCCTGGGTGAACGCGTCGCTGTGCGCGCTGCTGATCGCGGTGGTGCTCGCTATGGTCGGCTTCGGCATCGCGTCGATCCGCCGCGCCCGCGCCGGGAATGCAGCGTGCGTCCGCGAAACCGCGCCGGTGTATGCGGACATCGCAGCGGGGATCGCGCATGCAGGTTGAATCGCGCTTCGGCAGGTTCTGGACGCAGTTGCTGCGCGCGTGGTTCGGGCTGCCCGATTACGACGCGCATCTCGCGCACTGTCGCGAGCACCATCCCGAGCGCACGCCGCCGGATCGCGCGACGTTCTATCGCGAACGCGAAGCCGCGCGGTATGCGCGCGGTCGCAATCGCTGCTGCTGACGATGAGCGCGACCATTCCGGCGCAGTCCATCCCGCGCATTCTTTACGGCGGCACGTTCGATCCGGTGCACGACGGCCATCTTGCGGTCGCGGATGCGGCGTCGGCTGCGTTCGATGCGGATGTCGCGATGCTGCCATCGGCCGATCCTCCGCATCGCGCACCGCCGGGCGCGAGCGCCGAACAGCGTGCCGCGATGCTCGACCTCGCGGTCGCAGGCCACGCGCGGCTGCGTGTCGATCGGCGCGAGTTGCGCAGGGAGGGGCCGTCGTATTCGGTCGATACCCTGCTCGAAGTCCGCGCTGACATCGGTCCGGATGCGCCGCTGATCTGGTTGCTTGGTGCCGATGCATTGCGCGACTTGCATCGCTGGTATCGCTGGCGTGAACTGTTTGCGCTCGCGCACATCGTAGTCGCGGGGCGGTCCGGATATGCGCTGGACGCACTTGATTCGGAATTGCAAACCGAAATCGCGATGCGCTGGACCGACGACCCCGTCGCGTTGTGCAGCTCTCCGCTGGGACTGCTGCTGCAACTGGATCTGCCCCTGCGCCACGAAGCAGCCAGCAACCTGCGCCAGAGAATCGCCACAGGGCTGGCCTGGGAAAACGAGCTGCCGCCCGCGGTTGCGGCCTATATCCGCGCCAATCGACTGTACGTGCGGGCTGGGCATTCCGGCTGAATCCGTCGCCGGGGCGGGCATGATTTATACTGATCGCGCGCTCACTGGCGCCTTTCCGAGTTCAGCACTTGACCGCTCAAGCTTTTGTCATCAAGACCCGCATGCCCGATCCCGCGCCGTCGCCCGAGGTCCTCCTCGTCGAAGTGCGCGCAGCGCTCGAAGAAATGAAGGCGAAGGACAGCATCGAAATCGACGTGCGCGGCAAGACCAGCATCGCCGATTACATGGTCGTCACGTCCGGCACGTCCACCCGCCACGTCAAGTCGATCGCCGATGAAGTGGTGAAGTACGCCAAAAAAACAGGTGTGATGCCGCTAGGCGTCGAAGGCGAGCGCGAAGCCGAATGGGTGCTGGTCGACCTTGGCGACGTGATCGTGCATGTGATGCTGCCGCGCGTACGCGAGTTCTACGCGCTCGAGCGTTTGTGGACGGTCGGCGACCAGCCGCCGGATCGCGGCGATTACGACGGCGGCGCCAATACCGGAATGTGATTCGGGGCGCGACGCCTTGCGCGTTGCGTCGATCAACTGAACAACGCAGAGGGGGAATGCCATGCAGCGCGACATGATCACCAGCGCCTTCGAGTTGCCCGGCCAGCGCATCGTCAGGAACCTTGGCATAGCGCGCGGCATCATCGTGCGTTCGCGTTCGATCGTCGGCAACTTCCTCGGCGGCTTGCAGTCGCTGTTCGGCGGCAACATCACGATCTACACGCAACTGTGCGAACAGGCGCGCATGGACGCCTTCGACCTGATGTGCCGCGATGCGCACAAGATGGGCGCGAACGCGATCATCGCGATGCGCTACGACGCCACCGAAGTGATGCCCGGCCTTACCGAAGTGCTGTGCTATGGCACCGCTGTCGTGGTCGAAGCGGGCTCGCGTTGAAGTCGTCGGTTTGTGGTGGACCTGGCCTGCCCTGAGCCTGTCGAAGGGAACAATGAACGCATGAACCTCGCGCAATGAAAGCGCGCCTGATCGCAGTCGGAGAGCGCGCGCCCGACTGGGTCGCGACGGGTTACGCCGACTACGCGAAACGGTTGTCGCACTGGCTGCCGCTGGAACTCGTCGAGATCGCGCCCGGTCTGCGCGGCAAGAACCGCGACGCAGCGCGTGCGACCTCCGATGAAGGTTCGCGCGTGCTCACCGCATTGCCAAAATCCGCGCATGTGGTCGCGCTCGATGGCGGCGGAAAGATGGTCTCGTCCGAGCAACTCGCGCAGCGACTGGAACACTGGCGAGGGCAGGGCCGCGATCTCGTATTCCTGATCGGCGGCCCCGAAGGCCACGCGCCCGAGGTGCTCGCAGCCGCGCATGAAACATGGTCGCTGGGTCCGCTGACACTGCCTCACATGATCGTGCGACTGATCGTCGCCGAGCAGTTGTATCGCGCTGCGAGCATGCTGGCGAACCACCCGTAT
>JAYTOP010000028.1:0-1815 GCA_043747745.1 Pseudomonadota bacterium
GTTCGGAACCGGAACATAATGGTCGCAGCGACTGGTGAAATGCGGACCACCCATTTAAGGAGACCTCGTGACCCGACGATCTGACCGCCAGGAAAGATCCTTTACAGCCGCGGATCTGACCTCCGGCATGGCAACCGCGTCAAACCGGGTCACCGAAAGCAGGCGCGCCGTGCTGCTCATAGCGGCGATGGCCGCCTCGCTGTTGCTGTGCGTCGCCGCCAGACTTAATTTCCTGTGGAATGTGGATGCCTGGCTGCTGGCTCACGGCGTGCTGGAATGCCTGATCCTCATCGTATCCGGGCATCTTGTCAGCGTGAGTGCCGGCATCTGGGTGGTTAAGAAGGACCCGCGCTGGCTCGTCATGGGCGGCGGCTTCCTGCTGACGACCGCATTCAATGTCGGCCACCTCCTGTTCTACACCGATATCGTCGAGCCGGCTCCGGGGACGCTCAGTACGGCCATATTCATCTGGGCGCACGAGTCGACCGCTTGCGTCGCATTGCTGGCCACGGCCTGGGCAATGTCAGAGCGGCGCATTTCGTATGCCCGTGCACTGCTCGTGATATCGGCGATGGGCCTGTTCGTCATCGGTCTTCTGGTGTTTCCGCAAGCGGTGATCCATCTGGTGCAGTCGGCCTGGATGGAGAAGGGCAATAATTTCTTCAACATTTTGCTACTGATGGTCGCCGCGCTTGTTGTCGGTTGGCGCGTAGTCGGAGGGGACTCGACACCAGGACTGATCGTTGTCGGCGCAGCGATCGGTGCCGAAATGGTGGCCCAGTTGTCCTACCTGCTCACACGCCAGGTACTCGATGCCTACACCACGCTCGGCCACCTTTACAAGCTGGCGGCCTTCGCGCTGCTCTATTACGGGCTTGTCCTGTCCAATATCCTGCGCCCATTCGAACTTGTGAAGCAAACCGAAGCGCTGTTCCGCACCCTGGTGGAGCGATTGCCGGAGGGAATCGTGCTTTCGCGCGCGGGGCGGATTCTGCACGCCAACAGCGCATTTCTCACCCTATTCGGTTTTCCGTCAGAGGAATCCGCGCGCCAGACCCGGATCTGGGCGCTCGATGCCGACGATCCCGAGGAATCGCGCCGCCGCCACATGGCGCATGAAGCGGGCGAATCTGCGTCGTCGCCGGGTGTCCGGCGCACCCTGCGGCATGATGGCCAGGTTGTGCACGTGAGGACCGACGCCCAGGTGGTGAATTTGCCGGACGGCCGAGCCACCGTGGGTTATTTCGTCGATTTGTCAGAGGCAATGAGCGCTCAGCAGCAGTTACAGAAGCTCGCGAACTACGACCCACTGACTGGTTTGCCGAATCGCTCCTTGCTGCTTGACCGCCTGGAGCAAGCCACGCGGGTGGCGCAGCGCGGCGGCGAACTGGTGGCGGTGCTTTTTATCGATCTTGATCAGTTCAAGCAGGTCAATGACACGCTGGGTCATGCGGCCGGAGATGAATTGCTGCGCATGGTGGCGACCCGTTTGCGCAAAAATTGTCGCGAGGAGGACACCGTGGGCCGGCTCGGTGGCGACGAATTCCTGGTGATCATGCAAAGGCTGCCATCGCCCTCCGCGGCCGCGGTGCTGGCCAACAAATTGGTCCATGAACTGGAGCGGCCATTCGAGCTCCAGCGGCGGGAGATCTACGTCGGCGGCAGCATCGGCATTTCGCTGTTTCCGCGCGACGCCCAGGATGTGGACACGATGATCAAGCACGCCGACGTGGCGATGTACCAGGCCAAGCGCAATCGCCATCTTCACGTGTATTTCTATTCGGAAGAAATGAACGCTCGCGCGCTCGAGCGCCT
>JAYTOP010000029.1:0-19412 GCA_043747745.1 Pseudomonadota bacterium
GCTTGCTGGTCGCCACCGCACACTGCAAACCTTGGACGGAGCGACGTTTGCGGGCTGTCACGGCGTTCAAGATGGCTTAACTTCAGCGCTAGTCAGGACTCGCCTTGCAGCCATCGTCGATGCTGGTGCTCGCCTTCGAATCCAGGCTGCCGATCCGGCTCAGTCGCAGCGCACGGTTGCGCAGGTAGAGCACAGCTGCCGAGCCGCCGTTGCTGCGCACGACCGGCAGACCGACGATGCCTTCACTGGCGGTTTGCGGGTCGTAGAAGAATCCGTGCGTGCGCTGGTCACCCTGCGCGGCATCTGGTTGCACGTAGGTGCTCACGATGGCTGCGTTGCGCTTGAGCGACACGCTGGTGAAGTGCAGATCCGCGCCTTTCGAGCCGACGAGGATTGCGTCGTCGCCCAGTGCGTCGACGCGCTCGACTGGGTGATCCAGCTTCACCGATTGCACCAGGCCTGCTGCGGCGTAACGGAACGCATGCGCGCTGTTCGTCGTGTTCGAGCCGTAGACCAGCCAATCGCCGATGTAGCGATTCTGCACGCCGTATTGCACTGGGCCGGAGTCGGGCATCACGCGGTAATCCCGATGCGGCGCGATGCCGGTGCCATCGCCGAAGTCGGACAGGCGCACCCGCATCAGCGCCATCTGCCCGGTCGTACCGTTGGCGGCCCACATGCCCTCGCCATTGCCTTCGCGACCGAGCAACACGTTGAGGTATCCATCGCGCTGCAGGAAGGACATCTGGTCGATCGGGCTTCCACTGGTGCGCAACCCGCTGGGCGCTCGACCATCGAGCGGTATACGGAAGACCGCCGAACTGCCAACCGCCTTGTTGCTCCATGCACTGGTCCACACATACACCGCATCGGCGGACACATAGAACACGCGCCCCGACGGTCCCAGCACGGCGGTGGAATGGCACTGCATCGTCGGCGCATCGAGGTCGCAGACGCTCACCGAATGCAGCGCAATGCCTTCATTGATGTCGAAATCGGAGCCGCTGCGATAGATGCGTGTCGCAGGCAGGATGCGATGGAAATCGGCGGGGGTCGCGCCACGATGCCAGCGCCGCAAGGCCGGAAGGAATGTCGATGGATCCGATGCGTCCACGTTGACTGTCATCGGAGAATAGAAAATCAACGTGTGCCCGATCAGGCGACTGGCATAGTTGCGCGACGAGTAATAATCGTTGCTGCGCATCTGGTACGTGGCGCGATATGCAATACGGCCATGTTCGTCGAGATCGAACAGGCCAATCTCGGTGCCGCCGCGCGCATAGCTGTAGCCGATGACGACGATCCTGCCGTCGGCGATCAGCATCTCGTCGTACCAGGTACCGGCCGGGTCGGCGTCTGGCGCATAGGCGTTGACCGCCGACACCGGTTGCAGGTTGTCGCTTCCGATCCGGATGGTGAACAGGCGTCCACGGCGCAGGACGATCAGGAAATCGCCATGTTGCTTGACGATGTCTCCTTCATCGACACCCTCAGTCTGCACATTGGTGATCGACTTGCTCTTGGCTACAGCAATGCGCGACCCGGTCACTTCGACCTTGTCGAGACGCATGGATTTCTCGTTCGCTCCTGCGCCCATCGGGGCGGAGGTCGCAGGAGGAGGAGGAGGTGGTGGTGGCGCAGCCGGAGGCGGCGGCGCAGCCATGGCCGGCATGGGTGCTGTTTCCTCGAGCATGGCCGAAGCGTGTTGAGCGGATTTTCCTTTCCATTTGGCGAGCAGCCTGGAAAATTCGGCATCGCTGGCAAACGCTTTGAGGCTCTTGCCGGAGCCGGCTTCCGATGGTGCGGGAATCCATGCCAGGCATATCAACAACAAGATCAGTCCAGCCAGCCGTGTCGTCATCATGTTCCCCGAATGTTGTCCAAGAAAAAAACGAACCTCTGCAGGTGCGGCGTGGTGAACGCATGGGTTCCGCGATTGGGGTTAACACTCCTGAAATCGCCTGACGCCTCAACAGCAGCGTCAAGCGCAGGAGTGTTCCCTGTCACATGCAGTCGTGGTGAGGCACAACGGCTCCATTTGTTTTAATTACTTCGGCAGAAAGCCGCGCTCAAGGCAGTCCAGCGCCTCGTCCCCCAATCGCGCAAGGTCGGCCTTGCCACCCGATGCAAACCAGTGCCGCATGGTCGCGCGGATCACACCGATGGCGGCACCGGCCAGCACACGAGCACGCAGTTCGGCCTCGACGCCGCCACCAGCGCGGGCGCGGAATGCCTGCGCCATCCCGTTTTCCCAGTCGCGGTCGATCTCGTTCTCGCGCGCGAGCAGCGCCGGGGCAGTCTGGACCAGGCGCTGCTGAGCCACCAGCGCGTCGCGGTTCTGGGTGTACTCCTTCGCGAACATCTGCGAAATCCGCCGCAGGCCACCGACCGGGCTCTCACTGGCCGGAGCGCTACTCAGCAATTCGACAAAGCGCTCCAGTCGTTCGCGCCGGTGCGGAAACGCCAGCGATTCCTTGTCGGGAAAATAGCGGAAGAACGTGCGCCGACTGACGCCGATGTCCTGACAGACCTCGTCGATCGTGGTCGCCTCGAACCCTGCCTGGTGAAAGCGCCTGTTGCCCGCCGCGAGCAGCGCCTGCCGGGTGGCATCTTTTTTGCGCTCCCTCAATTTCACCGTCGCGAAGCGACTCCGCCGTCCCTCTCCTGCATTGAGGGAAAGCAGGGAACCGCCAGCGGCGCCGGTGGTGAGGTGAGGGGGATCATGTTGAAGCGGACTTTCATCTTCCACGGATGTGACCGTCGGCATGATCTTTCGCGGTATCGATGGCTTTTTCATGGCCGCAAGGATATAACTGCGGCCACGCATAAAGTGTCACTCAGTGCCAAATTCTTCCAACCCCCTGCTCCACCGCCCCGAACCGGCCGGACGCCACTGGCGTTCCGGTGTCGGCGCGCCAGCGTTTTCCGCGCAAGCCCTGGTCGAGGCTTGCGCCGACGTGCGCGCCACCCACCATGTCATTCGCGACGAACGCGACGGCCGCCTGGGGCTTGGCTGGGACGGGGAATGGGCAGATCGCCTTGGCACAGACACCTGGCCAGTGCTGGCCAGCCTGCCGCCGCTGTATCCGGAATGGCTGGGCGATCGTTCGTTTGCTGAAGTCCACGGTCTGCGCTTTCCCTACGTGGCCGGGGCGATGGCGAACGGCATCGCGACCGTGGCGATGGTGTCCGAGTTGGCACGCAACGGTTTCCTCGGTTTCTTCGGCGCAGCAGGCCTTTCGCCGGGACGGGTGGAAACAGCCATCGACCAGTTGCAACGCGAACTCGGGCACGTTTCGTCGTGTTGGGGATCGAACCTGATCCACAGCCCGTCCGAACCGGCGTTGGAAGACACGATTGCCGATCTCTACCTGCGACGCGGCGTGCGCTGCGTCGAAGCGTCGGCCTACATGGCGCTGACACCAGCCGTGGTCCGCTACGCCTGCACCGGCCTCAGTCGCGATGCCTCCGGGCGCATCCAGCGCCGTAACCGGGTACTTGCCAAGGTCTCGCGTGAGGAAGTCGCACGTCGTTTCCTCGAACCGCCGCCGACGGAGATTCTCGCAGCGCTGGTCGCATGCGGGCAATTGAACGCGTTCGAGGCGGAACTCGCTGCACAACTTCCGTTGGCCGAAGACATCACCGTCGAGGCTGATTCGGGCGGACACACAGACAACCGTCCACTGACCGCCCTGCTTCCAACGATCGCGAGCCTGCGCGACCGGATCGCGAGCGAACGCGGCTATGCGCAGCCAATACGGATCGGCGCGGCGGGCGGGCTGGGGACACCATCGGCAATCGCTGCGGCATTCGCACTCGGTGCGGCTTACGTGCAGACCGGATCGATCAACCAGGCCTGCGTCGAAAGCGGTCTGGGTGAACACGGCCGCGCGATGCTGGCACAGGCTGAAATTGCCGACGTAATCATGGCTCCGGCCGCCGATATGTTCGAGATGGGCGTGGACGTGCAGGTGCTGCGTCGCGGCAGCCTGTTCGCTGTTCGCGCACGGAAACTCTACGAGTTGTATCGCGCGTGGCCGTCGCTCGAAGCGATTCCCGCTGGCGAACGGGAAAAGGTCGAGCGCGACATCCTGCGCGGCAGTTTCGAACAGGCCTGGCAATCCACCCGCGCGTTCTGGATGGGTCGCGATCCGACGCAGGTCGAGCGCGCCGAACGCGATCCAAAACACTGCATGGCGCTGGTCTTCCGCGCCTACCTCGGCCTGTCCAGTCGCTGGGCGATCGATGGCGTGGACGAACGCACGGCCGATTTCCAGATCTGGTGCGGACCGGCGATGGGTGCGTTCAACATCTGGACGCGCGGCAGCTTCCTCGAAGCGCCGGCGAACCGTGGCGTCGTGCAGGTCGCCCGCAACCTGATGGAAGGTGCGGCAGTCATCACGCGCGCGCAGCAGTTGCGCAGCTTCGGGTTGGCGATTCCGGCTTCCGGTTTCGATTTCCGGCCGAGGCCGTTGGCATGAATTCCCGCGACGCATCCGTACCGAATCCGAACGTGCGCGCGAGCGCCATCGAGCAAAACATGAGCACCAATCCCAATCAGCAGCCCATCGCCATCGTCGGCGTCAGCGCGCTGTTCCCCGGATCGACCGACGCGACCGGTTTCTGGCGCGACATCCTCGAAGGCCGCGACCTGATCACGGACGTGCCGGCAAGCCACTGGCTCGTCGACGATTACTACGATCCCGATCCCTCAGCGCCTGACAAAACCTACGCGAAGCGCGGCGGCTTCCTCGATCCGGTCGGCTTCGATGCGCTCGGCTTCGGCGTACCGCCCTCGACGATGCCGGCGACCGACACCTCGCAACTGCTCGCGCTGATCCTCGCGCAGACGGTGCTGCAAGACGCGGCGCGTGAACAGTTCGACACGATGGACCGCTCGCGCATCTCGGTGATCCTCGGCGTCACCAGTGCGCAGGAATTGCTGTTCTCGATGGTGTCGCGCTTGCAGCGCCCGGTGTGGGTAAAGGCGTTGCGCGAATCGGGCCTGCCCGAAGACGAAGTGCAGGCCGCGTGCGAGCGCATCGCCGCTAACTATGTGCCGTGGCAGGAATCGAGCTTTCCGGGCCTCCTCGGCAACGTTGTCGCGGGCCGTATCGCGAATCGGCTCAACCTCGGCGGCACCAACTGTGTGACCGATGCCGCGTGCGCTTCTGCGCTCAGCGCGATGTCGATGGCGATCAGCGAACTGCAACTCGGCAACAGCGATCTGGTGATCTCGGGCGGCGTGGACACGCTCAACGACATCTTCATGTATATGTGCTTCTCGAAGACGCCTGCGCTGTCGCCGACTGGCGATTGCCGGCCCTTCAGCGACAAGGCCGACGGCACCATGCTCGGTGAAGGTCTCGGCATGATGGCGCTCAAGCGCCTTGCCGACGCCGAACGCGATGGCGACCACATCTACGCGGTGATCCGCGGCATCGGAACCTCGTCGGACGGTCGTTCGAAAAGCGTCTACGCACCTGTGCCCGAGGGCCAGGCGAAGGCGCTGCGACGCGCCTATGCGGTGGCTGGTTACAGTCCGGAAACGGTCGAGTTGGTGGAAGCGCATGGCACCGGCACCAAGGCAGGCGACGCGGCAGAATTCGAGGGTTTGAAGCAAGTCTTCGGCATGGCTGACTCATCGCGCAGGCAATGGTGCGCACTCGGTTCGGTAAAGAGCCAGATCGGCCACACCAAGGCCGCCGCCGGTGCCGCAGGGCTGTTCAAGGCGGTGATGGCGCTGCACCACAAGGTGCTGCCGCCGAGCATCAAGATCGAAGCGCCGAATCCGAAGCTCGACATCGAGCAGAGTCCGTTCTATCTCAACACGCGCACGCGTCCATGGATCCGCGACAACGCGCATCCGCGCCGCGCATCGGTCAGCGCGTTCGGTTTCGGCGGCTCGAATTTCCATGTGGCGCTCGAGGAATACCAGGGCGTCGCCCCGTGTGCCGAGCGACTGGCGAGCCATCGCCATGATCTCGTCGTGCTGATGGCGGACGACAGTGCAGCTCTCGTGCGCAAGGCGCGCGACATTGCGTCCGGGAATACCTCGTTCGCGTCCGTTGCGCGCCACAGCCAACGTGAGTTCAAGTCGGGCGCCTCAACGCGGTTGGCGATCGTTGCGAGCGACACGCCCCAGTTACAGGCGCGTTTGCTTGCTGCCGCACAGCGCATCGAAAACGCTCCGGGAGAAGCCTTCGCTCTGCCTGATGGAAGCGCCTACGGTTTCGGTGCTGCGCATGGATCGCTTGCGATGCTATTCCCGGGACAAGGCAGCCAGTTCCCGAGCATGGGTTCGGATCTTGCGGTGCACTTTCCTCTCGCACGCGCAGTCTGGGATCGTGCTGCCGACATACAGTTCGACTCCGGAACCTGCCTGCACGACGTGGTGTTTCCACGCCCTGGCTTCACGGTCGAATCCGCAAAGGACGACATCGCGCGCCTGACCGCGACGCAGTGGGCGCAGCCATCGATCGGCGCGACCTCGCTGTCGATGCTGGCCGTGCTCGATGATTGCGGCATCCGTGCCGGCATGGTCGGCGGACACAGCTTCGGCGAACTCGTCGCATTGCACGCAGCTGGCGTGATGACCGAATCGGATCTGCTGCGCGTAGCGCGCAAACGCGGTGAACTGATGGCCGATGCCGCCGCGATGCCCGGCGCGATGACAGCGCTCGCGCTGCCAGTCGAGCAGGTACGCGAATTGATCGCGCAGCATGGCGCATCCGTCGTCGTCGCCAACCACAACGCGCCGCAGCAGGTCGTGGTGTCGGGCGAGTTGCAGGCGATCGTCGATTTCGAGACCCAAGTAGCGAAGCATGGCCTGGCGTGCCGTCGTCTGCCGGTTGCCAGCGGATTTCATTCGAGCGTCGTAGCGGGTTGCTGCGACGCGTTCGCCGAGTTCCTGTCGGAGATTGCGTTTACCAAGCCGATGTTGCCGACCTACAGCAACGCGACTGCTGCGCCGCATGTCGCCGATCCGAAAATAGTGCGGAGTGCGCTCGCAGCGCAGATCGCCCAACCGGTGCGTTTCGTCGAAATGGTCGAAGCGATGCACGCGGCCGGCGCGCGCACCTTCCTCGAAGTCGGCCCTGGCGCAGTGTTAAGTGGATTGGTCGGCGCGATTCTGGGCGATCGTCCTCACAACGTGATCAGCATGGATCGCAAGAACAAGGATGGCGTCGAATCGCTGTTGCTCGCGCTCGCGCGATTCGTTGCGATCGGTGTCGATCTGCGACTCGACCGATTGTTTGCGGACGAGCGCGAACCAGTCATCGCCGCAACCCACGGGCGGCCGTTGACTCCGATCAATGGCAGCAATGTTGGCAAACCTTATCCGCCGCCTGGCGGGAAAGATGCACTGCCTCGTGCCAATCCACCGCGTCCGGTTCTACCGACTCCACACAACGAGACATCCGTGAATCCAGGCCCTGTCGCTGCCCATCCGTTCGAGAACTCATCGATGCCGCGCAATGCCGTTGCAGCACAACCAACCGTTGCATCCGATGCGTGGCTGCACGCTTTCCAGGACAGCCAGCAACAACTCGCCGAAACGCATATGGCTTTCCAGCGCTCGATGTTCGAGAGCCATGCGGCCTATCTGCAAGTGACCGAGTCCGCACTGTCGGGCCTGGCCGCTATGGTGGGTGGACACACTCCATCGCCAATGCAACCGATGCTTGCTGCGATGCAGCCAGTCGCCCTGCTCGCGCCGATGCATTTTTCAGCTCCGCCTGTAACCCAACACGCACCGATGACAGCAGCAACGTTCGCGGCGCAAGCCGAGATGCCGAACGCGCACATCCAGGCAAGGCGCACAACCGTTGAGCCAGCGCCGACCAGCGCAACCGCTGCGATGCCAAACGTCGACCTGACCGCATTGATGCTGCAGATCGTCGCCGAGAAAACCGGTTACCCGGTGGACATGCTCAACCTCGGCATGGATCTCGAAGGCGACCTGGGAATCGACTCGATCAAGCGCGTGGAAATCCTCGCTGCCGTGGACGAACGCGCACCAGGTTTGCCGAAGCTCGACCACAGCCACATGGGTGCGCTGCACACGCTCGCAGAGATCGTCGGCTACCTGCAAGGTCAGCAGGCCAGCGCCGCACCTGTTGCGTCCGCACCGATTGTTCCATCGAATCCCGCTGCGCCAGGCATCGACCTTACTGCATTGATGCTGCAGATCGTTGCCGAGAAAACCGGCTATCCAGTGGACATGCTCAACCTCGGCATGGATCTCGAAGGCGACCTGGGCATCGACTCGATCAAGCGCGTGGAAATCCTCGCTGCCGTCGACGAACGCGCACCGGGTTTGCCAAAGCTCGACCGCAGCCACATGAGTGCGCTGCACACACTCGCAGAGATCGTCGACTACCTGCAAGGTCAGCAGAGCAATGCCGTTCCCGATGCCGTCATGGAAGTCGCGAAGCCTTCGATCGCCCTGCCGCATGCAGGCCTGGGTCGCTTCCGGTTGGAACTGATCGCAGCGCCAGCCGCTGGCATGGCACAGCCGGGCCTGCTCGGCGGCGGCGATGTGTGGATCGTTGGCGATGCCGTACTTGGCGAACATCTGGCGATGGAATTGCGCAATCGCCGCGTCAATGCACGCTGCGTCGATCGGCTGCCCGATGGCGCGAATGCCTGCATCTATCTTGGCGGGCTAAGGGAAATTGCCGGCATCGACGCAGCCATCGCGATCAATCGCGAAGCCTTCGCGCAGGCGCGCACTCTCGCGAAGACGCTTGAAAGCGAACGCGGCTTGTTCGTCACCGTGCAGGACACTGGTGGCGCGTTCGGGATAGCCGGCATGGACCCGCAACGCGCATGGCTTGCCGGACTGCCGGCGCTGGTGAAAACGGCGACACTCGAGTGGCCGCGCGCATCGCTCAAGGCGATCGATCTCGAACGCAGCGGACGCGCGTCGCAAGCGCTGGCGGTCGCCATCGCGGATGAACTGCTGGAAGGCGGTGGTGAAGTGGAAGTTGCGCTGCCCGCTTCCGGCGGCCGCCATACGTTGCGCAGCGTCGCTGAGCCGGTGAGTCCCGGTGTGTCGGTGATTGCCGCAGGCGACGTCGTGCTGGTGTCGGGTGGCGCGCGCGGTGTCACTGCGGCCTGCATCGCCGAATGGGCCAGCCAGTGCCGCGCGCGCTTCGTGTTGCTCGGCCGCACACCGTTGATCGACGAACCCGCCTCCTGCATCGGCATCGCCGATGAAGCAGGTCTCAAGCGCGCATTGCTCGAACAAGCGCGCATGCTTGGTCAAACGCCAACGCCATCCGAATTGCTCGCCCGCGTGCGCGAAGTCCAGGGCAACCGCGAGATCCGCAACACCCTCGCCGCGATAGCACAGACCGGTGCCGAGGCGCGCTATGCAGCGGTCAATGTGGCCGATACGGACGCGCTCGTAAAAACTCTCGCGCGCGTGCGCAGTGAATGGGGTCCGATCACCGGAGTCGTGCATGCTGCTGGCGTGCTCGCCGACAAGCGCATCGCGGAAAAGACCGATGCGCAATTCGACCATGTGTTCAACACCAAGATCGAAGGACTGCGTGCGCTGCTTGCCGCAACGCTGGACGATCCGCTCAAGCTGCTCTGCGTGTTCTCGTCGGTGTCGGCGCGCTGCGGGAACGTTGGTCAGTCCGACTATGCAATGGCAAACGAAGTCCTCGCCAAGGTCGCGTGCGCTGAATCGCGGCGGCGGCCAGGACTCGTCGCGAAATCATTCGGCTGGGGTCCGTGGGAAGGCGGCATGGTCACGCCGCATCTGCGCGAGCGCTTCGCCGAACTCGGCGTGCCGATGATTCCGCTCGACGTCGGCGCGCGGATGTTCGCCGCAGAGCTGTCCGGCGAACAGCGCGACCAGGTGGAACTCGTGCTCGGCGGCGAACCGCGCCCCGAAGCGCTGTTGTTAGATGGCGCCAGCGAACGCGTGCAGGAACTCGAGATCACCGTCGCGCGCGCAAGCCATGCTTATCTCGAAGGCCACGCCATCAACGGCCAGCCGGTGCTGCCGCTGGTGCTTGCCGCAGAATGGTTGTCGCGTGCCGCGCGCAGTTTCCGACCCGGTCTGCCGCAGGCGGCATTGCACGAGATCAAGGTACTCAAGGGCATCCGCCTCGGCGGGTTCGAGAACGGTGGCGACCGTCTCACGATCCAGGCCACGCCATTGCCGAGCGAGCGTGGCGTGCAGATGCAGATGCAGATCCGCGATTCAAAAGGCCACACGAATTACAGCGCACGGATCGAGTTGCTGCCCGAGCCCAATCATTCCGATCAACCGATGGATGCGCTCGCGCTCGAACCATGGCAGGGCGAACCGTTGTATCAAGACCTGCTGTTCCATCGCGGTGCGTTTGAGTTGATCCAGCAACTCGATGGCATCAGCGACCAGGGCATCGCCGCCACCCTGCATGGCGTCTCGCATGCAGGCTGGAACGGCGAAAGCTGGCAGCTGGACGTCGCTGCACTCGATGCCGGCCTGCAGATGGCGGTGCTGTACGGACAACGCATGCTGGGTGGCCCGAACCTGCCGACAGGCATCGACCAGATCCGCACCTTCGGCGTGAGTCCGAGCGCCGGCTTGCTCAATGCGACGGCTTTTCGACGCAAGCTCGGGCCTTCCTCGGTCACCACGGACATCGTGTTCACCAACGATAGCGGTCGCCGCGTCGCCGAACTGCTGGGCGTGCACAACCATGCATTGAACACGCCTGTGCAAAGTCGGGCCTGATCGATGCGCTTTGCACCGATTGCGATCGTCGGGCGCGCTTGCGTGTTGCCCGGCGCGTTGAGTCCGGATCAACTCTGGCTGGCGGTGTCCGAGGGCCGCGACCTGATCGGTCCAGCGCCGCCAGGGCGCTGGAAGATCGATCCCGCACAGGCGTTGTGCACACCTGAGCATCTCGATGCCGATCGCGCATGGTCCGATCGCGGCGGGTATGTGCAAGGTTTCGAACAGGTCTGGGATCCGACTGGTTTTTCCATCGAGTCAAGTGAACTCGACGGACTCGATCCACTGGTTGCGTGGACGCTGCACTGCGCACGTGAAGCCCGCCGCGCATGCGCGGTTGGCCCTGACACGCGCACTGGCGCGGTGTTTGGAAATCTTGGTTTTCCATCGGCGAAGATGGCGGCCTTCGCGCAGAGCGTCTGGACTGGTGAAGGCGCGGAAGACGCACGTCATCGCTTCATGAGCGCAGGCACGGCCGAGTTGTTGCGACGCGCGCTCGATCTTGATGCGGGCAGCCATTGTATCGATGCTGCGTGCGCGAGTTCACTGTATGCGATCAAGCTGGCCTGCGATCGCCTGCAAGAAGGCTCTGCCGACGTGATGCTGGCCGGTGCAGTCCAGGGCGCGGACGATCTGTTCCTTCACGTCGGTTTTTGCGCGCTCAACGCGCTCAGCCGCAGCGGCCGCTCGCGACCATTCCATCGTGATGCCGATGGCCTCGTGCCTGCTGAAGGCGCGGCATTCGTCGCACTGAAACGGCTCGCCGACGCGCGTCGCGATGGCGACACCATCCACGGCGTGATCCGCGGCATCGGCCTGTCCAACGACGGACGTGGCAAGGGGCTGCTCGCACCTGCCGAAGAAGGCCAGCAGCGCGCAATGCGTGCCGCTTATGCCGCCGCCGGCCTCGGTCCGGAACATGTTTCCCTCCTCGAATGCCACGCGACCGGCACACCCGTTGGCGATGCGACCGAACTTGCGAGCACCAGCGCGGTGTTCGCCGGGTGCGATGCGGTGCCTATTGGTTCGTTGAAGTCGAACCTTGGCCACCTGATCACCACGGCTGGTGCCGCAGGTCTGATCAAAGTGCTTGAAGCCATGCGCAGCGGCCAGCGCCCACCTACATTGCACATCGACGAACCAACAACCGCACTCAACGACCGACCATTTCGCGTGCTCGACCGGCTTGAAGCATGGCGAGCAGACGCGCCGCGCATCGCTGCGATTTCAGCATTCGGGTTCGGCGGCAACAATGCCCACCTGATCGTTTCCGAAGACGATGCGAGCATCGTCGACGTGCCGGTTGCGAGCGTACGAATTCCAATCGCCATCGTTGGCATCGGTGCGATGGTTGCGAGCGCGAGCAACCGCGAGGCCTTCCGAGACGGCTTGTTTTCCGGACGCAGCATGCTCGATGCCAACGGCGAAGGCCGCATGCCGGTTATCGAATTCGATCTCGACGGCCTGCGCTTCCCGCCGCGCGATCTCGCGCAGGCGCTTCCGCAACAACTCGCGATCCTGCAAACCAGCCGCGAAGCGCTGGCCGAAACCGGCCCGCTGCCGCGCGAGCGCACAGGCGTCTTCATCGGCATGGAGCCCGACCCGGAAGTTGCGCGCTACGGCACCCGCTGGCGGCTCGCGCAACCGGGCGTGGATGCGCATTGGCTGACGATCGCACGCGATGCTGTCGTTCCCGCGCTGGAGTCGGCAGCGGTCATCGGCGCCATGCCGAACATTCCGGCGAACCGGTTGAGCTCGCAATTCGATTTCGGCGGCCCTGCGTTCACTGTCCAGGCTGGCGCAGCGTCGGGTCTGGAGGCGTTGCGGATTGCCGCACGCGCACTCGCACGCGGTGAACTCGATGCAGTGCTCGTGGGTGCGGTCGATCTCAGCTGCGAAGCTGTGCACCGACGTGCCAGCCTGCAAAAACCCGGCGATGCCGCAATCAGCCTGTTGCTCAAACGGCTGGCGGATGCCGAGCGCGACGGCGATCGCATCTATGCGCAATTCAACGCCGAACAGAATGCGGAAACGCAGGATTCTCACGGACTGAAGCTTGGCGATGGCGAGGGTTGCGTCGACCTGGCTTCGCGTATCGGTGTGTCCTTCGCTGCGAGCGGGCTCGTGCATGTTGCAACTGCAGCGTTGTGCCTGCGCCAACGCTGCGGGCTGGATGGCCAACCCAGTCTGGACGGCTCGGCGAGCCATGTCGAAGTTCGGCTTGCGGATGGCGATGGTCTGTTTCTGACGGCCGCCGCCACGCAGGAAAAATCTGCGCTTGTGCCGGCCGCGCGCTTGCGGTGTTTTGCAGGCATCGACAAGACTGCGGTGATCGTGGCCCTCGAAGCCGGACGCGAGAGTCTCGATGGCCCAGCGCGATTGGTGCTCGTCAGCGACGATGTACGCATCGAAGCAACGCGCGAGCGTGCCCTCGCGCATCTGCTACACGGTGCACCCGCTGGTGCAGGCGTGCATTTTTGCGAACATCCAATCGGTGGCGAGCTGGCATTCGTGTTTGCAGGTGCGGGCGCGTCGTACCACGGCATGGGACGTTCACTGCTGCAGCATGTCCCGCAATTGCGCGAACGTCTCGCCGAGCGCAGCCAGCGCCTGCCTGGTGCCTTGGCCTGGGCGTTTGCAGATGACGATCGGCAACCGAGCGCACTCGAACAACTCTGGGGCGCATCGGCGCTGTCGCAATTGCATCTGGAACTCAGCCAGGGTTTGCTCGGGCTGAAGGCGGACGCATGGCTCGGCTATTCCTCCGGCGAAACCAATGCACTGATCGCGTCGGGAACCTGGAGCAATCCGGATGCGTTGATGGCGGATATGGAACGATCGGGCCTGGTCACCCATGAACTCGGCGGCGAATTCGCTGCCGTCGCGCGCGCGTGGAACCGCCCCGTGCGCTGGGCAAGCTGGACCGTGTTGGCGCCGCTCGCTGAAGTGCGCGCCGCGATGGCCGGAGTGGAGCGCGTGCATATCGCGATCATCAACGGTGAACAGGATTGCCTGATCGCTGGCGACGAAGACGGTTGCGCCGTGGTCGTCGCGCGCATTGGCGAGAGCCGCTGCCTGCGCCTGATCTATCCGCTCGCGGTGCATGTTCCCGAACTCGACGAAGTCGCCGAAACATGGCTGCAACTGCATCGCCGTCCGACGACGATTCCGCACGGTCGTGTGTATTCCAACGCGTTCGGTCGAGCCTACAAACCCGATACAGAAACCTGCGCGCGCGCGATCCTCGAACAGGCCGACCGTACACTCGATCTGCGCCCCGCTGTGCTGGCGGCCTGGGATGATGGCGTGCGCGTGTTTGTCGAACATGGACCCGGCGGCGCATACGGACGCGCAATCCGCAGCATCCTTGGCGAACGCGACGCGCTGGTGGTCAGTCTCGACCGCAAGGACCAAGGCATCGAAGCGACATTGAATGCGGTCGGGGCACTGCTTGCTGCGGGCGTTGCGGTCCGGCACGATATCTTCGCGTCCGCGCCATGCAAGACGAACGCAACATCCGGCAAGCGGATGCAACGCTACGCTGCGCATCCGCCGGCAATCGTGATCCCGCCGCACAAGGCACCGCACACAGTCGTCGATAGCGGATGGCAAGTCATGGTGCCAGCGCCACGATTGCCTTCGGTGCTGGATGAAAGCGCGATCAGCGAATACACACGACAGCGGTTGGCTGGTCCGATGACGCTGCATGCAGTGGCGATGCCTTTCCGGCATCAACCGGTCGGAGCATCGGTGGCGGCGCATCCGATATTCGCCCTGTACCAGGACCAGTTGAAGCGATTGGCCTCGACGCAGCAAGCGTTCGCCGCGCAACAGGCGCACGTGCATCAGCGCTATCTGTTCCTTCGGCAGTCGTCGATACAATTACTGTTTCAGGCTGGATCGATCGCGACGCCGCGGCCAGGGCATGCAGGAGCAGCCTCCGGCCACGATCGAGCCGAGACGATCCTCCCGCAGATGCGCGCGCGCACAGTGGCACCTGCGCCCGCACATGAGGTGCCGCGTACCGTTGCCGCACGGGCGACCGGGCCTGCGTTGTCGTTGGTCGAGACTCCGTACGCTGCGTCATCTCCCGTCGCGCCTGCACCCGCGACGACCAGCATCAAGAGCGTCGCCCCCAATGTCCTGCGCACGCCCATCGGCCCGAACTTCAATCGGCAGCAACTCGAAGTGCACGCCGAAGGTCGCATCTCTGAGCTGTTCGGCCACGCATTTACAGGGCAGGACAGCCACCTGCGCCAAGTGCGGATGCCACGGCCGCCATTGCTGCTCGCCGACCGCGTGACAGGCTTGTCCGCCGAGCCGGACAGCATGGGCAAGGGCGTGATCTGGACCGAAACCGACGTCGGTTGGGACCACGCCTATCTCCATCAGGGCCACCTTCCTGCTGGCGTATTGATCGAGGCCGGACAAGCCGACCTGATGCTGATTTCGTACCTCGGCGTGGATCGATTCAACAAGGGTGAGCGCGTCTATCGGTTGCTCGGTTGCGAACTCACCTATCACGGCGATCTTCCGGCTGGCGGCGACAGCATTCGCTTCGAGATCGAACTCGATAACCACGCCGCACAGGGCGACGTGCGCTTGATGTTCTTCCACTACGACTGCTGGAATGGCGAACGCCAGCAACTCTCGGTACGCAAGGGACAGGCCGGCTTTTTCACCGATGCCGAACTGGCCGAATCAGCAGGTTGCCTGTGGAGTCCGGAACAGCAGGAGATCGTCGCCAATCCGCGACTCGATCCGCCTGCAGTGAACAACATTCCGACCCGACTCGAACGCCACCAACTCGAAGCGCTCTCCCTCAACGATGGCTACGGCTGTTTCGGTGCAGGCTTCGAACGATTGCAAACCCATACGCGTACGCCCGGCCTGCAAGGCGGCCGGATGCTGCTGCTCGATCGCGTGACGGATCTTGATTCCTCAGAAGGGCCTTGGGCTCGCGGTTATTTGCGCGCCGAACTCGACATCGATCCGCAGCAATGGTTTTTCGACGGACACTTCAAGAACGATCCGTGCATGCCGGGTACGTTGATGTTCGAAGGCTGCCTGCAGGCGATGGCGGTTTACCTCGCTGCACATGGCCACACGCTGGAGTGCGATGGCTGGCGATTCCAACCGGTGCCGGAACTTCCCTATCAACTGCAATGCCGTGGCCAGGTGACGCCAACATCGCGCCTGCTGGTGACCGAGGTGTTCGTCGAAGAAATCATCGCGGGCCCCATACCGACCGTGTACGCCGATTTGCTGTGCACAGTCGATGGACTGAAAGCGTTTCATGCGCGTCGCGTGGCACTGCAACTCGTGCCCTCTTGGCCCTTGTCCGCCATGCCAGCCCTGCTTGCCGAAATAGACGATCGTTCGCTCCAGATCGCAGTTGTCGATGGCTTCGCATTCGACCAGCAAAGCCTGCTGGCCTGCGCAATTGGGCGGCCATCGGAAGCGTTCGGCCCGATGTACCGGCGCTTCGATGGCACCCAGCGGGTCGCGCGCCTGCCCGGGCCGCCCTACCTGTTCATGAGCCGCATCGCGAAGATCGATGGGCCGATCGGCGTGATGAAAGCCGGTGCGCGCGTCGTGGTCGAGTACGACGTGCCACGCAATGCGTGGTACTTCGACCACAACGGCTGCCGCACGATGCCATTCGCCGTGTTGCTCGAAGCCGCGCTGCAACCTTGCGGCTGGCTGTCGAGTTACGTCGGCTCCGCGCTGACCGAAGAAGGCGAACTCGGGTTCCGCAACCTCGATGGCGAAGGTCATCTGCTCGCCGAGTTGCACGACGATTGCGGCACACTCACAACCGAAGTCGAACTCACGGATGTCTCGGCGACCGGCGGCATGATCATCGAGAGTTTCGCTGTGCGTTGCTTCCTGGGCACGCGCGAGGTCTATCGGCTGAAGACCGTGTTCGGATTCTTCCCGCCCGCTACGCTGGCGAACCAGGCGGGATTGCGCACCACGCCCGAGCAGCGCGAACTGCTGGAACGCGAGAGCAATATCCTGGTCGATCTCGCCGCATCGACCGATGACGATTCCGCTCAAGGTCGTCCGCGCCTCGCCGACGGAATGCTGCTGATGCTGGACCGTGTCGATGGTTTCTGGCCTGAGGCAGGTGCCGCCGGGCTCGGCCAGTTGCGTGCGGTCAAGGACATCGATTGCAGCGCATGGTTCTTCAAGGCGCACTTCTTCCAGGATCCGGTGCAGCCCGGTTCGCTCGGCATCGAGGCGATGATCCAGGCTTTGCAGTTCTACATGTTGCATGACAGCCGGTTGCATGACAGCCGGTTGCATGACATCCGACTGCAAGCCGGCATGGACGACGGCATCGAAGGCGCGCATTTCGAGCCGATCGCGCTTGGACGACCGCATCGCTGGAAGTACCGTGGGCAGGTATTGCCGCGCCACCGGCAGGTGCACACTACACTCGAAATCACCGAAACCGGTCGCGACGAACGCGGCGTGTATGCGCTCGCGAACGCAAGCCTGTGGGCCGACGGCCAGCGCATCTACGAACTCGATGGACTGGGCATGCGCATCGTCGCCGGCCGCGTGGACTGCTGAGCGCGTGACTGCCAGCGTCGCCCATATCGAGATCGCGCGGATTGCCGATGTGCTTGCCGAGGTTCCGGAAGACCATGCGAGCTGGCTGTCCGAATGCGAACAGGCGCGGTTCGCAGGCATCCGCGTCGATGCGCGCCGCGCGCAATACCTAGCAGGGCATTGGCTTGTGCGCGTGTTGCTGGCGCGAGCCTTCGGCGGCAATCCCAAGCAATGGCGATTGCTCGAGCGCAGGAGCCTGCCGCCATCGGTGCACGGTCATGACGCGGTCAAGGTATCGATCAGCCACACGAAGGACTGGATCGCCGCAGCGGTGGCGACGGTTTCAATCGGAATCGACCTCGAACAGCGCCCGCGCACGCTGGATCCAGCGATCGAGTCATTGCTGCTCAACACCGGCGAAGCCACAGGCAGCCTCGACGCGGATACCATGTTGCAGCGCTGGGTAGCCAAAGAAGCATGGATCAAGCGCAACACCGAAAGCGCCTTGCCAGCGCGCCTCAAGCGACTGCATCTCGGCGCGACAACACGCGGTCATGCCGACGTGCGCATCTACAGCTGTACGGCGTTTCATTTCGGGCTGGCCATTGCACCCGGCCAGGCGATACGGCGGCATTGCGATGTGACGCTGCATCCGGGCACTGGCTTCGAGGTCACCGATCTGGAAACGTAAGTATTGCGATTGGGCAACATGTTCATCACGATGCAGCTTGAAGACAAGTCCAGTATCGAGGGATAAGCGATGAGAATGGCTGCGTTTGAATTCGCACTTCTGCTTGCGTTCGGCATCACCGCCAGCTCCGCTGCGCCGGCCCCGGCGTCGCAGGACATCAACCTCACAGCGTTCGCGAACGGTGCGCTGTGGGAGAGCGCCAGTTCCGAATACGGCGGCGCCTGGGAGGCGCGCTGGATCACCGACGAGAATCCGCAGACCGGCTGGGCGTCTGAAAAAGGCGCGGTCGGGCCTTTCGATATCGTGATTTCGTTGCCGGAACGTTCCGAGATCCACGCGCTGGAATTCGACACCGCGTCGGTGGATGGCGATGGCGGCCTGCGCGGCGCAAAGACTATCGATGTGATGGTTTCCGACACGTCGGCGACCGCAGGGTTCACGCCGTTGACGAGCGTCGCGCTCAAACCCGGCAAGGACAGACAGCATTTCAGTCTTGCCAAACCGGGCAATGCACGCTGGATCAAGCTGGTCTTCAGGAGCAATAACGGCGACCCGGATTACACCGAACTCATGGAGTTCCGCGCGTTCGGCACGCAACTCACGCAGACGCCGCTGCCGACGAACCTTTCCGGTACGTACAGCAGCGACAACTACGGCAACTTCCACCTGCAGCAGGATGGCGCACAGCTCCGCGGTTGCTACGAGCACAGCGAAGGCCTCGTCCAGGGCGGACTGGAGTCGCACCTGATGCGGCTCACGTGGTATCAAAGCGGCGGCATCCACGGATCGGCCATCATGGTGCTCAAGCGCGACGGCAAGGGCTTCGAGGGATGGTGGAACGAGGTCGGCAGCGATGACGGCGACAGCCCATGGAAAGCCGACTGGGATGTGAAGAAGACCAGCGACAAGGTCGGTTCCTGTCCGCACTGGAACCCGAAAGCCGCGAGCGGAAACATCGTCGCCACCCAACTTGCGGCCGAGGGCCACGTGCGCATTTACGGCATCAATTTCGATGTCGACAGCGACCACCTGCGCGCGGATGCGAAACCGGCTATCGACGAATTGCTGCAGGCCCTCAAGGCCAATCCCCCGTGGCATGTGAGCATCGAGGGACATACGGATGCGACGGGAGGCGCTGCGCACAACCTCGACCTCAGCCAGCGGCGCGCTGCCGCGGTGAAGGCAACGCTAGTCGCTGCGGGAATCCCCGCGGACCGGATGAGCACGACCGGACTCGGCCAAACCAAGCCGGTTGCATCGAACGACAACGGCATCGGACGTGCGCAGAATCGGCGCGTCGAGATCGTGCGGCGCAGCGGGGACTAGGGGGCAATGCTCTCAACTTAAGCCTTTCTTGACCTCAAAAGGCTTGCGTTTTCGCACATGATTGGTTACGATATCGCATCGTAACTCATTGATAAATAA
>JAYTOP010000030.1:0-61433 GCA_043747745.1 Pseudomonadota bacterium
CTTCGTCTGATTGTTGGTTTGCAGCACAATCATGGCACTCGATGCCGAAGCGGCTTTGCCGCAGAAGTGGGAAGTCTCCTTTTTACTCAATCAAGCCGAAGCCGCTTCGCGGCTCGGCTTTATTCAGGCGATCGGCGCCGTGTTCGGCCTTTCCGAAATCGCGATCTCGCTCACCCTGCGCGCACGCGGCAATGAGCAGCGCAAGGACCGCGGTTCGCTGGCGCTGATCTGGCTCGTGGTCATGCTCAGCCTCGGACTCGGCATCTGGCTTGCCAATGCAGTGCCGGATGCGCGCCTGCCATCGCCGAACGAAACGTACCTGGCCGGGCTTGTGGTGTTCGTGTTCGGGTTGGCGCTGCGCTGGTGGTCGATCTGGACGCTCGGCCGGTTCTTCACCGTGCAGGTCGCGATCGCGAGCGACCATCGCCTAATCGAACAGGGCCCTTACCGGCGGCTGCGGCATCCTTCGTACACCGGCTCGCTGCTGATGTTCGCGGGCTTCGCCTTGTGTCTCGGCAATTGGGCCACGCTGATCGCGATGCTCGTGCCGGTGCTCGCCGTGTTCGGCTGGCGCATCCATGTCGAGGAAGCCGCGCTCGCCGAAACATTTGGCGATGCATGGCGCGATTACATCCGCCGCACCTGGCGGCTGGTTCCGCTGATTTATTGAGCGTCGTTGCAATGCGTGTCGTGCAAAAATGAGCATATGCGCATCGGCCCCTACCTGATCGAACCGAACGTCGTGCTCGCGCCGATGGCCGGCGTCACCGATAAGCCCTTTCGTTTGCTGTGCAAGAGACTCGGCGCGGGGCTTGCTGTGTCGGAGATGACAACGTCCGACCCGCGCTTCTGGACGACGCGCAAGTCGCTCACGCGGATGGATCATGTCGGCGAACCGTCGCCGGTATCGGTGCAGATCGCTGGCACGATTCCCGAAGTGCTTGCCGAAGCCGCTCGCCACAACGTCGAGCATGGGGCGCAGATCATCGACATCAACATGGGCTGTCCGGCGAAGAAGGTATGCAACGCATGGGCCGGTTCGGCGCTGATGCAGGACGAAGCGCTCGTCGCGCGCATCCTCACGGCTGTCGTCCAGGCTGTCACTGTGCCGGTCACGCTGAAGATTCGCACCGGCTGGGATCGCGAGCATCGCAATGCATTGAACATCGCGCGCATCGCCGAAGATTGCGGCATCGCCGCGCTCGCCGTGCACGGCCGCACGCGCGACCAGCAGTACACCGGTTGCGCGGAGTACGACACCATCGCGGCAGTCAAGGCCTCGGTGCGGATTCCGGTGCTCGCGAACGGAGACATCGATACGCCGCAGCAGGCGAAGTTCGTGTTGGACTACACCGGTGCCGACGCGGTAATGATCGGCCGCGCTGCGCAGGGACGGCCATGGATTTTCCGCGAGATCGCGCATTACCTTGCGACCGGCGAACTGCTGCCCGAACCGTCGATCGTTGAAGTCCGCGCGATCCTGCTCGGCCACCTGCACGCGCTGCATGCGTTTTACGGCGAGGAAGCCGGCGTGCGCATCGCGCGCAAGCACCTGGGCTGGTATGTGAAAGCTCTTGAAAAAAGCGACCCGGATGGCCGTTTTGCTTCCGCGGATGGAACCGCATCGAAAGACCGCCGCCCCGAGAACGCCGCGTTTCGCGCGGTCGTCAACCGCGCGGAAACCGCCGAGGCGCAGGTGCTCCTGACCACCGAATATTTTGACCGGCTTGTTTCGGGCTGGGCGATCGCCGCCTGAGGCCACTGCATCGCGACACGTTCGCGTTCATGCAGCATCCGGCAAGCTTCAGTTCACTCAAGACACATGGAGGTGTCCAATGAAGACCGGAATCGTTCTGGTTTGCTCCATCGTCGGCATGACGGCCTTGTTGTCCCCACCATCCGCGGACGCCGCTTCGAGAAAGCACGCGCATGCCCGCATCCCTGCGCTGACGTCCGAAAGCGTCAATGACGCGAAGCTGACGTCCGAGGTCGGCCTGCGCTCGAACGGAGCCGCAGTCCTGCGCGCGCAGATCCTGCTGGATCGCGCGCGTTTTTCATCGGGCGAAATCGACGCCGGATCCGGCTCGAACCTGCGCGTCGCTGTCCTCGGCTATCAGTCGGCGAATGGACTCGATGCGACCGGCGTGGTCGATGCGCCGACATGGGCCGCGCTGGATCGCGACGCCGCGCCCGTGCTGGTCGATTACACGATCACAGCTGCCGACGTCGCCGGTCCGTTCACTCCGATCCCGGCGGATACTGCGGAAAAGGCGAAGCTCCCGGCGCTCGGCTATGTCTCGTCGATCGAGGCGCTCGGCGAACATTTCCATGCGAGTCCGAAGTTGCTGCAGCGGCTCAATCCGGGCAAGGATTTCACCCAGGCCGGCACCTTGATCGTGGTGCCGGATGCGGAACCAACGTCGGTGCTTCCAAAGGCTGCGCAAGTCGTCGTCGACAAGTCCGATTCCACGGTCTCGCTGATGGATGCGGCCGGCAAAAAGCTCGCTCAATATCCGGCATCGACCGGCAGCGCGCATGATCCGCTGCCGATAGGCGCATGGAAGATCCAGGGCATCGCGAAGAATCCGGTCTTCCACTACAACCCGGCGTTGTTCTGGGATGCCGATCCGGCCAACGTGAAAGCTACCTTGCCCGCTGGGCCGAACAATCCGGTCGGCATGGTCTGGATCGATCTCTCGAAGCCGCACTACGGCATCCACGGCACGCCCGAGCCATCCAAGATCGGCAAGACCGAATCGCATGGTTGCATCCGCCTGACGAACTGGGACGCGCTTGCGTTGTCGCAGGCGGTATCGGCAGGGATGGCGGCGATCCTGCAGGAGTAACGCATATGAAGGGACTGCTGCTATTCGTGCTGGGCGCAATCTGCGGCGCGATCGCGATGTTCCTGATGATGCCTCCGCAGCGGAGTGCCGCGCGGGTTGAGCAGATCCCGACCAGTGCGACGGAACCGGTCGCGCCGCAATCGACTCCGGTTGCGGCGACGCCAGCTGCTGCGTCTGTGCCAACTCCGGGCGCGCACGTCGAGCCCGCGCCCGCTGCGCCGGAATCCGCCCCCGACGTCGTGGATGCCGCTCCGGAAGCGAACGCTCCCGCGGCTGCATCGAACCCGTCGCCAACGCCTCCTGCACTGATGATACCGGTCGACGGCGTGATCGCGAGCCGGTTGCAGGACACCTTCGACGATGCGCGCGCAGCCGGGCGCCGCCACGACGCGATCGACATCATGGCGGCGAAGGGTACGCGCGTCCTCGCCGTCGCCGACGGCAAGATCGTCAAGTTGTTCACGAGTGTCCGCGGCGGGCTGACCGTCTACGAATTCGATTCGACCGAAACGTTCGCGTACTACTACGCACACCTGGACCGCTACGCGCCGGGCATCGCGGAAGGCATGCAACTCAAGCGCGGCGATCTGGTCGGTTTCGTTGGCAGCAGCGGCGACGCGAATCCGGCCGCCCCGCACCTGCATTTCGCAGTTATGGTGCTCGGCCCCGAAAAACGCTGGTGGGAAGGAACCGCGATCAATCCCTATCAGCTCCTCGCTGGTCACCAGTGACCTGCGGCAATATAGCGCCCCGGGGCCCCCCGCACGCCGCGGCGGCTTCAGCCTAGCAGCGCGAAATACCCCGCGACGGCGAGCGCGACGAAGAATGCGAGCAGCCACAAATTACCGTTCATGGAATCGCCTGGACTGACCGTCGGTACGCGGTTCGGCACACTGGCAACGCTGCCCGGGCGGATCGGCTCGTTGCGTGTCGAATCGATCGCAGACCGGATCGCGGCGGCTGGCGGCAAGGCTTTCGTCGCGATTGCGCTCTGGCGGGCCTTCGCGATCACGCGTTCGAGCATCGGCGAGCCTTTGCGCAGCAGGCGCTCGCGCATCGGCGCGGGAATCTTCGCGAGCTGCTTGAGCAGCATCGAGCGCATCGGTTCGGGCACCGATGACAGGTCGATCTTCGAACCCGCCGTATCGTCCTGCTCGTCGTCCATTGCATCGCCTCGTCGACCGCGTCTGCCGGCTCGCGCCGGATCCGCCTCCATATGCGGGGCAGTGTATCCCCAGCGCGCCGCGTGGGACTGCCAGCGCGGGCCCGCCGTCGACGCCCCGGCACAACGGCAGCGTAACGACGCCCCAACGAGGCTGGTGCATACTCCGCGACCGGCATGTATGATGCCGGGCTTCATTTCATCCTTTCATCCGCATTGAGGGATATCAAACCTGTGAGCAGCCACCTTTTTACCTCCGAATCGGTTTCCGAAGGCCACCCGGACAAGGTCGCCGACCAGATCTCCGACGCCGTCCTCGACGCGATCCTCGCGCAGGACAAGACCGCCCGCGTCGCCTGCGAAACCATGGTGAAGACCGGCGTGGCAATTGTCGCCGGCGAGATCACCACGAGCGCATGGATCGATCTCGAAGCGCTGACCCGCAAGGTCATCGTGGATATCGGCTACAACTCCAGCGACGTCGGCTTCGACGGCGCGACCTGCGGCGTGCTGAACCTGATCGGCAAGCAGTCGCCCGACATCGCGCAAGGCGTGGACCGCAAGAAGCCAGAGGAACAGGGCGCCGGCGACCAGGGCCTGATGTTCGGCTATGCCTGCAACGAAACCGATGTGCTGATGCCGGCACCGATCTTCTACGCGCATCGGCTGGTCGAGCAGCAGGCGAAAATCCGCAAGGCGAAGAACTCGAAATTGCCGTGGCTGCGTCCGGATGCGAAATCGCAGGTCACGCTGCGCTACGAGAACAACACTGTCGCCGGCCTCGATGCTGTGGTGCTGTCCACCCAGCACGACCCATCGATCAAGCACAAGGATCTGGTCGAAGGCGTGTACGAATACATCCTGAAGCCGATACTGCCAGCCGCGTGGCTCAAGTCGCTGCCGAAGAACAAGGTGCACATCAATCCGACCGGCAAGTTCGTGATCGGCGGACCAGTGGGCGACTGCGGCCTGACCGGCCGCAAGATCATCGTCGACACCTACGGCGGCATGGCCCGCCACGGTGGCGGCGCGTTCTCGGGCAAGGATCCGTCGAAGGTCGATCGTTCGGCCGCGTACGCTGCACGCTATGTCGCGAAGAACATCGTCGCTGCCGGGCTGGCCGAAAAGTGCGAGATCCAGGTCAGCTACGCGATCGGTGTGGCCGAGCCGACCTCGATTTCGGTAACGACGTTCGGCACCGGCGCGATCAGCGACGACAAGATCGAGAAGCTGATCCGCAAGCACTTCGACCTGCGCCCGTACGGCATCGTGACGATGCTCGACCTGATCCATCCGATGTACCAGGTCACTGCTGCGCACGGCCATTTCGGTCGCAAGCCCTACACGACCAAGGACGGCGCGACAGCTTTCTCGTGGGAAGCCACCGACAAGGCCGCCGAGTTGCGCGAGGCGGCAGGATTGAAGCCACGCAAGTAAATCGGCGTCGCTGCATCCGCACGGAAATCCGGTCCGCTGCGATCTTGCCGCTGCCTGGATCGATTGCATCAGGTTGATCGCAGCGCGCCGACACTCGAGTGTCGGCGCGCTGCATCTGTCTCACCACAGCCTTCACCCGAACAGGTACCGCAGGATCGCCCCGTGTCCGCATTCGATCCCGCCACCGCGCTTCTGCCACGCCATTGGCAACCACAGTTCGGCGCGACCACGCTGCGGCGCGCGCGCGATTACGCAAACACCGGTCGTGTCACGGCACTACAGGTCAACTGGCTCGATTGGCAGACGTTGTCGATCAGCGCACTTGTGCAGGGCAGCACGCGCAAGCCCTATCGCACGCGCGCGGACATCAGCGGCATCGATGGAGACATCGACTACGACTGCGATTGCACCTGCCCGGTCGGCTACAACTGCAAGCATGCGGCCGCCGTGCTGATCGAGGCGGCAGCGCTCGTCGGCAAAGCCGCAATCGCGGCGCCAGCATCCACCCCGCATGGGCTCGCCAAGGCTACCGCCGCGTCCAGGCGTAGCGCGAAACCGGATGCGTTGCCAGTACCTGCTTCCGCGCCGTGGCGACAGTGGATGAATACGCTGGCGGACAACCCGCCGCTCCCCAGCGCCGCATTGACCGCGCCTGCGCGTCGGCTGGCGGCGCTGTTCGATGTCGTGACGCAACCGCGATCGGCATCGGCACTGGGAGAATTGCTCGCATGCCTGATCACGGTGCAACCGACCCAGCAGGGCAAGCTGGGCAAGCCCGAATCGTTGCGCCTGACCGCCCCGGATAACGATCTGGATGCCGGACTGATCGACGATGCTTGGCACGATCGCATCGCACGCCTGCGCATGGGCACGCTGCATGCCCGCAACAGTCGCGAGTGGTTCGCGCTGAAAGGCCGACGCGGAGCGGCGCTCTTCGAAGAACTGCTGGCCTCGGGCGTGCCGTGTTTCTGGCAGAAGCCGGCAAACGGCGACATGCAGCGCGGCGAGGACCAGCCGTTGACGTGGCACTGGACGACTGCGGACGATGGCGAACAAAAGCTCGAACCCGTCGTGCCGTCGACGACCCAGTTGTTTACGGTCGATGGCTTGTGGCAGTGGAATCCGGTCGCTGGATGCGTGAGCCGCCTTCAGGGCGAGACCATCGAACTCGCCTCTGCATTGCTGCGATTGCCAGCGTTGCCGCCCGAACAGGCCACCGAACTGGCCCGTGCATGGAGCGCTGATCCGCGACTGCGCACATTGCCGATGCCGCGGGTGTTCGTGACGGGCGCACCGCAGCACGATCCACCCGTGCCAGTGTTGCACCTGCTGCAATATCCATTGAAGTCGCATTATGGGCATGCCAAAACCAAAACGGCCGAGCAGTTGCCGTGCATCCGGCTGGAGTTCGACTACGCCGGCCTGCGCTTTCCCGGGCCTGCCGCGCACGGCCGCGTGCGCCGCATCGATGGCGATGCACTGCGCGTTGTCGAACGTCAGTTCGACCTCGAACAGGCTGCCGAGGCGGCGTTGCAGGAACTCGGATTGATCGCGTTGAGCGCACGCTACGATGTGCGCTGGCGACTGGACAGCGAACCGCACCTCTCCGAATACGCCCCGATACCCACGCGCGTGGCAGCGACGGCCGTCGGCCTGCTGCAGCTGGTCGCACCGCTGGCCGCACGCGGCTTTCGGCTGGAGTTCGACGCGTCGTTCCCGCTGGATCTGAGCGCGCCGCCCGAACACTGGTATGCCGACGTCACCGCATCGCCGTCCGGCGAAGCCTGGTTCGAGGCCGAGCTCGGGATCGAAATCGATGGCGAGCGCATCTCGCTGTTGCCGATCCTGCAACGCGCGCTCAACGACCGCAGCTTGTCCATGGAACCGCTGCCGGGCGAGCCTGCCGACGCGGTGTGGTATGCGCCACTGGATGCACGTCGCCACGTTGCGCTCCCGCTTAGCCAGGTGCGGGCGTTGCTGGCACCGCTGCTGCAATGGCTCAGCGGCGACGAACGACTACGCATGCCGCGGGTGTGCGTCGGCGTGCTCGATGAACTCTCCGCGCTGGAGCAATTGCGCCTGCATACACGCACCTCCGATGCCATCAAGGCGCTCGCGACGCAACTGCGCGAAGGCAGCCGCAGGCAGCCGGTTGCGGTGCCGGAATCGCTGAAGGCAGAGTTGCGCGCGTACCAGCGCGATGGTCTGGACTGGCTCGGCTTCCTCGCCGATGCCGGTCTTGGTGGCGTGCTCGCCGACGACATGGGACTGGGCAAGACCGTGCAGGTGCTTGCGCATTTGCTGGTCGAGAAGCAGGCCGAACGCCTGCAGCAGCCAGCGCTGGTGGTCGCGCCGACCAGCGTGGTCGGCAATTGGCGCGAGCAGGCGCAGCGGTTCGCGCCATCGCTGCGCGTGCGTGTGCTGCACGGCAGTGCGCGCCACGAGCATTTTGGATCGCTGGACGATTGCGATCTGGCGATCACCACGTACGCCTTGCTGGCACGCGATCGTCGCGCGCTGCTGGAACAACGCTTCGCCCTGGCGATCTTCGATGAAGCGCAGGCGATCAAGAACCCGCGCAGCCAGGCCGCCATGGTCGCCCGTGAATTGCAGGCGCAGCGTCGGCTGGCAGTGACCGGTACGCCGCTGGAAAACCATCTGGGCGAATTGTGGGCGCAGTTCGATTGCGTGCTGCCCGGGTTGCTTGGCGATGCGAAAAGCTTTACCCGCCATTTCCGCTCGCCGATCGAGAAACACGGCGACAGCGAGCGCCAGGTGCGGCTCAACCGTCGCATCGCACCCTTCATCCTGCGTCGCGACAAGGAACAGGTAGCGAAGGAATTGCCCGCAAAAACCGAGATCGTGCAGATGCTGGACCTGACCGGCAAGCAGCGCACGCTCTACGAAACCCTGCGCCTGGCGATGCACGAGAAAGTGCAGCAGACTATCGCCAGGCGCGGCCTCGGGCAATCGAGCATCGTCATCCTCGATGCCCTGCTCAAGTTGCGTCAGGTCTGTTGCGACCCGCGCCTGGTGAAGCTCGATGCGGCATCCCGGCTGCGCGAATCGGCCAAGCTCGACGCCTTGCTGCCGATGATCGAACAACTGCTCGCCGAAGGCCGCAGCATCCTGCTGTTCTCGCAATTCACCCAGATGCTGGACCTGATCGAGTCCGAGCTGCGCGAACGTAAATTGCCCTGGCTGCGGCTGGATGGCAGCACCCGCGATCGCGACACCCCGGTCGCCAGTTTCCAGCGCGGCGACTGCCCGCTGTTCCTGATCAGCCTCAAGGCCGGGGGCGTTGGTCTGAACCTCACCGCCGCCGATACCGTGATCCATTACGACCCATGGTGGAACCCTGCCGTCGAACGCCAGGCTACCGACCGCGCCCACCGCATCGGCCAGACCAAACCCGTGTTCGTCTACAAGCTGATCTGCGCCGGCACCGTCGAGGAAAAGATCCAGTCGTTGCAGCTGCGCAAGGCCGCGCTCGCCGAGGCCGTGTTGTCTGGCGGCACGCGCCAGAGCCTGCGCTTCGACGAAAGCGATATCGCAGCGCTGTTCGCGCCGCTGGTTGAGCACGCACCCGCGTCGAAGCGGTAGTCGAAACGGTAGTCGAAGCGATAGCCGCAGCATTCTCCAAGTCACTGGCTGGACGCACCGCGCCTCGAACAGGGCGCCCGAAGCATGACTTTCGACGCATTCCCGCATGCGTGGCAACCGGCTAGGCTGCGTGTTCTCTCGGCGGGTCGCCCACTGTTCCGGTCGGCATCGCCGCTCCGTCGTCGTATTGGGGAATCGCCATGCTCGCACGCAGCGCATGTTTGCTGGGACTTACGTTATTTGCCGGTCTGGCCGGCTTGTCCACGACCGCTTCGGCGATCACCGCCGACGAACTGATCGCCAAGAACCTCGCTGCGCACGGCGGTGCCGACAAGCTGCGTGCGATCACCACGATGCACACCGTCGGCAAATTGCGCCTCGGCGGCGGCCTTGAGGCGAAGACCGAAACCTTTCAACTTGCGCCGGACAAGATGCGTTTCGAGTTCAGCCTGCAGGGCCTGACCGCAGTCAACGCATGGGATGGCCAGCAGGGCTGGGCGATCCAGCCGTTCGAGGGCCGCAAGGACCCGCAGAAAACCACCCTCGACGACAACAAGCAGCTGATCGAAGGCGCGGACATCGCCGGCCCGCTGGTCGATTACAAGGCCAAGGGCAACAAGGTCGAATACCTCGGTACCGAGGACATCGACGGCACCGACGCGCACAAGCTGCGGGTGACCTTCAAGAATGGCGACAGCCGGGTGATCTACATCGATCCGGATCAGTTCCTTGAAATCCGCACCGTCGATCACATCATGATTCGCGGCCAGGAACAGGTGCAGACCACCGATCTTGGCGAATACGAAAAAGTGGACGGCGTGTATTTCGCGTTCGAGCAAGGGCAGAACCATGTCGAATCGGCCGAATTGAACAAGCCGATCGATGCCGCGATGTTCGCCTTCCCCGCCGCCAAGCATTGAGGCTACCAATGAATCTTTCCATGAAACCCCTCGCGCTTGTCGTCGCAAGCATTCTCACCGCCGGTTCCGCAGACGCCGCCAGTTCCGCAACAGCGCCAGCCGCAGGTCCGAAATTCGACCAAGGCACGATCTCCGGGCTCGGCATCCGCAACATCGGTTCGGCCACGATGAGCGGGCGCATCGCCGCAGTCTCCGCAGCGCACACCAAGGACGGCGAAACTGTGCTGTACGTCGGTGCTGCAAGCGGCGGCGTGTGGAAGTCGACCGACGGCGGCACCACGTTCACGCCGAAATTCGACAAGCAGCTGGTGCAATCGATCGGCAGCATCGCGATCGACCCGAACAACACCGACAGCGTGTGGGTCGGCAGCGGCGAGGCGTGGACGCGCAACTCGGTGTCGATCGGCAACGGCGTCTATCACTCGACGGACGGCGGCGAAACCTGGACAAACACCGGCCTGCCGAATTCCGAACGCATCGTGAAGCTCGCGGTGAACCCGACCGACGGCAAGACGGTACTTGCCTGCGTGACCGGCAAGTTGTGGAGCGATTCGACCGATCGTGGCGTGTATCGCACCATCGACGGCGGCAAGAACTGGATGCAGGTGCTCAAGGGCGGCAACGCCTCGACCGGCTGCGGCGGCATGTCGATGGATGCGAAGAATCCGAACGTCGTGTTCGCTTCGCTGTGGGATTTCCGCCGCAAGGGCTGGACCTTCCGTTCCGGCGGCGCGAACGCCGACGCGCCTTCCGCCAGCGGCCTGTATCGCTCGTCCGACGGCGGCGCGCATTGGACTGAAGTCACCGGCGGCGGCTTGCCGACCAAACCCTATGGCCGCATCGCGGTGACGGTCGCTGCATCGAACTCAAACGTCGTGTATGCATTCGTCGAATCGGTCAAGAGCGCGCTGTTCCGCTCCGACGATGGCGGCAAGACCTGGGACCGCCGCGACAACAGCCAGCGCATGGTCTGGCGTCCGTTCTACTTCGCGAATTTGATCGTCGATCCGACCAATCCCGAGCGCATCTTCAAGCCCGACCTGCGCCTGATCCAGAGCCTCGACGGCGGCAAGACATTCGCCGACGTCGGCGGCGGCGCGCACGGCGATTTCCACGATGTGTGGATCGATCCGGCCGACCCGAAAAAAGTGATCGCAGGCGACGATGGCGGGCTGTGGTTCTCGAAGGACGGCGGCAACCGCTGGTGGCGAGCGAACAATCTGCCGGTGTCGCAGTTCTATCACGTCAGCGTGGATGGCAACGACCCGTACCGCGTCTATGGCGGCTTGCAGGACAACAGTTCGTGGGTCGGCGACTCCTCATTCCCGGGCGGCGTCACCAATTCGCGCTGGGAAAACATGTACGGCGGCGACGGCTTCTGGACGTTCGCCGACCCGACCGACCCGGCCTATCTGTATGCCGAGGCGCAGGGCGGCACCATCGGTCGCGTGAACCGGCAGACGCATGAAGTGCGCGACATCCAGCCGCGTGCGAACTACAAGGAAAAGCTGCGCTACAACTGGAACACACCGATCGCCCTGTCGCCGACCGACAAGAGCACGCTGTACATCGGATCGCAGTTCCTGTTCCGCTCGCACGACCACGGCCAGACCTGGGACCGCATTTCGCCCGACCTCACCACGAATGATCCCGCCAAACAGAAGCAGGAAGAATCCGGCGGCATTACCGTGGACAATTCCGCGGCCGAGATGCACACCACGATCTACGCGATCAGCGAGTCGCCGAAAGACGCGAACGTAATCTGGGTCGGCACCGACGACGGCAACGTGCAGGTGACTCGCGATGGCGGAAAATCGTGGAAGAACATCACCGCAGGCGCTGGCGTGCCGGCGAACTCGTGGGTCTCGTACATCGACGCGAGCCATTTCGACGCCGGCACTGCATACGTGACCTTCGATCGCCACACCTTCGGCGACATGGCACCGATGGTCTACAAGACCACCGATTTCGGTGGGCATTGGCAGGCACTCGCGAGTGCGGCGCAGGACAAGGGCCTGCGCGGGTATGCGCATGTGGTGCGCAACGACCCGGTCGATCCCGGGCTGCTGTACGTCGGCACCGAGTTCGGCCTGTGGGTTTCCAATGACGATGGCACGAGTTGGGCGCAGTTCAAGGGTGGCGACTTCCCGTCCGTCGCAGTGCGCGATCTGGCGATCCAGCCGCGCGACAACGACCTCGTGCTCGCGACCCACGGCCGCGGCATCTGGATCATCGATGACCTCACCCCGCTGCGTGCATTGACTCCAGCCACGTTGCAGGCCGATGCGGTGTTCCTGCCAGGGCGCCCGCAACAACAACGCATCGGCGCGAATGGCGGCTGGCCGGAAGGCGACGCGAGTTATGCCGGCCAGAGCGCGACCAACGACATCACCATTACCTACTACCAGAAGTCGCGGCATCTGTTCGGCAAGCTCGCGCTGGATGTGCTCGATGCCGACGGCAAGCTCATCGAGTCGCTGCCCGCAAGCAAGCGTCGCGGCATCAACCGCGTCACCTGGTCGATGAACGTCAAGCCGCCGCTGGTGCCGCCGGCCGCGTCGATCGCCGGTAACAGCACGCAAGGTCCGCGCGTGCCGCCGGGCACCTACACCGTGCGCATGACCAAGGGCGAGCACACCTACGAAACCAAGGTCGCGGTCGCGCTCGATCCGCGCTCGAAGTTCACCGCTGCCGATCGCAAGGAGCAGTTCGACGCGGCGATGAAAGTGCACGCCATGTTCGGCCAGATGAGCGACCTGGTCGCGCGTATCCAGGCCGTGCGTGCCGGTGCCGATAGCGACGCAGCGAAGCTGCCCGCGAACGACGCGCTGCGCACGCAGTTGACCGAACTGTCCGCCAAGGCCGACAAGATTCGCAAGGAAATCGTCGCAACCAAGGAAGGCGGCGCGATCACCGGCGAGGAACGCCTGCGCGAACACATGGATAGCTTGTACGGCGGCATCATGGCGTATGAAGGCAAGCCGACGGCGACGTTGATTGCGTATACGGATGCGCTGCAGCGCGAGCTCGACGACGTCGTGAAAGAGTTCGCCGCCCTGCAATCGGGCGACCTGCAAAAAGCCAACGGCGCACTAAAGGCCAAAGGCATCCCCGAGATCGCCCTGCCCGACCACGCCCCGATCGCATGGCGCTACAACGCCGACAAGGGCACCCGCCCAGCCGAGCGCGATTGACGTATAGCAAAATCCCAAAACCGTTCGTGGTGAGCCTGTCGAACCATGAGCGATAACAGCAAAGCAGCAAGCAGCGCCCCGCTTCGGCGGGGCGCTGTCGTTTCCAGAGAAAGTCCTTGCTGGGCTGAAAGACCTCGCTTCGTCCAGCCGACCGGGCGCATTGCACCGCGGGTTTTGATGGAAACGCGGTGAAAACCGATCTGATCGGGATGCATCAGCACACAGCCGTCGATCACCAACGCCAGCAGATGATCAGATCATCATCGAGTGGCGGCATTCGACCCGATGCAAACATTCGACCTGAGGGATGATTTTTTGGACTACCATGCCGATCCCACAGGACGACTGACGGGTGCGGCGATGCGCAATTGGATCACTCTCGCGATGGCGCTGGCGATAGGACACATGAGCACCGCCGCGATCGCACAGATTCCGCCCGCGTCGCCAACATTTCATCCGACTCCGCAGGGCATGTGGCTCGACCTGGAAAAGCTGTTCCACACGCGTTCGCCTTCTTGGCGCCTGGTGGTGACCGAAGGGGTGCCCGTCAAGGACTACGGCGACAATGATGCGCCTGGCGCACTCACCCTGTGCCTGCGCAAAGGCCCAGCGGGCCCTTGCCTGTCCGATGCGGTCACCCCCCCGCCCCAAATCACAACGCCCGACGATGCCATTGGGTGGGAACCGCACTATCTGATTACCGCCAGCGTGGTCTATCCACGCGGGCCGAAAGCCGCGCCGTTTCTTTTGCTTGTTACCGGCAGCCTGAATTCCGGAGATGGAGATCAGATCGTGGCCACCCAGTTGCTTGACTACGATTCGAGTCGCGATAAATTCCGCCGCGTCTATGCCAAGAGCACCGGCCACAACAACAACCAGGAAATCCGCTTCATCACCGATGGGCCGCTGCGCGGAACTGTGATCACCGCCGAGCCGCAGGAACATCGTCCTTACGACTATTGGGTCGTCGTCGATACGTTGACCCAAGCGGGAGCTTATCGTCAGGTGCTCCGCTACCGCAGCGCCACCCACCAGAACGATGGCAACCCGCTGGCGGTGATCGACTCCGAGATGCCCACGATCGAGAGGCGGCTCGGCCTGTGGAAACCCGGCGAGCCTCTCCCTACGCCACCTGCTGGCGACGGCAAACTGTGCACCAAGCCGACGCTGAGGCATTCCGAACTGTGGTGCGAGTGAGAGAAGCCTTCGGCAGGGCAGAAAAAGGCAGCCTCTCGAAGCCGCCGCACCTACAGCGTCTTGACCTTTCCGGCCTTCGCCTTCTTCGCTGCAGCGGCGAGCTTGCGGTCGAAGGTGGCGAACGCGTCGCAATCGTCGGCGGAGGCCAGATGCATCGCATCGGCGAAGTCCCATGCCTTGCTCGAACCAGCCGAACGCGCGCGCGACTTGTTCCGCGTCTTCGACAGTCACATTCGACAACAATGCGAAGGCATGCACCGCGGCGCACATGCGCTGTGGCGAAAACCGGTACAGGCTGCGCAGCACGCACTCGGATTCCAGCACGACCGTTTTCGGCAGATGGATCGAATGACCGGCGACCAGCTTGCGCGCGATGGCCGCCTGCATGAGATCGTCGTTGGTCAGATAGCGAACGACGACATTAGTATCGACCGCGAGCATGCCGCCGCTTCACTTCGGCCACGATGGCGGCGTCCATCTCCTCGATGGTCTTGGGCTTGCCCTTGTAGTTGAGCATGCCGAACACGTCCTCGACGCGCGTCGGCGGGAACAATGCCGCAGGCTTCAGCAACACGTCCTCCGGCGTGTCCTCGACGATCAGCTCGGTACCAGCGTTCCAGTTGCGCTTGAGCCGGATCGCCTTGGGCAGGATCACTTGCCCTGTGGTGGAAACGGTAGTGCCGAGTTTTTCGGGGATGGCCATGGCGAATCCTCCGGTAAGACAGAAGTCTGATACGAGCGCAAATCCGGCGGCGCGAGCCCTTCTTGTGTCAATCGGGCGGATCAGGCAAGGTAAGGAATCCTTGCATTTCTCCAGAATCGCCATGCTCGCCAAACTCACCAGCAAGAACCAGCTCACTCTGCCGAAGGCTGCGACGGCTGCTGTCGACGCGGCCGAATACTTCGAGGTCGAGACGCGCGGCGGGCAGATTATCCTCACGCCGGTGCGCATCCAGCGCGCCGATGCGGTGCGCGCGAAGCTGGCCGAGTTGTCGTTGAGTCCGGCCGATATCGACGACGCCGTGGCGTGGGTGCGCAAGCGCGTCGACGAACCGCATGCGAGCTACGCGGCGAAACCTGCATCTGCCAAGTCCACATCGACGGCCAAGCCGGCGAGGAAAGCCGCGCGCAAGACTGGCAAACGCAGCGGCAAGGCGTGACGCAGATCCTGGGCGCGATTGCGGGCGCGCCCCCGCGCGTGGTGTTCGATACCAATATCGTGTTGTCGGCGCTGGTGTTCGGTGGCGATATTCCAGCGCGGCTGCGCCAAGCCTGGCAGTCCGGCGCATGCCTGCCGCTGGTCAGCACCGCAACTGTGCAGGAACTGATCCGCGTGCTGGTGTATCCGAAACTCCGCTTGTCCGCCAAAGATCAGCACGAGCTGCTGGCCGACTACCTGCCGTATGCGACGACCGTGCGGATTCCGAATCCGCCGCCGGTCGTGCCTGCATGTCGCGATCCATTCGATCTGCCGTTCCTGTATCTGGCCACTGCAGGCAAGGCCGACGCTTTGGTCACGGGCGACAACGATTTGCTGGCTTTGGTCGGGCAGACGCGGAGTGCGATCGTTGCGCCGGCAGCATTCCTCGCCACGTTGTAACGGACTTGCCTCAACCAGTTTCAGGCCAGCCTGCGCATCGCGCGTGCGGGAAGCGTCAACAGTGCGTGCAGGAACTCGAAAACGCCGCCCACCGCGACGCCAACCAAGCGGAATGGCAGCATCAGCAGCCACACGACCGGGTACAGCACAAGCGCCAGCAACGCGAGCGGCCAGCAGAACACCAGCAGCAGGAACCAGAGAACGAACGTCATCATCGCGAGGCACTCCGGGCAGCAGATATCGTCTTTGTGTGGGCATGCCAGGGCACATTCAACCCGACGAATCTGGAGCGGCGGATGGACAACACCGCTGGCGTGATGCAGCCATGCCGGAATGCGCATGCAATGCTCCGGAAAACGACCTCGGGTAGCTGCATGCGTCCTATGCAATCACATGCAACGCCGCCTTGCCGCCATGCACGGCATCGGCAACGAGGCGCTTGTCGAAGGTGGCGAGTTTTCCGCCATGCTTGACGGCGAGCGCGAGCAGGTACGTGTCGGTGATCTGCGACGAGTCCAGCAAACGTGCCGCATCCACCATGGGTGAATCGAGAAGGCTGTAGTCGCACGGCCAGAAGCGATGGCCTGGCAAGGCGCACACGTCGGCGAGCAGCGATACGACCTTGGCCGGCGTCTTCGGCCCTTCGGGATAACGCACATGGCCGATGATGCGAAGCACGCCGTTCTGGGTCAGCGCGCAGCTGGCCCACGCGATGTTTCCCATACGATGAAACCACGCGTGCGCTTGCGGGTGATGGCTGTGGGCCGGATCGATCAAGGCGATCAATACGTTCACATCAAGCAGATAAGGGACGGATTCCGCCGACCATCGCTCCGCCGCTTCGCGAACAGCGCTGCGTCGACGCGCCTGGGTCGACGTCATGGAGAGTCTTCGAGCAATTGCTTGACCAGCTCCATCGTGACGACACCTGCGCCGGGCCGCACCGGCATCAAACGGATACCGTTGCGATAGGCAGGAGCCGGGTCGATGGGCGTGAGCGCTTTGCGCGCGAGTTCGGATATCACTTCGCCGATGGTCTTGTCCTGCTGCTCGGCGAGGGCGCGGGCGGCGGCGAGCACGTCGTCGTCGATGGCGAGGGTGGTGCGCATGATGGTTCTCCTGTTCGTTCGCGCTGCATGTGCAGCATCACGCATCACGCATCACTTTTCAAGTTTCATCCTTTCATCGCGATCATGCGATATCATGGCAACCTACCCCGCCGAGGGGCGCTGCAAGCCCGGTTCGCGCAATGCGAGCAAGGGAACAGGCTCGGCGAGGGAACCCGGTTTTCACAACCGCGCCCGGTGTTGCATGCGAGTCCCTCGCAAGAACCCGCAATCCATGTGCGGACTTCTCACTTAACCCGACCCGGAGCTCCAAACCAATGAACGCTGTCGTCAAAGAAACACCGACCCACGACTACAAGGTCGCCGATCTCTCGCTCGCCGACTGGGGACGCAAGGAACTCGACATCGCCGAGCACGAGATGCCGGGCCTGATGTCGATCCGCAAGAAATACGCCGCCGCCAAGCCGCTCGACGGCGTGCGCGTGACCGGCTCGCTGCACATGACGATCCAGACCGCGGTTCTGATCGAAACGCTGAAGGACATCGGTGCCGACGTGCGCTGGGCGTCCTGCAACATCTTCTCGACGCAGGACCACGCGGCCGCCGCGATCGCGGTCACCGGCATCCCGGTGTTCGCATGGAAGGGCGAGTCGCTGGAAGAGTATTGGGACTGCACGCTTGACGCAGTGACCTTCCCGGGCCACGGCGCCGACAAGCACCTCGGCCCGCAGCTCGTCGTCGACGATGGCGGCGACGTGACCCTGCTGATCCACAAGGGCTACGAGCTCGAGCAAGGTTCGAAGTGGGTCGATGAAACTGCCTCCTCGCACGAGGAGCAGATCATCAAGAACCTGCTCAAGCGCGTCGCGAAGGAGCGTCCGGGCTTCTGGACCGTCGTTGTGCGCGACTGGAAGGGCGTGTCCGAGGAAACCACCACCGGCGTGCACCGCCTGTACCAGATGGTCGAAGCCGGCAAGCTGCTGGTACCCGCGATCAACGTCAACGACTCGGTCACCAAGTCGAAGTTCGACAACCTCTACGGCTGCCGCGAATCGCTCGCCGACGGCTTGAAGCGCGCGATGGACGTGATGCTCGCGGGCAAGGTCGCGGTCGTCTGCGGTTATGGCGATGTCGGCAAGGGTTCGGCGCACTCGTTGCGCGCTTACGGCGCCCGCGTCGTGGTCACCGAGATCGATCCGATCAACGCGCTGCAGGCGTCGATGGAAGGCTTTGAGGTCAACACGGTCGAAAGCACCCTCGGCCGCGGCGACATCTACGTCACCACGACCGGCAACAAGGACGTGCTGACCGTCGCGCACATGCAGGCGATGAAGGACCAGGCGATCGTCTGCAACATCGGTCACTTCGACAACGAGATCCAGGTCGATGCGCTGAATACCCTCGCCGGCGTCACCAAGCTCAACATCAAGCCGCAGGTCGACAAGTACAGCTTCGCCAACGGCAATGCGATCTACCTGCTGGCCGAAGGCCGCCTGGTCAACCTCGGCTGCGCGACCGGCCATCCGAGCTTCGTGATGTCGAATTCGTTCTCGAACCAGACGCTCGCGCAGATCGACCTGTGGGCGAACAAGGATTTCTACGACCGCAAGGTCTACATCCTGCCGAAGAAGCTCGACGAGGAAGTCGCGCGCCTGCACCTGGAGAAGATCGGCGTGAAGCTGACCACGCTGACCACAGAACAGGCGGCTTACCTCAACGTGCATGTGGACGGGCCGTACAAGCCGGATCACTACCGCTACTGATCGCAGTCCAAGGCAACCACAGCCCATCTTCCGCCGGAAGAGGGGCTTTTATTTTGCGTGCGTTTCGGCCGGTGCGACGCGCTCGAACTCCGTCCAGTGCACATTGCCGACCACGCCTTCGGCGCCGTCCACGACCAACACCGCGCGGTCGCGGCCACGCGCCTTGGCTTCGTACAGCGCTGAATCGGCTCGCGCGATCGCCTGTTCGATGGCGAGCGCGACAGTCTGCTGATCCGCAGCGCCTGGTGGCAGATAGGCCGCCGCACCAGCCGATACCGAAATGCGTAATCTTGTCTCGCCAAGCACGATCGCCTGATCGCTGACCGCAGCCAGAACCGCACGCAGGCGCGCACCGGCCAGGCTCGGATCGCATTCGTTGAGAATTCCTCGCCACCCCAGCGCGCCAGCAAGTCGCTGTCGCGCACACCAAGGCGCAGGCGCGCCGCAACGGCCTGCAAGACGACATCGCCCAAGGCGTGGCCGTGCGTGTCGTTGGTGCGCTTGAAATGATCGACATCAATCAGCACCAGCAATAGTTGCCCATGCGCATCGGTCGCGACCCCGCGCAGGGACAGGTAGTCGAGCGCGAGCAATCCAAAGGCATACACGGTGTTCTGCGGCAGCAGATCGTTGCTGGAAAACAATCGCCACGCACGCCACGGACAATCAATCGGGAACGAAGCCCTGGGCGCATCGACTGCCGTCACGGAGGGCGATGCGGTCGGCGAACCAGTTTGCGCTGAGCGAACCGCCGCCAGGACCGGCATGCCGATTAACGCCGCCAGCAACACGGCGCGCCAGCGCAGCGGGTTTGCGATGCAACGGCGCGGCGCTCGGTCCTGTGCGACATGATGCTAAGATATTCATCCTTGTATCGCGATCAAGCGATGCAATATGCACGAGACCCTGAATCCACCATGCCGTTGCGTATGCCTTGCGATCATGCCAAACGACGGATGCGCCAAACCGTGCGCATTGGAATGCGTGTGCAAATCGATATAGGTACGCCTGCGCAGCGCGCACCTGCCGGCGCGCGCGGCATCGCGGGCGTGCTGCTGGCGGCAGCGTTGCTGGCATCGGGCAATGCGATTGCAACGCGTCATCCCAGCCAAGCCAGCCAGCACGCATTGGTGAACCCTTCGGCGGAGACTATCGCGCAAGTCGATCGCCTGCTGCCCGGCGTGCTGTCGCTGATTCTTGCCACCGAGGCGAATACGCTCGCGCAAGGTCGCCCGCTGCGCGCGGATGAAATCGCACTCGCGCGCCGCGTCGGCGTGAGCACGCCCGAGCGCGTGCGGGTGCTCGAAGAAACCGATCAGTCCAGCACCGACGAGCCGCTGCTGGCCGGGTTGATCCGTCGCCTCGGCGCGGGCAATCCGCGCATGTGGGGACTCACCACGCGTTACGGCATCGTGTTCAAGACCCATCCGACGAAGCCACTGCTCGCGCACGAACTGCGCCATGTCGCGCAGTACGAACAACTCGGGCTGGATGGCTTCGCCCGCCGCTATATCACCGAATTGCTGGTCGTCGGGTACGCGCTGGCACCGCTGGAAACCGATGCCAACGCGGCCGCCGCGCCTTACCAGAACAAAGGATTGCCATGAGCCGCAACATTCCGATTTCGTTCGAGTTCTATCCACCCAAGACCGACGAGCAGCGCGCGCAGTTGCACAAGACCGCCACACGCCTGAAACCGCATGCGCCGGACTACGTGTCGGTGACCTTCGGCGCGGGCGGTTCGACCTTGAGCTACACGCCGGAGATCGTGCGCGGACTGCGTGAAACGCATGCGCTGGAGGTCGCGCCGCACATCTCCTGCGTCGGCGGAACGCGCGCGGAGATCCACGCACTGCTCGATACGTATGCCGAGATCGGCGTACGCCGACTGGTTGCGCTGCGCGGCGACATGCCGTCGGGTATGGCGCGTGCAGGCGAGTTCCGTTATGCGGCCGATCTGGTGCGCTATGTGCGCGCGAGTTTCGGCGACCATTTCCATATCGAGGTCGCGTGTTATCCGGAAATCCATCCGCAGGCGGACGATGCGTTGGCCGACCTCCAGCACTTCCAAGCCAAGGTTGCGGCCGGTGCCGATGGAGCGATCACCCAGTATTTCTACAACGCCGATGCGTATTTCCGTTTCGCCGACGATGCGCGGCGCGTGGGGGTGGCGATCCCGATCACCGCTGGTGTCATGCCGATCGCAAACTTCACCCAGTTGCGGCGATTCTCGGAAGCTTGTGGCGCAGAGATTCCACGCTGGGTCGGCAAGCGCATGCAAGCCTTCGGCGACGATGCCGGCGCGGTGCGCGCGTTCGCCACAGATCTGGTTGCGGGCCTGTGTCGACGGCTGATCGATGGCGGCGCACCCGCATTGCATTTCTATACGCTCAACCTATCGAAGCCGACGCTCGCAGTGCTGGAGCGGCTAGACTGACGTTCGCGGGTTCGCGGCTGGGCTTACGTTCACTGCAGCGGCGTATGCTGATTCGATGCGCCTCGCCACCATCCTGCTGTTCCTGATCGTGATTGCCGCGATGTCGGCGCATGCGGCAACGACGGATGTGCACCGTTGCGTAGGTGCCGATGGCGGGACCATCTTCACCGACAAGAAATGCGAAGACATCGGCGCGAGCATGCGTCCCGCTCCCGTGCAGGCGGCCATCGCTGCGCGCGTAACCGAACGCCTGGGCGCGCGCGGCTGCGCACGCACGGTCGACGACCTGAAACGCGGCCTGCAGCAAGCGCTCGCCACCGGCGACGTGAACCGCGTCGCATCGTTCTACCACTGGCCGGGCATCGGCAGCGCGGAATCAGGAGACATCCTCAAGCGGCTGCAAGTCCTCGCCGGGCGTCCTCTGTTGTCGATGCAGATGCTCCGGACGCTCCAGCCGACCGATGCCGACGGTTACCGCAGCGTCGCATCGGAACAGCCCGCCGATGCGAGCGCCGTGGAACTGACGCAGGCGCGTTCGGGAAATGATCCGACGTCGGTGCGCACAACGCTGGGCGTGACGCATTATTTCGGTTGCCTGTGGGTGCATTTCTAGCGTCGGGGTGTTCAGCGCTTTGCGGCTGGCGCAGAATGCGTCATTCGCACGGAGCCATCGCATGAGCCAACACTACCCTTCGCACATCTGGCAAAACGGCGAGATCAAGCCGTGGGCCGAAGCGACCACGCATGTCATGTCGCATGCGCTGCACTACGGTTCATCGGTGTTCGAGGGCATCCGCAGCTATCCCACGCCGAACGGCCAGTGCATCTTCCGGCTGACCGACCACCTCAAGCGCCTGTACGCGTCGGCGAAGATCTACGACATGGTGATCCCGTACGCGATCGACGAGCTCGCGATGGCATGCCGGCATGTGATCCACGCGAACAATCTCGAAAAAGCCTACCTGCGCCCGCTCGCATTCCGCGGGCTCGGCGGCTTCGGGCTGTCGGCCGATTGCCCGACCGAAGTCTCGATTGCGGCCTGGCACATGGGTCCGTACCTTGGCGCTGGCGTGCTCGAAACAGGCATCGATGCCTGCGTGTCGAGCTGGCAGCGGTTCGCGCCGAACACGATTCCATCCGGCGCGAAAGCTGGCGGCAATTATCTGTCCGGCCAGCTGATCGCGCGCGAGGCGCGGCGTCTGGGCTTCGGTGAGGGCATCGCACTCGCATCCACTGGCCTGCTGTCCGAAGGCGCGGGCGAAAACCTGTTTCTCGTGTTCGAAGGCGCGCTGCACACCACGCCGATCAGCGCCGCGCTGCTCAACGGACTCACCCGCAACACCATCATCACGCTCGCGCGCGAGAACGGCCTCGACGTGATCGAACGCGACATCCCGCGCGAATATCTCTACCTCTGCGACGAACTCTTCATGTGCGGCACCGCCGCCGAGATCACCCCTATCCGCTCGGTCGACGGCAAGCCTGTCGGCACCGGCAAGCCCGGCCCGATCACCGGCAAGATTCAGGATTTGTTCTTCGGACTGTTCGACGGGCGGACGGAAGATCAGTGGGGATGGTTGGAGAAGGCGTAGTTGGTTTTAGGTTTTAAGTGTTCGGTGTTCGGTAAAAATGATCGTTGAGGATGTGGCGACTCCAACACATGCAACGAAGGGTCTGTAATTTGAAGTGTGTAACGAACGCGTCGCACAAGAAACTCGACGCATGGATTCAAAGTGCCTGAAACCGAACACTGAAAACCGAACACCCGTCTCCGATCAACAAGGCTTCGCCGGATCGAAGGACAGCGACGCCACCGCTCCGCGTGCGTCCTGTCGCGGCGCGATCGCGACTTTCCAGCCGTAGAGTTCGCACAGTCGGCCGACGATCGACAGGCCGATACCTGCGCCTTTCGTACCCAATGCGCTCTCGCCGCGAAACCCGCGCTCGAACAGGTGCGCCGCATCCTCGGCGCTGATGCCCGGACCGCTGTCGATGACCCTCACGCAATCATGCGCGACCTCGACGATTACGTCGCCCGACGCGGTGTATTTGCACGCGTTGCCGATCAGGTTGCCGATCGCGACCGACAGGATCGCCTCGGGCACGTCGACGCTGGCCGTCGCATCGCCCTCGGCACGCAGTTGCACGGGCTTGCCTGCGAGCTGCGCGCGATTGGATTCGAGCAACTGGTTCGCGAGCTGCAGCAGGTTGGTGTTGCCGGTGCCGCGCTCGTTGCGCGAGAGCATCAGCAGTGCGGTGATCAGATGCGTGCTCTGCTGTGCAGCGCGGTCGATGCGTTGCAAGCGCTGGCGCATCTTGTCCGCCAAATCCGGATTGCCCAGCATCAATTCGGTCGCGCCGTGGATTACAGCAAGCGGCGTACGCAATTCGTGGCTGACATCGGCGTTGAACTCGCGGTCGCGGCGCACGACTTCGGTCAGGCGCTCGGCGTAATCGTCGAGCGCCGCCGCGAGCTGGCCGACTTCGTCGTCGGCAAAATGCGGCGCGAGCTTCTCGTGGGTCTGGGTCGCGGCGAACGCACGCAGGCGTTGCGCCAAATGCGCGACCGGACTCATAACGCGCGACGAAGCCCACATGCCGACCAGCAGCGACAGCACGGTGAATACGAGCACAAGTCCGACCAATGCCCAGGCGAAACGCTGCTGGCTTTCGTGCTCCTGCGAATATTCGTAGCGCAGGAAGAACCAGAACAACTGATCCTTGCGCACGACCAGCTTGTAGGTCTGCGTTCTGCCCGATACGTCGGTTTCCTGCAGTTCATGGACACCCGACGGAAGCCCCCGCCAGCCGGGGGGGACGAGGGCGATCTTGCCGATGCCATAGACATGGCCGACGATCTTCTCGAACGGTACGCCGGCCTTGTCCGGATTGGTGTAGAACCCGTTGGCGAAATCGTCGACGTTGTTCTTCAGCGCCTGGCCGATCACCTGGCGCTCGACGCGCGCACGCAGATACACCGTTGCCGAAGCGATCAGCACCGCCAGACCGAAGCCCAGCAGCAAATACGAAACGATGATCCGGCTGCGGAGCCTACGCCGGTACAGCATCGGGATCGGCGATCCGGTAGCCGATGCCGTGACGCGTCTGGATCAGTGGCTTCGGGAACGGCTTGTCCACCGCCGCGCGCAAACCGTGGATGTGCACGCGCAAGCTGTCGGAATCAGGCAGTTCCTCGCCCCAGACGCGGGTTTCAAGCTCCTGACGGGTGACCACCGAGGGCGAGGATTCCATCAACGACTGCAGGATCTTCAACGCGGTCGGGTTGAGCTGGAGCAGCCTGCCTTCACGCCGCACTTCAAGCGTGTCGAGGTTGTATTCGAGATCCGCCACGTTGAGGATGCGCGACTGCGGACCCTTGCCGCGGCGCAACAGCACCGCGAGGCGTGCGTCCACTTCCTGCAATGCGAAAGGCTTGACGAGGTAATCGTCGGCGCCGGCCTCGAAACCGTCGAGCTTGTTTTCCAGCGCATCGCGCGCAGTCAGCATCAGCACCGGCGTCTGCTTGCGCGCGTCCTGACGGAGCTTGCGGCAAACCTCCAGCCCATCCATGCCCGGCAGGTTCAGGTCGAGCACGATGGCATCGAAGTCGTTGACGACCGCCAGATGCAACCCTGTCACACCATCGGCCGCGAAATCCACGGTGTGCCCGCGCTCCTCGAGATAATCCCCAAGGTTCGCGGCGATGTCGCTGTTGTCTTCGATGACCAGGATGCGCATTGGAAGGCCGACCTTCGGCGAAAATCGTTCGTGCAGAACTACTTGGTGGTGGCGCCATTCTGACGCATGGAGTCCTGCGCCTGATCCTGTTCGCGGCGCATCTGTGCAACAGTCTTGCACACGTTCTTCGGAAATTTGCTGCCGATCAACTCGATACGCTGGCATACGACGCGACTGTCCACAGAAGCATGATCCAGGATACCGGCCACCACTTCCTGGTCGTTGGCCATGGCGATGCGATCATCCGGGCTCAGATGTGCGGCGTCATCTGCTTTCTGCCAGCGTGCATCCATCCGGCCAAGCGTGGCGACGACATTTTTCTGGTCGTCTGGAGCAAGCTCCTTGTAGCGCGTGCCGTCGCTGAGATCCTTGTTGAACTTCGCCTTCATTGCGATGAAATCCTGCTTGGTCTGGATGCCATGGATACTGTCATCCGCCATCGCGCTACCAACGGCTAACAGCAACGACAACGCCACAATGGAACTCAACTTCATGATTCGTCCTCTCGCATTCTCAGGCAGGTGAGCGATCATTCTGCCAGAGCCGTTGGATATCGGCATATGCCATTCGTTCAATGAGTCAGACGCCATTACGGATTGCAATGGCTTCGACTTCGTGCGCGGCATTGGCGTGTGGCAGACCTCGCTTGCGAACGCAACACAATAAAAAAAGTCCAAGGAGACAGCCGTTGTGCGACCGTGCTCGCTTGGACTCAAGGTATTGCCCCGATTACCGTAATCTGCGAGTCACTGGACGATGACGAGGAGTGTCGGGCAGAGATACAGTCCGATTAGCGTACGACTGGTTTGGTTAATCGGCGGTTAAGGCGTTCAGGATTTTTATGAATTCATTTCAGATCAATGACTTGGATTGATCGCCGGCAGCGTCACGACGCCTGCGCGCGACCCGTTGAGCCATGTAATCGATGATCGATCCAGCCACATCCAGACCAGTGGTGCCCTCGATTCCTTCCAGTCCTGGCGACGAATTGACCTCCAGCACCAGCGGTCCGCGCTTCGATCGCAACAGATCCACACCAGCAACATTGAGACCCATCACTTTCGCGGCGCGAATCGCAGTGTCGATTTCAGCAGCGCTCAACGTGACCTTGGTCGCGCTGCCGCCACGGTGCAGGTTCGAGCGAAATTCACCAGCGCGGGCCTTGCGTCGCATCGCCGCAACGACCTTGCCGCCGACCACGAAGCAGCGCACGTCGCTGCCGTTGGATTCGGCGATGAACTCCTGCACCAGGAAGGTCGCATACAAACCGCGCAAGGCTTCGATCACGCTGCGCGACGACGACAGCCGCTCGGTCAGGATCACGCCAGCACCCTGGGTGCCTTCGTTGAGCTTGATGACGTGCGGCGGCTTGCCGAGCATCGCGATCAGGTCGTTGGTGTCGTCGGGATTGTCGCCGAACACGGTGGTCGGCAGTCCGATGCCCTGTTTCGCGAGCAATTGGTGGCAACGCAATTTGTCGCGGGCGCGCAGGATCGCGTCCGAACCATTCGGCGTGTACACGTTCATCATCTCGAACTGGCGCAGCACCGCAGTGCCGTAACGCGTGATCGAGGCGCCGATGCGCGGCAACACGACATCGTAGTCGGTCAGCACGCGGCCCTTGTAGTGCATGTCGAACCCGTCCGGCGCGATCTTCATGTAGCAACGCAATGGATCGAGCACGCGCACGCTGTGGCCACGATCGCGCGCAGCCTCGATCAGCCTCTGGGTCGAGTAAAGCTTGCTGTTGCGCGAAAGGATGGCGAGTTTCATGGGCGTATAGCCGGTTCGGGGGGATTGCGCCCAGCACGGAACGAGCGCGCCGGATCGATCAGGAAATGTCGCGCCAGCGCCGTGCGCCCGAGCAACATCGGGAACAGCATATTGCGCCGGGAAGTCAGGTTGATTTCAACCGGATACGCTTGCCCGGCCAGCACCAGCCGCGTGCGCAGGAAGATCCGCTCGCTGACGTGGCCGCCCGAGTCGGTGACTGGACGGCGATCGTGCACGGTGGACTCCACCAGCACCAGCCTGGCATCCGCCGACCCGGTGGCGACGCTGAAGCGGACCCATTCGCGACCATTGGACTGGAAAGTTTCCAGGCTGTCCACGTGCAGAGCTGACGAGCGCGCACCGGAATCGAGCTTCGCGCGGATCGCGTGGATGCCCAGCTCCGGCAACGCCAGCCATTCGCGCCAGCCCAGCACCGGTTTCAATGATTTGCCGCGTTCGACCATGCCGCCTCCGTGCTGCCTGGGTCGTGGGTAGCGATCGTGACCGCCATGGACGGCGGCCGCTCTTGCGCATCCTGCGCTCGCGGCATTTGTCCGTCCATGGACGGCAGAAATGCCGAATATGCAGGAGCAATTTTCGGCCGACATCGGCGAATGGAGCGGGTGAAGGGAATCGAACCCTCGTCAGTTGCTTGGGAAGCAACAGCTCTACCATTGAGCTACACCCGCCTCGCCGAGCGATTATGCCGAGCGGCGGCGACACCCGCAACGCAATGGCGGCAGAATAGGCAGGCGAATGCTTCGCGACTGACGGGAACCAGTATGCGGATCCACCTCAACGGCCATGCGCAAGACGTGTCCGACACACCAACCGTAGCCGAGCTACTGAAGCGCAATGGCTACGCGGGACGCAGGGTCGCAGTCGAGATCAACCAGGCCATCGTCCCGCGCAGCCGGCATGCGGAGCAGCGCATCGCCGACGGAGACGTGGTCGAAATCGTCAACGCCATTGGGGGCGGTTGATTCTGCAATTGCCCATGAAACACTGCGACAGGCCGCGAGCCATTGGGCGATAATCCCCCGATGGACACTGCTGAAATCTCCCAGGATTCAACCATCATCGATCCGCTCATCATCGCCGGCATCGCGTACCGCTCGCGGCTGCTGACCGGCACCGGCAAATTCGCCGACCTTGAACAGACGCGCATGGCGACTGAAGCGGCTGGCGCACAGATCGTGACGGTCGCAATCCGGCGCACGAACATTGGTCAGGATCCATCGCAGCCGAACCTGCTCGATGTGCTGCCGCCGGATCGTTACACCATTCTGCCGAATACCGCCGGCTGCTATACCGCCGACGACGCCGTACGCACAGCGCGGCTCGGGCGCGAATTGCTCGACGGCCACGCGCTGGTGAAGCTCGAAGTACTCGGCGATCCGCAGACCCTGCACCCCGACATCCCGGCCACGCTGGAAGCCGCCAAGACGCTGATCGCCGAAGGCTTCCAGGTGATGGTCTACACCAGCGACGACCCGATCATGGCCAGGCGCTTCGAACAGATGGGCTGTGTGGCGGTGATGCCGCTGGCCGCGCCGATCGGTTCGGGCCTGGGCATCCGCAATCCTTACAACATCCTGACCATCGTCGAGAACGCGGGCGTGCCGATCCTCGTCGATGCGGGCGTCGGCACCGCATCGGACGCGGCGATCGCGATGGAGCTCGGCTGCGACGGCGTGCTGATGAACACCGCGATCGCCGGTGCGCGCGACCCGGTGCGCATGGCACGCGCGATGCGGCTCGGCGTGGAAGCCGGTCGCGATGCGTTTCTTGCAGGGCGCATCCCGAAGAAGCGCTACGCCAATGCATCCTCGCCGATCGAAGGCTTGTTCTTCTGATGGCGAACCGGCTCGCCAGGCGACGCGGACAAGCCACATGAGCGACGCGCTGCGCGAGCAACCCTTCACGGTCGATCCTGATCACCGCAAGGTGCGGAGCTTCGTGCTGAGGCAAGGCCGCATCACGCCGTCGCAGGAACGCGCAATGCTCGAGCTGTGGCCTCTGTACGGCGTGGACTACACCGGTGCGCCGCGCGACCCCGGATCGGGTCCGGGGCAGGCTCTGCACGCACTGTTCGGTCGCAATGCGCCCTGTGTCATGGAAATCGGTTTCGGCAACGGCGACGCGCTGCTGCATGCCGCCAGCACGGATTCCGCACGCAATTACCTCGGCATCGAGGTGCATGCACCCGGCGTTGGCCGCGCGCTGACGGGGATCGAACGTGCGCAACTGCACAACGTGCGCGTCTGTCGCCACGATGCCGTGGAAATCTTGCGCAACGAAATCGCCAGCGGCTCGCTCGATGAAGTACGCATCTACTTCCCCGATCCGTGGCAAAAGAAACGCCACCACAAGCGACGCCTGGTGAATGCGGAAACCTGTGCGCTGATCGCCGACCGCCTGCGCATCGGCGGCCTGTTGCATCTCGCGACCGACTGGCAACCCTACGCAGAGCACATGTGGGACGTGCTCGATGCCGAACCCGCGCTGCGCAATCGCGCGGGCTTGCGCGGCTCGGAACCACGCCCCGACTGGCGGCCGCAGACGCGGTTCGAGAGTCGCGGTATCGGCCTCGGTCATGGCGTCTCCGATCTGATCTACGAGCGCTGCTGAGCAACCTCGCCGAGCCATCCCACCGCATCCATGGACGCCACCGCCAACCACGTACTCACGACCGACATGGTGGTCGTCCTGTGCCTGGTGACGTTCACGACCTTGATGTTCATGATCGACCGCATCCGTGCCGACCTCGTCGCGCTGATCGTGCTGGTCGCGCTGGGCCTGAGCCGGCTGATTCCATCGGATCGCCTGTTCGATGGTTTCTCCGGCAACGCGGTGATCACCGTGATGGCGACGATGATGCTCAGCGCGGGCCTCGACCGCACCGGCGTGCTCAACCGGCTTGCGGGATGGCTGCTGCGGCGATCGCACGGACTGGAAGAACGCATGATCACGCTGACCTCGGCTGTCGCCGGTGCGATCTCCGGTGGAATGCAGAATCCGTCGGTGATGTCGTTGTTCCTGCCGGTCGCATCGCGACTCTCCGCACGCACGGGCGTGGCGCCGTCACGACTGCTGTTGCCAATTGTCAGCGCGATCATCATGGGCGGCAGCCTGACCATGGTCGGCAATTCGCCACTCATCCTGCTCAACGACCTGCTGATCTCGGCGAACCGCAACATCCCGTCCGGCGTTGGCACTTTGCAACCATTGAAGATGTTCGCACCATTTCCGATTGGCCTGGCGTTGCTGGCGACTGGCCTGCTGTACTCCCGGTTCGTTGCGCGGCGTTGGCTCGGGCACGGCGCGGACAAGAACGTCACCCCGGCACGCACCGAGAGTTATTTCGCGGAGGCGTATGGCATCGACGGCGACGTATTCGAGCTGACGGTGACCTCGGATAGCCCGATCGTCGGCATGTCGGTTGGCGAGGCCGAAGCGCAGAAAGGCGCGCCGCTGCTGCTCGCGTTGCGCACCGGCGAGGAATCGCGGCTGGCACCTCCCGCCGACCAGATGCTGTGGGTCGGCAGCGTCGTCGGGGTGATGGGCACGCGCCAGCATGTGGAAGACTATGCGCAGGCCAACCTGTTGCGGATGTCGTCGCGGCTGCGCCAGTTTGGCGACCTGTTCAATCCCAGTCTCGCCGGCATTTCCGAAGCGGTGATCCCGCCGAATTCGCGTTTCATCGGGAAAAAACTCAACGACTTGCGCCTGCGCGCCCAGCACGGCATCAGCGTGCTCGCGATCAATCGCGACAACCAGATCCATCGCGAAGACATTCGCGGCATGACGCTCAAGGCCGGCGACATGCTGGTGTTCCACACCATCTGGACCAACCTGACGCAAGCAGGGCACGATCGCGATTTCGTGGTCGTGACCGACTATCCGAAGGAAGAACAGCGACCGCACAAACTGTGGATCGCGCTCGCGATTTTCGCCATCGCGCTCGCGCTCGCGCTGACCGGCGAGATCCCGACGACGCTCGCGCTGATGGCCGGTGCAGCGGGCATGCTGGTCGGCGGCGTGCTCAACATGGACGAGGCCTACGCGGCGATCAACTGGAAAACCGTATTCCTGATGGCCTGCCTGATTCCGCTCGGCGTCGCGATGGACAACACCGGCACCGCCGACTGGCTCGCGCGCGAACTGCTCGATCGACTGCCGCAAGGCGCATCGTTGCTTGTGTTGCAGGCAGTCGTCGCGATCATCACCGTCGGCTTCACCCTGGTCATCAGCCAGGTCGGCGCGACCGTGGTGATGGTACCGATGGCGATCAACATCGCGATCGCATCAAACGGCAATCCGACTGCTTTCGCATTGATCGTGGCGCTCGCGGCGTCGAACAACTTCCTGAGCGCATCCAACCCGGTGATCGGCATGATCGTCGGCCCCGGCGGCTACAAACCCGCCGATCTGCTGCGCGTCGGCGGCCCGCTGACCGTGCTGTACCTAGCCGTCGTACTGGTGACGGTCAACCTGATGTACTGAGAAGCGGGAAATTGGAAATCGAGAATCGGGAATGGGCGAAGCAGATTCCGGCGGATGAATGGCCTGTCGTCGTTACTGGCCGATGGACGACGAGCAGAACGCCCTTGGATCTTTCGACGCCCTATTCCCCATTCCCGGCTACCAGCACCAGCCAGCCATCACACTCGACGACCGCCACACGCCGCAACGCGTTCCCGCGACAAGGGCCACCGACGCAAACACCGGTCATCCGCTCGAAGCTCGCGCCATGCACCGCGCAGACCAGGCGGCCCTGGTCGATCAGGAATTGCCCCGGCGACCAATCGAGCCTGCGCCCGGCGTGCGGGCAGACATTCAGGAAGGCGGCCGCATGTGCGCCCTGGCGCACGAGGATCAGCGATTCCTCGATGCCATCCACCAACGCCTCGACTTCGCAAGCGCCACCGTCGGGAATATCGGCGACAGCGATCAGCCGCGAGGTGCGTTCAGAATGATCTGAATTCAAGCTGACTATAGTCACTTGTCCGGCTCCGGGGGTGCACCCATACTTCAATTCCCGATTGTGTCACGCAGGCTCACCACATGTTCCGTGTGCATCGCATCTGGTCGTTGTTGCAGCCGCAGCGCCCGCGCCATCCGATCGTGCGCGCGTTGCTGGGTTTGTTCGCTATCTGCGCATTGATGGTGTTGCTGACCATCGGCGCGGTGATCGGCTTGGTCATGTTCGCCTGCAGCCTGGTGTGGCGGATGTTCCATCCAGTCGCATCGATGCAGCGAGAGCGGCACGCACTGCCCGTCGCCAACCACGACGTGATCGATGGCGAATACAGCGTGCTGCGCAAGCCGCTGCCCCGCACCACCAACCCCTGAGCCTGCCGATGCATCGCGTGCCGATCGCCAGTGTGCCCGTGCAGGGCAGCAACGAACCGTTTCCGGTCCACCGTATCTACTGCATCGGCCGCAATTTCGCCGACCACGTCAGGGAAATGGGCTACGCAGCTCCCGCGTCGTCCGCGCCTGCCGATCGCGCACCACCGATGTTCTTCATGAAACCGGCCGATGCCGTCGTGGCGGGCGACACCCTGATTCCCTATCCGCGCAGCACGCACGATCTGCATCACGAAGTCGAGCTGGTCGTTGCATTGGCCGCAGGCAGCGATGGCCTGGTGGATGTCGACAACGCACTCGATCTCGTATTCGGCTACAGCGTCGGCCTCGATCTGACCCGCCGCGACCTGCAAGCCAATGCGAAGTCGAAAGGCTTTCCGTGGGATGTCGCGAAGGGTTTCGATCATTCCGCGCCGATCGCGCCGATCGTGCCGTCGTCAGTGTGCGGGCATCCGACCGATGCAACGCTCTCGTTGCAGGTCAACGACCGCACCGTGCAGAGCGCGCCGCTGTCGGAAATGATCTACAGCGTGCCCGAAGTGCTGCACGAACTCTCGAAATTCTACGACCTGCGCGCAGGCGACCTGGTCTTCATGGGCACGCCTGCCGGCGTCGGCCCGCTGCATCCTGGCGATCGTTACGTCGCCTCGATCGAAGGGCTGGCGCAGTTGCGCGGCGGCATCGCCGTCTGACCCCCTTTCGCGCATCTGCGGTTATCCTGCACTGGTCGGACCCCACCACGCAGACAGGAACGCACCATGGGCATGTTGACCGAGTTCAAGGAATTCGCGATGCGCGGCAACGTCGTGGATCTCGCCGTCGGCGTGATCATCGGCGGCGCCTTCGGCAAGATCATCACTGCGTTGGTGGACGGCATCATCATGCCGCCGACCGGACTGTTTCTCGGCGGGATGGACTTCAAGGATCTCGCCGTGATCCTGAAACCGGCAGTGGCGGATGCTGCAGGTAAAATCACCACGCCCGCCGTCTCGCTGCAGTACGGCCTGTTCGCGCAGACGATCGTGGACTTCCTGATCGTCGCATTCGTGATCTTCATGGTCGTCAAGATGATGAACAAGCTCAGCCGCAAACAGGAGGCCGCGCCAGCCGCCCCTGCGCCGCCGACGGAAGACGTGCTGCTGCTGCGCGAGATTCGCGACAGCCTCAAAAACCCGCGCTGATTCATTCCACGCCGCAAGGACTTCGCATGCTGCGACACACGCTCTTGGCCGTTGCCGTTCTGGGCTGCATGACAGCGTTCGGCGCTGCGTCGGCAGCTGATGCGCCACTGTCTGTGCAATCCATCACGACCGCGAACAAGCTGCGCGACGACGGCATGGCCGGCAACGCGACCGATGGCAGCCGCGCGTACGACATCGTCGAGTCGCTGACCACCGAAATCGGCGAGCGCCTCGCCGGAACGCCGCCATCGGATCGCGCGGTGGAATGGGCGAAAGCGAAATTCCATGCGCTCGGCTACGACAAGGTCTATACCGAGCCGGTCACGTTTCCGCTATGGACGCGCGGTCACGAGGATGCAAGCGTCGTCGCGCCGTATCCGCAACACCTGGCGATCACCGCGCTCGGGCACAGCATCGGCACCAGCGGCCCGATCGAAGCCGAGGTCGTCGAATTTCCGACCCTCGACGCGCTGAAGGCGGCGCGACCAGGCAGCCTCGAAGGCAAGTTCGCCTATGTCAGCAACCGCATGCAGAAGTTCAAGGACGGACATGGTTACGGCCCGGCCGTCGCGGCGCGCGTGGACGGGCCTTCGATCGCCGGAAAGCTCGGCGCGCGGGCGCTGCTGATCCGCTCGGCCGGCACCGATCACGACCGCATGCCGCACACCGGCGTGCTCGACTACACTGCCGACGCGCCGAAGATCCCTGCCGCCGCGCTATCCAATCCGGATGCGGACCTGCTGTCGAACATGCTCCGTCGCGGCGCGCCGGTTCGCGTGCGGCTCGAACTCGGCGGCGAAGAACACGGCATGGTCATCTCGTACAACGTGATCGGCGAAATCACCGGCCGCAGCAAGCCCGATGAAGTCGTCGTGATCGGCGGCCACCTCGACTCATGGGATCTCGGCACCGGCGCGATCGACGATGGCGCGGGCGTCGCGATCACGATGGCGGCCGGGTCGTTGATCGGCAAGCTCAAAATGCATCCGGCACGCAGCGTGCGCGTCATCGCCTACATGGACGAGGAATCGGGTTCGTTCGGCGGCAAGGCTTACGCGACCGCGCATTTCGCGCAGTTGAGGCAGCACCAGCTCGGCGCGGAAAGCGACTTCGGCGCGGGACGCATCTATGCATTGCATGCAGGGGTGAAGGATGCGGCGTGGCCGGTGATCGAACAGATCGGCCAGGTCCTCGCACCGCTCGGCATCGTCGCCGAAAAAGGGGGTGGCGACGCTGGCCCCGATGTCGGTGCATTCGCCGAGAAAGGCCTTGCCTGGGCGCAGCTCGCGCAGGACGGCACCGATTATTTCGACTGGCACCACACTGCCAACGACACCCTCGACAAGATCGATCCGAAAGCGCTCGACCAGCAGGCGGCCGCGTATGCGGTGCTCGCCTATCTGGCCGCAGAGGCCGACGCCAGCATGGGTTCGGGCGAGATGCCTTTGCCGAAGCCTGAATGATGCGCGTTCAAAATATCCCGGCCCATGGCGACAACAGCCTCAGCGCCGCGCGATGATCGTCGTCAGTCCGTCGAACAGGCCGGCATCCGGCCACCATGGCAACACGACTGCGGCATCTCGGTAGCCAGCGGCACGCAAGTCGTCCAGCAAGTCCCAGCCGAAGTGATGGAAACGCAACACGCCGTTGCCGAGCGGATCGCCATGGTCTTCGGCTGGTTGCAGGGGCTCAATGCGGCCATCGGCAAGCAAGCGTGCACGTTCAGTGCTGCGCTCGCCGCCGATGAAAGGCGCGGTGAGGATCAACCAGCCGTTCAATGCGGTCACGCGTGCAAACTCGTGCAATGCGGCGCGGTAATTGGGCACGTGCTCGAGCACATCGAAACTCACCACAACGCGTTGCGATGCGGTCTCAAGCGCCAGGCCGGTGACATCTTCGAAACGCACGCTTGCCCACCCGCCCATCAGGAGCAGGCGTAGCGACAGTTTCGCGCGACGCCACCAGCTAAGCTCGAATTCGCTGCCGATAGCCGCCGGATAACGTTTGCGCAGCCACAGGTATGCGGAGGAAACCTGCTCGGTGATATAGACCGGCGCTGCGTTATCCGGACACAGCGCACGCAGCATCGCGAAACCGGCACGCACGCGCGCATTGCTGCCGCAACCGTCGCAGACCAGCCCTTCGCGCAGGTTCGGTTCGTCCGCCAAGCGGTCCTGTGTCGCGAACCGTCGCGGCGCATCGCAGAGCGGGCAATGTCCGTCGAGTCCATCGACGCTCGCGCCGCGCACCATCGCGCGCGCCTGCAGCCACTGCGCGGCGAAGACAGCGGCATGTTCGGCGCGATCCGCATTCCATGCCCGCATGCTTGTATAGGCGACCGCGTGCTGCAACGCATTACGCGGCAGCCAACCACTTAGCACCTCCTCGCCTGCACGGATCAGCTCATGCGGCAGGCAGCGACGCACGCAGAATTCGGGCGTGAGATGCCCGAGCACCTGCGGACGCACGCCGCGATCCAGGCACAACACGGCGAGCATATGCACGGGCGTGATCTCTCCCGCCACGATCCCGGCCTCGTCGCGCGCATGCACGCGATCGATGAAATCCCGATCCCACGCAGTCTGTTTCGCAAAATGGTGGCCGAACCCGCGATCGATGAAAGGATCGACGACGTTCGCATACGCGATGAACCGTTCAAAACCGAAACGTTCGATCAGCAGCGGCAATACGTCCTGAGAACGGATCCCCTCGAAACCCTCGACCGAGCAGTCCCAATCGAGGAACTGTTCTTCCTCGCGGCGCAATTGCATGTGGTAGCGATAGGCGTCCGGCAATTCGGCCCAGAACTCACGCACGATCGCCAGCGCCTCAGGCCAGCGCTGGTGCCCATTGCGACCGATCATGTCCGACACCAGCATACGTCCCTCCGGCAGCAACGCAGCGACGATGCGGTCGTAGAGGGTTTCCAGTTCCGTCACGTGGTGCAGGCTCTGATTCGCGATGACGGCGTGGTAACGGCCATCGGGTCGCCAATCGTTGAAGTCCCCGGCAATAGGGCGAATGTTGTCGGCCACTCCCGTGGCTTCAGCCAGCGCACGCCCGCGGTCCAGCATCGCCTGCGTGATGTCCACGCAATCGATCGTGAAGTCGTTCACTCCGGCAGCGAGCAAGCCGCGCGCAATGCCGACCTCGAGATCGCAATTGCCGCAGCCAAGGCTGGTGATTCGCAACGGTTCGGTCGGGAAGCGCTCACGCAACTTCGCCAGTTCCTTGACGAAGAAATCTTCCGGGTTGGAGTAACCGAATGCCTCGAGTTGCGGCCGCAGGTAGGTATTCGACCAGTAGTGGTAGATGTCCGGCAGCGCATGCACGTCGAGGTCGTCGGCGAAACGCCGCATCTCGGAATCAAGTCGCGCCTGGTAATCGTCTTGCATCCGGCAAATTCCCACCTTGTTTCAAATCAACGCATCGCTTCGGGCACACGTCCAATCGATGCCGCGATCGCAAGTCTACCTGCGTCGAGGATGCCGCACGGGACTCGCACTTTCGAGGCGTGCGACCACGTCCGCTCAGCCGGGTATCGCCGAATGCACGCGCGCCCATTCGGCGATCAACAATGCGCTTGCGACAGAGACATTCAAGCTCTCGACTGCACCGGTTCCTGGAATGCGCAGGCGCAGGTCGGCGCAGTCGAGCAGCTTCTGCGGCAAGCCCGTCGCTTCAGCGCCGAGCAACAACGCAACGCGCGATGGCAGGGACTCTGCATACAGCGATGAGCCTTCGCGAACCGTCGTGGCGGCCAGCTTGAATCCGATCCGACGCAGCTTCATCAGCGTGGCATCAGGTTCATTGACCTGGATGCACGGCACCGCTTCGGCGCCGCCTTCGGCCACGCGATACGCAGCTGCGGACAACCCCGATGCATCCGACAACAGCACCGCATGCACGCCGAAATGCGCGGCGCTGCGCAGGATCGCGCCGAGGTTGTGCGGATTGCCGACGCCGTGCAGCCACAGCAACAACGCGGGTTCTTCGGTGCCGATCGACTTGAGCAGATCGTCGAGCGTCGGCGCTTCGCTGCGCAGCAAGGCGAAGCACACGCCTTCATGATGGCTGCTCGCGGTCAGCTTTTCGATTTCGTCGGCTTCCACCACGCGATAGCCAATGCGCTGCTTCACGCACCACGCGAGCGCCTGCTTGAACGCGGGGATATTGGCCTCGGTCAGCCAGATCTTGCGCAGGTCCTGCGGCCGATGCACGAATGCGGCGAGGCAGGCGTTGATGCCATGCAGGCGCAACTCCGTATCACGATGAGCGCGCGGTGCAGGTGCCTGCGCGTCGCGGCGATGGTCATTCCTCTGCATCGAGCGTGTCCCTGGTGATCGCATAGATGTGCATGTCGAGCACGCTGTCGTGCTTCACGACCAGCCGCCGCAACACCGCTTCGCGCACGAACCCGCAACGTTCCAGCACCTGCATCGAAGCCGGGTTGTCCGCGAACACGCGCGCCTGCAGACGATACAGTTTCAGTTCGCGCAGCGCATGCGGAACCAGCGCGCGCACCACGGCGGTCGCGATGCCCTCGCCCCAGTAGGCGCGCCCGAGCCAGTAGCCGAGCTCGGCACTGTGGCGTTCGACGCCTTCGCCCGGCAGCACGCCGACGCCGCCGCTCGCGGAGCCATTGATCTCAATCGCATACGACGTTTCGTTCGACAGGTGCAGCGCATGCGCGATGAAGGCGTGCGCATCGTCGAGCGTGTACGGATGCGGGAAACGTACGCCGAGACTGCGCGCGACCAATTCGTCGTTCGCATGGAACACGAGGTCGTCCGCGTCCGTCGCGCGCCACGGGCGCAGCGCGAAACCATCGCCCTCGATGCGCACTGGCCAGCTCATCCGCCTTGGCCGGTGTCGACCGATGCGATGTCGCTGTCAAGTTTTTCGAGCATGTGAGTACGCTCTTCCGGCGAATGGGTGAAGCGCGCCACCAGCATGTAGAACGCGGGGATCACGAACAGCGAGAGCAGCGTGGACAGCAGCACGCCGAACACCACGACGACGCCGATCGCCCGCCGGCTCGCAGAACCAGCGCCGTGCGCGAGCACCAGCGGCAGCGCGCCGAAGATCGTCGCGACCGACGTCATCAGGATCGGCCGCAGGCGCGTGGCCGCAGCATCGAGGATCGCATCGCGGATCGACAGCCCTTCGTCGCGGCGCTGGTTCGCGAACTCCACGATGAGGATGCCGTTCTTCGCGGCGAGCCCGACCAGCATCACGATGCCGATCTGGCTGAACAGGTTGATCGTGTTGCCTGTCAGCGCAAGCCCGATCAGCGCGCCGAGCACCGCTAGCGGCACCGTGAGCATGATCACCAGCGGGTGCACGAAGCTCTCGAACTGTGCGGCGAGCACGAGGAACACGATCAGCAAGGCCATGCCGAAAGTGAACAGGGCGGCGCTGCCGGATTGCAGGAATTCGCGCGACTGGCCGTTGTAATCGACGTTCGCGGTTTCCGGCAGTTCGTCGCGCACGACCTGTTGCATCCACTGGATCGCCTGGCCCAGCGTATACCCCGGCGCGATGCCGGCCGAGAGCGTGATCGCGCGCAGCCGGCTGAAGCGGTTGAGCGTGCCGGGTTCGGCGGTTTCCTTCACGGTCGCGACCGCAGACAGGGGAACCAGAGTGTTGTCGCGCGCATGCACATGCAGGTTCTGCAGGTCGCCCATGCTCGCGCGGTGCGCGCGACCGGCCTGCACGATCACGTCGTATTCCTTGCCGTTGTCGACGAAAGTCGTCACCCGCAGCGACCCGAGCATCGCCTGCAGGGTGCTGCCGATCTCGCTGACCGACACACCGAGGTCGGCGGCGCGATTGCGGTCGACGTTCACGCGCAGCTGCGGCCGCGTTTCCTTGTAGTCCGAATCCACGTCCTTCAGGCCCGGATTGGCTTCCATGCGCTTCTGCAGGACGTCACGCCACTGCGCGAGTTGCGCGTAGTCGGGCCCGCCGAGCACGACCTGTAGCGGTTGCCCGCCGCCGCGCACCAGTCCCTGCCGCACCTGCGGGATCGCACGCGCGCCCGGAATCGCCGACAGCTCCTTGCGCAGTTTCACCACGACGTCGTCGGTGGTGACGCTGCGCTCGCTCCACGGCTTGAGGATCACGATCGCCGCCCCGTTGTTCATGTCGCCGCCATTGCCGAATCCGCTCGGTATGCGCGAATTGACCATCAGAATAGGCTTGTCGCCGCCTTCGTCCTTCAGCAGGCGCTGTTCGACCTGTTTCACCTGCTTGACGGTGTAGTCGTAACCGGCTCCTTCCGGACCAGTGATGGTCACGAATGTCGCGCCACGATCTTCGGTCGGAGCGAGTTCGCGCGGCACCACGAACAGCAGCGCCGCACTGGCAGCGAGCGCGAACAGCATGCCGAGAGCGAACAGCCATGGGTGGCCGATCGCCCTGCCGAGCCGGCGCCGGTATGCGGAAGCGATGCGCTTGAGCCCGTCGTCGATGCGACGATTGAATCCGGTCTGCTCGCGCGTATGCGGTTGCAGCAGCAGCGAGCACATCATCGGCGTCAGCGTAAGCGCGACGAACGCCGAGATCGCGACTGCGCCCGCGAGCAGCACCGCGAGTTCGCGGAACAACCGGCCGTTGTTGCCTTCCTGGAACGCCATCGGCACGAACACCGCGACCAACACTGCGGTCGTCGCGATCACCGCGAATGCGACCTGTCGCGTCCCGCGCAATGCCGCCAGTGCGGGCGGCTCGCCGAGGTCGGCGCGGCGTTGCGCGTTCTCGAGCACCACGATCGCATCGTCCACCACCAGGCCGATTGACAGCACCAATGCGAGCAACGTGAGCAGGTTGATCGAGAAGCCGAACGCCCACAGCACGCTGAACGATGCGAGCGCGCACACCGGCACCGTCACCGCCGGAATCAGCGCCGCGCGCAGGCTGCCGAGGAACAGCCAGATCACCGCCAGCACGAGCGCGATCGCCTCGGCGAGCGTCGTGTACACCTCGTGCACCGCGACATCGACGTACAGGGTCGAGTCGTAGGTGATGCCCATCTGCATGCCTTGCGGCAAGGTCGGATTCGTCGACACGATCATCGCCTTGACGTCGTGCGCGACCTGCAGCGCGTTCGCGGTCGATGTCTTGACGATGCCGAGCCCGAGCATCGGCTTGCCGTTGCCGGTGAAGTAGGCGCGGCGTTCGGCCGATTCGAGCGCGATGCGCGCGACCTCGCCGAGCCGCACGACATGGCCGTCGCTGCCGCGCACCACCGGCAGCTGCGCGAACTGATCCGCGCTCTGGAAGCCGCGCTCGATGCGCACGTTGAAATCGCGGTCGACCGACTCGATGCTGCCGCCCGGCAGCTCGACGTTCTCGCGTTGCAGCGCGGCTTGGACATCCGCCACGGTGAGCCCGCGCGCCGCCATCGCCGCCGCGTTGAGCCAGACCCGCATCGCATACACCTGGCCGCCGCCGAGTTGCACCTGCGCGACGCCATCGATGTTCGCCATGCGGTCGACGAGATAGCGGCTCGCGTAATCGGTCAGCGCGAGCGTGTCCATCTTCGGACTGGTCAGGTTCGCCCACAGGATCACGTCCGCGTCGGCCTCGACCTTCGCGATCTGCGGGCTCTGCACGTTCAGCGGCAGCTTCGAGAGCACGCGGCTGACCGCGTCGCGTACGTCGTTCGCGGCGTTCTCGATGTCGCGCTGCTGGGTGAATTCGATGGTGATGCTGGAGCGACCGTCGCGACTCGACGACTGCAGCAACTCCACGCCCTCGATGCCGCTGACCGCGTCCTCGAGCACCTGGGTGATGCGCGATTCCACGACCGCGGCCGACGCGCCGGTGTACGTCGTCGTGACCGACACCACGGGCGGATCGATGTTCGGCAATTCGCGCAGCGGCAGCCGCGTGAAGGCGATCGTGCCGAGCACGATCAGCAGCAGGCTGGCCACGGTGGCGAGAACCGGACGCCGGATCGACAGATCGGAAATGACCATCGGTCAGCGCCGGCCGGGCTTGGACTGCGGCTTCGCACCGGCTTCGGTCACGGCGGAGCCGTCGTGCAGTTTCACGATGCCTTCCACCACGATGCGATCGCCGGCATGAATGCCATCGACGATCTCCACGCTGCCCGGCTTGCGCGCGCCAAGCTTCACCGCCACCAGTGCGACCTTGTTGCCTTCGCCGACGCGGTAGACGAACGCCTGCTGTCCGACCTGCTGGATCGACAGCTCCGGCACCTGCATCGCCTGCCGCGCGGGCAGCTGCACGGCGACGTCCAGGAGCATGCCGGGGCGCAGCTTGCGATCGGGATTCGGGATTTCCGCGCGCACCGTGATCGCGCGCGTGACCGGATCGACGCGCGAGTCCAGCGTCGCGACGGTTCCCGCGAACGGTTTGCCCGGATATGCATCGCTGCCCGCGATCACCGTCTGCCCTTTCGACAGCACCGGCAGGTAGCGCTCGGGCACCGAGAAGTCGAGCTTGATCGTCGACACATCATCGAGCGTGGCGATGACGGTGTTCGGCGTGATCAGCGATCCATGGCTGATCTGGCGCAGGCCGAGCACGCCGTCGAATGGCGCCGCGATCACGCGGTCGGACAGCGATGCGCGCACTTGGTCCATGCTGGCTTTCGCTGCGTCGCGGATGCCGCGTTGCGCATCGATCGCGCTCGCCGCGAGCAGTTGCCGCGCGGCCAGCGCCTGTTGGCGTTCGAACAATTCCTCCGCAGCGCGGTAGTTTGCGCTGGCAGCATCAAGTCCTGCCAATTCGGCCTTTCCGGTCAGGGTTATCAGCACTTGCCCGGCCTGCGCATAATCGCCGCTCTCAAAACGGACCTGGTCGACGGTCTCGCTAACCTTGGCGGTGATCGTCACCGATTCGTTCGCGTGCGCGGTGCCGAGCGCATCGATGCTGTCGATCCATCGTGACGGCTGCACGACCGTCGTGGTCACCGTCGCCCGTGGACTCTGCACCTTGGCCGCGTCGTTGCGGCCGCAGGCAGCGAGCAGCAGGCCGACCGCCAGCAACGCAAGGGCGCGCCTCATGCGTCGTCGTCCACGCTGCGTTGTGGTTTCGACGGGCCGCCCAGCCGCAGCTTGAGCGTGGCCATGACCCCTTCCGCTACTTCGAGATCGGACATCGCGATGCCCGCAAACACTTCCTCGCGCAATTCGCTGGCGATGCGATCGACCCCGGACATCACCATCGCCGATCCGGGCGCGAGGTGCAGGCGCCAGCAACGGCGGTCGGCCGGGTCGGGCCTGCGTTCGATGAAACGGGCTTTTTCGAGCCGGTCGATGACCCTGCCGACGGCGATCGGCGCCAGCTCCAGATCCTCGGCCAGTGCGACTTGGGTCAATCCCTCGACGTGCTCGATCCGGCGCAGGGCGCGCCACTGCACGCGGGTGAGGCCGAGATGGGCAGCGCGGCGGTCGAATTCACGCCGGTACAACCGGGTGACGTCGCCGATCAGGAATCCGAGGGTCGAAGTGATCGATGTGTCCATCGGCACGGTATAGATGCTTAGGACATCAATGACAAGTGAGTAAAGCCACGGGCAGCTATCGACGACCAGACCCGCAAACAACAACACCGACCCAAGGCCGGCATTGTCGGGCAATCATGGCAACGCGATCAGCCGTTCCACTGGCCCAGCGCAGCCATCCCGTTGTCGCGGGCGCGGGCATGGACCATCTTCTGGGCAGCACCAACGTTCGCGATGATGTCCGAACCCCAGATCTTCAGCGCCGCCGACTGCATCGCGCGGCCGTAGCTGAAGGACAGCGGCCACGGATGTGGACCCAACCGGTTCATCGCATCCAGGTGCGCGGTCGCGTCGCGGTCGGACTGCCCGCCGGACAGGAACACGATGCCAGGCAGCACGGCCGGCACGGTCGTCCTGAGGCAGCGCAAGGTCGCTTCCGCGACTTCTTCGACACCGGCCTGGTCCGGGCAATCCTTGCCGGCGATGACCATGCTGGCCTTCAGGATCGTGCCTTCCAGCAGCACGTTGTGCTCGTATAGCGCGCCGAACAGCGAACGCAGGGTGACCTCGGTGACTTCGTAGCAGACTTCGATGTCGTGCTCGCCATCCATCAGGATCTCGGGCTCGACCATCGGCACCAGCCCGGTTTCCTGACACAGCGCCGCGTAGCGCGCGAGCGCGTGGCAGTTCGATTCGATGCAGGTACCGGACGGAATGTCGTCGCCGATGGTGATCACCGCGCGCCACTTCGCGAAACGCGCTCCGAGACGCGCATATTCCTTGAGCCGGTCGCGCAGGCCATCGAGGCCTTCGGTGACGACTTCCCCCGGAAATCCGGCCAGCGCCTGCGGCCCCTTGTCCACCTTGATGCCCGGGATGATGCCGGCCTTGGACATCAGCGTCGCGAACGGAACGCCTTCGCGGGTTTTCTGGCGCAGGGTTTCGTCGTACAGGATCGCGCCGGAAATGTGCTCGCCCAGGCCCGGCGTGGTCAGCAGCATCTCGCGGTAAGCGCGGCGGTTCTCTTCGTTGTTCTCCACACCAACGCCCTGGAAGCGCTTGGCGATGGTGTTGGTGGATTCGTCGATCGCGATGATGCCCTTGCCCGCAGCCACCATGGCCTGGGCGGTTTCGGCAAGCTGGTCGATGCTCATGTGTGGTTCCCGAGGGGAGAGAAGAATGGATAGCCCATGATTGTAGCCTAACGCCTGCGGCCGATCCGAGGCCGCCATCGCATCGCCTGCGGCTACCGAAGGAGTGGCTCCATGATCGACAAGACGGCCTTGGCCCGCGCACCGGCCCCGCGGAAACCATCGCGACCCGTCCGCTTCCTGCTGCTCGCGCTGATGGTCGCGCTGTCGGCAACGGCGCTGGCCGGCAAGCCGCGCGCGCGTGTCCTGGGCATACCGTTCGACGGTACGCCCGGCGCCAACAATGCGATCACCGATGTCCCCGGCGTCACCGTCGGCTTCACCACCGTCATCGCCGATTTGCCGGGCAATGTCGCCGTGCGCACCGGCGTGACCGCAATCCTGCCGCGCAGACACGCGACCTTGGACCAGCCGGTGTTCGCGGGCCTGTTCGCGCTCAATGGCAACGGCGAAATGACTGGCAGCCACTGGGTCGAGGAATCCGGATTCCTTGAAGGCCCGGTGATGCTGACCAATACGCACAGCGTCGGCGTCGTGCGCGACGCGACCATCCAGTACCGCGTGAAGCAAGGCACGCCCGATGCGTCCGGCTACTGGTGGTCGCTGCTGGTGGTCGCCGAGACCTGGGACGGCGACCTCAACGACATCAACGGATTCCACGTCACTCCCGAACACGTGGCGCACGCGCTCGACAGCGCAAGCGGCGGCCCGGTCGCGGAAGGCAATGTTGGCGGCGGCACCGGCATGATCTGCCACGAATTCAAATGCGGCACCGGCATCGCTTCGCGCGTCGCCACGATCGACGGGCACGGCTACACCGTCGGCGCACTCGTGCGGGCGAACCACGGCGTGCGCGGCGAATTGCGCATCGCCGGCGTGCCGGTCGGCCAATACCTGAAGGACGACCTGCCGAGGGTCGTGTCGAAGGACAAGGGTTCGATCATCATCGTGCTCGCCACCGACGCTCCGCTGCTGCCGACCCAACTCAAGCGTATCGCACGCCGCGCCGCGATCGGCCTCGCGCGCAACGGCTCCTACGCCGGCAACGGTTCCGGCGATATCTTCATCGCGTTCTCGACCGCGAATCCCGGCACCGCCCAGCACGCCGCGACCGATCGCATCAGCATGCTCGGCAACGACGAACTCGATCCGCTGTTCATCGCATCGGTCTATGCGACCGACGAAGCCATCATCAACGCGATGGTCGCCGCCGACACCATGACCGGAACCGGCGGCATGCATGCAGTCGCAATCGACCACGACGCGTTGCGGAAAGTGCTAAAACGTTTCGGGCGGTTGTTGGCGGTGAAATATCCGCACGCATCTGCCCCATGCGCACAGCGACGTTACTCGGACTCATACCGGAGGGGCGGAATCTGTTGCGTCAGCAAGTTTGGAATGCTCAGGGGCGGATGGTTCGCCAGCCTTGTATCCGACCTGACGATACTTGCGAATCAGCCCGACCAATCCACGCGCGCCGAATAGCAATACCAGGCCGAGCAACAATTGCATGCCCAGACCGACCAGTTCGGACGTCATGCCCTCCGGCCAGAGTGCTACAGCGCCATCCTCCGCCGTGACAGAATGCGCAAGCATTACTTGGACAATGCGGTGAGCGAGATCGACCAGGGCCGCCACTACATTCCATATGCCCACCACCGAGAAGGCAACGGCCTGCCATTCCGCTACAGGAATGTCGCTCTCGAAAACCTGCTGTTGCGGCCTTGCCAGTGCCAGCTTCGCGAGCTTGTCGGCGAAGAGCCAAATCAGGACTCCCAATGCGACCGGCAATGCGACGCCGATTCCGAGGATCAAGGCGGGATGCCCAGGATCGTAGCGTTTGGCAGCTTCGAGCACGCCGGGCAACCCGATCAACGACCGCAGTAGGAACCACAGCGCAAACGTACGAATAAACACACACAAGATCGAATACGCATTGGTTCTGGTCATCACAGCTCCCCTAGTCCGTCCGCCACGCCATCCTTGCCCACTTCCAGCAGCCGCAGCGTGTTCGTCGCGCCGCGCAATTCCATCGTGTCGCCGCTGGTGAAGATCAGCTTGTCGCCCTCGGCGAGCAGGCCAGCCTTGTACAGCACCCCGACTGCCGAGCGCGCGGCGTCGCGTGGCGGCAGGCCGCGGCTGTCGAATGCGATCGGGAACACATCGCGCATCATCGCCATGCGCCGGCGCGCATCGGCGTGGCGCGAGAGGCCGTAGATCGGCACCGCCGAACGGTAGCGCGACAGGAACCGCGCGGTGCCGCCGGATTCGGTCAGCACCACGACTGCGCGCACGCGGATGTGTTCGGACAGGAACATCGTCGCCATCGCGATCGCCTGGTCGGCCTGCTCGAGGTTGCGTTGCGCCTTCTCGAAATCGGTGTCGGCCTCGAACTGGCGTTCGGCACCGAGGCAGATCCGCACCATCGCCTCGACCGCGCGCAGCGGATGCAAACCCGATGCCGATTCGGCCGACAGCATCACCGCATCGGTGCCGTCGATGACCGCGTTGGCGACGTCGAGCACCTCGGCGCGCGTCGGGATCGGATGATCGACCATCGACTGCAGCATCTGCGTCGCAGTGATGACGACGCGATTGCGCGCGAGCGATTCGCGGATGATCTTCTTCTGCAGGCCGGGCAATTCGGCATCGCCGATTTCCACGCCGAGATCGCCGCGCGCGACCATCACTGCGTCGGATGCGTCGATGATCTCGCCGAGGTTCACGATGGCTTCGGCACGTTCGATCTTCGCGACCAGCGCCGCACGCGACCCGGCTTCGCGCGCAAGTCGACGCGCTTCATGCATGTCCTGCGCCGAACGGCAGAATGAGATCGCCATGAAATCGACGCCGATCTTCGCCGCATGCACAATGTCGGCGCGATCCTTGTCCGACAGCGCGCCCAGCGACAGCCCGCCACCGAGCCGATTGAGTCCCTTGCGGTCCGACAACACGCCATCGGTCATCACTTCGGTGCGGATGTTCGCGCCTTCGATTGCGATCACGCGCAGCGCGATCAGTCCGTCGTCGAGCAAGAGCACATCCCCGGGATGCAAGTCATCGACGAGGCCGAGATAACTCATGCCAACCTGGGTTTCATCGCCCATCGGCGCATCGACGCGGCACACCAGGGTGAACGTGTTGCCTTCGCGCAGTTGCACCTTGCCTTCGGCGAAGCGCTCGACGCGGATCTTCGGACCCTGGAAATCGGCGAGCACGCCGACTTCACGATGCAGTTCTTCCGCGATCTCACGCACCTCAGCAGCGCGCCGCGCGTGATCGGCGGCAATGCCGTGCGAGAAGTTCAGTCGCACTACGTCGACCCCGGCGCGCAACAACGATTCGAGCACGCCCGGCGCATCGGTGGCAGGGCCGAGCGTGGCGAGGATCTTGGTGCGGCGCAGCTGGTCGGTCATGGGGCTCTCCGTTGTTGAAAACCTAACACAGCGCAGCGACATCGCGGCGACTGTTCCTGCGAGCGCTGCGTGTGTGTTCGGTAGCACGGTAGCCGATCGACCCTGCGTTATCATGCCGTCACACCGCTACGCCACACCCCTGCGCAATGCCTGTCGGACGATTCCGCGTCGCAGCAGCCTTGCGAGCGGTCCGCCCCCATCCGTGCATCGCCCGAGTGACCAGATGGCTTCTCCAGACCAGGCAACCTCGATCGACCGGCCATTGCTGCAGGCGGCGATTGCCGCAGTCGAACGCAACGACCTGGGCCGCGCCGACACCCTGTTCATCGAGCATCTCGCGAAGCATCGCGCAGACCCTGTCGCGCTCGCCGAATACGGCAATTTCTGCCTGCGTACGGGACGGCACGAAGCGGCTTTGTACCTGCTGCACAAGGCGATCCAGCTCAGCCCGCCGGATGCGGACCTGCTGGCCCAACTCGGCTTTGCCAAACTGGAGGCAAGCGATACGGACGGCGCCCAGCGTAGTTTCGAAGCTGCGCTCAAATTAGCCCCGACGCATCCGTTGGCGAACTACGGGCTCGCGCAGTGCACTCAACAACTCGGCGCTTGGCCTGCGGCCGTGAGCGGTTTCAGCCTGGCGCTGGCAGAACAGCCAGACAACCTGTCGATTCTGCTCAACCTGGCCGAGGCCTGCCAGTATGCCGGCGATGCGCAGGCAGCAAAGAGCCATTACGAACGCGCCAGCCGCCTGGCACCGAATGACCCATTGGTGTTGTTCGAATACGGCAAATTCCTGCATGGACAGAACGTGCATGACCGCGCGCTCGCATTGTTCGCCGCCGTCAGACAGGCGCATCCGGACGAACCTACCGTCGTGCTGGAGACGGCCCGCTGCCAACTCGCGATGGGCGATCACGCAGCCGCGATCGAATCGCTCGAACAGCTGGATCGGATCACGCCAAACACGCCCGAATACCACGAGGAAATCGGCAACTGCCTCGCATCGACCGGCGACGCGCAACGGCGCGACCTGCACTGGGGGTTTGCCGCCGACCTGCGGATCAGGGCACAGCAGCACGCGCTGGCCGGGTCGCTGCTCGACAAGATGCTCGATGCGAATCCGACGTACGCCGTCGCATGGAACCTGAAAGGTATGCTGCACGAGGCGCGGCAGCAGTTCGCACTTGCCGAAGCCGCCTATGAGCAGTCGATCAAGACGGATCCTGTATGGCTTGATGGCTACGCGAACCTCGCCAACCTGCATGAACGGACCAACCGAATTCCGCAAGCCATGGCTGTATCCGATGCCGGCCTTGCGATGGCTTCTTCCACGGCGGATCAACCGGGCAATTCGCACATCTGCCTGCTGATCGTGTCGTGCAAAGTTGCGCGCAGGCAAAAGGACTACGCGCGCTCCATCCATCTCCTGGATCAGATCGCTCAATTCGAACATAGCGATCTTGATCGACAACTCGCAGCATTTGAACGCGGCAAGGTGATGGACCTATTGGGTAACGAGGCCGACGCGATCTCGGCGTTCAATCTGGGCAACGCGCTTGCTCGAACTCCATGGATGCAAGCGAACCCTGGCGAGAACACCTTTCTGCGCGGCGTCGAGTACATGCTTGGCCTGGTCAGAAACGACTGGCTGAAGGGATGGCGAAAGGTCGATGCGTCCTCGCCGGAAACGGACCCGGCATTTCTGGTCGGCTTCCCGCGATCAGGGACGAGCCTGCTGACTCAGGTCCTGTATTGCCACAGCGCGATCCAGATCGTCGAAGAAAAGCCATTGGTTCAGGCGATGCGAGACTGCGTGCGCAGCATGCCTGCGGGATACCCACATGCCATTGCGGACTTCGACAACCTGGATGTTGCGTATCTGCGGGAGGTTTATTTCCGGGCCGCCGCGCAACACGGCGTCGCTCAATCGCCCAAGCTGTTGGTGGACAAGTTCCCGCTGCACGTCACCATGGCAGGACTGATCCATGGCGTGTTCCCGAAGGCGCGATTCATCTTTGCGGTTCGGCATCCATGCGATGCCGTGCTGAGTTGCTTCATGCAGGGTTTTCGCAGCAATGAGGCAATGGCGAATTTCCATACTCTCGCAGACACCGTCAAGCTTTTTACGAAGACGATGGACCTGTGGCAGGCGTACCGCGAACAACTGCCGCTGAACGTACACACGATCCGCTACGAAGACGTCGTGGACGATTTCGATGGCCAGGTGCGCGCGCTTTGCGATTTCCTGCATGTGCCATGGGAAGAAAGGCTCCGGCAATTCTCGACCAGGGCGCTGGATCGCGGGCGCATCAACACGCCGAGCTACGAGCAGGTCAGCAAGCCGATCTATCGCGAAGCGCGCTATCGCTGGGAGCGCTATCGCAAGCATCTCGAACCCTTCCTGCCCACGTTGCATCCGTATATCGAACGCTTCGGTTACGCCGACTGAGCGCAGCGATGTCTAGGGGATCACGACGTCGCTCGTGAACAAGCGCATCAATGCTGCCGGTTCCGCGCACACACGCGTCGCGCCTGCATTGCGCAATTCATCCGCCTCGCCGAACCCCCACAGCACACCGACCGAACGCATGCCGTGGTGGCGCGCTCCGTCGATGTCCATGTGGCGGTCGCCGATCATCCAGCAGTCTTTCGGAACGACGCCAAGGCGTTCAAGCGCGACCGCGATCAACTCCGGTTTCTCTCCGATGCGTCCATCGCTGGTCGCGCCCGACACGGTCTCGAACAGATCGCCGAACGGCAGGTGCGCGACAATGCGTTCGGCGTGCGGCTGATTTTTGGCGGTGACCACCGCGAGACGATGGCCGGCAGCGTGCAACGCGCGCACGGCGCATGCGATGCCCGGATAGACCGTGTGTTCGGACCAGCCGATTGCCTCGAAGCGCGCGCGATAAAGTTCCACCGCGCGCTCGGTGCGCTCGGCATCACCGAGCAAGGGCCCGAAACTCGCGCGCAACGGCGGCCCGATCCAGCGTCGCAATGCGATGGCATCGGGCACGGGCTCGCCGAGACTTTCCAGCGCATACGCGACGCAACTGGTGATGCCGACCACTGAATCGATCAGGGTGCCGTCGAGGTCGAAGAACAGTGTGTGGCGCATCGTGTCAGGCAATTGCACGCGCTTTCAGTGCCGCGACTGCGGGCAACTCCTTGCCTTCGAGGAATTCGAGGAACGCGCCACCGCCGGTCGAGATATACGACACCTTGTCCGCGATCCCATACTTGTCCACTGCGGCGAGCGTATCGCCGCCGCCCGCAATCGAGAACGCCTGCGAATCGGCGATCGCATGCGCGAGCGTTTCGGTGCCCTTGCCGAACGCATCGAACTCGAATACGCCGACCGGGCCATTCCACACGACCGTCCCCGCGCCATGGATCATGGACGCATAGCGCGCGGCGGTCTCCGGACCGATGTCGAGGATCATGTCGTCGTCGCCGACATCGGCGATGCGCTTGACCGTCGCGGGTGCATCGGCGGCAAACGCGGACGCGACCACGACATCCGTCGGGATCGGAATGTCGGCGCCACGTGTCTTCGCATGGGCGAGGATCGCACGTGCGGTCTCGAGCAGGTCGCGTTCGCACAACGACTTGCCGACCGGATGTCCGAGTGCGGCGAGGAGGGTATTCGCGATGCCGCCGCCGACGATGAGCTGATCGACCTTCGAGACGAGGCTGGTCAGCAGCTCGAGCTTGGTCGATACCTTCGAGCCAGCGACGATCGCGAGCAACGGGCGCGCGGGTTCGTGCAATGCCTTGCCGAGCGCATCGAGTTCGGCCATCAGCAGCGGCCCGCCGCAGGCGATGGGCGCTTCACGGATCACACCGTGCGTCGACGCCTGCGCGCGGTGCGCGGTGCCGAAAGCATCCATTACGAACACATCGCACAGCGCCGCGTATTTCTTCGACAGCGCCTCGTCGTCCTTGCCTTCGCCGACATTCATGCGGCAGTTTTCGAGCAAGGTGAGGCTCTCGGGCGCAACGTTCACGCCATCGACCCAATCCTTCACCAGCGGCACGTCGATGCCGAGTAGTTCGGACAGGCGCTGCGCGACGGGGCCAAGCGAATCGGTCTCGCTCCAGAGGCCTTCCTTCGGGCGACCAAGGTGCGACATCACCAGCACCGTCGCGCCATTGGCGAGTGCGGCCTTGAGCGTCGGCAACGATGCGGTGATGCGCTGTTCGGAGGTAATGCGGCCGTCCGCGAGCGGCACGTTGAGGTCTTGCCGGATCAGTACGCGCTTGCCTTTCAGGTCGAGGTCGGTCATGCGCAGGATGGTCATCGTGGAAGGCTCCGGATCGTCGAAAGACAGCTATTGTCCCCTGCCCGGGCGGTGCGCGACAAACGCGCGCGATCCATCCATCGGGAATTCCGTTGCAATTCATCTCGCGACGAATAGAGTCGATGCGCCTTCCGGCGTTACGTCCGCAACAAGTGGACGTCGATGCAGGCGGGAATTTCGCGCAATCGATTTTTAGGCAATCAATTCCCCAGTATTCAAGGAGCTTGACCATGATGGATCTGAAGAAACAGGAAGGGCGCGACATGAACCGCGATCCGATCACCGGCGAGCCGGGAGCGCATCCAATCGGTACCGGAGTCGGCGCGGCCAGTGGTGCCGTCACGGGTGCGGTTGTCGGCTCCCTCGCTGGTCCCGCGGGTGCTGCGGTCGGTGGCTTGGTCGGTGCCGTGGCAGGCGGGCTGGTCGGCAAGGGCGTGGGAGAAACCGTGAATCCGACTGCCGAAGACCCGTACTGGGACAATTATTGGCGCGAGTCGTATCGCAGCGAGCCCTACTACAAAGCGGACCACACGTATGAAGATTATGCCGCCGCGTATCGCCTTGGCTATACCGATCGCATGAACAACGTCGACCGCACTTGGGATGATGCGAAGGCCGCACTGCAGCCCGAGTGGGAGCGCATCAAGGGCGCGTCACGATTGCACTGGGAAGACGCCAAGGATGCGATGCATGCCGCATGGCACCGCGACAAGGCCAGTGGCAACTGAGCCAGCAGCAATTGCGCAATACATCTGGTTCGGCAATACGAAACGGGCACCCATAGGGTGCCCGTTTTCATTCCAGTGCTTCGTAACCGCTCAGGATGAAATCTGGTTGCTGTCGATGCGGCGCGTGGCAACCGCTCTGGCGCGCATCGGGACTGCGGGTACTGCGGTCGTCCTGGCACGGCTGTGCGGCAATGCGATCGGGTTCGCGTTGGAACCCTTGGACAACAAACTAGTCAGTCGCTTCAGAGTCGTGATGAAGGTGCCTCTTGCAGAGACTTTCTGCATTGCGATCGGCTCAGCAGACGGATCGCTTTCCGACTCGCGCCATGATTGCACGCGATCCGCATTGTAGTCGGCCCAACGCGAGCGGAAGATGCCGTTGGCGAACGTTCCATGGATCGGTTGCTTGCGATCTTCCAGCATGAACTCGATCGGCTCGCCGGTGTAAGGCAGAAATGTCGAACTGAAAATCCATTGTGCTTGCATGGTAATGGCTCCCCACCAACGATGCGCGCTGCATGAGCGCTAGGCGGCCGCGTCCTTGCGGCCATTCGCTAGATCCTTGCGTGGCCGCGTCCGTACGGCACAGTTTCCAGATCCTTCATCATCACAATGCGCCCTGCCGGCGAGGTGGTCTGTCTGCCACCGCACATATAGTTGCAACGATGGAATTCAGCAGCCGAGCACGCTCGTATAGGCGTCGCGATCGATGCGATAGCACGCGCAGGCAGCCGTTTCCAAGCCTGCCCGATCTAGGATTGTGATCGTACCGCGCGCATAGCTGATCAGATGCCTGTCCTGTAACGCCCCCGCTGCCTTGGTAATTCCCACGCGACGCATGCCGAGCATGTAGCCGAGGAATTCCTGGGTAAGGTGGAAGGTATCGGTGGGCGCGCGGTCGTGGGTCATCAGCAACCAGCGCGCCACCCGCGCTTCAAGCAGGTGGAAACGTGTGCATGCGCCGGCCTGCGCCATCTGAGCCATCAATACATACAAGTAACGATTCAGCAAACGACGCATCGGCGCACTGCGCGCATGCTCGCGCCGGAATGTGGTGGCGTCCATGCGCAATGCAGCGCCGGCACCCTGCACGAGCGCGCGTTGCGGCGACACATCGACGCCGAGCGCAAGCGACACGCCGTGCATGCCTTCCGAGCCGACCATGCCGACCTCAAAGCCGGCCTGTTGGTCGATTGGTGTGATCAGCGAGATGAAGCCATCGACCGGGAAATACACATGGTCGATGCGGTCGCCGCGTTCGCAAAGCACATCGGATTCGGCGAGGTCGACCGCATCGCAATGGGCAATCAATCGTTGCCGATCGACGTGCGGCAAACTGGCGAGCAGATAGTTTGCGGGAACGGGCGGCGCACTGGCGCGCGATGACATGATGGGTGGCCTGTGGTGGCGTTGGAGGACCCAACGACCGGCACAGGGAGGATTCCAGATGTCGGATAAGCGAAGAACGGATGCATGGCGCGCGAGATGCGTGACGCATCTAAAACGACTGTATGCGCATGGTGCCTCGCATCGACGTTGTCTTTACTGACATTCAGACTTCAGTCGGCGGCGAGTGGATTCGCACTTGCCGTCGTATCCCACGGCAACAGGCGCATGTACTCGCTCCGCACCGCCTCGTAGCATTCGCAGCACAAGGACTCCAATTGCGCCCGATCAAGCACGGTGATGCGCCCGCGCTGATAGCGGATCGCGCCCGTGCGTTGCAGCTTTCCAGCCGCCTCGGTCACACCTTCGCGGCGTACGCCGAGCATGTTGGCGATCAGTTCCTGGGTCATCGTGAGGTCGTTGCTGGGCAAGCGGTCGATGCTCATCAACAGCCAGCGACACAGTTGCTGGTCGAGATTGTGGTGACGATTGCACACTGCGGTCTGGCCGACCTGCATCATCAGGGCTTGGCTATAACGCAGCAGAATCTGCTGGGCTGCCCCGGCGCGTTCGAATTCCTCGCGCAGGTTGCGCGCCTGCATGCGCAACGCGGTGCCGGCGGCCTGCACGATCGCGCGATGCGAGGATTTGCTGCCGCCGGTGATCACCGGCATGCCGATGAGACCGTCGTTGCCGACGATCGCAACTTCGGCGGTGCCTCCATCTTCCAGCACATACAGCAGCGACACCACGCAATCGATCGGGAAATACACCTGTGTCTGCGCCGCGCCGGCTTCATGAATCACCGCACCGAGCGGCATCGGCACCAGTTCCAGATACGCGGCCAGACGCTCGCGCTCCTTCGCTGGCAGGGAGTCTAGAATATGATTGGATTTCTTGCCGTCCTTGAACACCAAAACACTCCGCGACAACGCGCCAGTTGCATGTCGTCGGGAGTTTAGTTGCGGATTTTCATCCGCATTGTACGTTGGCGCACATAGTGGATACGGAGCTTGCTGCGGCTGCGTCCGCACGACCAGCACAGTGGTGGAGAGACCAAGGTCTGTTGAAGTCGACCCATCAGATCGTCATTACCGGGAACAGTCGGTCGTATGCGTTCTTGACCACCGCATAGCATCTCGAAAGTGCGCCGTTCGAGTCCGACACGGTCGACCACAGCGATATGGCTGCGATGGTAGTTGATGAGCCGGCATGATGCAGATGTTCGGCTGACTCGGTGACGCCTTCGCGACGCACACCGCGCATGTTGGCGATGAGTTCCTGGGTCATCGCCAGTTCGTTCGACTGCAGGCGGTCGAGGCTCAGCAGCAGCGGCACAATTGCTGGTCCAGCGAATGGTGGCGATTGCAGACCACGGTTTGCGCCATCTGGGTGATGAGCGCCTGGGTGTAGCGCAGCAGCAGGTGCAGCACGGGGCCAGCCCGGTCGAATTCTTCCATCAGCATGTTCGCCTTCAGCCAATACGCTCGGCAACCGCGATCCATCGACCAACGCGCAAGGGCAAGATCGTGTGCGCCAGCGAACCGACGATTCATGGAATAGCGACTAGTTTGGAAGCGTTGCCCATACCGGCAACCTGGCATTCCGGGGGATCCACCATGGCCGTGCAATTCCGCAACAAGGAGGACACCCGTCGCTATGCAGCGGCGGAGGATGCCTTTACGTCCGAAGGCGGCTATCTGGCCCTGGAAGACGATGCACTGGAGCAGGACCGCCGCACGGATCGGGTAGCCCCGCATCCATCCCGCGATTTCAGGGCGGTCGTTCATCGCTACGCGGCGGGGATGGAAGCCGTGCTCGCAGTCTTTCGTCGCGGCGGTTCGCTGCTGGTATTGCGATCTGCGAACCATTCCGATCGATAGACCGCGAAAACGCGCACATCAGCACCTTTCGGGAGAAACAGCATGGACAAGCAATTCCCAGCCTTCGCGCCGCTCGGGCGTCTCTACGACCCGCTGCAGCAACTGGCCGAGCGCGTCCACCGCGCCCTCCTCATCAAAGAGAAGACCGTGTGGACCGACAACAACGGCTATGTGTTTGCAACTCCCACCGATAGTCTGCGGACGATTACCCCGCACGCAACCATCGGCGTCTATGCGAAGTGGACGCCGCTGCAACTGATCGAAACGGGCTTGCGCACCGCGCTGCGCGAACGTGCGAGCGCGTGGATCGTGGACTGGAAGACGCAGCCTTTGAGCATGCGGGCTGATGAAAGTCATACGCCACGATTTGCTCCGATGCGCAAGCGCAGGCGCAAGCCGACGGATGGGGCGACACGGGCGATGTTGCCCAATGTGCATATCCCGCAACCCGGCCAACTGCAGTCACGGCTATAGGTGCGGCATGCGCCACTTCATCGGCATTGCGTTGCTGTCCGCGGGCCTTGTCGCCGCCACCGTGGCCGACTGCGGAGACAAGGCGACGCTGTCGGTCACGCAAGGAACGGGCCCCGATCCGGCATTGCCTGCGCCGCATCACACCTTGATCCCTACGATCAGGATCGCTCCGGCCACGGGCTGGCCCGCCGACGCCAAACCTGTTGCTGCCCCGGGCCTGAGCGCGGATGCATTCGCGACAGGACTTGACCACCCGCGCTGGTTGTATGTGCTTCCCAACGGCGACGTGCTTGTCGCCGAGTCGAATGCGCCGCCAAAACCCGATGACGGAAAGGGGATCAAGGGCGCGATCATGAAGCACGAGATGAAGAAGGCCGGCGCGGCGACGCCGAGCGCCAACCGCATTACCCTGCTGCGCGACAGCAATGGCGACGGCGTCGTTGAGACGCGCACGATCTTCCTGCAAGGCCTGCACTCGCCGTTCGGCATGGCGCTGGTCGGCCACGACTTCTATGTCGCGGACTCGGATGCCGTATTGCGTTTCCCGTATCGCGATGGCGACACGCGGATCACTGCCGCCGGGACGAAGCTGCTCGACTTGCCGGCCGGCACCATCAACCACCACTGGACCAAGAACATCCTCGCCAGTCGCGACGGTAGCAAGCTGTACGTCACCGTCGGCTCGAACAGCAACGTCGGGGAAAACGGCATCGACCAGGAATTCGGGCGTGCGCAGATCATCGAAGTCGATCGCGCGTCGGGCAAATCACGCACGTTCGCATCGGGACTGCGCAACGCCAACGGCCTCGCCTGGAATCCGCAAACCGGGGCGCTGTGGACAACCGTGAACGAACGCGATGAGATCGGCAGCGACCTGGTGCCGGATTACATGACTGCGGTCAAGGACAGCGGATTCTACGGCTGGCCCTACAGCTATTACGGGCAACACATCGATGCGCGCGCCAAGCCGCAGCGTCCCGACCTCGTCGCGGCTGCGATCAAGCCTGACTACGCGCTCGGCCCACACACCGCGTCGCTCGGATTGGCCTTCGATACCGGAAAGCTGCTGCCATCGCACTACGCGAACGGCGCGTTCATCGGCCAGCACGGATCATGGAACCGCAACCCGCCCAGCGGCTACAAGGTGATCTTCGTGCCGTTCATGAATGGGCTGCCGACAGGCGCTCCCGAAGACGTATTGACCGGATTCCTCGATGCCGAAGGCAATGCGCAAGGCCGCCCGGTCGGCGTCGCGATCGACAAGCAAGGCGCACTGCTGATCGCGGACGATGTCGGCAATGTCGTCTGGCGGGTGACGCCAGAGAGCACGAAATAGCGGCGGGCACGATGGGCAGTAGTTGGTGCGTAGAGCGACTCCATCGCGTGGCCGCACATACGCATGAAACTGCTAAAACATTTCGCGTGGAGTGCAACGAACCGGTCTGCGCACTCGCCTATCGCAATGGCATGGCCAACCTGAAAATGCATACCGGCCATACCGACAACGCGCGGCGCATCCTGACGGAAATTCCCGTCGATGCCGAGGACGACTCCGCGATGCTCGCGCTGTCCTACCGCACGATGCTGCTCGGCCTGAGCCATCTCTGGGACGGCGATGCGTACCAGATCGAAGCGATCCTGCGCCCCGCGCTGATCCAGGCCGAGCGTGTCGCCGGCCGTCGCAGCATGGTCGCGAGCATGTTCGCGGCGGTGCTCGCCGCTGCCTTGCACGAGCGCGATCAATCTGCGGCGGCGCAAGCACTGCTCGCGAACCGGCTCGACGTGATCGAACGCACGGGTTTCCCCGATGCGATCCTGCTGACGTACCGCACGCTGACCTATGTCGCGTTGAGCCAGGGCGATGAGCGGCGCGCATTGAGTCTTCTCTACAGTCTCGGCGCACTCGCCGAGCGGCGTCGCTTGCCGCGATTGAGCAGGTGCGCCATCGCCGAACAGATCCGCATCTACGCGTTGCGTTCGTGCAGCGAAACCGTCGATCGCCTGATGCAGCAACTCGATCAACTCGCGAGCGCATTCGAACAGGAAGAGTTTCTGCCGTACCTGCCGCAATACCGGCTTGCTGCGGCCATCGCCAAAACCTACGCCGCGCACGCGCAACACGATGTCGATGCCGCCGAGAAACACCTGCACACGGCGGATCGGTTCGCTAACCAGTTGCATCGCCGACGCGACATGCTGACGATCAAAGTGTTGCGCGCGGTGCTCGTCCAGCAACGCAATGCGACGCAGGCCATGTCGCTGCTGACCGAAGCGCTGAGCCTGGCCACCATCGGCGGCAACGCGCGCCTGCTTGCGGATACCCATCCGCTCGCCGTGCAGATGGGCATCGGCCTGCACACGGCGACCACCGGTCTGCGACTCGTGCGCACATCGCAACCCGTGGCGGAGCAACCCGCGCCGCCAGCCGCAGCGAAACGCACGGCGCAACTGCGCTGCGGTCCGCTGACGCCGAAGGACGCCGAAGGACGCCGAAGTGTTGAGTCTGTTCAACATCGGCATGTCGAACAAGCTGATCGCCCGCGCGATGGATATCAGCGACGAAACCGTGAAGTGGCGCCTGAAGAATCTGTTCCTGAAACTCTCGGCCGGCACCCGCTAGCACGTCGTTGATCGCGCGCGCCTGCTCGGCCTCGTCGGCGCCTGACCGATCAGGCTTCGGCATTCCATCGTGCGCAAGCCCATCGTGCATGGCAGGATGCACGACGGAGGACGCCGTGAACGCAATCGTCAAGACCCTGACAATGAAGCCGCCATGGGGCCGACTGCTGTCCGCGCTTCCGGACGTGGTGACCGCATGCTGTTGCCTGATCGTCTGGATCGCTCCACGCGCGCTCGGCTCCGATGCGGTCAAGAGCGTGCTGTTGATGATGATGATGGAATTCATCCTCGTGCATGCGACGGGCTTCTTCACCTTGGTCGCATCGCCGGACGGCACCCTGCCGACCAGACGCATCGCGATGCTGGCGGGACTGTCGTTGTTCTACATGCTGTTCGTCGGCGTCTGGGCATACGTGTTCCATGTATGGTGGCCGGTCATCGTGTTCTTGTGGCTGGTGGTCGGCAAGGTGGGATGGATCTATGCGAATCCGCGCGACCGCTCGAATGAAACCGGCCGCCAGATGGTGGCATGGGCGTTCTCGGTCGTGGCCTACCTGGGTGGCGTCTTCGGCGGATTGTTCCTGCCGCTGCCACGGCTCGGCTTCGACGACGCGACCGTGGCGAGTCTGCACATCGCCATGAAGGGCGAATGGATGGAGCATCCGCACACCGCCATCGCGGGTGCGGTGATCTATTACACGGCGCTCGCGCCGTACAAGGCAGCGGGCGGCTTTCGGCTGCCGCCACAGCCGAAGCCCGTGGGCGCATGAACACTACGGATTCCACACCCATGCAAACAACACCGCCGCTGCTGGATGGCGAGCGCGTGCGCCTGCGCGCGTATCGCGACGACGACATCGGCGCCATCTACGCGGCGTATTCCGATCCGAAGGTGATGCGCTACTGGAGCTATCCGCCATGGACGGAACGTTCGCAGGCCGAGGCTTATCTCAAGCGTCACCGCGACTACACCGGCGACGGCATGCTCGCGTGGACGATTGCGTCACACGAAAACGATACGCTCATCGGTACCGTGACCCTGCTCGGCATTGATCGCGCACAGGGTCGCGCCGACGTCGGCTACGCGTTGGCCGCAGCGCATTGGGGCCACGGTTACGCGCAGGAAGCCGTGCGCCTCGCTCTCGTGCATGCATTCGATGCCTTGCAATTGCGGCGCATCGAAGCCGACGTTGATCCGCGTAACGCCGGCTCGTGCAAGCTGCTTGAACGCCTCGGCTTCAAGCGCGAAGGTCTGTTGCGCGAGCGCTGGCTGGTCAATGGTGAACTCCAGGATTCAGCGATCTTCGGATTGTTGCAGGACGAACTCAAATGACGACCACCAGCAGGCGCCGACCTACATTACGCAAGCTGGCGATGCTGATGCCGCTGGCGACGTTGTTGTGCGTGCAGTTCGCGCACGCGGATGCACCTGCATTCGATCGCCCGGGCATCTCGTTCGCGACGTCGGTGCTGCCTCCCGGCACGTTCGACTGGGAGCAGGGCCTGCCGGATCTCCAGCGCGACGACACGGATGGCGTACGCAGCCATGCGTACACCGCCGATACCACGTTCCGCCTCGGACTGAATCCGACGCTGGAAGTGCAGCTTGCGGGTTCGTTGTGGAACCGGCTCGACCTGCGCGCTGCAGGCGTTTCGTCGCGCAATGAAGGCGCTGGCGATACGAAGCTGGCGTTGAAATGGGCCCCATCCTTGTCGAGCAAGGATGTTTCGTTCGCGATGCTGGGCAGTGTCACGATGGATACCGGCTCGGCGGCATTCACCAATGGGCGGCCGATCGTTTCGCTCGGCGCAACAGTCGCGCGCGATCTGGGTGGCGGGCGTTCGATCGCGATGTACGCGAATGTCGATCACAGTGGCAGGTCGAACACATGGACGCTGTCACCGAACTTCGGATTCCCCATCAGTGGAAACCTCGGCGGTTACGTTGAAGCCGGCCGCACCTTTGGTGGCGGAGCATCGATCAGCGTCGCCGGTGGCGGCCTGACCTTGCTACTGCACGAACGCGTGCAGTTCGATCTGTATGGACTGCGCGGACTGACCTCGCACAGCCCGGATCTGCAAGCGGGCTTCGGCATCTCGGTCTACTGGAACTAATGGACCGTAACATATAAACCGGTAGTAACATCATACCCATCGGAGGGCTGTGATGAAACTGACCAAGAGCGAAAGTGCCGAGTTTCAACGCCGGGCGAGCGCGCGCAACGGGCGAGCAGATTCGGCGCGGCATGCCCGATTGATTTTGTTGCTGGCCGACGGTCTTACCTGGGCCGAGATCCGGGCCAAGCTCGACTGCAGCGATAGTTTTATCGCGCGCTGAAGTCAGCATCGGCCCATACATGAATCCGCCGCAGCACGCCGCAGTGTTTTGCGTGGACGATAAAATGGCGATCCAGGCATTGGACCGCAAGGACCCGGTGTTGCCGCTGTCGCCGGGACGCGCCGAGCGGCATGGCTTTGAATATTTCCGTCACGGCACGCTATCGCTGTACGCGGCGTTCAATACCAAAACCGGCGAGGTCCTGGGCAAGACGGGCGCGCGGCACACCTCGGCCGAGTTCGTGGCCTTCCTCACCGACATCGTGGCCAACCAGCCGCGCGGCAAGGAAATCCACGTCATCGCCGACAACCTCTCGGCGCACAAGACCAAAGCGGTTGCCGCATTCCTGGCCGATCATCCGAAGGTGCAGA
>JAYTOP010000031.1:0-6579 GCA_043747745.1 Pseudomonadota bacterium
ACCTGCGCGACGCCGTACGGCGGACCATTCGCCACGTCGATCCGAGCAGCGGTAAATCGTACTCGCTCGGCGAGAAGCTCGCGACACTGCTGGTGCGCCCGCGCGGTCTGCACCTCGCCGAGAAGCACTTCGTCGTCGATGGCCGCTCCGCGCCGGGCTCGCTCTTCGACTTCGGCCTCTTCTTTTTCCACAACGCGAAGGCGCAAATCGCCGCGGGATCCGGGCCGTACTTCTACCTCCCCAAGCTGGAGAGCCACGTCGAGGCGCGCCTCTGGAACGACGTGTTCGTCCACGCGCAGGCGGCGCTCGGCGTGCCGCGAGGGACGATCCGCGCGACGGTGTTGATCGAGACGCTGCCCGCCGCGTTCGAGATGGACGAGATTCTGCATGCCCTGAAAGGCCGCATCGTCGGACTGAATTGCGGACGCTGGGATTACATTTTTTCGTACCTGAAAACCTTCCGGAAGCATCGCGACAAGGTGCTGCCCGAGCGCGGCCAGGTCACGATGACGCAGCCGTTCCTGAAGGCGTATTCGGAGCTGCTGATCAAGACCTGCCACCATCGCGGCGCGCATGCGATGGGCGGCATGGCCGCGCAGATCCCGATCGCGAACGATGTTGATGCAAATGATGCTGCGATGGCGCGCGTACGCGCCGACAAACTGCGCGAAGTGCTAGCCGGCCACGATGGAACGTGGGTCGCGCATCCGGCGCTGATCCCGATCGCGCGCGAGATTTTCGACGCGCACATGCCGACTCCGAACCAGCAGCATGTGCTGCGCGACGACGTGGATGTCACTCGCGACGACATCATCCGCCCCTGCCTCGGCACGATTACCCGCAAGGGTTTCGAGAACAACATCGAAGTCTGCGTGCGTTACCTTGCCGCCTGGCTCGATGGCCAGGGTTGCGTGCCGATCCACGGCCTGATGGAAGACGCCGCGACTGCCGAGATCGCGCGCGCGCAGCTGTGGCAGTGGCTGCACGTCTCCGCGAAGGGCGCGAATGGCTTGCACCTTGACGATGGCACGGTGGTCGACGAAACCCTGTTCGACCGCGTGCTGCTGTCGCTGCCGTCCAAGCTCGCCGCGATGGGCAACCTGCCTGGCGCGACGCGCATCGACGAGGCGATCGCCCTGCTCGACTGCCTGACCGAATCGCAGACACTCGCTCCGTTCCTGACCGTGCCGGCTTACCTGCGTCTTTCCTGATTTCACACCGCAACGAATTCATTGCTCGCCAAACCAGAGGATCACATCATGAAAACCCTCCCGACCGCCGAACAGATCAAATTCGACTGGACCAACAGCGCGCGCTGGAAAGGCGTCACCCGTCCCTACAGCGCCGAGGAAGTCGTGCGCCTGCGCGGCACCGTCGCGGTCGAGCATTCGCTCGCGCGGCTGGGTGCGGAGAAATTCTGGAAGTCGTTGCACAGCGAGCCTTACGTCAACGCGCTCGGCGCGCTGACCGGCAACCAGGCGATGCAGCAGGTGCGCGCCGGTTTGAAGGCAATCTATCTCAGCGGCTGGCAGGTCGCGGCCGACGCGAACCTCGCCGGCGAGATGTATCCCGACCAGTCGCTGTATCCCGCGAACTCGGTGCCGCAGGTCGTGAAGCGCATCAACAACACCCTGTTGCGCGCCGACCAACTCAACCACGCCGAAGGCAAGGACGACATCGACTGGCTGCAGCCGATCATCGCCGACGCCGAGGCCGGGTTTGGCGGCGTGCTCAATGCGTTCGAGCTCATGAAGGCGATGATCGAAGCCGGTGCCGCGGCAGTGCATTTCGAGGACCAGCTTGCTTCGGTCAAGAAGTGCGGCCACATGGGCGGCAAGGTGCTGGTGCCGACGCGCGAGGCGGTGGACAAGCTGGTTGCCGCGCGCCTCGCCGCCGACGTGATGGGCGTGCCGACCTTGATCGTCGCGCGCACCGATGCCGAAGCTGCGGACCTGTTGACGTCGGATGTCGATGCGAACGACATCCCGTTCCTCACCGGCGAACGCACCGTCGAAGGCTTCTACAAAACCAAACCCGGAATCGACCAGGCGATTTCACGCGGACTTGCGTATGCGCCCTACGCAGACCTCGTGTGGTGCGAAACCGGCAAGCCGGATCTCGCCTACGCGAAGAAGTTCGCCGAAGCGATCCATGCGAAATATCCGGGCAAGATGCTCGCGTACAACTGCTCGCCGAGTTTCAACTGGAAAAAGAACCTCGACGACGCGACCATCGCGACGTTCCAGCAGCAACTCGCGGCGATGGGCTACAAGTTCCAGTTCATCACCCTGGCAGGCTTCCATGCGCTGAACTACTCGATGTTCAACCTCGCGCACGGTTACGTGCGCAACCAGATGAGCGCGTTCGTCGAACTGCAGGAAGCCGAGTTCGCCGCCGCCGATCGCGGCTTCACCGCGGTCAAGCACCAGCGCGAAGTCGGCACCGGTTATTTCGATTCGGTCACCCAGACGATCCAGGGCGCAACGTCATCGACCATCGCACTGAAGGGTTCGACGGAGGAAGAGCAGTTCCACGGGGACGTGCAGCAAACCGCTGCGGCGTGACGTTCAAGGCCCCCTCTCCCGACCTGTGCGAACGGGCGGGAGAGGGGCGATGCGAAGCGGGCCTGTGAAGCTGACCTGTGCTTTTCAGCTTGCTTCCAGATCGTGTGCGGGCGGGGCCGGTTAGACTCCCTGCCTGGAATCGTCTGGAACGGCACATGCGTCAGAAGGGATTGCTGCTGGTCGCCGCCGCACTGCTTGCGGCATGCGGGTATTTGTTGCTTGCGCGCCGAACCACAGCGACGCATGCGGTGTCGGTCGCACACGCAATCGACAAGCCGTCTGTCAGCAGCCCCGGTGCGGGCGCGACAGCCGATGCTCAGACGCGAACCGTACCGCCAAGCGCATCGAGCGTTCCAACAACTACCGATCCGTTTGCGCGCTACGATGCGGCGACCGACTTGTTTCCGCTCGCGCAGGAATTGCGCGAACGTGCCGAGCGTGGCGACCCCGATGTCGTGGCTGCGTTCGCGGAGCTCGAATCCGAGTGCTGGATGTTCGTGCTGTCACGCGGGGACAGGTCCGACATACCGCGCGCGATTCAGCAGCGAGACCCGAAGATCAAACCGTGGGTGGATTCCATGCTGGCGAGAACGAACACGCGCTGCCAGCGATTCACGCGCAGCGACTTGATCTCGTACAAGCGGCTTCACGAGATGTTGGTTGCCGCAGGGAACCAAGGCAGCGCAGCGGCCAAGGCGCGGCTGTTGATGGGAACCGTGGATATCGAACATCTTCCTGATGCGACGCTCGCTGGAACCGTGCGCGACATTCTTGCTTCAGGCAATCCAGCCGCGATCGTCGATCTGTCGAACGTCATGGGAACCAGGGTTCAGGGACGCGAGAAGCTGTTCGATCTTCCATCGGGCAGCGAAACTGAGTCGCAGGCCTATCTCATCGCAGCCTGCCGCCTGGGTTTCGACTGCGGGCCGAACAGCCGCATCCTCGCAAATCTGTGTTTCAACGGCATCGGCTGCGGCTATCCTTCAGTTGAAGCCATCGTGCAGGACAGGATGCTGACGCCGCAGGGATATCGGATGATGCAGCAGGAAGTGCAGCAGATCCTTGCGAAGATTCCGCATCACTAGGCCGCAATCGGAGCGCTCCGCCGATCCATCTGCCGATAACCGATCGCTTCGGACAAATGCACCGTCGCAATCGCTTCGCTTCCCGCGAGATCCGCAATCGTGCGCGCCATGCGCAGGATGCGGTGGGTGCCGCGTGCGGAGAGTTGCAATGCATCAATCGCGCGTTCCAGCAGGGTTTGATCGGATGGCGTGAGCCGGCAGATGCGTTCGGTCTCGCGCTGACCGAGGTGCGCGTTGGATTTCCCGGAACGCTGCAGTTGCACTTCGTGCGCGCGGATCACGCGTTCGCGCACGACGGCTGATGCCTCGCCTTGCGGTGCGTCCGGGCGCAATTCGCCATGCGACAGACGCGGCACGCTCACGTGCAGGTCGATCCGATCGAGCAATGGGCCCGACAGCTTTGCGCGATAGCGCGCGATCTGCTCGCCGGTGCAGCGACAGCGTCCGGACGCGTCGCCAGCCCAGCCGCACGGACATGGGTTCATCGCCGCGACGAGTTGGAAGCGCGCCGGAAATTCGGCCTGCCGCGCGGCGCGCGAGATGCTGACGCGGCCGGACTCCATTGGCTCGCGCAAGACATCCAACGTGTGCCGATCCCATTCCGCGAGTTCGTCCAGAAACATCACACCGTGATGCGCCAGCGAGATTTCGCCCGGGCGCGGATCGGCGCCGCCGCCAACGAGTGCTACCGCGCTCGCAGTGTGATGCGGCGAACGATAAGGACGTTGCTTCCAGCGCGCGAGATCGACGCCGCGCCCGCTGACCGAACCGATCGCAGCAGTCTCCAGCGCTTCGGCTTCCAGCATCGGCGGCAGGATGCCCGGCAGGCGCGTCGCGAGCAGGGTCTTGCCGCAACCGGGCGGCCCGATCAGCAGCAAATGATGGTTTCCAGCGGCTGCAATCTCCAGCGCGCGGCGCGCATGCGCCTGGCCGCGCACATCGGCGAGGTCGGGGCCATCGTGGATCTCGATTGCGGGTTCGGCCAACGCTTCGGGCAAGATCTTGACCCCTTGCAGGTGCGCGCAGATTTCCAGCAAGGTGCGTGCGGTGCGTGCGTCCACGCCCGACACCAGCGCGGCTTCGGCACCATTGGCGCGCGGCACGAACAAGGTGCGGCCATCGGCAGTCGCCGCGAGTGCGGCGGGCAACACGCCATCGACGGCGTGCAGTTCGCCGGTCAACGCGAGTTCGCCAAGGAACTCGCAACGCGCAAGCTGTTCCATCGGGATCTGCCCCGACGCAGCGAGGATGCCCAGCGCAATCGGCAGGTCGAATCGCGCGCCATCTTTCGGTAAATCCGCCGGCGCAAGATTGACGGTGATCCGGCGCTGCGGAAATTCGAGTTGTGCGTTCTGGATCGCCGCACGCACGCGATCCTTGCTTTCGCGTACCGCCGCCTCGGGCAAGCCGACGATGTTCATGATCGGCAACCCGCCCGACAGATGCACCTCGACCCGCACCGCAGGTGCGCGCACGCCTTCGCGGGCGCGGCTGTGAATCAGCGCCAGACTCATGAGTTATCACCTCGACATGCTGACGCACGCGGAGAAACCGGCGGCGTCGCCTCCAATTCACTGCTCGTCATCCCAGCGAATGCTGGGATCCATATTGATCTTGGGCTGTTCTGCAATTGGATCCCGGCTCTTGCCGGGACCACGGATCGCTTGCGTCCGTTAGTGGTTCGGGCCGGTCAGCGCGTCCAGCCGCGCCTCGACCAGCATCAGCATGTTCTCGACGAGTTCGAGCTTCTCGCGCGTGCGCAGCAGCACTGCGCGCTGCACGTCGAACTCTTCGCGGGTGACCAGGTCGAGCTTGCCCAGCCCCACATGCAGGGTCGAGCGGAAATGCTGCTGCAGGTCGCCGGTCGCTTCGCGCATGCCGGGCGGGACGAGTTCGTGCAGGCGGCGGGCGAGGTCGTCGATGGATTTGAGGTCGATCATGGCAGTTCCTTGGTGGTTGCAGAGCGCCAGTCTCGCGCCGGGACGGCGGCGGCGCAGTCGGCAAAGCCAGCGATAGCTTGTAGGAATTTTCCTACATCCGCGTGAAGCATGCATGCCGGCGTCCGGTCCGTTCCGGTGCGCCTGCCGCTACACTGCCGGCATCGACCGCAACACCGGAGCGCATCGCATGAAAATGGTCATGGCCATCATCAAGCCGTTCAAGCTCGACGACGTGCGCGAGGCGCTGTCCGAGGCCGGCGTCAACGGCATCACCGCGACCGAGGTCAAGGGCTTCGGTCGCCAGAAAGGCCACACCGAACTCTATCGCGGCGCCGAGTACGTCGTCGATTTCCTGCCCAAGATCAAGCTCGAAGTCGCGGTCGCCGACGACCAGGCCGAGCGCGTCGTCGAGGCGATCATGCACGCCGCCGGCACCGGCAAGATCGGCGACGGCAAGATCTTCGTGTACGACCTCGATCGCGTGGTGAGGATTCGCACGGGGGAGCTGGATGGGGATGCGTTGTGACACTTCGATCCAGTTTCACAATTGCATTGCTCGCTGCGGCCATCTTTATGGGAGCGACTCTGCCTTCACATGCAGCTGAATGGTCGCCACCGATTGCCATCGGCTCGCTTTCTCCGGACACAACCCGCCTAATTCGAATCACTCCGGTGTCGTGCGGCAAGGCACTTTGCACGGATGTTCGCCAATACCAACTGGCAGCGGACGGAAGTTTCAAGCTGACAAGAAAGTTTTCTCTTCAAGTGGCTGGCTGCTATCCAATCGACGTCGTGATTTCGGACCAAGGAAATTGGGCGACTCTCGATTGCTGGGGGACCACCGATACGCAGCACGCGGTCGTCACGTATTCGGCAGAGGGGCGTGTAACCGCAATGCTCTCAACTTAAGCCTTTCTTGACCTCAAAAGGCTTGCGTTTTCGCACATGATTGGTTACGATATCGCATCGTAACTCATTGATAAATAAACA
>JAYTOP010000032.1:0-5852 GCA_043747745.1 Pseudomonadota bacterium
GCTTGCCGGGCCACAACCGCGTGCTTCCACCGTCAAGGGCCGGGCTACGGCCCGAGTCGTCGTGCGCTGCGCGCACTCCAGCCCGCGCCAGCCGCTGCCCTGCTTGCTGCGCTCGCTTCCCTTGACGGCGCACGCAGCCGTGGCCGCTGGGCACCAATTCCGGTGCGTTCGCGACCCCTTGATGCCTTCGGCATCGCAGGAGTCACAACCGCCCGAACGGGGCCAACCACAGCCAGGAGAAACCAGCGATGCGACGCCTACCCAATCCCGCCAGCCTCACCCCTGCCCAGCGCCATGAATACCGACTCGCACACGTTGGCAAACGCGCCGACACCTTCGAGCACATGGACGACGGCACCCTGTTCGCGTCCGGCACCTTCCATCATGCGAAAGGGGTGCGCTTTTACCTCGCCGCGTTCCTGGGCAAAGCCCTGCGACCGGAGCCGCGTTATTTCGGCTGCTACGTCAGCGAAGCCGACCGCGCCGCCTGCATTGAGCGGATCAAGCAAGCCCGCCACGTCCAGGCAGCAGCGCAGGCGCTAAGCCGCGCCGAACGCAACCGTCCGCACTCCCTGAAGGTCGGCGACGTGCTGGTTTCTAGCTGGGGCTGGGAGCAAACGAACATCGATTTTTTTGAGGTCATCGCCGTGCGCGGTGCCGTGGTCGATCTGCACGCGGTCGCCAAAAACAAAACGAGCACCGGCGACATGACCGGCCTCGCCGTTCCCAAGCCAGGCCAGTACGTCGGCGACGTGCTGCGCAGCAAGCGCCCGATGCCCGACAACCGCGTGCGCCTCACCAGCTTTAGCAGCGCCAGACCGTGGGATGGCAAGCCCGAGGCATGGAGCAGCTACGCATGAACCACAGCACCCACACCCCGCCCCACTCCTCACAGGACGCCACAGACATGACCCACGAAACCGCTACCGCCACACCGCGCAGGCTCGACGTTGCCACCCTCGCCATGCTTCGCCGTTTCATCGGCCCGATGCAGATGACCGTCATCCAGATCGGGATGCAGGGCGAGGAGCGCAGCTATTTCATCGACAAGCTCATCGAGCTGGGCGAGCGCATCGCGGCGATGCCGAAAACCTACGAAACCGAAGCGCGAGGGCTGCAAGCGGTGGCACACCTTCACTACTTTTACGGTGGCTTCGACTGGTACATCACCGAGAAGGACGCGGGCGACCCAAACGACACCGATCCGGGCGCACAGCACCAAGCCCACGGACTCGCACGTTGCGGCGACCAGGAGATGGGCTATATCAGCATCGTCGAACTGATCCGCAACCGGGTCGAGATCGACTTGCATTTCAAGCCGGTCACGCTGGCCGCGCTGCTGGAGAAGCACGCATGAGCGGCTTCGATGCGAAGCGACAGGCCCGCATTGATCGCCACGAATCCCGCGCCGAAAAGGCGCGGAGGCTGGCAAGCCAGATCGAGGCGAGCGCACACAAACGTGCAAGCGCGATTCCCTTCGGTCAACCGATCCTGATCGGACACCACAGCGAACGCGGCGACCGCAATTATCGCGGTCGCATCACTCGCGACTTCGAGCGGACGATGCGACTGCGCGCCTACGCGGACGCATGCGACCGCAAAGCGATTGCGGCCGAATCCCATCGCGCCATTTTTTCGGACGATCCGGCGGCGTCGGAAAAGCTGCGCGCGAAGCTGGCCGAGCGTGAGCAGCAGCAAGGCCACATGAAGAAGCTCAACACGGCGTGGCGCAAGGCCGGCAAGCAAGGCTTGCTCGATTGCGGGTTGACCGACGCACAGACAGCGCACGTCGTTCAAGGCATCGAGCGCGCTTACAGTTGGGAGAAGCAGCCCTACCCCAGCTATGCGTTGACCAACAACAACGCCGAAATCCGACGCCTCAAGCAAAGGCTGATCGAGGCCGACACGAAGGCCTTGCAGAGCGACCGCGTCGACGAATCCGAAACACGTGAGGGCGTCACCCTCGTCCGCGCCTACAGCGACAACCGATTGCGGCTGCGGTTTCCGGGCCGCCCTGCCCCGGCGTTGATTCAGGCGCTCAAGTCCAACGGCTTTCGTTGGTGCCCGTCGGAAGGCGTGTGGCAGCGGCATCTAAACGCCGAGGCCGACTACGCGGCAGGCTTGATCCTGGAGAAGATGCAGGCGATGAACGTCCATGAGCTTGTCGTCGCCGGTAGTGACCGGCGCAAATAGTTCGGTTTGCAGAGCGCTCGGCCGCGCCAGATCGAGTAGCGCAATGCCGGCGCGCTTGTACGCGCAACCGCGCCGCAGAAAATTCGACAGCATGGCGCGCACGCTACCAAGTACCAAGCGCGAATCGCTCGTTGCCGAGAGCAGCGACACGGCGCGGCATGGATGGTGTTGCCGTAGTTCCGGGCGGAACGTGTCAGTGCTTGCGAACAGCTGCACGCCGGCGGCTACCAGGCCGCGTTTACGCAACTTCTCACAGGCTCGCACCGCGAACGTCGCAAGCGCTTGCGCGACTGCGGCGTGGTCCTCGACGCGCTCGCCGAAACTGCGCGACACCACAATCTGTTGACGGTCAGGCTCGATTTCATCGAGCGACAGACACGCGATACCCTGTAGCTCGCGCTGCGTGCGCAGCAGCGTCACGCCGAAACGTTCCAGGATCACGGTCGGCGAAGCGTCGCGTAGGAGCGCAGCCGTCGTGATGCCCATTGCAGTCCACGATCCGGATGACCCGCAACGGCGGCAGCTACGGGCTGAACGTGCGCGGTGCCGACAAGACCGATTTGAACGGGGCGTGCGCGGGGTTGGCGGCGACGGCCGTCGGGCAGCGCAATGCCGAGCGCGCCGCAGCGTGGGCGTCCGATCTTCCCGACAACGACGCGGCGCTGTGGGCGTGGTGCCTTGGCGCATAGGATCACACCATCCGTTCGCTGCTGGCGTACTGCACGGCGCGCACGCTCGACGGCGTGCAGCGGTTTCCGGCATGCCGGGACGCGCTCGGGCCGGTCGTGCGCGCGCTGGGCATCGACATGGCCGATCACTGGCAACCCACGGCGGGATATTTCGCGAAGGTGAGGAAGTCCGACACCCTCTCTGCGCTTGCCGGCGCGGACGGCAAGGCTCCGGCCGAACTGACCAAGCTCAAGCGCGACCAGTTGGCCGAGGAAGCTGCAAAGCGCCTCGCAGGATCGCACTGGCTGCCGCCCACCCTGCGCAACGTCGCCTGATCGATCGACTGCGCGGGCCGGTTGTCCGGCTCGCGCGGAAGGCCCAGCCGCTCGCAACCGACCAGGACGCTCCCATGACGAAGAACGGACGCAGCATGACCAACGACCAACACAAGACCATCGGCGAACAATTGCGCGCCGCCAAACGTGCTGGCGATTTAGGCGGCGCGTACCGGCTGCTGCGCCGGGCACAGCATCGTCAGCACCGGCAGCCGATTTTTCTGGGAGCACCTGCAGAACCAGATCGCGCAGGCCTGCCGGCATCTTTGCGATGGCTTCGAACTGCGGCAGCGCAAGGACTAGGCGGTGGCGCATGGCTAAGGCTTGCGGATCGTCGCGCTATCCGATCGGCACCCGCCGTGTGCGTCCGTGGCGAGGCCGTGCTTTCAGACGATCCGGAGCATTTCGACGGACATAGAACCGTCGTTGCGGTTCTTACACCGCATGCAATTCGCCTCGGCACGACTGGTTGGTTAGGGTATTGTGACGACACAAATTTTCTGAAGGACCGAAAAGCATGGTTTCCTGCCCCAAATGCGGAGCCGAACTTGCGGCCCATGCCACGACCTGCGCAGCTTGCGGAGCGAGCGTGCCGCTGACCCGCTCCCCGATGTCACTGAAATCGATCTACGCGCACATCCCGCATCCGCATATCCAGCACCGCAAGAAGGATGCGCCGAAGGCAGCGGGTGTCTCGGCGGAGCCCAAGCAGCTCGGTCCAGTGGCGAGGTTCAACGCGTTTTTGGCAATCAAGATCACCAATGCGGTGGGCACCATGTGGTGCGCCTACTTATTCGCAGGGCTGGCCTTTCTAAGCCTGCCTGATGCCATCAAGGGAGGGGTACCGACACTTGTCTCTTGGACTGCGCAGACATTCCTCCAGCTGGTCTTGCTCTCGATCATCATCGTTGGACAAAAGGTTTCGAGTGAGTCGACAGACAAACGCGCTGATAACACCTACAAGGATGCAGAGGCAATCTTGCATGAATCCATTGAGATTCAGAAGCACTTGGCTGAGCAGGACGCCTTCCTTCAGAAACTGATCCATGAGCTGGTCGAAGCGCGCCCATCGGCGCCAGTGACAGGATCCCCGGACAGCGGCTCCACAACGACTCGTTGAGAAAATCCATCATGCCGCTTCTGGCGTGAACCGCCGATCAGAATTTGCGGTTCGCGTGTCTTGTCGTTGGTAGATCAATCCAGAATGGGGAGGGTTCGTCATGCACTTGGGTCGCGTCGGTTTGCCAAAGGTCTTTGTGATCGTCAGCGTTATTGGTGCCCTGCTGCCGGTGGCAGCGTACGCCGACGCGCCATCGTTCGATCGTCCAGGACTTGGCTTCGCGCCCGTGACACTTCCCGCAGGATCGTTTGCTTGGGAACAAGGCCTGCCCGATCTTCAGTACAACAACACTGACGGCGTACGGACAAGGTTCTACACCGCCGATACCAACCTGCGCCTGGGGCTGACCGGAACGCTGGAAGTGCAGCTCGCCGGATCGCTGTGGAATCGCCTCGACGTGCGCGATGCCGGAATGACTTCGCACGATGTGGGTGCTGGCGACACCAGGCTGTCTTTGAAGTGGGTGCCAGCGCTGTCGACGAAGACCGTCACGTTAGCCGTGCTGGGCGGGGTCACGCTTGACACCGGGTCGGCGGCATTCACCAACGGTCGACTGATCTACTCGCTTGGCGTGGACGTCGCTCACGATCTCGGCGCGGGTCGTTCGATCGCCGGCTATGCGAATGTTGATCACAGTGGCGGCTCAAACGTGTGGACAGTATCCGGCAACTTCGGCTTTCCAATCAGTGGCAACATCGGCGGTTACGTGGAGGCCGGTCGAGTGTTCGGCGGCGGCGCATCCAATACGCTCGCCGGTGGCGGGCTGACATGGGTGCTCCACGAGCGCCTGCAGTTCGACTTGTATGGTCGGCGTGGATTGACTTCGCGTAGCCCAGACCTGCAGGCCGGTTTCGGTATCTCGCTATTCTGGAAATAACAGTCGGAAAAGAAGCACGAACCCCATTGTTGAATCGATTTCGAACGAGAGCTTTTGGCCGCGTACGGTCACTTTTGCAGCAGTGGAGGTCGGGTTCGCGATGTGCAACAGCGGGATGCGAGCGGCTGCCTAGATTCCACGGTGTAGGACCGGCCTGAAAGGATGTAGAGCCTTGGTGCATAGGCTTACATTTCTTCGACAACCGTCCCATCCGGCATCTGAATCATGCAGCGGGCGTGGCTGCCTGGCTTGTGCAGAACACCGGCTTGTTCGACCACGACGAACAGATTTCCGGCTTTGCTGCGCAAGCTGCGCTCGCGCAGTTCGGCATCGACGATCTCGATGACTCCATGATTCGTCGCGGTCGCCAGGAAGCCTGCGTCCGCGAGATGGATCCATTTCCTATTTTCCGTCTCTTCGAGCACCAGCCGATGAAACGTTTCCGAATCGAACAGCTGCTCGTCGGTCACGTCCGACAGGTCAATCGCGATCATCGAAAGCCGACCCTCTTTGATCGGTACGCGCTTGGCTTTCCGGCACGCTGAAACCCGCCTCGCGCAACATGCGTGCGAGTGCGATCAATGGCAATCCGATCAACGCGGTCGGATCGTCGCTGTGGATGGAATCGAACAACGCGATGCCCAGGCCTTCGGACTTG
>JAYTOP010000033.1:0-5606 GCA_043747745.1 Pseudomonadota bacterium
GAACGCTGCCATCCAGGAACGCGCGCACTTCGGCGAGCGAGCACAATGAGCGGGTATTAAGGGTCACGATCACCCTCCGAGGATGACCCCGCCCCGCACAGTCCAGGCTCATGTGTCGTTGGAAGAAGCTATGATTTGCACAGGAAGGCCAGGCCCGCTAGAATGCGCGGCTCGCTTCCCGACGGCCTCGCCGTCCGCGATGGCCACGGCAGCACGATGCCTGCCCACGCGTAGCGCGACGTTTCTCTACCCGTATCGTGCGCTCCGGCAAGCCGGACGCGGGGCCGATGCTTCCCGGGCCACGGGAGGCGTGACCGCAAACCCAGAGGTGACCCATGGCACGCGTATGCCAAGTTTCAGGCAAGAAAACGGTGACAGGCAACAACGTCTCGCACGCAAACAACCACACCCGCCGTCGGTTCCTTCCGAACCTGCATGAACGCCGCTTCTGGGTCGCCAGCGAGAACCGCTGGATCAAGTTGCGTGTCTCGGCCCACGCCCTGCGCACGATCGACAAGAACGGCATCGATTCCATCCTCGTCGAGCTTCGCGCTCGCGGCGAAAAGATCTAAGGACCGACCATGGCATCCAAGCGCGACAAGATCCGCCTCACCTCGTCGGCCGGCACCGGTCACTTCTACACTACCGACAAGAACAAGAAGACCACGCCTGCGAAGATGGAGATCAGCAAGTACGATCCCGTCGTCCGCAAGCACGTGATGTACAAGGAAGGCAAGATCAAATGAAGTCATGACGCGCCTGCGATGCAGGCGCCTTTGTCATGCCTTCATCCCCGCGCAGGCGGGGATCCATCTTCAACTAGAAGCCCGCCTACTGGCGGGTTTTCTGTTTGTGCTCCGTTTGTGCTCTGCGTTCGCCAATAGCGAACGCCCTTGCCATTGCGTCATCCCGAGCACCGCGAGGGATCTGCTTCAACAAAGCCCGCCAATCGGCAAGCTTTGTCGTTTCAGGGCCGCAATCGCCGGGGCTCCGCGCCCTCAGCTCCCGATCAAGTGAGCATCCATCGCCGCCATGATCAGCGTGCGCAATCCGAGCAGCACGACGACCACGCCGACCAGGCCCATCATCAACCGTGCAGGCACATGCCGCGTGATCCAGGCCGCGAATGGTGCGGCGATTACGCCGCCGGTCATCAGCCCCAAGACGATCTGGGCATGAATGAAACCGAGGGTCGCCAGGAAAACCAGTGAGATCGACAGGCTGACAAAAACTTCGCTGCGTGCGCGGTGCCGATTGCGACCCGTGGTTCGTGATGCCGCGCGACCAAGCTCGATGTGGTCAACGAACCCCAGCCGCCGCCGGTGACCGCATCCATGAACCCCGCGATCAACGCGAGCGGCAACATGCCGCGAACATGGGCCTGGCCGCGTGCTCCCTGCCACACGCGCACCAGCAGCATCACCCCGAGGAAGACCAGATACAACGCCACCAACGGCTTCAGCCAGGTCCAGTGGATCTGGCTTAGCAGCACTGCACCGATCACGCCGCCGATCACGCCCGGCACTGCCAGCGATATCAGCAAGCGCTTGCTGATATTGCCGAAATAACCATGACTCAGGCCCGATACGCCGGTGACCGCGACTTCAGCGGCATGTACGCTGGCACTGGCGAGCGCAGGCGGCAGGCCAAAAGCGAGCAGCATGCTCGCGGTGATCACGCCATACGCCATGCCCAGCGCACCATCGACCATCTGCGCCGCCAGGCCGATGCCGACGAACACAAAGAATTCCGTCGGCAGGGTCATGGAGTTTCTGTTGCGGGGTGGCGCGAGTATCGGAACGCGATGGTAGTGCAGGAAATACGCTTACGGCATATGCGTATGCGACTTCTCCCTTTCCGCCGGGAACTGCGGCTGCGTAGGGTAACGCATCCCCCTGCCAGTCCTGACCCTGATGTCCCCTCTCGTTTCCGCCCTGCAGACGCCGACGCCCTTGTCCACGGACAAGGCCGACCTGCTGGCGCGCCTGATCGACGGACTCGATGCGAACGGGCTGTGGTGGTTGTCGGGCTACAGCGCCGGACTGGCGGCCCGTCCGGTGCAAATGGCTGCTCCTCCGGTCGCGGAAACCTACGCAAGCGCGACTCTTTCCATCGTGTACGGCAGCCAGACCGGCAACGCGAAACGCCTCGCCGAGCGCTTCGCACAGCAGGCCGAGTTCCAGGGCATCGGCGTGCGCCTGCTGCGCGCAGATGTCTATCCGCTGCGCGAACTCAAGAGCGAACGCCATCTATATGTCGTGATCAGCACCCAGGGCGACGGCGATCCGCCCGACGACGCGCGCGGCTTCGTCGCCCACATCCTCGGCAAGCGCGCACCCGCATTGCCGCAACTCCGGTTTGCGGTCCTCGGCCTCGGCGACTCGAGCTATCCACAGTTTTGCGCGATCGGTCGCCAGCTCGATGCGCGGCTGGCCGAACTCGGCGCGACGCGCCTGCTCGACCGCGGCGACGCCGACCTCGACCTCGAAACCATCGCCGAACCGTGGCTGGCGCGCGCGCTCGATGCTGCGAAGAAGGAACTGAAGAGCCTGCAGCGCGGCAGTGTCGTTCCGCTGCGCCCGACTCTGGCCCAACCCGCGCAGGCGGCATGGTCGCGCGAACATCCGTTCGCTGCCGAGGTATTGGTCAATCAGCGGATCACCACGCGCAGTAGCGAGCGCGATATCCGCCATCTCGAAATCAACCTCGAAGGCTCCGGCCTGCACTACGAACCAGGCGATGCGCTCGGCGTGTGGCCACGCAACCCGGCGCCGTTGGTCGATGCGGTATTGGCTACGCTGGCGCTCGATGGTGACAGCGTTGTCGACCACGCGGGCCAGTCGCTGCCGCTGCGCGCATGGCTGGGCGAGAAGCGCGAGCTGACCAGGCTCGCACGCCCGTTCCTCGCCAGCCATGCCGCGCACGCACGCAGCGATGACCTCAACCGCCTGCTGTCGCCGGACCGCGCGTCCGATTTCGCACGGCTGATCGCGGAGCAGCAGGTCATCGACGTGCTGCAGGCGTTTCCGGCCGCGTGGACAGCCGAGGAGTTCGTCGCCGCGCTGCGCCCGCTCGCGCCGCGCCTGTATTCGATCGCATCAAGCAGCAAGGTCGTCGGCGACGAAGCGCACCTGACCGTCGCGCATGTCGAATACGCTACCGGCAATGGCACGCGCTGGGGCGCGGCGTCGCACTTCCTCTCCGCGAGCGACGAAGGCGCAAGGCTGCCGGTGTTCATCGAACGCAACGAACGCTTCCGGCTTCCCGCCGACTCCACGCGTGACATCGTGATGATCGGCCCCGGCACCGGCGTCGCGCCGTTCCGCGGCTTCGTGCAGGAACGCAGCGCGACCGGCGCGACAGGCCGCAACTGGCTGCTGTTCGGCAACCAGCGCAGCCGCAGCGATTTCCTCTACCAGCTCGAATGGCAGGACGCGCTGAAGAACGGTGCGCTGCATCGGCTCGACCTCGCGTTTTCACGCGACGCCACCAAGAAAATCTACGTGCAGGATCGCCTGCGCGAATGCGGCCGCGAGTTGTTTGCATGGCTCGACGGCGGTGCGCACCTGTACGTCTGCGGCGCGACCGCGATGGGCAAGGGCGTCCATACGGCCTTGGTCGAGGTTCTCGCCGAACATGGCGGCACGTCGGCCGAAGACGCCGAGAACTTCCTCGACACATTGCAGCAGCAGGGCCGCTACGCCCGGGACTTGTACTGATGAGCGGGGCTTCAAGATGAGCACGACCTCCGTCGAAGACATCAAGCACGACAGCGCGCGCCTGCGCGGCACGCTGCTGCAAAGCCTTGCCGATCCGGTCACCGGCGCGCTGTGCGACGACGACCAGACCCTGATCAAGTATCACGGCAGTTACCAGCAGGACGACCGCGACATGCGCGAGGAACGCCGGCTCGCGAAACTCGAACCGGCGTACGCCTTCATGATCCGCACGCGCACGCCCGGCGGCGTGATCACGCCCGCGCAATGGCTCGGCCTCGACGCGATCGCGACCACCTACGCCGAACGCGGCTTGCGCATCACCACGCGGCAGGCGTTCCAGCTGCACGGCGTGATCAAGCGCGAACTGAAAGCCACGATGCAGGCGATCAACGCCGCGCTGATCGACACGCTTGCGGCCTGCGGCGACGTCAACCGGAACGTCGCAGTCGCCGCGAATCCGCTGCAGTCTGCCGCGCATGCGACGGTGTACGCGCAGGCAGCCGCCTTGTCGGAGCACCTGCTGCCGAACACGCGCGCGTACTACGAGATCTGGCTCGACGAGGAACGCGTCGCCGACAGTGGTTCGGAGGACGAGCCGGTCTACGGAACCAGCTACCTGCCGCGCAAGTTCAAGATCGGCTTCGCGATCCCGCCCTACAACGATGTCGATGTGTTCGCGCAGGACCTCGGCCTGATCGCGGTGCTCGAGGATGGCGAACTACTCGGCTACAACGTCAGCATCGGCGGCGGCATGGGCGCGAGCCATGGCGATCCGGAAACCTATCCGCGCCTCGGCGACGTGATCGGCTTCATCGCGCCGGACCAGCTCAACGCGCTTGCGATCGCGGTCGTCACCGCGCAGCGCGATTTCGGCAATCGCGCGGTGCGCAAGCGCGCGCGGCTGAAGTACACGATCGACGACCGCGGCCTCGACTGGTTCAAGGCCGAGGTCGAGCGTCGCGCGGGATTCGCGCTGGAACCGGCGCGCGCATTCCACTTCGCGCATAACGGCGACCGCTTCGGCTGGATCGACGGCGACGACGGTCGCGCGCATCTCACCCTGCGCATCCCGGCCGGACGCATCCGGGATGACAAGTACGTGGATCGCGACGGCGTGCAGCATCTGACCGGCATGCGTGCGATTGCGCGTCACTTGCTCGATGCCGACGCGGAAGCGCAGTTCCGGCTGACCCCGAACCAGAATTTGGTGATCGCCGGCGTATCGCGAGCGCAGCGCGCGCGAGTCGATGCGCTCGTCGCCCAATACGGTCTCGACACGCATCGCACCGCGACGCCATTGCAACTCAATGCGCTCGCCTGCGTCGCGATGCCGACCTGCGGACTCGCAATGGCCGAAGCCGAACGCTACCTGCCCGACCTGCTCGGCAAGGTCGAAGCCCTGCTCGATCGCCACGGCCTGCGCGATGCGCCGATCCACCTGCGCATCAGCGGCTGCCCGAACGGTTGCTCGCGGCCCTACCTCGGCGAGATCGCGCTCGTCGGCAAGGCGCCGGGCCGCTACAACCTCATGCTCGGCGCCGACCATCGCGGGCAGCGACTCAATACCCTGCATCGCGAAAACATCGACGAACCGACGATCCTCGCCGCGCTCGATCCGCTGTTCACGCGCTATGCCGGCGAACGCACGCACGACGAAGGCTTCGGCGATTTCCTGCTGCGCCAGGGCATCGTGCCGCCACCCGTTGCACGTCCCACGTTGATCGCCATCGAGGTGTTGCCATGAGCGCGTTGCCCGATCCCGTCGCCGCCGCCGAATCGCCGCGCGCACTGGCCGATGTCAATCGCTGGCTGGCCGGACAGTCAGCGTCGCACCGTGTCGCGTGGGCGCTGGAAACCTTGGCCGGCACGCATGCGCTGTCGTCGAGC
>JAYTOP010000034.1:0-1661 GCA_043747745.1 Pseudomonadota bacterium
GGTCTTGCCGGCGCTCAGGCGGATAGAGGAACGCGTCAACAGCGAGGGCTGGTGGGCGACGGGCTTCATCAGCTACGAGGCCGGTCCGGCCTTCGATCCGGCAATCCAGGTCCGCGCACCGGGCGTCTGGCCCCTGCTCTGGATGGGGCTGTACCAACAGCCGCGGCACGTCGTGTATCCGACGCAATCTGCAGCCGAAGTCGCACAGGCCTATCAATGGCAGGCATCGGTCAGCCGGCAGCAGCATGAGCAGGCGATCGATACGATCCGCGCACTTATCTCCACCGGCGACACCTACCAAGTCAACTACACCATGCGCCTGCATGCGGCCGCGCTCGAAGACCCCGAAGCGCTATTCCTGCGCATGATTCGGGCAAACGAACCGAAGCATGGCGCCTATCTGGATTGCGACAACTTTGCGGTTTGTTCGGCTTCGCCGGAGCTGTTCTTCCGGCTTGACGGAGAACGGATCACCAGCCGGCCGATGAAGGGAACGGCCGGCCGAGGGTTGACGCACTCCCACGACCTTGAAATGGCGCGAGTCCTTTCGAACTCGAAAAAAGATCGCGCTGAAAACGTAATGATCGTAGATATGGTGCGGAATGATCTGAGCCGGGTATCCCGCGTCGGCAGCGTCCAGGTACCGCGACTCTTCGACCTGGAGCGCTATCCCACCCTGTGGCAGATGACTTCAACCGTCACGGCCGAAACCGATGCTTCGGTCTGCGATATCCTCAAGGCGCTGTTTCCGCCTGCTTCCATCACCGGCGCACCCAAGGTGCGCACCGCCGAAATATTAGCGGGGCTCGAGAATTCGCCCCGCGGCATTTATACCGGTTGCATCGGCTACATCGCCCCAGGACGCCGAGCGCAGTTTAACGTGGCCATCCGGACCGCCGTAGTCAGCCGCAATCTCGGTACGGTGGAATATGGCGTCGGCAGCGGGATCGTCTGGGATTCACGCAGCCGCACCGAATACGATGAGTGCCTGCTCAAGGCGCACATCGTCACCGAGTCGCAACCGGCGTTTTCACTGCTCGAGACCCTGCTGTGGGAACCGGCGGAGGGCTTTTTCCTCGTCGACGAACATTTGCGCCGTCTCGCGGAATCGGCGGCCTATTTCGGCATTCCCGCGGACAACTCGCTGATCCGACGTCACCTGAAAGAATTCGCCGACGGGTTGCCGCAGCAACCACACCGGATACGACTTGTCGTGGATCGCAACGGCTGCACGTACTGCGAAGCGCAGCGGCTGAACGCATCGACAAGCCCGGTGCGGCTCGCCCTCGCTGCCGACCCCGTCGATCCGTCCGACCCCTTTCTTTACAACAAAACAACGCATCGCACCACATATGATCGTGCCAAAGCATCCCGGCCAGATTGCGACGACGTGGTGCTTTGGAATGCGCGTGGTGAAATTACCGAGACAACCATCGCCAACATCGTCGTGGAGATTGAAGGGGAAAAGGTGACGCCGCCGTTGGCGTGCGGGCTCCTCCCGGGGGTGTTTCGCGCTTGGCTGCTAGGGCGCGGAGAAATCAAGGAACGGCGCATCGACGCTTGCGACCTGCGTCGCGCTTCCCATATCTGGGTGGTTAATTCCGTGCGCAAGTGGCGCGACGCTATGTTTATCGAGAACGACGATCAGGCAAAGATGGTGG
>JAYTOP010000035.1:0-79461 GCA_043747745.1 Pseudomonadota bacterium
CCCCGCATTTTGCTGTAACCACATCCGATGCTGGAGCAGGTCGCGGAACCCGGCCTGCAGGCGCTCGTTGCTTTCCAGCGAGGCCCGCGCATCGGCGGCAATGTCCGCCGGCATCCGGCCGACCACGCTCTTCATCGCGCCCATGCGCTCGCGGGTGCGCTTGAGAAGGGTTTCCATCGCATCGGCATCGTCCATGATGCGGGTCAGGGTGCGGCGGCGGCGAAGCGCCTGGCTGCGCCACCACTGGCCCAGGCCGCCGACGAGGACGAGCAGGGCGAGCGGCACCAACACGATGGCTGTCACGAGCGAGTCCCCACGAAGCGGAAGTGCGGAAATGCGGATATCCACACTTCCGCATATTCGTCAGTCTGCACCAGTGCCCGGATCGGTCGCAAACCCCGCGTTCTGCGTGTCGGTGCGATTGACACGAACCCGCGCCAGACCGTATTCTCTCGCTCTTATGTCCGCTAGCCTGCTCGAGACGCTGGATGCTTGGCGCATGCTGGCTGCGCAACGTTCTTTCGAGGGCGTCGTGTCGCTGTCGTCGATGCCGCGTTTGTGCGCGGCGCTGGAGCAACCTGAGTTGGAAGCGCGTGGGGGCGAGTGCCGCTACCAGTTGGAGTTTGATCGCGGCGTGCTGGATGTGCCATATTTTGAAATCCGCGCGCAGGCCGACTTGCCGCTGGTCTGCCAGCGCAGCCTGCAGCGTTTCCTTCTGCCAGTGCGGATCGTGCAACGGCTGGCGCTGGTCACCCGCGATGAGCAGGAGGCCGAGTTGCCGGAAGAGTACGAGCTGCTGAAACCCGAAGCAGATGGCACGATTCATCCGCTGGAACTGATCGAGGACGAACTTATCCTCGCGATTCCGGTGGTGCCGATGGATCCGCGCAGCGACCCGGTCGACATGACTTGGCCGCGCGCTGCCAGCGGAAGCGAAACGACCGAAATCGATGAAGCGCCACGCAAGAATCCGTTCGCCGTGCTGGCGAACTTGAAGCAGATCAAATAACCAAGCAATAGAACGTTCCGGAGAATCACCATGGCAGTCCAGAAATCCCGCGTCACCCCTTCGCGCCAGGGCATGCGCCGCGCGCACAGCGCGCTGACCAGCAAGCTGTTGTCCACCGACAAGACCAGCGGCGAGACCCACATCCGCCACCACATCACCAAGGACGGCTACTATCGCGGCCGCCAGGTCATCGAGCCGAAGACCCAGGTCGAAGCCGAAGACTGAGTCTTTGCGCTTGCGCGATGCCATGAAAGGCATCGCGCGCAAAGACGAAGGCCACGGGCTGGAGCCCGTGGACAGGTTGCTTGGCGAGGCCAGGACAGCCGAGGCTAGCAACAGCTCGCGCGATTAGCGCGATAACATGGGTCGTATCGTACGCTCATGAAGCGTTGATCCCGATACCGTGGCCCGGCAGGAGAATGTTGTGACCCAACAGGCGCAGCGCGTGTATTCACGCATCGCTGGCACCGGCAGCTATCTGCCCGAGAAGGTGCTGACCAACGCCGACATGGCGCAGTTCGTCGATACCAGCGACGAGTGGATCCAGGCGCGCACCGGCATCCGTCAGCGCCACGTCGCGGCCGAAGGCCAGACCACCAGCGACCTCGCCTACGAGGCCGGATCGCGCGCGATGGAAGCCGCCGGAATTACTGGCGCCGATGTCGAATTGCTGATCGTTGGCACCACCACGCCCGACCTGATCTTTCCGTCCACGGCGTGTCTTGTACAGCATCGTCTGGGCGCGAACGGCTGCATGGCGTTCGATGTCAACGCCGCATGCTCGGGCTTCATGTATGCGCTGAGCATCGCCGACCAGTTCATCCGCGCGGGCACGATCAAGACCGCTCTCGTGATCGGCGCGGAAACCCTGACCCGCATGCTCGACTGGTCCGATCGCGGCACCTGCGTGCTGTTCGCAGACGGCGCCGGCGCGGTCGTGCTGAAGGCCGACGACGAGACCGGCATCATCTCCACCCACATGCACGCCGACGGTGCCTACAAACACCTGCTGTGGAATCCGGTCGGCGTCTCGGCCGGCTTCAAGATGGACGAGAAGAACGCCGGCGTGCGCGTCGTGATGGCCGGCAGCGAGGTGTTCAAGGTTGCGGTGAAGACGCTCGATGCCGTCGTCGAGGAAACCCTCGACGCCAACGGCATCGACCGCCACGTGATCGACTGGCTGATCCCGCACCAGGCCAACCTGCGCATCATCCAGGCCACCGCCAAACGCCTCGACATGCCGATGGAACGCGTGATCGTGACTGTAGACAAGCACGGCAATACGTCGTCTGGATCGGTGCCGCTCGCACTGGATGAAGCCGTGCGCTCGGGCAAGGTGCAGCGAGGGCAGTTGCTGCTGCTGGAGGCATTTGGCGGCGGATTTACCTGGGGCTCTGCGCTGATTCGCTATTGAAAACGGGCATCGAGAATCGGAAATGGAGAATCGTGCGTGTCAATTGCGGCTCTCGTTTCGCGCGTCCTTTCACACGGCTGCACACGAACGGTAGGACGCGATGAGCGAACCATTCCCCATTTCCAATTCCTCTTTCCCCGGATTGGCCTTCGTCTTCCCGGGCCAAGGCTCCCAATCCGTCGGCATGCTGTCCGAACTCGCCGCTGCGCATCCGATCATTCGCGAGGCATTCGCTGAAGCGTCGGATGGCGCCGGGATTGATCTCTGGGCGCTGTCGCAGGATGGTCCCGAAGTCGAACTCAACCGCACCGAATTCACCCAGCCCGCATTGCTCGCAGCAGGTATCGCGGTGTGGCGCGCGTGGCTCGCAGCCGGCGGTGCGCAACCGACGATGCTCGCCGGCCATAGTCTTGGCGAATACAGCGCGCTGGTCGCGGCCGGCGCATTGTCGCTGCACGACGGCGCGAAGTTGGTACGCGAACGCGGGCGACTGATGCAGGCCGCAGTGCCGGTTGGGCAGGGCGCGATGGCGGCGGTGATCGGTGCGGAGGAAGCATTGGTCGTCCAGGTCTGCGCCGAGGTATCGAGGCGCGGGACGATCGTGGTGCCGGCGAACTACAACTCGCCCGGGCAGATTGTGATCGGCGGCGATGCGATGGCGGTCGATACCGCGCTCGCCATGCTCGCCGGTAACGGTGTGCGCAAGACGGTGCGGCTCGCGGTCAGCGTCCCCTCGCACACGCCGCTGATGTTCGAAGCCGCGCAACAACTCAGCGAGGTGATGGCGGCGTTGTCGTGGACGCTGCCGACGCTGCCGGTCGTGCAGAACGCGGATGCCGCCGTCCAAACTTCGATCGAAACGATACGCGATGCGCTGGTGCGCCAGATCTACCAGCCGGTGCTGTGGACCGATTGCGTGCGCACGCTGGTCGGCGCTGACGCGACCCGTGTCGCCGAGTGCGGCCCGGGCAAGGTGCTGACGGGCCTGATCAAGCGCATCGACAAGACGCTGGATGCGCGCGCGCTGGGTATGCCAGCCGATTTCGATGCAGCATTGCAGGAGTTCAAGGCATGAGCGTACAAACACTGAAAGGCGAAGTCGCCTTCGTCACCGGCGCGAGCCGCGGTATCGGCGCGGCGATCGCCGACGAACTCGCGGCGCAAGGCGCGACCGTGATCGGCACCGCGACTACTGAAGCCGGTGCTGCGGCAATCGGCGAACGCCTCGCCGCGCTTGGCGGAGCAGGGCGTGCGCTGAACGTCACCGATGGTGCGGCGGTCGAGGCATTGATCGAGAGCATCGCGAAGGAGTTCGGGCCGATCTCGGTGCTTGTCAACAACGCCGGCATCACCCGCGACAATCTGCTGATGCGCATGAAGGAAGAGGACTGGAACACGATCCTCGACACCAATCTCAGCTCGGTCTACCGCACTTCGAAAGCGGTGCTGCGCGCGATGATGAAAGCGCGTCGCGGACGCATCATCTCGATCGCTTCGGTGATCGGCGCGACCGGCAATCCTGGGCAGGCGAATTACGCCGCTGCGAAGGCCGGGATCATCGCGTTTTCGAAATCGCTCGCGCGCGAGATCGGTTCGCGCGGGATCACCGTCAACGTGGTCGCGCCGGGATTCATCGATACCGACATGACCCGCGCTTTACCCGATGCGGGCAAGCAGGCAATGCTCGCGCAGATCGCGCTCGGACGTTTCGGCGAGCCTGCGGACATCGCGCGCGCGGTCGCATTCCTGGCCGGGCCATCGGCGGCCTACATCACCGGCGAAACCCTGCATGTCAATGGCGGCATGTACATGGCCTGAGCCCAGGTCCGGGTCGCTGAAACACGATACCTGCGGGTATGCGCGCACCGGCTTCCTCTGGCGCGGCTTTCCTCTACAATACGCCGGCTGGCACTTCACTACCGAGGCTATTCCACCATGAGCACCATCGAAGAACGCGTCAAGAAAATCGTCGTCGAACAGCTGGGCGTGAAGGAAGAGGACGTCACCACGAACGCCTCGTTCGTTGACGATCTCGGCGCAGATTCGCTGGACACCGTCGAGCTGGTCATGGCGCTCGAAGAAGAATTCGAATGCGAAATTCCGGACGAAGATGCCGAGAAGATCACCAGCGTGCAGCAGGCGATCGACTACGTGACGGCACACGTCAAATCGTGACGGTCGTCCATGGCCAGGAGCGTCGTAGTGATGGATGTTGTTCGTCCTTGATCAACCCGACTCTTCCAGGCCGGAATTCCAGATAGGATCGTTCTATCTGGTTGGATGACCACTGCCAGGGCCGCGCGATGCGGCCCTGCGCATTTAGCAGTGCGCGCTGCGTCGGGCCACACTGGATCGCCGCCCGCAACCAGCAACGCGGACAAGCGTATCGGGAGAAACGAATGAACCAGCGTCGTGTCGTGGTTACGGGAATGGGTATCGTGTCGCCGGTCGGCAACGATCTGCCCACAGCGTGGGACAACATCGTCAACGGTCGTTCGGGCATCGGTCCGATCACCCATTTCGACACCACCGGTTTTGCGACAACCATCGCCGGCGAAGTGCATGATTTCGATCCGACTGCATTCGTGACGCCCAAAGACGTCAAGAAAATGGATCCGTTCATCCACTACGGCGTCGCCGCCGGGATGATGGCGATGGCCGATGCGGGCCTGGAAATCACCGACGCCAACGCCGAACGCACTGGCGTGATCATCGGCTCCGGTATCGGCGGCATCGCCGGTATCGAAAAGACCTCGATCGCATGGCACGAAGGCGGCCCGCGCAAGATCTCGCCGTTCTACGTACCCTCGACGATCATCAACATGGTCTCGGGACAGTTGTGCATTCTCAAGGGCATCAAGGGGCCGAACTTCTCGGCCGTATCGGCCTGCGCGACATCGAACCACAGCATCGGCACAGCGATGCGCATGATCCAGTACGGCGATGCCGACATCATGGTTGCGGGCGGCGCGGAGTACGGCGCATCGCCGACGTCGGTCGGTGGCTTCTGTTCGATGAAGGCGATGTCCACCCGCAACGACGATCCGACACGCGCGAGCCGCCCGTGGGATCGCGACCGCGACGGCTTCGTGCTCGGCGATGGCGCCGGCATCCTGGTGCTCGAGGAATACGAGTCCGCAAAGGCACGCGGCGCGCGCATCTATTGCGAACTCGCCGGCTATGGAGCGACCTCGGACGCGTTCCACATGACTGCGCCCAGCGAGAACGGCGAAGGTCCCGCGCGCTGCATGAGCATCGCGTTGCGCGATGCGAAGCTCGATCCGACCGATGTCGACTACGTCAACGCGCATGGTACGTCCACGCCGCTCGGCGATCTTGCCGAAACGCTCGCGCTCAAGCGCGCGCTTGGCGATCACGCGTACAAGACGATGGTCAGTTCGACCAAGTCGATGACCGGCCACCTGCTCGGCGCTGCCGGCGGCGTCGAGGCGATCTTCAGCGTGCTCGCGCTGCACAACGGCATCATTCCGCCGACGATCAACCTCGACAATCCGGGCGAAGGTTGCGATCTCGACTATGTGCCGAACGTAGCGCGCGAGAGAAAGATTTCGGTCGCGGTGTCGAACGGATTCGGCTTCGGCGGTACCAACGGAACACTCGTGTTCCGCGCGATCTGACACCGCCCGCTGCACCTGTAGTCCTTGCCGTCAGAACGGAACACGAGAAGACCGACAGTGATCGACTTGCGCACTTTGCCGGGCGACACCGATCTGCTCGCGCTGCATCGTTGTTACCCCGAGCGTTACCCGCTGCTGCTGGAAAGCGTGGCCGACGGTACGCCGCGTTCGCGCTGGGATCTGTTGTTCATCGCCGACGGCACGGGCTTCCGCAGCGACCATGCTGGAACCGTGTCCGCGCTGGATGGACGCGTGCTGGCGGGCAGGTTTTTCGACCAGCTCAATAGCGCCTGGCGCGCGGAGCGTAGCGAACGCAGCGGCGACAATTTGCCTTTCCATGGTGGTTGGGCGCTGTATCTGGGCTACGAACTCGCCGGTGAGATCGAGCCGACCCTACAGCTTCCATGGCCCGATGCGGGCGTGTTGCCGAATGCACTGGCGTTGCGCTGCCCGGCCGCGTTGTTGCGCGATCGCGAGCACGGCACGGTGATCGCGATTGCCGAGCAAGGTTGCGATGCGCTGCTCGATGCGCTCGACGACGAACTGCAGCACGCGGGCGCGATTGCGTTGCCTGCATGGACGCCGCCGATCGCAATCAACGAAGACGATCCACAACGTTTCCTGGATGGCGTCTCGCGCGTGCACGCGCATCTCGTCGCAGGCGATGTGTTCCAAGTCAATCTCTCGCGTGCATGGCGTGCACGATTCGCCGATGTACCCGCGCCGGGCGCGGTGTACCAGAGGCTGCGCGCGGCCAATCCAGCGCCGTTCGCGGCATCGCTGGTCCAGCCGGATTGGGCGCTCGCGAGTTCATCGCCGGAACGGCTGATCAGTGTGCGCGATGGCACCATCGAAACCCGCCCCATCGCCGGCACGCGACCGCGCCTCGCCGCCGACGACGAAGCCGCGCGCGTGAGCGAACTCATCGGCCATCCCAAGGAACGCGCCGAGCACGTGATGCTGATCGACCTCGAACGCAACGACCTCGGCCGCGTCTGCATTCCCGGCAGCGTCGAAGTCGACGAATTGATGGTCGTCGAGAGCTACGCGCACGTACACCACATCGTGTCGAACGTACGCGGCACGCTGCGCGACGATGTGACGCCGGCCGATGCGATCCGCGCCGTATTTCCGGGTGGGACGATTACGGGATGTCCGAAGGTGCGCTGCATGCAGATCATCGCCGAACTCGAAGGCGTCGGACGCGGCGAATACACCGGGGCATTGGGCTATCTGGACCGCAACGGCGACATGGACCTGAATATCCTGATCCGCAGCTTCCGACAGATCGGCGACAGCCTGCATTTTCGCGCGGGCGCTGGCATCGTCGCCGATTCGGTCGCCGAACTCGAACTCGACGAAACCCGCGCCAAGGCGCGCGGCCTGCTGCGCGCGCTCGACCCAGACGCATGACCTCGCACATGTACAACGGCGAACAACGGGTGGACGCGCTCGATCCGCGCGACCGCGGGCTGGCGTACGGCGATGGCGTGTTCGAAACCATCTTGATCCACCACGAAGCGATGGTCTGGTGGGACGCGCATCTGGAGCGATTGCTGCGGGGATGCGCAACTCTGGGAATCGCGTCTCCAGATCCGCTTTTTCTCCGTACGGAGTGCGATGCACTTGCTGCTGGCTGCGCGTGCGGGGTGCTCAAGGTGGTCCTCACACGCGGCGTCAGCGAGCGCGGGTATGCGCCGCAGCCGCATGGTGTGTCGACAGTTGTGCTGACCTTGTCGGATGCACCGCCGCCGCCCCATCGCGACGGACTTGCACTGCGCTGGTGCGAAACCACGCTCGCGATCCAGCCACGCCTGGCCGGCATCAAACATCTCAACCGGCTGGAACAGGTGCTCGCGCGTGCGGAATGGATCGACCCCGCGATCCATGAAGGCTTGCAGTGCGACATGTCCGGCCGCGTCATCTGCGCGACCTCCGCAAACATGTTCATCCTGCGCGACGATCGCTGGCTGACGCCGTCGGTCGCCGACTGCGGGGTCGCTGGTATCTGCCGTGCCTGGGTGCTCGGACATGTCGCCGGGTCCGGTGAGGGCGTGCTGACGCGAAGCGACGTCGAATCGGCCGACGCGATCGTCCTGTGCAACGCCGTGCGCGGTATCCTTCCAGTCGCCGCGCTGGGGTCGCGCCGATGGCCGACGGAGCATCCGCAGGCCATCGCGCTGCGGCGTCGGCTCACCGAGGCTGAACCGGCATTCGACACGATGCACCGCAGGCAGGATCCACCGGAGGACGCGTGACAGAGAAACCAACCCGTGGCGTGTTCCGCCGCATCGTGTCCGGCGTGTTCAAGCTGGCATTCCTTGCCGCGCTCGTCATCGCTGGCGTCGGCTATTTTCACTACCATCGCTTCGCCTCCACGCCGATCGGTGGGCACGAGGCGAAAGTGGACATTCAGCGCGGCGAATCGCTGCGCAGCGTGATCGTTTCGCTGCGTACGGCAGGAGTCGATACCGGCAACGACTTCGAATGGCAGGCGCTCGCAGCGCAGATGGGCGTGCGCTCGAAGATGCAGGTCGGCGAATATGCCATCGCGCCGGACATGACACCGGAACAGCTGCTGCGCAATATTTCCACCGGCAAGGTCCTCCACTACAACTTCACCATCGTCGAAGGCTGGAACATGCGCGAACTGCGCGCCGCGCTCAAGACTGTGCCGAACATGCGGCATGTGCTGATCGTCACCAGCGATACCGCGTTGATGCAGCAGCTCGGGCGCTCGCGAACGCGCCCGGAAGGTCGATTCCTGCCGGAAACCTATGCGTACACGCGCGACAGCAGCGACATCGACCTGCTTGCGCGCGCCGCGAATGCAATGGACCGCGTCCTCGCCGAAGCATGGGAACACCGCGATTCGGCGCTTCCACTGAAGACGCCGGATGAAGCGTTGACCCTCGCCTCGATCGTCGAGAAGGAAACCGCCGTGGCGGACGAGCGGGGCAAGGTGGCCGGTGTCTTTGTGCGCAGGCTGCAGACCGGCATGCGCCTGCAGACCGATCCGAGCGTGATCTACGGACTCGGCGGCAGTTACGACGGCAACATCCGCAAGCGCGACCTGCTCACCGATACGCCATACAACACCTACACGCGCGATGGCTTGCCGCCGACGCCCATCGCGATGCCGGGCCGTGCGGCAGTGCAGGCAGCGGTGCATCCTGCGCCCGGCGATGCCTTGTATTTTGTCGCGAGCCGCAATGGCGGTCCTGCGGTGTTTTCGGCGACGCTGGCCGAGCACAACAAGGCGGTCGCGAGCTACCTGAAGGCCGATCGCGAGAAACAAGCGCAGTGAAAGGTCGGCTGATTACGCTGGAAGGCGGCGAGGGCGCTGGCAAGTCCAGCGTGATGGGCGCATTGCGCGCAGCGCTTGAACAGCGCGAACTGGAAGTGGTGCAGACCCGTGAGCCCGGCGGCACCGATTCGGGCGAGGCGATCCGCAGCTTCCTGCTCGATCCAGCACGCGCGCTCTGCGCCGAAACCGAATTGCTGTTGATGTTCGCGTCGCGCGCGCAACTCATGCGCGAACTCATTTCGCCGGCGCTTGCGCGCGGCGCGTGGGTGCTCAGCGACCGCTTCACCGACGCAAGTTTCGCGTATCAAGGCGGTGGGCGAGGCCTGGATTCCGGTCGCATTGCAGAACTCGAACGCTGGGCTGTTGGCATCAAGCCAGACCTCACGTTCCTCCTCGATGTCGATGTACGCCAGGGCCATGCACGTCTTGCAGGGCGCGATGGCGAGCGCGACCGTATCGAATGCGAGCGCGAGGATTTCTTCGAGCGCGTGCGCGCAACCTACCGTCAGCGCGCAGCATCGGAGCCGCGACGCTTCCGTGTGATCGACGCCGGTGCGCCACAGGATGTCGTTCTGCGCACAGTGCTCGAACAACTCGACCAGGCACTCGCCGCATGGACCTGAATGCGCTCACGTCGTGGCAGTTGGCACCGCTGCGCCGCGCGCTCGATGCGCTTGCGAGCGAACGCCTCGCGCATGCATTGCTGATTTGCGGGGCGCGCCATATCGGCAAGCGCGCGGTCGCCGATGCGCTTGCGCAGACGTTGCTGTGCCGCGAGCGCGTCGCACATCTTGCGTGCGGTCATTGCAGGAGTTGCGTGCTGTTCGTCGCCGGCACGCATCCGGACTGGCAATACATCAGCTTCGAGGAAAACGAAAAAACCAAGGTGCTGCGCAAGGAAATCGTAGTCGACCAGATGCGCGGTCTCGGCGGCTGGTTCGCGCTGACTCCGCAGCGCGGCGGCGCGCAAGTCGCGTTGATCGAGCCGGCTTCCGCGATGAACCAGAACGCGTCCAACGCATTGCTCAAAACCCTCGAAGAACCGATGCGCGATCGCTACCTGCTGTTGCTCTGCGAATCGCCGATGCAATTGTCGGCGACGATCCGCAGCCGCTGCCAGCGTATCGAACTGCAACCGCCGTCCAGGCAGGAAGGAATCGCATGGCTGCGCGCGCGCGGGCACGCCGAGGTGCTCGCACAAACTTCACTGACTGCAGCGCGCGGGCATCCCGGGCTTGCTGCGCACTGGATCGAGGAAGGGTTGCTCGCACTGCGCGACTCCGTGCGCGCCGACCTGTCCGCACTGGCGACGGGCCGCGCGCGTCCGCTCGATGTCGCCGTTGCGTGGCTGGCCGACGACCAGGCGGACCAACGGCTGGCATTCGCCGCCGATCTGGCGGTCGATCTGCATGCCGAAGCACTGGATGCCGTGGCATCGCCTTCGACGCGCCTGGCCGCGACGCCCGATTTTCCAAAGCTGTCCGCATGGTTCGACGCTGCCAATCGCACGCGCAGTCTGTTGCGCACACCGGTCCGCAGCGACCTGGCGTTGGCCGGGCTGTTGCGCGACTGGCCCATTGCCGTCGCGGCGCGTTCGGCCTGATCCGATCGAGACGATGGCCACGCTTCGCCTCGCCAGCGGTACACTCGACCAATGTCGCCGAAAGGCCACGACCATGACGGGAGCAGCATCATGATGGGAGCAGGCGGAGCACGACAGGGCATCCTGTCCTTGGCGTTGAAAGACAAGAACGCGTTGTACAACGCATTCCTCTCGTTCGTGAAAGGCGGCGGCATCTTCGTGCCGACTCCGAAACGCTACAACCTCGGCGACGAGGTTTTCGTGCTGATGACCCTGCCCGAAAGCAGCGAGCGCCTGCCGGTTGCCGGCAAGGTGGTCTGGATCACCCCGGCCGGCGCGCAAGGCAACCGCCCCGCCGGCATCGGCGTGCAATTCGCCGACTCCGCCGAAGGCGAACTTGCACGCGGCAAGGTCGAGGCGATGCTCGCTGGCATCACGAATTCGGACAAGCCGACGAGCACGATGTAGGGCAAAGCGCTCCATCCGTGCGTCAGACTGCACGGACATCATCGATGCTCGATCTTGATCTTCGGGCCATGGAACTCGCCGAGCGCCCGGCGCTATGGTCTTTGGCTACTTTCTGCCGAAATAGAAAGTGGATCGCGCGCGCAGCGTGAAAGCTTCGCTCCAGCTACATGAGCCCCTCATCCGCCTTCGGCACCTTCCCCCGCAAGGGGAGAAGGAAGCAATTCATCTCGACTTGCCGTCAATGGTTCGGCAAGCTCACCATGAACGGCTCAGCCTCGCAAAGCTTCAGAGTCCCATCCCGGCCGCGCCGCAAACCGATCCCCATATTTCGCCTGCAGCGCCTGCAACTTTGCCAGCAGCACATCCGTTCCCACACTGCGGATGTAGGTGATCGGACCGCCCCGGAACGGTGCGAACCCGGTGCCGAAGATCACTCCCGCATCCAGCAGGTCCGCGTCCGCGACCACGCCGTCATGCAACGCGGCGACGGACTCGTTGAGTAGCGGCAGGATCAGCCGATCCTCAAGGTCGAGCGGAACCTGATATCCGGCTGGCACCTCGGGTTTCACCGCCTTGCCGTTCTCCCATTTGTAGAAACCCTGGCCATCCTTGCGGCCGCGATGGTTGGCTGCGAGTTTCTCTTCGAGCCCATTCGGGACAGGGAGTTTCAGGAATTCCGCGAGGATCTTGCCGACGCTCGCCGCGACATCGAGGCCGACGGTATCGGCGAGTTCGATCGGGCCCATCGGCATGCCGAACTTCACTGCGGCCTTGTCGATGACTGGGCCAGGAATGCCTTCGGAATACGCCCGCATCGCTTCCATCATGTACGGCATCAGGATGCGGTTGACGAGGAAGCCGGGCGTGCCCGCGACTGGCACCGGCAGCTTGTCGATCGCGCGGCAGAACGCGGCGAGTCGTCGCCCGGTCTCGGGTGCCATGTCGTCGTGGCGGACGATTTCCACCAGCGGCATCAACGCGACCGGATTGAAATAGTGCAGGCCGGCGAAGCGCTCGGGTTGCAGCAGCTTCGCGCCGAGTTCGGCCAGCGGGATCGACGATGTGTTCGATGTCATCAGCGCGTCGGGCGCGATCTGGCTTTCGATGGAATCCAGCAGTTCTTGCTTCGCTTCGAGGTTCTCGTAGATCGCCTCGATCACCAACTGAGCCTTCGCGACGCCCGCGCCGCCGACATCGGACTGCAATCGCGCGCGGGTTTCGGTGCGCCTGGTGTCGTCCTTGATCTTCTTCGCATACAGCGCATCGGCGCGTTGCAGCGCGGGTTCGATGTAGCGCATCTCGCGATCCTGCAAGGTCACGTCAAAACCCTTGAAGGCGCACCAAGCCGCGATGTCGCCGCCCATCACACCGGCGCCGATCACATGCACGTGCCTGATGCCTCCGCTCTTGTCGACTCCATCCTTGCCGCCCAGCCCCTTCAATCGTTCCTGCAGGAAGAACACGCGGATCAGGTTGTGCGCGGTGTCGGTCTTCGCGAGCTTTGCTACCGAACGTACTTCGGCCCTGAGCTTCGCATCGATGCCGCCGCCCTGGCGCTTCCACGTCGCGATCAATGCGAACGGTGCTGGGTAGTGCTCCTTGCGGGCCTTGCGCGCGACCTGTTTCAGCAGCATCGGCGCGAGGATCTGCCGCGCGATCCAGGTGTTGGTCGCCCAGCCGAGCAGGCGCGTCTTGAAGGGACGCGAGGTGCGATGGCCGGCGAGATCGATCGCCGCATCCAGCAACAGCGCAGGTTCCGCGAGCCTGTCGACGATGCCGAGCGCGAATGCGGCCTGCGCCGATACAGTGCGTCCGGTCAGCATCAGGTCCATCGCCGCAGGCGCGCCGATCAACTGCGGCAGGCGCACGCTGCCGCCCCAGCCCGGGTAAATGCCGAGCTTGATTTCGGGTAATCCAATCCGTGTATTCGGCGCACTGCTCGAAACGCGATAACGGCAGGCGAGTGCTAGTTCGGTGCCGCCGCCCATGCAGTGGCCGTGGATCGCCGCGACCGTCGGCATCGGCAGGTTCGCCAGCTTCTGGTAGACGCCCTGGCCGCGCCGGAGCACGTCCTCGACGCTGCCGGTCGCATCGAAGGCCTGGAATTCCTTGATGTCGGCGCCTGGCGCGAAGCCACCAGCCTTGCCGGAGCGGATCACCACGGCCTTGGGCTGGTCGATGGCGATGCGCTCGACGATCTGTTCGAGTTCATCGAGCACCGCCTGCGCGATCGCGTTGACCGGCGTATCGGCGCGGTCGAGGGTCAGCACCACGATACCGTCGGGCCGCAGTTCGGTCTGCCAGTGCTGGAAGCGGAGTCCGTCGAAGAGCATGACTTGTCGTCCATTCAGTGCAGGAGGAATGACCGTATCATCCGGGTTGAGCGCGCAACCACAAGCGTTTGCGCCCGATGCGGGGGCGGCGGAACTTTTTTCGCGTTCCCCGGTCATTACCTGCGGCCCTGAGCCGCGCGCAAAAGAGAAACAGTGCGGATGGGCGAGAACGAACTGGACCAGGCATTGGTCAAGCGCGTACAGCGCGGCGACCGGGCTGCATTCGACCTGCTGGTGCGCAAGTACCAGACCCGGATCGCAGCCCTGATCGGCCGCTACATACACGACTGGAGCGAATGCCAGGATGTCGCGCAGGACACCTTCATCCGCGCCTACAAGGCGTTGGCGAACTTCCGCGGCGATGCCCAGTTTTACACCTGGCTGTACCGGATTGCCGTGAACACCGCCAAGAACCATCTCGTCGCCAGCAACCGCCGCCCGCCCGCCGAGGACATCGACGCGGAGGACGCGGTCCATTTCGGCAGCGCCGATCGCCTGCGCAACTTCGATACGCCGGAGCATGAACTGTTGCGCGACGAAATCGAGCGCACGGTGTCCGATACGGTCGCTGCGCTGCCCGAGGAATTGCGCGTCGCAGTGACCTTGCGTGAAATGGATGGCCTGAGCTACGAAGAAATCGCCGAACGCATGCAGTGCCCGATCGGCACCGTGCGCTCGCGCATCTTCCGCGCGCGTGAAGCGATCGACGTGAAACTTCGTCCCCTGATGGATTCCGAACGGGTGCGCCCATGAGCGACATGCAAGAACTCCACGAAGACTTGTCCGCGTTCATGGACGGCGAGCTCGACGTCGAACGCGCGCGCTTCCTGCAGCAGCGTCTGGCGCACGACACTGAACTGCGCGCGCGCTGGGAGCGCTGGCAACTATTGTCGTCCAGCATGCGCCGACAGGCCCAGCCATTGCCCGCCGACTTCGCCGACAAGGTGTCGCGCGCGCTGGATGCCGAAACAGTGCATGCGGCACCGACGCACGGTCGCGCGTTGCGCTGGGGCGGCGGTGCGGCGCTCGCGGCATCGCTTGCAGTGGCCGCTGTGTTCGTATTCGACGCGATGCATCAGCCGCGCGCCGCGATTCCACAATTCGCTGCGGTGCACGCGCCTGTAACGATACTGCCGATCGAGCGCACCGTATTGCCGCTGGCAGAACCCGTCATCAAACTGCCGATTCCCTTGCAATCCGGCGTGGTCACCGCGTTCCGTTCACCGCTGCACCCGGTGGCGATGCGCGAGCAAGCCCAACGCACGACGTTCGCGCCATTCCCGCAGCCGTATCCGATCGATCCGGAACTTGAGGCCTACCTGCAGAGTCAGAAGTCCGGCAGTCGCAGCGATGTATTCACCGACGGTGCCATGAATCCTCCGGATGCAAGCGACAGTGCCGTGCGCACCGTCGCGTTTCCACAGGACGGGCAGCACTGAGTCGTCTCGCTCAGCTCGTTCAACGTTTCCATAACCAACGTCCCACCAACATCCAGCGCAACCCACACACCATGAATCCAACGCACACACGAACCCCGTCACGTTTTGTTGCGCTGGCCGCGACCGCTGCCATCGCCCTCTCGACTGCAACGCCGACTGTGCACGCGAGCGCCGCAGCGCTGCCGGATTTCAGCGATCTGGTGGAGCAGGATGGGCCCGCCGTAGTGAACATCGAGGCCATCCACGACGGCGGCAAGCACAAGCAGTCGCCGGCTGCCGACGACGAACAGATTCCTGAAATCTTCAAGCGCTTCTTCGGCAATCCGCAGATGCCGATGCCTCGCGACGACGAGGGCACCGCGCTTGGCAGCGGTTTCCTGATCTCGGCCGACGGCAAGATCCTGACCAATCACCACGTCGTGGATGGTGCCGATCGGGTGATCGTGCATCTCGCCGACCGTCGCGAATTCACCGCGAAGGTGATTGGCAGCGACCCGATGTCGGATGTCGCATTGCTGAAAGTGCAGGCGACCGACCTGCCGTATCTGAAGCTTGCCGATGCGAAATCGCTCAAGCCAGGACAATGGGTCGTGGCGATCGGCTCGCCGTTCGGTCTGGATCACTCGGTGACGGCTGGCATCGTCAGCGCGGTCGGTCGGCGCTCGCTCGACCCGGGCCAGCAATACGTGCCCTTCATCCAGACCGACGTGCCGATCAACCGTGGCAATTCGGGCGGTCCGCTGCTGAACACGCGCGGCGAAGTGGTCGGCATCAACTCGCAGATCTTCAGCAATTCCGGCGGCTACATGGGCGTGAGTTTTGCGATTCCGATCGAGACTGCGATGAGCGCCGTGCAGCAGTTGCAGGCGACCGGCAAGGTCAGTCGCGGCGTGCTCGGCGTGCGCATCCAGGAAGTCACTGGCCAGCTCGCGAACGCGATGGGCTTGTCGCGCACCGGCGGCGCGCTGGTCGCTGAAGTCGAGCCTGGCAGCGCGGCCGCAAAGGCTGGTGTGAAGGCCGGCGATCTGATCACCGCATTCAATGGTGCGGAGATCGTCAGTTCGTCCGACCTGCCACCGCTGGTCGGGTCGTTGCCGCCAGGCAGCCGCGCGAAGCTCAGATTGCAGCGCGATGGCAAGGTGCTGGAAGTGCCGGTCGTGCTCGACAACCTGGCCGATTCCACCGCAGCAACTACGGTGTTGCCGACTGCTGGCAAGGAGCATGTCGCGAACGGCACCGAGAGTCTCGGCCTAGCCGTGCAGGAGATCGCTCCGGCGCAGCGCAAGACCATGAAGCTGGAAGCCGGGCAGGGCGTGCTGGTCGCGCGCGTCGTGGGCGATGCAGCGCGCCGCGCGGGCGTGCAACCGGGGGACGTGGTGCTGCGGGTCGGCAATCACGAGATCGGCAACATCGCGGCGTTCAGCGCCGCGGCTGCGCAGGCAAAACCGGGCGATACCCTGATGCTGCTCGTGCGCCGCAATGAACAGACGCAGTTCATCGCGCTTGGGCCGATCGAGAAGGGCTGATTCGAGTGAGGCCGGGCTGGCGGTGCCGATCTGCCCCGGATTGTCCCGACCCATGCGCTGGCGAAGTGTGAATCGGGGCGATGATCTGGTTGGTGTGCGATAATTGGGCGTTAACTTGCCTGTAGATCAGGTCCACCGCTGCGCAGGCCTTGCTGGCCGCGCCGGCCATTAGCGTGCAGCCAGCCTCAATGCAATTCATCCGCAACTTCTCGATCATCGCCCACATCGACCACGGCAAGTCCACGCTCGCGGACCGCATCATCCAGCTTTGCGGCGGACTTGAAGCACGCGAGATGGAGGCGCAGGTGCTCGATTCGAACCCGATCGAGCGCGAGCGCGGCATCACGATCAAGGCGCAGTCGGTGTCGCTGCCGTACACCGCGCGCGATGGTCAGACCTACCAGCTCAACTTCATCGATACCCCCGGCCACGTCGACTTCAGCTACGAAGTGTCGCGTTCGCTCGCGGCCTGCGAAGGCGCGTTGCTGGTCGTCGATGCGGCGCAGGGCGTCGAGGCCCAATCCGTCGCGAACTGCTACACCGCGGTCGAGATGGGCCTCGAAGTCGTCCCGGTCATCAACAAGATCGACTTGCCGACCGCCGACATCGAGAAGGTCAAGGGCGAGATCGAGGCGGTGATCGGCATCCATGCCGACGACGCGGTCGCGATCAGTGCGAAGACCGGCCTCAACGTGGTCGAGGTGCTCGAAGCGATCGTGCAGCGCATTCCGCCGCCGAAGCCGCGCGACACCGACCGCTTGCAGGCGCTGATCATCGATTCGTGGTTCGACAACTACCTTGGCGTGGTGTCGCTGGTGCGCGTGATGCAGGGCGAGATCAAGGCCGGCGACAAGATCCTGGTGATGTCGACAGGGCGCACGCATTTGGTGGACAAGGTCGGCGTGTTCACGCCCAAGCTCAAGGAGCTGAAGAAGCTTGGCGGCGGTGAGGTCGGCTGGATCAACGCCACGATCAAGGACGTGCATGGCGCGCCGGTAGGAGACACGCTGACGCTTGCGAGCCTGCCCGCTGCGGAACCGCTTCCGGGTTTCCAGGAAATGAAGCCGCGCGTGTTCGCGGGCCTGTTTCCGGTCGAAACCGACGAATACCCGGCGTTGCGCGAGGCGCTGGAAAAACTCAAGCTCAACGATGCCGCGCTGCGTTTCGAGCCGGAAAGTTCCGAGGCGATGGGCTTCGGTTTCCGTTGCGGTTTCCTCGGCATGCTGCACATGGAGATCGTGCAGGAACGACTCGAACGCGAGTACGACCTCAACCTCGTCACCACCGCACCGACGGTCGTGTACGAAGTCCTCAGGACTGATGGCACTGTCCTGACCCTCGACAACCCGGCCAAGCTGCCTCCGGTGAACATGATCGAGGAGGTGCGCGAGCCGATCATCCTTGCAACGATCCTCACGCCGCAGGAGCATGTCGGCAGCGTGATCAAGCTCTGCGAGGAAAAGCGCGGCGTGCAGCAGGGCATCCTCTATCTGGGCGACCAGGTGCAGATCAGCTACGAATTGCCGATGGCCGAAGTGGTGCTGGATTTCTTCGACCGACTGAAGTCGGTCAGCCGCGGCTATGCATCGCTCGATTACCATTTCCTCCGTTTCGATGCTGGTCCGTTCGTGCGTGTCGATGTGTTGATCAATGGCGACAAGGTCGATGCGATGAGCTTGATCGTGCACCGTTCGCACGCCGACCGTCGTGGTCGCGAGATCACCGAGAAGATGAAGGAACTGATTCCGCGGCAGATGTTCGACGTCGCGATCCAGTCAGCAGTCGGCGCGCAGATCATCGCGCGCACCACGGTCAAGGCGATGCGCAAGAACGTGCTCGCGAAGTGCTATGGCGGTGATGCGTCGCGCAAGAAAAAGTTGCTGGAAAAACAGAAGGCCGGCAAGAAGCGCATGAAGCAGGTCGGCAAGGTCGACATTCCGCAGGAAGCCTTCCTCGCGGTGCTGCAGGTGGATTCAAATTAGGAATTGTTCGTGCCGGGATGCGTCATGCCGCAGGTGACTATGGCCCCTCTGCACCATCGGCTTCGCAGGTGGTCCTCCCCTCTCCGGTGGGAGCGGGACGTCTGCATCGCTTCGAGACTTCATTTTTGATTGGGAATTGGATGAGATACGACTTCGCCTTGCTGTTCACCGCGCTTACCGTGCTCACTGGTGCGATCTGGTTGCTCGACAGCCTGTTATTCGCGCGCGCGCGCCGCAGGGCGATGGCCGAGGAACATGCTGCGCTGGACAAGCGACTGGACGCCGATGCCGAGCGCGTGCGCGATTTGATCCGTGAGAACAGGATCTCTGGCGCTGAGGTCACGCGGAGTCCAGCGGCTATCGGCATTCGTATCGACGATCCCGCCGTTGCCGGAAAGCTCGGTGCACTGATCGCAGGCAACATGCCGGAACTCGATGTCAAACCGACGGACCCGGGGCTGGAGGCCAGCATGCGTCCGACCGGACGGGAGCGACGCGAACCTGTGCTGGTCGAGTACGCGCGTTCGCTGTTCCCGGTGATCCTGGTCATCCTGTTGGTGCGTTCATTCCTCGGTGAGCCCTACCGCATTCCGTCCGCTTCGATGATGCCGAACCTGCTGATCGGCGACTTCATCCTGGTCAACAAGTACGCCTACGGCCTGCGCCTGCCGGTGCTGGACACCAAGATAGTGAAGGTTGGCGAGCCCCAGCGCGGCGACGTGATCGTGTTCCATCCGCCGATGGCCACCAATGAGAACGAGGTCTGGATCAAGCGCGTCATCGGACTTCCCGGCGATGTGATCAGCTACGACAACTACCAGCTGACGATCAATGGCCAGCCGGTGAGTACCGACACGGTCGGCCCGTACATCGGGCAGGGCAGTGGGCGCAACATGACTGGTTTTCAGGTCGTGCGTGAGGTGTTGCCGGAGCGTACCCATACCGTGCTGGAGTCAGGTTTCCCGCGTGGGGATGGCAACGGAACGTGGACGGTGCCAGCGGGCCACTATTTCATGATGGGCGACAACCGCGATGACAGCGAGGACAGCCGCTACTGGTTACCCAGCCACTTCCTGCCCGAGCGGAATATCGTCGGCAAAGCGGTGCTGGTCTGGATGAACCTCGACTGGGACGCCAAGAAGGTGGACAGTTCGCGGATTGGTACTATCATTCGCTGACATTCAGATCGGGAAGGGGATACGCAGATGCGCCGCGCACAACAAGGTTTGACTCTGATCGGTTTCATCATGGTGCTGATCGTCCTCGGCTGCGTCGCCTACCTCGCGATGCGGTTGATCCCGATGTACACCGAGTATTTCGGCGTCGTGAAGGCACTCGAAAGCACAGTGAAAGACCCGGGAATCACGACCGCCGACGAATACACCCTGCGCGACAAGATCTCGCGTCATTTCGAGACTGGATACGTCCATTCGATCCAGCCGAAAGACATCAAGGTCACGCACGCGCAGGATGGCCTGAAGCTGGCTGTCGATTACGAAGTGCGCGAGCCATTGGTCTACAATATTTTTCTGGTCGGACATTTCGAGAAGACCGTGAGTACATCACCAGGCAAGGCCGGTGACCAATGATCCCTGGCAGCATGCTTTTACCGATCAGGGTCTGCTGCGGCAGGCACTGACCCATCGCAGCGTCGGGCCGCGCCATAACGAGCGGCTCGAGTTCCTGGGCGATGCGCTGGTCAATCTGTTCGTCGCCGATGCGCTGTATCAGCGCTGGCCAAAGGCCGACGAAGGCGCCTTGACGCGCGCACGCGCGGAACTGGTGCGTGAATCGGCGCTGGCCGGGTTGGCGCGCAATATGCAACTAGGCGCGCATCTGCTGCTGGGCCCTGGTGAACTCAAGAGCGGTGGTCATCGCCGCGATTCGATCCTGGCCGATACGCTGGAGGCGCTGGTCGCAGCGATTTATTTGGATGCCGGCTATGCGGCGTGCCGCGACACGGTGCTGCCGTGGTTTCAGTCCGGCATCGATGCGTTGCCGTCGGGCAAGGTCGGCAAGGACGCCAAGACCCGCGTGCAGGAGTGGCTGCAGGCGCGCCAGTTGTCATTACCGGAGTACGAACTGATCGAGACCATGGGCGAGCAACACGAGCGCAGCTTCCGCATTTGCGCGAGCACGCGCGACCCGGCGCTGCAGGCCGAAGGCGTCGGCAACTCGCGACGCACAGCCGAACAACAGGCGGCTGCCACATTGCTGGAGGAACTGTTGGGAAGTGCAGCCAGGGAGCAGGCCGGTGGTTGAACCCTATCGCGCAGGAACCGTCGCAGTACTCGGCCGTCCGAACGTCGGAAAATCCACCCTCGTCAACGCGCTGGTCGGAGCGCGGGTGAGCATCGTGTCGCCGAAAGCGCAGACCACCCGGCATCGGCTGCTCGGGATCGCGAGTTTCCCCGAAGGCCAGTTGCTGCTCGTCGATACGCCAGGCATCCATGGGGCGCAGACGCGCGCGATCAACCGCTACATGAATCGCGCGGCGCGCGGCGCCCTGGCAGGCGTGGACGCCGCGCTGCTGGTGATCGAAGCCGGTCGCTGGAATACCGATGACGACCTGGCTTATGCGGCGTTGACCGATGCGGGCGTGCCGACCTTGCTGGTCATCAACAAGATCGATCGGATCAAGCTCAAACAGGAACTGCTGCCGTTCATTACCGAATGCACGAAGGACCGCAAGTTCACCGCCGTGCATCTGCTGTCCGCGCTCAAGCGCAAGGGTCTGGAGCCGCTGGTTCGCGAACTGATCGCGCTGATGCCCGAGTCCGAACCGTTCTACGCCGAAGACGAAATCACCGACCGCAGCCAGCGTTTCCTTGCGGCCGAACTCGTGCGCGAGCAGTTGATGTTGCGGCTCGGTGAGGAAGTGCCGTATTCGGCGACGGTGTCGATCGACCGTTTCGACGAGGACGGCGCCATGCTGCGGATCGCCGCGACGGTCTGGGTCGAACGCGAAGGCCAGAAGGCGATCGTGGTCGGCAAGGGCGGCGAAAGCATGAAGCAGATCGGTCGCGCCTCGCGCGAAAACATGGAGCGTCTGTTCGGCCGCAAGGTTTTCCTTGAAACCTGGTGCAAGGTGCGCGAAGGCTGGGCCGACGACGTCAACGCGCTGATCCAGTTTGGGTATGAGTGAAGGCGGCGTGTGGGGGCTAGGGTCTGGAGGCTTGGGAACGTGCTTCCAGCTTCGCGTCTGTTCGCAAGCCGAAAGATCTGGGCTCGCATCGCCTCGTTTTTTACCAGCCCCCAGACCCTAACCCCTAGCCCCACCCCCCATGCGCATCCTCGGCCAGCCCGCGATCGTGTTGCACGCGACGCGCTGGCGCGAGAGCAGCCTTTTGCTTGAACTTTTCACCCACGAGCACGGCCGCATCGGCGTCGTCGCGCGCGGCGTGCAAGGCCCGAAACGGCAGCCGCTGCGCGCCGCCTTGCAACCCTTGCAACGCATCCGCGTGGACTACCTGCAGCGTGGCGAGCTCGCGCAGTTGCGCCACGCCGAAGCCAGCGGTCATGCGCCTGCGCTGGTCGGTGATGCGCTGCTCGCCGGTTTCTATCTCAGCGAACTCGCGTTGCGCCTTCTGCCGCGCAACGATGCGCATCCGCAACTATTCCTGCGTTTCGCGGACGCGCTGGATGAGTTGTCCGCCACGCCGTCGCTTGCGTGGACATTGCGTCGCTTCGAACGCGACTTGCTCGACGCGCTCGGCTATGCGCTGGATCTGCAGCACGATGCCGACGACGCACCACTGGACGCGAATGCGCGCTATCGCATCGATCCGGAACGCGGTCTGTGGCGTGTGCGCGATGCAGCAACGCTCAACAGCGGTGCGTTCGGCGGCGATGCGTTGCTCGCGTTGGCCGGAAATGCGATGCCGTCCGATATGCAATTGCGCGAACAACGCATCGCGCTGCGCACGCTGATCGCGCACCATCTGGGTACGCGTGGACTGCGTTCGTGGGGTTTGCTTGCGGAATTCGCGCGATTGCGCCCGGACCCATCTGTGGCGGGAGACCAGCCTGGCACTCAGCGTCGCGATTGAGCCGCAGCAAGTACTTCGGCGACTTGCTCGCGAAAATGCTGGGCGCGCTCCGGATCGAGCGGCGCTTCATGCAGGCCGCGCACCGCATCGAGCAATCGCGCGCTGCCGACGAAACCGCAACTCGCCTTGAGTCGATGCATTTCCGCGTATGCGCCATCCGCATCGCCTGCGGCAACGGCTCGCAGGATCGTTTCGGCCTGCGTCGGCAACTCGGCGACGAACAGCCCGCGCAAGGCGCGCATCGTAGAGACGTTTCCGCCCAGCGCCTGCAGCGCACGCACATCGTCCCAGACCAGCGCATCGCGATCGTCGCTGGGCGCAATCGCGCCGAGCGCGCGCCGGACCGCTGCGTGCAACGCGAGGATGCTCAAGGGTTTTTGCAGAACTTCGGCAAAGCCCACTGCCTGCAGGCGATCGAGGCGCTCGCGCTGCACCTCGGCGGTCAGGCACAGCGCGGGCACATCGGGATGCAATGCGCGCAGGTCGTGCAGAAGTTGTTCGCCGCTCGAGTCCGGCAGGTTCGCATCGAGCAGCCACAATGCATAGGAATGCTCCCGCGCCAACGCCAGCGCGTGCGCTGCATCGTTCGCGGTATCCACGACGGTCGCAGTCAGCGACTCCAGCGCGTGGTTCAGGAAACCACGACTGATCGCGTCGTCTTCGACCAACAGCAAGCGATTGGGGTTCATGGCGACCGGGATGGATGGCACACTGCGGACAGCATGCTGCGCGCAACCCAACTCCGCAACCACGCATTTCGCGCTCCTGCAGCGATGTCGGGCATCGCATTGTTGTTGTCGCTGTTGTGCGCGCCGGTACTTGCTCGCACGCTGGAATTGCATGCGGATGCGATGCGCTCCGCCGTTGCGACCGTCAATGGCCTGCATGTGCGGCTCGTATGGCCTGATGCGGCATCCAGCGGACTGCTGCGCATCGATGCCGACATGCTCGATGCCTCCGGCTATGGCTACAAGTTCAGCAACGTGCATTGGGAATGCCCGCTGTCGCGCGATCGCAGCGGCGGCTGGCGCTGCGATGGCAGCGTGCGCACGGGTCATGCGAAACCGATGCGGCTGACACTTGCGATCGCGACGGCTTCAACCACCGCGCGCTTGTCCGATGGCCGCAGTGCGGTTGGTCTGCAGCGCACCGCAGCAACGCCGGACACAACGCGGTTGCTGTTCGAACAGGTGCCGGCCGCATGGCTGCAGGCTTACACAGCGACGCTGTGGGCGAGCGGGAAGCTTCAGGCGGGCACGCTTGCTGGACGACTCGACATCCGCGTGCCTCCGCGCGCTCCCATGACCGTACAAGGCCCGCTGCAGTTGCGCGGGCTCGCGCTGGAAACGCCGGATGGCGGCATCGCAATCGGCGCGCTGGATGCCGACGTGCAGTTCGATTACAGCCAGAACGCGGCACTGCGCACGATCGGCACCGGCATCACGTTGCGTGGTGGCGAATTGCTGGCCGGTGGCCTGTACGCAGCGCTGCCGAAAACCCCAGTGGTCGCGACGATCCATGCGAGCCAGGCTGCGCGCAGCGACTGGATGTTCCAGACATTGCGCTGGAACGATGGCGCGGTGCTCACTGCCGATGGCAACGCACAGTTCTCGCCGGCTCTCGATCTGCGCACGCTGAACCTGCAACTGCACAGCGACGACCTGGACCGCGCGCGCGATCGTTACCTGACCGGCTGGCTTGGCCAGGCAGGGTTCGCGGACCTGCAACTGCACGGCGGCGTACATGCCGAATTGGCGATGGTCGCGAGCGGATTGCAGGGCGCGCATGTGCAATTGCACAACATGGATGCGATCGACGGCAAGCAGCGTTTTGCGTTGCACGGACTCGATGGCGACCTGCGCTGGACGGCCGATGCCGCATCGGTGGCGAGCGCATTGCACTGGAACGGCGGCGCGCTGTTCGGCATCGCGCTGGGACCAACCAAGGTCGCCTTGCATAGCCAGTCGCGCACGCTGCAACTCGATGGTGCGGCGGCGATTCCGCTGCTCGGCGGCACGCTGCGGCTCGACAGGTTCGACCTGACCGCGCCCAATGCAGGCAACGGCAGCCGCTTCGTGCTCGGGCTGACGTTGCTGAAACTTGAGGTCGCGCAGCTTGCCAAGGCGCTGGACTGGCCCGCGTTCGGGGGCACGCTCGACGGCACCCTGCCGGCCGCGCGCTACGAGAACGGCGTGCTGAGTTTCGACGGTGGCCTGGTCGCGCAGGTATTCGGCGGCACGCTGTCGGTCGGCAAGCTCGCGATGGAACGTCCGTTCGGCGCCGACCCGAGTGTGCTCGCGGACTTGACGATCAAGGGCTTCGACCTGAAGGCGCTGACAGGCGTGTTCGGCTTTGGTGAGATCACCGGCCGCCTCGACGGGCACATCCGCGACTTGCGCCTCCTCGACTGGTCGCCGGTCGCATTCGACGCCGAATTGCACAGCGACGACAAAGCACCTGATCGCCGACGCATCAGCCAGCGCGCAGTCTCCGATCTGTCCAGTGTCGGCGGCGGCGGTTTCGTCGGCGGTCTGCAGGCGCAGGCGCTGAAACTCTTTCAGGATTTCGGCTATGCGCGGCTGGGCCTCGCGTGCAAGTTGGCCAACAATGTCTGCCACATGGACGGAGTAGGTTCAGCGGGCGCCGGTTATACAATCGTCGAAGGATCGGGCCTGCCGCATATTTCTGTCGTTGGCTTCGCCCGCGAGGTGGACTGGCCGACTCTGGTAGCGCGCTTGCAAGCCGCCACGCAAGGCAAGATCATCATCAAATAATCGCTATCGCACGCATCCCGGACAACATTCGCATCACCCAACATCAGGAGAACATCGTGCGCAAGCTGCTCGAACATCGCAAACTTCTCGGCGGAAGCCTGATTACCGCATTGCTGCTCAGCGCATGCGTTACGATCAATGTCTACTTCCCGGCCGCGCAGGCGCAGGAAGCCGCCAAGGAGTTCGTCGACAAGGTGATCGGCCCGGCCGATCAGTCCACCCCACCTCCGCCGACGAAGGATGAGCAGGGCACCGAAAAGAAAGCGCCAGGCCTGAGTCTGCTGTCGCTGATCATTCCGGATGCCGAAGCGCAGACCGCACCCGACATCACGATCAGGACACCCGGCATCCAGGCGATCCAGTCGCGCATGGCCGAGCGTTTCTCGACCGCGCTGCAACCCGCGTTCGACGCCGGAGCGCTGGGCTTCAGCAAGGATGGGCTGATCAGCATGCGCGATGCGACCAAGGTCGCGCTCAAGGATCGCGTCGCGGTGAACCAGTCCGTCGCCGACGACAACCGCGACCGCAATGCGGTCTATCGCGAGATCGCCGTAGCCAATGGCCATGCCGAGTGGGAGTCGCAGATCCGCGAGACCTTCGCCAGGCAATGGGTCCAGAGCGCGCACAAGGGCTGGTGGTACCAGGATTCCAGCGGGGCGTGGAAGCAGAAATAAGCTCGGGAAGGGGTGAGCGCGGTCGATAGTGCTCCTTGCCGGAAGCTGTACCGGGCTTTCGGCATTTCCGCCATCCGTGGCGGTCGTAGTGCGAGCCGAAAATTGCTCCTTCATTTTCGGCATTCGCGCCATCCATGGCGGTCACAATGCGACAATACATGCCCCGATTGTGTGATCAGAATCTGTGGCTCGCAGCAGTTTTTCCCGTGTTCCGTTTGAAGCGCAGGTCGATGGCCTGACCCATGATGGCCGTGGCGTCGCGCGTCGTGACGGCAAGGCCGTGTTCGTGCGCGGCGCCCTGCCGGGCGAACGCGTGGTGGCGCAACCGACGGCGCGCCATCGCAACTACGACGAAGCCGCGACGATCGAGGTGCTGCAGGCATCGCCGGATCGCGTGACGCCGCTCTGCGCGCATTTCGGGCAATGCTCGGGCTGCGTGCTGCAGCATCTGGACGCGCCGAAACAGATCGAGGCCAAGCAGCGCGTACTGCTGGAGAACCTCGAACGCATCGGACATGTGACGCCGCAACGCGTGTTGCCTGCACTCACCGACCAACCCTGGGGTTATCGGCGCAAGGGCCGGCTGTCCGTTCGCTATGTCGAGAAGAAGGAGCGCACGCTAGTCGGCTTCCGCGAGGACGATCCGCGTTTCGTCGCCGACATTCAGCGTTGCGAAACCATTGTTCCTGCGATAGGAATGAAGATCGGCGCGATCCGCGGGATGATCGACACGCTCGAAGGCAAGCGCGACATCGCCCAGATCGAATTCATCATTGGAGATCGCAGCGCGGGCGATGGCGGTGGGCCGGACGGCAGCGGACAGGCGGCGCTGGTATTCCGCAACTTGCAGCCGCTGTCAGAGTCCGATCAGACGACATTGATTGAATTCGCCAAAGGCAACGACTTTGCGGTGCTGCTGCAACCCGGTGGCGTCGATTCGGTACGTCCGTTGTGGCCCGAATCGATCGCGCTGGAATTTGCATTGCCCGAGTACGATGTCACGCTCGCGTTCCAGCCGCTGGACTTCATCCAGATCAACGCTGGCATGAACGCGAAGATGATCGCGCGCACGCTGGAATTGCTCGATCCGAAACCGCAGCAGCGCATCCTCGACTTGTTCTGTGGATTGGGCAATTTCACATTGCCAATCGCGCGGCGCGTAGCCGAAGTCGTCGGCGTGGAAGGCGAGGTTGGGCTGGTCGCGCGTGCGCGTGCGAATGCCGAACGCAATGGCATTTCCAACGCGCGCTTCTACACCGCCGATCTCGCGTCGACGCTGGCCTACGAGCCGTGGATCAACGAACGCTTCGATGCTTTGCTGCTCGATCCGCCGCGCTCTGGTGCCGAAGCTCTGTTGCCGCAGTTGCCGCTCAAGAAGATCGATCGCATCGTGTACGTGTCCTGCCATCCGGGCTCGCTCGCGCGCGACGCCGGCTTCCTCGTGCGCGAGCGCGGCTACAAGTTGCGCGCGGCCGGTGTGATGGACATGTTTCCGCACACCGCGCACGTCGAAAGCATCGCCTTGTTCGAGAAGTAGTCCAATGCAAATGATTGAACATCCTGTCCAACATTTGCGCGCGGAGTCCGGTACACGCCCGGACTCCGCTTCGCAGCGCTGCCGTTGCCGGCATCGCTGCGTGCGGCCCATCCTTGGGCCGCAAGTTGTGTCGAGTCGCTGGTCGACCTCTGCGTGGCCAGCCCAACCCGGGCTCGAATGATGGGCATCGAGATCGAACGCAAATTCACTGTGGTTGGCGACGGCTGGCGCAGCCACGTCGAGAAATCCGTGCGCATGGCGCAGGGCTACCTCAACGACATGGCGGCGCTGCGGAATGGCACCCAGCAGGCGTCAGTGCGGATACGCATCGCGGGCGACGGGGCTTTCCTCAACATGAAGTCGCGCGAACTCGGCCACACCCGGCAGGAGTTCGAGTACGCGATTCCGGCGGCTGACGCGGAAGCCTTGTTGAAACTTTGCGTGGGCGGACTGATCGACAAGACCCGGCACTACGTGACGCACGCAGGTTTCCTTTGGGAGATCGACGTGTTCGAGGGCGAGAACGCTGGCCTGACGGTCGCCGAGATCGAGCTGCCCAGTGCCGATACCGCCTTCAAAACGCCGGACTGGACCGGGCGCGAGGTCACCGACGCGTTGCGCTATTACAATCTCGCCTTGGCCGAACGGCCGTATTCGCAGTGGAATCCCGAGGAGAAACGTTGATGCTGGTAATCGGAATCGCGGGAACCACGCTGGACGCCACCGAGCGCGACTGGCTACAGCATGCGTCGGTCGGCGGGGTGATCCTGTTCACGCGCAACTTCGCATCGCGCGAGCAGGTCACCGAACTCGCCGCCGAAATTCGTGCCGCCGCACCGCGCCCGCAATTGCTGTGCGTGGACCAGGAAGGCGGCCGCGTGCAGCGTTTCCGCGATGGGTTTGTGTCGCTGCCGTCGCTCGAAGGTTTTGGCCGGATGCATGCAGCCGACCCCACCGTGGCGCTCGCGCTTGCGGAAGAACACGCGTGGCTGATGGCCAGCGAGATCCGTGCGCTCGATGTCGATTTGAGTTTCGCGCCCGTCGTCGATCTGGGTCGCGGCAATCGTGCGATCGGCGACCGTGCGTTCTCGGCCGATCCGCAGATCGTCGCTGCGTTCACGCGCGCCTACGTGCGCGGCATGCACGCCGCCGGCATGGCTGCGACGCTCAAGCATTTCCCCGGCCACGGCTCGGTGCTGGAAGACACCCACTTTGATGCGGCGACCGATCCGCGCCCGCTCGACACCCTGCGCGCGGAGGATCTGGTTCCCTTCGTCGCCGGCATCGATGCGGGCGCTGAAGCGATGATGCTCGCGCACGTGACCTATCCCGCGGTCGCGCCGGAACCGGCCGGCTATTCGCCGCGCTGGATCAACGAGATCCTGCGCGCGGACATGGGTTTTCGCGGCGTGGTGTTCTCCGACGACATCGGCATGGCCGCCGCGGAATCGGCCGGCGGGATCGGTGCGCGCATCGACGCGCACCTCGATGCCGGTTGCGACGCGGTGCTGGTGTGCGCGCCGACACTGGTTCCAGACTCGCTCGCTGCGATGGACAAGCGTCGCGCGCCGCCTGCGGATGCGCTGGCGACACTATTCGGGCGCGGTCGCACGCACTGGAACACGCTGCAATCCGATCCGCGCCACGCGCACGCGGTCGCGCAGTTGTCGGCCGATGGATTCGGGGTGGCCTGATGGAACACGATCTCGCCGCCGCGCTCGCGAACTCCGATCTGCTGTTCGACCGCCACGCGATCGATGTCGCGATCGCGCGCATGGCGAACGCGATCCGCGACGACTACAAAGGCCAGCGCCCGTTGCTGCTGACGGTGATGCACGGCGGCATGCTGTTCGCATCCGAACTCGCGCTCGCGCTGGGGCAGGGCAATGCGCTCGACCTGGAGTTCGATTTCCTGCATGCGACGCGCTATCGCGGGGCGATATCCGGCACCGACCTGCAGTGGAAGCACCGCCCTGCGACGCCATTGCAAGGCAAGCATGTGCTCCTCGCAGACGACATCCTCGACGAGGGTTACACGCTCGATGCGGTGCGCACGTGGTGCCGCGAACAGGGCGCGGCCGACGTGCGCATCGCGGTGATGACCAGGAAATTGCACGACCGCTGCGTACCCGGCATGCGCACGGACTACGTCGGCGTCGAAGTTCCTGATCGCTACGTCTACGGGTTCGGCATGGACTATCACGAGCAGGGCCGCAACCTGCCCGCGATCTACGCGCTGAGATACGATGCATGAGCGATCGCGATGACAACGCGATCGCTCTCGCCGTGATCGGTGGCACTGGCCTGTACAAGCTCGCGGCGTTCGACGATGCGGGAGCTGTGCTGCGCGAGACGCCCTATGGCAATCCGTCCGGCCCTGTGCGCATCGGCAAACTCGGCGCACATCGGATTGCGTTCCTTGCGCGTCACGGCGAGGAACATGGATTGCCGCCGCACAAGGTGAACTACCGCGCGAATCTCTGGCTGCTCAAGGAGCTTGGCGTTACGCGCGTGCTTGCGGTCAACGCAGTCGGCGGCATCACCGCACACTACGCACCGCGAGCGATCGGCGTGCCCGACCAGATCATCGACTACACATGGGGCCGCATCTCTACTTTTTGCGAAGAGCAGGGTACCGACGTCCTGCATGTGGACATGACCGAACCGTACACGCCATCGCTGCGCGCCGCGTTGCTCTCTGCAGCGCGCTTGGCGGATATCGCGGTCGTCGATGGCGGATGCTATGGCGCGACCCAGGGCCCGCGCCTGGAGACGAAAGCCGAGATTGCGCGCCTGCATCGCGATGGCTGCGACCTCGTCGGCATGACCGGCATGCCTGAGGCGGGCCTCGCTCGCGAACTCGGCCTCGACTATGCGAGCCTCGCCTTGGTGGCGAACTGGGCTGCAGGCTGCGGCCCTTCGACAGGCTCAGGACCCGCCGAAATCACCATGGACGAGGTCTATGCGAACCTCGACCACGCGACCGCACCGTTGCCGAAACTGATCGCGGCATTGCTCGATGGATTCGTCCGCGCATGAGCGCTTCGAACGCCTACAAGGCCGGTGGCGCCGACCTGTTGCGCGGTTTGCTGTCGCCCGAGGTCGCGGTCGCGATGGCGCGCAAGATCGCGCTCGGTATCGCGCAAGGCGGTGCGCGCTGGCTGGTGCCGCCAAGCATCGGCAACAAGCCATGCTACGAAGTGTCGTGCATGGAATGGCCGGTGCTGCTGACCTTCCTGTGGGGCATCACGCCGAAGATCGAAGATGTCGTCGGCGCGCGCCTGCTTCCGACCTACAGCTATTTCCGCACGTACCAGCAGGGCGATGTCTGCCGCATCCATGCCGATCGCCCGGCCTGCGAGCACTCGCTCTCGATGACGCTCGCGTACGCCAATGGCATTCCATGGGCGCTCGCAGTCGCTGGCACGCCGGTGAGCGAGGAGCAGCGGCAGACGACGCGCGGTGACGACGACTTTGGCGACGAGGCGTATTCCGACTACGCGATGGTGCCCGGCGATGCGGTCGTGTATCGCGGCTACGACTACCGCCACGGCAGGCTAGCGCCGAATCCCAACCGCTGGTCGGCGCACATGTTCATGCACTGGGTCGAACGCGACGGTCCGCATCGCGACCAGTTGTTCGACGGCAAGCCGATGATGGGCCCGGTGGATTTCCGCTTTCCTGGTTGAGCTGCGCTACCAATCACTCCTTCGGAACCGGCTTTGTGCAGGTGCGCCTTGCTTCCTCGAAGTCGATTTTTCGGCAGTGTCTGTTCATGGAATCGTGCGCGCGCTGATCGTGCGAGGCGCAGTTCCAGGCGATGGATGGCAGGACACCAGAGTCAGGACGAGCGGCGGCGGGGTTTTGGCTTGATTGCACTGCCGGATGGCTTGTGCAAAAAATTCAACTGCCCGTTCGCGTAGTACTGATCCAGACACACGATGAGACGATCCGTATCCGGGCGTATCTTCATCGCATGCGATGTCGGGAAGGTTTGCTTTTCGGCTTCCGTGCTGGCCGTGTAAGCGCTGACATTCCCGAGCGAGGCGTTGATTTCAGCGGTGCATACCTGTGCCTTCTGGGCAGCGTCCAGCATGTCGACCGGGAACAGCACGGGGAAGACATGGAAGACCTCCGTGTCGGTCCCGTGGTGCATGGCTTCGACAAGAAACCTCGTGCGCTGCTCCTTGTCGGGCTGGTTCATCGAAGCATTCACGGACGCCTTGAATCCATCGGAAAAGATGCCGGGCGACCCGCCAGCAGCGTGCAATTGCTGTGTCTGCAACAGGATGAGAGAAGCAAGCAAACAGCAGCGTTTCATGGATTTCCTTCAGTCATTCGATGCTTGGTCAGGTGCACGAGAAGGGTACAGAGAAACTGCTCGTGGGGCGCGGATTGTCGCGCCGCGTTGCCAGCAGCAGCATAGCGCCACACAGGAGATCGTGGTTGATGCGCGAGTCCAAATGATGCATGAACGGTGGCGAGGTCGCCGCTTGATGCCGGGGCAGATGGAGCAGATCGCGTGGCCGAAGATTCTCGACGCAATCAGCGCCCTGCGAGAAATCAACATCATGTTCTACGGCATGTTGATGAGAAACAAAGTAATCGATCCCTAGTCGCAGTGCATACGCCATGCCGTCGAGCATCCAGATCGTTTGGGTGACGACGAGGGCAAGGCCACTGCGAAAACGAAGCTGGCTCTTTCAACGTGTTGGTTGCTCGTGAGGAACAAAATGCGATTGCGACTGATGGGTCGTCGAGCGACTGCTTGCTCTCTGCTCATGCAATCGACTAAACCTCCATCATCCGTGCGGTTCCGGACACGCGAATCGAACTGCCGGTGACGCGCGAAAATTCCGCGCGCAGGCGCGAGCGCGACCCCATGTCTTCGCCTTGCACGATGTAGATCACGTCGCGTTGTGGCCAGCGGATATCGCGCAAGTAGCCCGCGAGGGCCGCTGCGCCAGCGCCCGTCGCCGGGTCTTCGTACACGCCGCCCGATGCGAATGCGTTGCGTGCGTGGAACAGCATCGGCGTTTCGGCATAGACCAGTGCAATCGTGGTCAGGCCGGCATGTTGCATCAAGGTGCGGCCTGCATCGAGGCTGTATCTCATCGCGGCGAGCTTCGCGCGCGTGTCAAGCGCGAGCACCAGGTGCGTCGCGCCTGCGCATGCCATCGCCGGTGGTATCCGCGGATCGAGATCGTCGGGAGCGTAGCCGAACAGTGCCAGAACCTCCGCAACCAGCGTGGGATCGGCGGTCTTGCTGCGCGTATGCGGGGATTGCAGAGCGGCCACGATGCGCTCGCCATTGCGATGCCCTTCGACCGTGATGTGTGCATCGTTGAGCGCCAGCGCGTACATGCCGTCGCCATGATCGAGCACCAGCGCCGCGCCCAACGCGATCGTCGCGTGCCCGCAGAACGGTACTTCGGACTCCGGCGAAAAGTAGCGCACGCGCCATGCATGTTTCATCGGCACCGCGAATGCGGTTTCGGAAAACCCGACCTCCGCCGCGATGCGTTGCATCGTCGAGTCGTCCGGCAATGCATCCCCGACCCAGACGCCAGCCGGATTACCGCCGACGTCGCCGTCGGAAAAGGCTGCGATATGACGAAGATTCATGGCGTCCCCCTGAACGGCCACGCGCGATGCGCAAATGATCCGCCAAGGCAGATCGCATGTCATCCGGTTCCTGGTTCTGGTCCTGGCGGGCTTATGGCTTCGCGAGTCGTGCTCGCCGCCTGCGTCCCTGCGCGACCGGATCGATCGAGGGATGGATGTTGCGGCCATGGTCGTCGAGTTGTTCGGGTCGGCCGCCGTGCATGAGCGCGTAGTGGCGGAAGGCATTGCGGATGTTGTCGCGCAATACGTCACTGTCTCAGGGCTTGGTGTAGAAACGATAGATCGATCCGCGGTTGATCGAATACATGACCAGTTCCAGGTCGGTGTAGCCGGACAGGATGATCCGCAGCGCATCGGGATAGAGTCCCTTCACCCGGTCGAAGAAATCGGCGCCGCTCATCACCGGCATGCGCTGGTCGCAGACGATGACCTGGACCGGATGCAGGGCCAGCAATTCGAAGCCCTCGGCGGCCGAGAGCGCCGACAGGATGTTGTAGCCTTCCAGTCGCAGCATGCGTTGCAACGCGGTGAGTATCTCGGGCTCGTCATCGACCAGCAGCAAGGTCTTGAGCGGCGCACCGGCGATGCCATCGGTGGGCGGCAAGCGTTTCTCATCGCGCAGGATCTGCTCGATCTCCGACAGTGGCAACGGTCGGCTGAAATAGTAGCCCTGGATCTGGTCGCAGCCATGACGCCGCAGATACATCAGTTGCGCTTCGGTTTCCACGCCTTCCGCAATCATGTCCAGCTTGAGGCCGTGCGCCATGCGGATGATGGTCGGTGCGATCGGCGCGGCATCCGGATTGGTCGTGATGTCGCGGATGAAGGCGATGTCGATCTTCAATTTATCGATCGGGAACCGGCGCAGATAGGCCAGACTCGAGTAGCCTGTGCCGAAATCGTCGATGGAAATCTGCACGCCAAGTTGCTTCAGGTTTTGCAGGGTGGCGATGATGCGCGCGGTGTTCGCGACCAGCGAACTCTCGGTCAATTCCAGTTCGAGCAGGTCGGCCGGAATGCCGTGTTTGGCGAGCGCCTTGACGACGTCTCCCTCCAGGTCGCCCTCGATGAACTGGCGTCCGGCGACGTTCACCGAGATCTGCATCGGGCCGATCGGAGAGTGCAGCCACTCGCCGATCTGCGCGCATTCCGCATCGATGACCCATGTCCCCACGCGAACGATGAGACCGGTCTCTTCGAGCACCGGAATGAAGTCTCCCGGCAACACCAGCCCATGCCCTGGGCGTTGCCAGCGCAGCAACGCTCAGTCCGGTGATGCGGCCGCTGCTCAGTTGCACCTTGGGTTGGTAGAACAGGACGAATTCGTTGTTCTCGACGGCCTTGCGAACGGCCTTTTCCAGTTTGATCTGGGCCAGCGCTTCGGCATTCATCTGCGCGGTGAAGAAGCGGAAGGTGTCGCGGCCCGCCTTCTTGGCCCGGTACATCGCGGTATCCGCGTACTTGAGCAGGGTCTCTGGATCGGATGCATCGTCGGGATGGACGGTGATGCCGATGCTCGCGGTCACGGTCACATCGTGACCTTTCAGGTCGAACGGTTCGCGCAACGCCTCGCGGATCTTGCTGGCGGCGATGGTGGCTGCGTGCTGGCCGTCTTGCATCGCCAGGATCAGGGCAAACTCATCGCCACCGAGGCGCCCGACGGTATCCCGCGTATGCACGCACTGGACCAGTCGGCTGCTGAACTGGCGCAGCAATTCATCGCCGATCGCGTGGGCCAGCGTGTCGTTCACGTTCTTGAAATGGTCGAGGTCGATGAACAGGACGGCGACCATCAAGCCGCTGTCCGCAGACTGTTCCAGGGTCTTTGCGAGGGTTTCGTAGAACAGTGTGCGATTTGGCAGGCCGGTGACGGGGTCGTAGTGCGCCAGATGCTGGAGGTCGGCCGTGCGCCTGCACTTCCAGTGCGAGCATCGAGCTGTGGTTCTTGAGGAAGTCGCCATACGCTTTCAACCGCAGCAGGTTGCGCACCCTGACCCAGAGTTCCGCTCAGTCGACCGGTTTGCTCAGGAACTCTTCCGCTCCGGCATTGAGGACGGCCAGGCGCGCGCTGCCGTCGATCTGCGCGGTCACCATGATGATCGGGATATCCGACGTGGCCGCATCGGCCTTGAGCAACGTGGCAAGTTCGTGTCCGTCCATCCCCGGCATCATGACGTCGAGCAGGATCAGGTCAGGCGCGCATTGTGCAATCGAGGCAAGCGCTTCATCGCCATTGGCTGCGGTGAGCGTGAGATAGCCTTCAGCCTTCAGCAGTGCTTCGAGCAGCCTGCGGTTCTGGAGTTAGTCATCGACGATCAGGATCATGCCAGTACGACTGGTCATGGCATCGGGTCGTCAGGGATGGACGTAAGCGCTGCCTGCGATCCGCGCTTGAACAACAGTGCATCGACCGCCGCATACAGTTCGCGGTAGCGCAACGGCTTGGCGATGTATCCATCGCAACCGGCGGCGCGGCTTTTTTCCTGGTCTTCCTTCATCGCCATCGAGGTCAACGCAATGATGGGGATCGCCGCAGTCGCCGGATCCTGTTTCAGCAGGGCCGTCGCCGCGAAGCCGTCCATGCCGGGCAACTGCACGTCCATCAGGATCAGGTCCGGCTGGTCGGCACGCGCCATCGTCAATCCGGTCTCGGCATCGACGGCGCTGAACACGATGTGGCCGACATGCCGCATCAGCAGCGAGGTCAGCTTCAGGTTCGCTGGGTTGTCTTCAATGATCAGGACTCTGGCCACCAGCGCCTCCCTGATTCTGCAACGATAGCTGATTGCGCAGTGGCAGCCAGACTGCGAAGCGCGAGCCTTCGCCCTCTGCACTGGCCATGGCCACCGTACCTCCATGCAATTTGGCGAGCTGCTTCACCATCGCCAGCCCGAGGCCTGTGCCTTCAAACTTGCGCGCGAGGCTGCTGTCGATCTGGGTGAATGCCTGGAACAACTTCGCCATGTTGTCCTTCGAAATGCCGATGCCGTTGTCGATGACGCAGATTTCGAGAAATTCGCTGTATTCGTTGTCGGCCAGGGGGAATCCATGCGATGGCCAGTTGTCGGACACTATGCCGACGGCACTGCGCGGGACATGCCGCGCGCGCAGGATCACGCGCCCGCCTTGGGAACTGAACTTGACTGCATTCGACAACAGGTTGTAGACGATCTGCTTGGTCTTGCGCATGTCCAGTTGGGCAGCGCCAAGGTCGTGGCCGATTTCGAGTTCGAGATGGATGTGCTGGGCTGCCGCCTTTTCCCTGACGATCGACAAGCTGTTCGACAGCAGGCTGTTGATGTCGACCGACTCCAGTTCGAGCGCCATCATCCCGGCTTCGACCTTCGACAGGTCCAGGATATCGTTGATCAGCGACAGCAGGTGCTGCCCGCTGGTGAAGATGTCGCCGATGTATTCGTGCTGGCTGTCGCTCATCTCGCCCATCAGTCCGTCCTTGAGCGCTTCGGAAAAACCGATGATCGCGTTCAGCGGCGTGCGCAATTCGTGCGACATCGTCGCCAGGAATTCCGATTTCATGCGACTGGCGTGCTCGAGCTCGATGTTCTTTTCCTGCAGGGTGCGGTCGAAGCGCTTGCGCTCGGTCACGTCGCGCGCGGCGGCGAACACGCCCTGCAACTTGCGCTCGCGATCGTGGAAGGTCGCCGCGTTGTACGACACCACCGTTTCGACGCCGTTGCGCGCGCGCACAGTCAGTTCGTAGTCGCTGACCTTGTTCTCGGTAAGGACACGGTTGATCGCGGCATCGGCGCGGATCGGATCGGTGAAGAAGTTCTTGCATGGCGCACCGATCAATTCGTCGCGCGTGCGTCCGGTCAGCGCGATCATCTGCTGGTTGACGTCGGAGATGATGCCTTGCGGGTCGGTCGTCATCAGCGCATCGATGTTCGATTCGATCAGCGAGCGCGTATAGAACTGCTGATCGCGCAGGCGCTGGTCGAGCAGGGCGCGGGCTTCCTCGACCTGCTTGCGCGCGGTGTTGTCGGTACCGATCAGCAGGTAGCCGATGATGTTCTCCTGCGCGTCGCGAAGCGCGGTGACCGAGACGATCGCGGGGAAGCGGCTGCCGTCCTTGCGGATGTAGGTCAGCTCGTAGATGTCCTCGATTCCGCGCGACGCCTTGAACACCAGCGCCTCGAAACCCGGCGTGATCGGCGTGTCGAGTTCCAGGCTCAGCGCCGCCGCGCGGGCGATCAGTTCCTGCGGGTCGGAGATGTCCGCCGGGGTGATCTTGTTCATCACGTCGGCTGCCGTGTAACCCAGCATCCGCTCGGCGCCGACGTTGAAGATCTGGATGACGCCTTTCGCGTCGGTGGCGATGCTCGAGAAGTTCGCGCTATTGAAGATCGCGCTCTGCAACGCACCGGCCTTGAGCAGCGCCTCCTCGGCCTGCTTGCGCGCGGTGTTGTCGGTGCCGATCAACAGATAGCCGATGATGTCTTCCTGCGCGTCGCGCAGTGCGGTGACCGAGACGATCGCGGGGAAGCGGCTGCCGTCCTTGCGGATGTAGGTCAGTTCGTAGATGTCCTCGATTCCGCGCGAGGCCTTGAACACCAGTGCCTCGAAACCCGGCGTGATCGGCGTGTCCAGTTCCAGGCTCAGCGTCGCCGCGCGTGCGATCAGTTCCTGCGGGTCGGAGATGTCGGCTGGCGTGATCCGGTTGACGACATCCAGTGCCGCGTAGCCGAGCATGCGTTCGGCGCCGACATTGAAGATCTGGATGACGCCTTTTTCGTCGGTCGCGATGCTGGAGAAGTATGCGCTGTTGAAGATCGCGTCCTGCAACGCACCCGTCTTCAACAATGTTTTCTGGCGTCGAAACTCGATGATGCCATCGGGGCCACCCTGCTTTTCGCCAGCGCCCTCACCAAAACCAGTGTTTTGCATGCAACCTTCCTTGTCGGTGGAACGTCAGTGAGCGGCCTGTATGGCACGGCATGCGGCGCACTGCGGTGCAGGCTCACTGGTTGCCACGAAGATCAACCATGAAATGCAGATGAGGCGATGGCAACCAGGAGTTGAATTGGAAGAATCGATATCAGAAATTCGTGGAAATCCTTCCAGGCAAGATGATCGAAAGCGACGCGAATCGACCGAGAGTACGCCTCGCCGAAGACGTGCAGGCACCGCCTGTCGGAATCCTGTGCTGACCGTTCATCTTCCGATGGATCTTGCGACGCGAACAGGTCTGGTCTGCATCGGTTCCGCGATTCCGGTTGCTGGCGCGCACGACAAAGCGAGACCAATCAGCTGCTTCCAGACGCGCTTTGCAAGACGTTGCAAGGAATGTCCTGGCGATAGCGCACATCCGATAGCAGGCGGATCGATTCCTTCCTGACGACGGCGTAACACTCGCAGGCACGGGCCTCGAGTCCGCCGCGATCCAGCACCGCAATGTGGCCACGGCGGTACTGGATGAAACCCCCGTTTTGCAATTTCCCGGCGGCCTCGGTGATGCCTTCCCGGCGCACGCCGAGCATTCTGGCGACCAGTTCCTGGGTGACGACCAACTCGCGCGACGGCACGCGATCAAGGGTCAGCAACAGCCAGCGGCTCAACTGCTGCTCCACGGAATGATGGCGATTGCAGGCTGCGCTCTGGGACATCTGGGTCATCAGTGCCTGCGTGTAACGCAGCAACAACCGCTGCATCAAGCCGGCCCGATTGAACTCCTCTTTCAGGATGCGCGATTCCAGCCGGTAAGCATGGCCTGCGATCTGGACAACCGCCGAACTCGACGTGGTGCTGCCGCCCATGAACAACGAAATGCCGACGATGCCCTCATTGCCAACCCCGGCCGCTTCGGCCGATGCGCCGGACTCCATCACGTAGTGCAGCGACACGATGGACGTGGTGGGGAAATAGGCGTGCCGCATCTGTCCGCCGGGTTCGTAGAGGACCTCGCCGAGCGCCATCGGGACCAGTTCGAGGTGCGCAACAAGGCGCTCGTATTCCGCCGTGGGCAAGGCGGCGAGCAGATGGTTCTGATTCGGACTATGAGGCGAGGACATCGCTGGCCGTCGCGATGTTGTGTTCGATTGCGTGTACGCTGCGCTCCACGCCGATTCCGCGGTAACCGATGAAGCGGCAGGACTGGCTGAACATCGGTTCTCCGCTGACCAGGAACTGTTGCTGGGAGCCGTCGGAATTGACGCGGCTGACGACGAAATCCAGGAAAGGCTGCCGCGCCGCGATGCGTGCCTGCAGCTCTCCCTGTTCGCCCTGATTCCAGCCCGCGACATGCGCACTGCCGAGATCTCCCTTCAGGGCATCGACGCGGATTCCGAGCATCTCCAGCACCGGACCGGACGCCTTGGTGAAGTGTCCGTTCTCGTCCTGCTCCCAATACCAGTCGGAGGCGAGTTCGGTCAGGCTGCGATAGCGCGCTTCGCTCTCGCGCAGTTCGGCGGTCCGTTCCTGCACCGTTGCTTCCAGCACCTTGTTGTAATCCTCGAGCTTTTTGTACAGCAGCCGCACTTCCAGCATGTTGTGGATGCGCGTCCTGACTTCGACCAGGTCGAATGGCTTGCTGATGAAATCCTTCGCGCCGGTTTGCAACGCACGCAGCTTGTGGCCTGGCTGGGCAGTGATCACCAGCACCGGAAGGTAGCCATCGGCATTCATTGTCTTGAGGTCTTCCATCACCTCGAACCCGTCCATGACCGGCATCTGCAGATCGAGCAGGATAAGGTCGTAGCGGTTCTTGCGATGCAGCGCGCAAACCTCCTGCGGGTTCGTGGTCGAGGTCACGCGGCTGTAGCCGGTTTCGCTCAGCACTTGTTCAAGCAGGTCCACATTCGCATCCTGGTCGTCAACGATCAGGATGCTTGCACCAAGGATATCGATCGATCCATCCGTCATGTTGTTTTCTCGATGTCGGCGCGCGGCGCCTTTGCTTCTGCAAACAGCAGTGCCACGTCCAGCATATCCATGAATTCATTGACCTTGATGGGCTTGGTCAGATAACTGAAGAACCCGGCCTCCAGGCCTTTCGTGATGTCGCGCGGCATGGCATTCGCACTCAGCGCGATTACCGGGATGTGCGCGGTTGCCGGGTCTTCGGCCAGGATTTTCAGGGCCTTGATGCCGCTGATGCCCGGCAGATTGATGTCCATCAGGATGACGTCCGGCAGCGACGCGCGCGCGATCGCGATGCCAAGTGTTCCGTCCATCGCACTCAGCAAGCGAATATCCGGGCGACGCGCGATGATGTCCTCGACCAGCATCAGGTTGGCCGGGTTGTCTTCGACATACAACAAGGTGTGCATATACGTGTCGGCCCGCGCCAGCGTCTCGCCGCGAGCCGTGAGTTCGGCGGTGCCAACAACCAGCTGCGTTTCGGCCGTCAGGTTCAGTTCGATCCAGAAGACGCTGCCCTCTCCGACAGTGCTTTCCACGCCGATGACGCCACCCATGCATTCGACGAGGCGCTTGCAGACCACCAGGCCGATGCCAGTGCCTTCCACGGTGTTCGATTCCTGACCAAGGCGATTGAATGGCTGGAACAGCTGAGAGAGTTTCTCCGGTGGCAACCCTTCGCCGGTGTCCTTGACGCAAATGCGGATACGTTCCGGCGAATTCACGATGTAATGCACGAACACCGCTCCGTCCGCCTTGTTGTATTTGATCGCGTTGGAAAGCAGGTTGATCAGGATCTGCTTCAGCCGTGTCCGGTCGGCCCTGACGAAGTACGGGATTTCGAACTGCGGAAAAGCCACGCTGATGCCGTTTTTTTTCGCTTGCGGTTCGATCATCGCTCGGCATTCGCGCATGACGTCAGCCAGCGAAATAGCTTCCAGCGACAATGACAGCTTGCCGGACTCGATGAGCGCGAGGTCGAGAACTTCGTTGATCAACTCCAGCAGGTACCAGCCTGCCTGCAGGATCTGATCGATGCTGCGCTTCTGCGATGCCGTCGGCAGTGGCGAACCGGTTTGTATGAGTTGCGCAAAGCCAAGGATCGCGCTGAGAGGCGTGCGCAATTCATGGCTCATGCTGGAAAGGAAATCCGATTTCGCAAGGTTGGCTTTTTCCGCCGCCATCTTCGCGTTCCCCAGCTCGACATTGTTTTCCTGCAGCACATGATCCAGGCGCTTGCGTTCGGTGACGTCGCGCGCGGCGGCAACCACGCCTTGCAGTTTCTTGTCGCGGTCGTAGAAGGTGGTGGCGTTGTAGGAAACCACGGTTTCCTTGCCGTCCATGGCGCGTACGGTGAGCTCGTAATCGGTGACCTTTTTTTCACGCAGCACCAGCTTGATCGCGGCCTCGGCGCGCTCGGGGTCGGTGAACGAGTTCTTGAAGGGAGCGCCGATCAGTTCGTCACGGGTGCGCCCGGTGAGTTCGATCATCTGCTGGTTGACGTCGGAGATGATGCCCTGCGGATCGGTCGTCATCAGCGCGTCGATGTTCGATTCGATCAGCGAGCGCGTATAGAACTGCTGGTCACGAAGACGTTGGTCGAGCAGGGTGCGGGCTTCTTCGACCTGCTTGCGCGCGGTGTTGTCGGTGCCGATCAGCAGATAGCCGATGATCCCGTCCTGCTCATCGCGCAACGCCGTCACCGAGACGATCGCGAGAAAGCGGCTGCCGTCCTTGCGGATGTAGGTCAGATCGTAGATGTCCTCGATTCCGCGCGAGGCCTTGAACACCAGCGCCTCGAAGCCCGGCGTGATCGGCGTGTCCAGTTCCAGGCTCAGCGCCGCCGCGCGCACGATCAGTTCCTTCGGGTCGGAAATGTCGGCTGGGGTAATCTTGTTGACGACATCCAGAGCGGCGTAGCCGAGCATGCGTTCGGCGCCGACGTTGAAGATCTGGATGACGCCTTTTTCGTCGGTCGCGATGCTGGAGAAGTACGCGCTATTGAAGATCGCGTCCTGCAACGCGCCCGTCTTCAACAGTGTTTTCTGGCGCCGGAATTCGCTGTTGCCATCATCATCGCCAAAAGCAGCACCGGAATTCGGCATAGACCCTTCCATCTGAGCAATCACAACCAGCAGGCGACTCGCACAAGAAGGCGGGCGGCCCTGCTGCGGGGCGGACTCACGACGTACCATCCATCAGGTCCAGCAACACGAACCGACCGACGGCAAAGAGGAGATGAGTCCGAATACTGCGCCTGTTGATCACATGCCTGTGTGTGCTACCGCACATAGGCCGGATAGAGCCACTGTCGTTCCACGGCAGCGGCTGGACGGGGTGGCTATGTTCGCATGCCGTCGCCCATGTTGACACTTGCGCTCACGCAACATAATATTTAGTTAATTAATTAACTAAATGGCGATCATGGAAAAAGTATTCGAGGCTCTCGCGTCGACGGCGCGACGGAAGATCCTGGCTTATCTCAACCAGGGGGAGTTGAGCGCCGGCGAGATCGGCGAGCGTTTCGAGTTCAGCAAGCCGGCGCTGTCGGGCCACCTGCGCATCCTTGAGGATGCGGGGTTGATCGCGCGCGAGAAACGCGGCCAGTTCGTCTATTTCAAGCTCGTTCCCGATCGACTTGCGAACACGCTGTTTGTCTGGGCGGCCGAAGTTTGTCCCGTCGCTGGGCCGCTGAAACGCGAGAGTCGCGCACGGACCCGCAATAAAGCGACATAGTGCACCGGCACGATCGAAGACATCCAGGAGTTTCCTCATGATCGCGTTGACCAAGGTCGTCCAGACGTTTCCATCGGCGCGTATTCCATCGCAATCGGGTGGTTTGCCGGTGGAAGTGTCGCTGATCGCGCAACTCGGCCACGGTGCCGGCGACCAGTTGTTTGCCGGCGTCATGGCGAGGCAGCGCGCCCATGAAAGCTACGTCGACGCAATGGATGAACCTTCGGCGCGAATCGGTGGCATCGACCTGGAGAAGGGCGATGCGACTTCGCTCTATTCGTTCGGCGTCGGGGAAAAGGGGCATCCGTTTCACCGCCATGCGGGGCATCGCGTGTTCACGGCCGTATCCGGCAGCGCGGGCGCGCAATTGCGGTTCTCCTCCGCATCGTCTGCGCAGATCGAGCGCGATCCGCGCAGTTTCCTGCGTTCGCTGCGTTTCGTGGATGTGCCGCCGGACAGTCTTTTTTGCGTCCGCTTCGGCGGCGACACGTGGCACCAGTTCGCTCCGCTGGCGGCGAGGACCATACATCCGGCCTTCTTCGCATTGTCATGCCACACCAACGAACTCGGCGGCGCATTGCCGGAAGCCGAGCGTGCGAAGGTGATGGCCAACGAGGCCACGATCCCCTCGCTCACTGAGTTGCTGCCGCAGTCGGTCGTCGATCTGCTGCACAGCCAGGAACTCGACGCAGAGCGTGTGCCGACGATCGCCTTGTCGCTTGATGCGCCAGCGGGTTCGACCAGGAGTGGACTCTGCAAGGCATTCCGAAGTCGCCTCGGCTTCGTGAGTGGCGCATGGGCGCGCCGGCGCGATTCGTCCGGATTCCAGTCGGGAAATGACAGCGGACACGCTGTCGAGGAGTTGACTGGGCCGCCGCCTGGATCATTGCTGCGATCGCAGTTCCAGGGCGGTTTCCACCACCAGGATACGTTCCGCCTCACCATGGAAGTGGACGAACTGGTGACCACGTCCGCGTCCGCACTGCTAGCCTCGCTGCTCGATGGATTCCTCGAGAACAGCCCGGTCGGAGTCGGTCGCCTGATGGCATTCCGCAATGCGCTCGTGAAGCCATTGGGTCTGCGCACGTCCCCATTGGGATGCCCGGTGTCATCATTGCTGAGCAAACAGCAATGCGGGTTGTTCGCGGGCCGTTTTCCCGTCATCGAACAATCCGTCGACGCGACGGACTCCAGCGCGCAGGTCATCCTTGGCGCCGACGACAAGCATCTGCGCTTTCGTTCCTGCGTGGGTGTGGAGATTCTTCCAGATGGCCGCATTGCGTTGACCATGGGCACGCGCGTGTCGTTCACGAGCCTGTTCGGCCGCTTGTATATGGCCGCCATCGATCGGGTGCACCGCAGCTATGTCGCACCGACGATGTTGCGCAGGGCTGTCGATCATGTTGTCGCACAATTGCGTGGGGCGGAGGGGTGGGTCGCGGTCGGAGCGGAAAGCTTCACGCCGATCGCCACACTGTCTTCTGAGCAGCGGACGGCAAGCATCATCGCGTCAGGATGCAGTGCTATGTGAATGGCCCTGGGGTCGAGCGTTCGCTTCAAACCGTATTTGATCCTGGGTTTTTTCTGCAAGGAGCAACGCGATGGGACTTTGGCGCAACCTGTTCGGGCCCGGGCAGAACGAAGTCTGGAGCGGCATCGCAAAGGAAATCGATGCCGACTACACGCCTTCCGGATGGGCCCGGAAAGGCAGGATCGACCTGCACCGGGACAATTTCATCATCACCCTTGACACCTACACGATGAGCAGCGCCGAGAGTTCGGCCACCTATACGCGGATGCGATCGCCTTTCAAGAACCCGAACAAACTGGCGATGAACATCTACCGGGAAAACATCTTCAGTTGGGTCGGGAAGCTGCTGGGGATGAGCGACATCGCCATCGGCGACGCATTCTTCGACAAGGAATTCATTGTCCAGGGCAGCCCGGAGCCGAAGATCAAGACGTTCCTGCAGGACGCAAAGCTCAAGCTACTGATCAAGGCGCAGCCGTCGGTCTGGTTCAAGATCAGGAAGGACAACGGCTGGTTTTCGAAGCAGTACCCGGACGGGATCGACGAACTGTATTTCCAATGCAGCGGCGTCGTGAAGGACGAAGCAAGGCTGAAACAACTGTTCGAACTGTTCACATTCTCCGTGGACAAGCTGTCGGAAATCGACCCCGGGTGTCGATTCGGCATCAACATCGTGCCGAAATAATGCGGTAATCGGGCGTTTGGCATGACGCACAGTGCGCATGCACAGTGGGCATGCTGTGCTTTTTGATTCCGGCGACGAAACGATGGCGCTGGGGTGCTTTCCAGGTTGCAGGGTCCTCACCGGCGCATGCGCGGCATGGCTGCTGATTGAGTGGCTGACGCTCGCACGCGCAACCGACGTTGCATGGGCTCCTGCGGAAACCGGCCACCTGACCATCGAGCCTGCACCGCCGGGCCGTTTGCCATGGGTCGTGTTCGACGAACGCTCGGGGCTGCCGCAGCACACCGTCGTGGATCTGCTGACCGACCAGCACGGATTCGTCTGGGCCGCGACCCAGGATGGTGCAGCGCGCTACAACGGACGCACCTGGGAGACGATTCCGTTTCTGGGGCGCATTGGTTCGAACTACGCACGGGTCATGCGCATCGCGAAAGATGGCGGCATCTGGTTCGGATCCTACGACGGCGGGCTGGCGTATCTGAAGGATGGGGTCTGGAAGGTGTACGACACCCGGTCCGGATTGCCGAGCAACCGCATCCGTGGCCTGCTCGAAACGGCAGATCCGCAAGGCAGTGTGCTCTGGATCGCGACCGACCAGGGCATCGCACGCATGCAGAATGGACGGATCAAGGTTTTCGGCCTGGCTTCCGGCTTGCCCAGCCTCGATACCAAAGCCCTCTGCGAGACGACCGAAAGCAATGGCGGACACGGCTTGCTGGTGGGAACGTCCAGCGGCCTTGCGCTTCTGGTCGGCGACCGCTTCGTGACAGTGCCGGTGCCGAAGGCGCTGCTGGGCGATCGCATCGACGACATGGTTGAGAGCCCAGGACTGAATGGCGATCCCGCGTTGTGGAGTGCGTCGTATGGCGCAGGCATCGCCGTGTTCGAGCGCGGAGAGTGGACGTGGCTCGACAAGACCTCAGGGCTGCCCAGCAATGTCTAGGTGTTCACGAAGAGTCGCACGGACGATAGTTCCCCGGCATTGTGGATCGGCACCGAGGGCGGCCTGCTGCGCTTCAAGCATGGTCGTTTCACGTTGTACGACGAGCGTAGCGGCCTGCCGATCCGGATCATCTGGAAGGTGCTGGAAACCACCTCGCCGGGTGGCCTGAAGACTCTCTGGCTGGGCACGTGGGGTGGCGGTGTGGTGCGTCTGTCGCCGAACAACTGGAGGGCATTCGATGCCACGACCGGGATGCCATCGGGTGCCGTGACGTCGGTGTTGCTGACCCGGGACGACAGCGGTGCGGAGGTGATCTGGCTGGCACGTCCGATGGCGGGCTGGCGCGATTGTCGAGCGATCGGTTCGTCCCGGTTCCGCTGCCGGAGGCATTGAGCCACAGCATCGTCTTTTCGCTGCTCGAAACCCGGCCACAGGACGGTACACGTTCGCTCTGGGTCTCTTCGTTCGGCGGCGGCATCGGTCGGCTCGAAAACGGCCAATGGACGGTCATGGATAGGGCGACGTTACCGAACCAGCGTGTGTACCAGCTCATCAAGACCAAAGCCGACGACGGTTCGAGCGTCATAAGGGCTGGCACCGATGGAGGGCTGGGGCGGTTCGAGCACGGCTAATTTACCCGCTTCGGGCAAGCAGACGGCCTGCCGAGCGAGATCGTCACCCAATTGCTGGAAACCACAGGCACGGATGCCCACCGCACGATGTGGGCAGGGACGAGCAAGGGACTTGCCCGATTGCAGAGAAATCGCTGGAACGTCGTCGGCAAGACCGGGCAGGACATTTCCTCGCTTCAGCTGACGATGGATCCCGATGACACGCGCTGGCTGTGGGTGGGCACGTTTTCGCGTGGCGTGTCGCGTCTTCGCATCGACGATCCGTCTGGGCGTTGGGAATCGTTGTCGACGCAAACATCTCCAGCTCTGCCTGGCGACTCGGTCCTGAGCGTTGCCGAGGACTAGGCGGCCCGCGTGTACCTGTGCACCACGCGCGGTGTCGCGCGGCTCACCCCGCGCAACAGCACGAAGGACAATCCGGACCGTTTCACCGAAGAATTGTTCACCACCGAAGATGGTCTTCCGAGCAGCGACTGCCAGCAAGGTGCGCGGTTCGTGGACGAGCATGGCCGCGGCTGGTTCGGAACTGCGCGAGGCTTGGCCATGTTCGACCCGCGCACGGAGCGCCCCGACAACCTGCCGAAGCCGTCGCTGATCGATCACGCCGCACTGACCGATTGCAGCCTGTCGCTGCGCGGTGGCGAGAAACTGTCGCACATACAGCGCAATCTCACCTTCTCTGCGGCGCTGATGGCTTACGCCGACGAGTCGCGCATCCGTTATCGCCATCAGTTGGCGGGTTTCGATCCGCATCCTTCGGATTGGGCAGCAACCAGTTTCAAGGAATACACCAACCTCGGAGCAGGCCAGTGCAGGTGTCTGGTCTGGGGCAAGGATGCGCGCGGCAACGTCTCCGGGCCGGTCGGCCTGGCATTCACGGTGAAGCCCGCGCCGTGGCTGACCGCGTGGGCGTTCGCCGGGTATGCATTGCTCATCGTGCTCGTGGCGTATGGCGCCATGCAGTTGCGCGTCCGCGCAATGGCGATCAAGACGCGCCTACTGGAAACCGAAGTGGCTGCGCGCACACGCGACCTGGTGGCCGCGCGCGGCGAACTGCAACGCCTCGCCACCGAGGACGCGCTGACTGGAGTCGCCAACCGGCGCAAGTTTGATGCGATCGTCGAACAGGAATGGAAGCGTGCGCAGCGCGACGGCCACTGGCTTGCCCTGGTCATGCTCGATGTGGATTTCTTCAAGCGTTACAACGACCGTTACGGCCATCTTGTCGGCGATGCATGTCTGCGCGATGTGGCACGAGCGGTCGCGGCACAATGCGCGCGCCCGATGGATTTCGTTGCCCGCTATGGCGGCGAAGAATTCGCGATCGTATTGCCGGACATCGATCCGGATGGTGTCCGTACGGTACTGCGTTCCGTTCTCGATGCGGTCGATGCGTTGCAGATCGAACACGCCGCCTCGACCTGCGCGCCGCATGTAACGATCAGTCTCGGTGCGGTCAGCGTGAAGCCCACGAGGCACGACGAAGCGCAGGCCGCCCTCCAGCGGGCCGACGCACTGCTCTACCAGGCGAAGGAAGGCGGACGCCATCGCGCGATGTATGCCGACGGAACCGGCGTAACCCAGGCGATCGGGGCGTAACAGTTAGCCAGGATGGAGCGAAGCGCAGGCGATTCTCAACAGCGAAGCTGGTCATCCGGGATCGCAAACGACAGCACGCATGCAGGATCAAAGCGCTTCTCGACAGCGCAGCTGGCCAATGACGGCTTTGCTGCATGTTCTGCCATGTCCGACGCGCCACCAGGCCTGTTGTATCGAGTCGATGCCGCCGTTGTGTGCGCCAGCGTACGACGTTCAGGGAACGTGCCCTCTATGCTGCGGCTGTCGGTCGAATCGTTCCTGGGGCCGACGTGGCAATCGGCAAGGAATACCTCTCAGCGACAAGGAGTTCGATCATGGCGAGTCTCGAAAAACAGCTGGAGAAACAGGAAGCCCGCGGCATGAATCGCGATCCGATCACCGGTGAAGCGGGCGCGCATCCGGTCGGTACCGGTGTCGGCGCAGCGGGCGGTGCCATGGCAGGTGCGGCAGCGGGCGCTTTGGCCGGGCCGATCGGTGCCGTAATCGGTGGCGTTGTCGGTGCGGTTGCTGGCGGACTCGTCGGCAAAGGTGCCGGCGAAGAGGTGAATCCGACCGGCGAGGAGGCTCATTGGCGCGAGACCTATCCCAATGAGCCGTACTACAACAACGCATATACGTACGAGGATTACGCGCCTGCGTACGCGGCTGGTTACATCTATCGCATGAACAATCGCGGTGTCGGCTGGGATCTTGCTGAAACCACCCTGCGAGACGATTGGGAGCGGGGCAAGCAGTCGAACCTGCATTGGGAACAGGCGCAGCATGCCGCGCATGCCGCATGGCATCGTGTCGACAATTCCTTCTCAGGCACCCATGCGACGACGGCCCCGACTTCCTGAGATCCGAAGTCAGGCCGATCTGTTGAAACGCGATTCTGGCGTCGAAACGCTATGCACCGTCATTCCGGGACTGCCAGCACGGCATAACCCGGAATGTCGCATTGACTGATTCAGTGAGCGGCACCAGCGGCTCTGCCGAGGGACTCGGCAAGGTGTGATCTGAGTAGCGATCGGTGCTCGTTCTTCACCCCGACGATGAGAGGCGGGGCTAATTACTCAAGCCACCCACGCGCAGCGCCCAACAGTTGCGGTCTGCGCAAATACAAATCCCACTGACTCCCCCCAAGCTGCCGCCACAACACCGCCGATCGCAGCGCGCATAGCAAAATCGCGCGAATCTCCGCGACGACCGGTGGCTGCGCGAGGTACACCGGATTGCCTTGCACCATGATGCGTGGCCGCAGCCCGCTGATCGTGCTCGCGTAGAGTTCACCGAGTCGCGACAGCACGGTGGGGTGAGTCGGCCCCCAATGTTCGCGCTGGCGCGCGATCTGTTCGAGGCCCTGGCGGATCTTCTCGGGGATCGCGCGGCTGCCGCTGTAGCTGCGCTCGACGTGCAGCACGCTTGCGATCAGCTTCAACAGCATCGGATCGCGTGCAGCGCCGCCATCGAACTGATCGACCATCGCGCGCAGTCCGGGGCGCAGCGCAGCGGCGCTGCCGTACACCGCTTCGACCGAATCGGCGTCGAAGTGGAACAGGGTGTCGATGCACACCGTCAACGGTTCGGTTTCGGCCTGGCCGGTGTCGGCGAGTTGGCGTACGAGTTTGCACGCCTGGGCAAGGCCGGCGAATGCGAGGGCGCGTTCTTTCATGTGTTGAACATTCTCATGCGTACAAGAATCTCACGCCGCGTGTCCCGCGTGCGGATTGTTGATTGCGGGCGCATCGGTGACAGCGATCACTGCGCCACCGAGACAGACCTCATCACGATAGAACACCACCGATTGCCCTGGGGTGACTGCGCGCTGCGGTGCTTCGAACGCGACATCGACGCTACCATCGTCGCGCACGGAAACATGGCATGCCGCATCGGTCTGGCGATAACGCGTCTTCGCGGTGCAATCGAATGCCGTGGCCGGAGGCGCGCCATCCACCCAGTGCGTGGTTTCGCTGTGCAAAGTTTGCGATAGCAGCCACGCGCTATCGTGGCCCTGATCGACATACAGGATGTTGGTCGCGATGTCCTTGCCGACCACGTACCAAGGTGCGGCATCGCGGCCGCGCACGCCGCCGATTTGCAATCCCTCGCGCTGGCCGAGCGTGTAGAAGAACACGCCCGCGTGTTCCCCGACGCGCTGGCCGTCCACGCTGCGGATCTCGCCGGCCTGCGCAGGGATGTAGCGGCCAAGGAATTCGCGGAAGTCGCGTTCGCCGATGAAGCAGATGCCGGTCGAATCCTTCTTCGCATGCGTCGGCAGTGCGGCCTCGCGTGCGAGCCGACGTACCTCCGACTTCGGCAAATGTCCAATCGGAAACAGCGTCGCTTCAAGTTGTTTCTGCCCGAGTTGATGCAGGAAATAGCTCTGGTCCTTGTCGGCATCGAAGCCGCGCAGCAGCAGCCAGCGCCCGTCGCGGCGCTCGACCTGCGCGTAGTGGCCGGTCGCGATGCGTTCGGCGCCGAGCGCATGCGCTTCGTCGAGGAAGGTCTTGAACTTGATCTCGCGGTTGCACAACACGTCGGGATTCGGGGTGCGGCCGATGCGGTATTCATCGATGAAATGCTGGAACACTCCGTCCCAGTATTCGCGCACGAAATTGCGCGCATGGAACGGGATGCCGAGCCTGCCGCAGACTGCGACGGCATCCTTGCGGTCGTCTTCGGCGCGGCACTCGGTCGCTCGAGTTATCCGACCGCCATGGATGGCGGAAGTGCTGGAAACGCAGGAAGCAGTTTCCAGCCTGCCTTCCGCGACACGTGCACGTCCTTGCGCGTCGCCACTTCCATCGTCTTCCCAGTTCTGCATGAACAGGGCGGCGACCTCGGCGCCAGCCTGTTTCAGCAGCAGCGCTGCGACCGACGAGTCGACGCCGCCGGATAGCCCCAACATGATCTTGCCATGGTCGCTCATCGCAACGAACCGATCATGCGAGCTGCGACAGCACCGACAGCGGATGCCGACAGCCGGCCAGATAGTCGGTCACCGCGCGCCAGACCAGCGGGCTGCGATGGCGCTCGGTGGCGGCTTGCAGTTCGCTCGGCGTGAGCCACAGCGCGCGCATGATGCCGGAGTCCAGCGCACGGTCAGGATGATGGCGGATCGCATCGGCGGCCAATGCCACGCGCAGGAAATGGCGGCCATCGATCGGGCTTTTCCACTGGTAGAGGCCTACCAGCGCGGTTGGCACGACATCCCAGCCCGACTCTTCGAGGGTTTCGCGCACCGCCGCCGCGACCAGCGACTCGTCCGGCTCCAGGTGGCCGGCTGGCTGGTTCAGCACGAGCCTGCCCTGCACATCCTCCTCGACCATCAGCAGCGCGCCATTGCGGACGACCAAGGTAGCGACGGTGACGTCGGGCTGCCAGACATTGCGGGTTTCAGCGGTGGCGACTGCGGATTCGCTGAACATGCGGGTGCCGTTTGAGGAGGGCGGCGCTCTGCGCCCTTGAATGCGGGCATCGCGCACCAGAGATAGTGCCTGCCATCCGCCTCGCGCGTCCATGACTTCGCTTGCATGCTGCACGTCTATAATCGTTTCATGCCTATCGATACCGACATGACCCACACACATGCAGGACCGCCGAAGCGCCACACGCCCGAACGCGAACCCCATCACGGCGTTGCAGTCCAGTCTGCAAAGCCGGAGACCGCCCGCCCGCCGCTTTACCAGGTCCTGTTGATCAACGACGACTTCACCCCGATGGAATTCGTGGTAGAGGTACTCCAGCAATTCTTCGCCATGCACCGCGACAAGGCGACCCAGGTGATGCTGCACGTCCATACCCGCGGTCGCGGCGTTTGCGGCGTCTTCACGCGCGAGGTGGCCGAATCGAAGGTGACGCAGGTGAACGAATACTCTAGGCAGAACCAGCACCCACTGTTGTGCACGATGGAAAAGACGTGAACTGGCACCAAGATCGATGGCTGTGGCAACGCAGCGCGAGCACTTCACAGGGAAGATCGAAAAGACGTGAAGTAGCACCCAGATCGAGAACGGATATCGACGGACAGTAGGGATCGACTGAACGCGCAACAGGGCATGGTGGAAAAGAGGTCGTGCGTCCCCATATCGCTGCTCAGAGCACCCAGGAGCATCAGCATGTTCAGCAAAGATCTCGAATTCACCATCGGTCAGTGCTACAAGCAGGCCCGCGAATCGCGCCACGAGTTCATGACAGTCGAGCACCTGTTGCTCGCGCTGCTCGACAATGCCTCGGCCGCGACTGTGTTGCGCGCTTGCGGCGGCGATCCGCAGAAGCTTGGCGACGAATTGCGCAAGACCATCCGCGAAACGGTTCCCGTGCTGCCCAATGACGACGCGCGCGATACGCAACCGACGCTCGGCTTCCAGCGCGTGCTGCAACGTGCGGTCTATCACGTGCAGTCGTCCGGCAAGAAAGAAGTGACCGGCGCGAATGTCCTGGTCGCGATTTTCGGCGAGAAAGATTCGCATGCGGTGTATTACCTCGCGCAGCAGGACGTGACCCGGCTTGACGTCGTCAACTACCTGTCGCACGGCGTCGCCAAACTCGGCAGCGACGAATCTTCCGGCGCGCAAACGCCCGGCGGCGAGACGCACAAGGAAGGCGAGGGCGGCGATGAATCCAAAGGCAGCGCACTCGCGGAGTACGCAAGCAACCTCAACGAACTGGCCATGCAGGGCAAGATCGATCCGCTGGTGGGTCGCGCCGAAGAAGTCGAACGTACGATCCAGGTGCTGTGCCGCCGCCGCAAGAACAATCCGCTGTACGTCGGCGATGCCGGTGTCGGCAAGACTGCGCTCGCCGAAGGCCTTGCCAAGCGCATCGTCGAAGGCGAAGTGCCGGCGGTGCTGTCGGATGCGGTGATCTACTCGCTCGACCTGGGCGCTCTGGTTGCAGGCACCAAGTACCGCGGCGATTTCGAGAAGCGCCTCAAGGCCGTCATCAGCGAGCTCAAGAAATTGCCGGGATCGATCCTGTTCATCGACGAGATCCACACGATCATCGGCGCGGGTTCCGCGAGCGGTGGAACGATGGATGCTTCGAACCTGATCAAGCCTGTGCTCGCTTCGGGCGAGTTGCGCTGCATTGGCTCCACCACGTTCCAGGAATATCGCGGCGTGTTCGAGAAGGATCGCGCGCTCGCGCGGCGCTTCCAGAAAATAGACATCGTCGAGCCATCGGTCGGCGAAGCCGTCGAAATCCTGCATGGCCTGAAGTCGCGCTTCGAGGAACATCATTCGGTGCAGTACACCAGCGAGGCGATCCAGGCTGCGGTCGATCTGTCGGTCAAGCACATCGCCGACCGGTTGTTGCCGGACAAGGCGATCGACGTGATCGATGAGGCCGGTGCGCGCCAACGATTGATGCCGGAAGACCAGCGCAAGACCATCGTCGATGTGCCCGAGATCGAGTTCATCGTGGCGCGTATGGCACGCATCCCGACCAAACAGGTGTCGGCCTCCGACAAGGACGTGCTGAAGAATCTCGAGCGCAACCTCAAGATGGTGATCTTCGGGCAGGACCCGGCGATCGAAACGCTCACATCCGCGATCAAGCTCGCGCGCTCGGGTCTCGGCCAGCCGGACAAGCCGATCGGCAATTTTCTGTTTGCCGGGCCGACCGGCGTCGGCAAGACCGAAGTTACTCGCCAGCTGGCGATGCAACTCGGCATCGAACTCGTCCGCTTCGACATGTCCGAATACATGGAGTCGCATTCTGTGTCGCGCCTGCTCGGTGCGCCTCCGGGCTACGTCGGCTTCGATCAGGGCGGCTTGCTGACCGAGAAGATCGTGAAGACGCCGCACTGCGTGCTGCTGCTCGACGAAATCGAGAAGGCGCATCCGGATGTGTACAACGTGCTGCTGCAGATCATGGATCGCGGCACGCTGACCGATACCAATGGCCGCGAAGCGAACTTCAAGAATGTGATCCTGGTGATGACAACGAATGCGGGTGCGGCGCAGGCGGCGCGGCGTTCGATCGGTTTCACCAAGCAGGATCACGCCACCGACGCGATGGAAAGTGTGCGTCGGCAGTTCACGCCGGAGTTCCGCAACCGGCTCGACGCGATCATCCAGTTCGGCGGACTCACGTTCGAGCACATCCTGCGCGTGGTGGACAAGTTCGTGATCGAACTCGAAGCGCAGCTGCACGAGAAGCACGTCAGCCTCACGGTCCAGCCCGAAGCGCGGCAGTGGCTCGCCGAGCACGGCTTCGACCCGCAGATGGGCGCCCGTCCGATGGCGCGCGTGATCCAGGAAAAGATCAAGCGACCGCTGGCGGACGAACTCCTGTTTGGCAAGCTCGTCAACGGCGGCCGCGTCGTGGTCAGCGTCGACGACGGCCAACTCAGCGTCCGCGCGGAAGAGGAAGCGCAGCGTTTGCTGACGGCGACGGTGGAGTAGGGATCAAGCGATTGCGGAACAAGACGGCTGGCTTCGGCTCGCCGTTTCTGTTGCGCAAAATCGTAGGGCGGTTGAGCCGCAATGCGGCGTACTCCGTCATCCGCATCGACCCGTATCGTCGCGATGCACACTTGGAAAGACGGATTGCGCTTGATTCCTGAGACTATCCAGGCACGCACGGCGTCTGCCGATTTCAAGCGTTGTTCTACCCCAAAACCGTTACACTGCGCGCCTTTCCTTGAAGGGGTAAGACATGCGGCCGCTGGTGTTTGATGAGATGCATGTAGGCGATCTGGCTATGTTGCGCGAAGCGGGTTACGGCATCTGGATTTCCGACCCGAGCAAGGATCCAGCGGTGCCCGCGGACGTAGTATGTGCGCGTCCGGCCATCCTCAACATTGAGATGCCCTGATGCGATTGCTCTTGGTACGTCATGGTGAAACTCCGTGGAACGCGGAAGGCCGCTACCAAGGCCAGACCGATATTCCGTTGTCGGCGATTGGCGAGGAACAGGCGCGCAAGCTCGGCGTGCGCCTGGGGGATGTCGACATCACGCGTGCGGTCGCGTCGCCGTTGTCGCGAGCGCGGCGTACTGCCCAGCTTGCCCTTGGCGCATTGCGCGAGTCGATCCTGACAACGGACGGCGGCTTGCAGGAAATCCACCATGGCGACTGGGAAGGCAAGCTCGCGCGCGAGATCGCCGAGGCGGATGGTGGGCGTTTCGCAGCATGGCGCAGCGCGCCGGAATCGGTATTGATGCCGGGGCCGGGTGGGGAGTCACTCAACCACGTGCTGAAACGCGCATGGGTTTCGTTACAAGCTGCAATGGTGGGCCTCGGTCAGGACGACACGCTGCTGGTCGTTGCGCACGATGCAGTCAATCGCCTACTGCTATGCCGCGTGCTGGGAATCCCGCTGTCGAAACTGTGGGGGTTCCGGCAAGCGCCGACCACGCTCAACCTGCTGGAAGGCGCTGACGTCGATCATCTGGAAGTCGTGCGTTTGAACGATTGCAGCCATCACACGGCGCTGTTCGGTGAAGCAGTGCATCGCGCGTTGTGAAGATTCCTTTCCCGCAAGGAGATGGGGCGGATTCAAACGAAAAACGGCGACCATGAGTCGCCTTTTTTATCGCGAATGCAGCGGGATTACCTCATGCCCGCACTCACTTCATGCGGTAAGTGATGCGGCCCTTGCTGAGATCGTAGGGCGTCATCTCGATCTTGACCTTGTCGCCGGTCAGGATGCGAATGTAGTTCTTGCGCATGCGCCCGGAAATATGGGCGATGATCACGTGGCTGTTTTCAAGCTTCACGCGGAACATGGTGTTCGGCAAGGTTTCGAGGATGGTTCCCTCGAGTTCGATAGCGTCGTCTTTCGACATGCGGTGCCTGGATAGCTGCGGGAGTCGCGCTTAAGTCCTCAATTGTGCCATGCGGCACATTGCGAGGTCAAAAATCTGTTAATCGGGGTGCTGGAGCGTGTCGAGCAGCCAGTCGATGCCACGCTTGCCAACAGCCTGTGCCCATGGCCCAATCTCGGCCACGAGCGTGGTTTGTAGCGCGACGACCTTCAGGAAGTCGTTGCGGGGTAGGGTCTTGGCACCCATCGCCACGAGATGCGGCGACTCGACCTGCGCATCGAACAGCGGCCAGCCCCATTCGCGCAGCATCGCCGCCAATGCAGCCAATGCGATCTTCGAGCCGCCCGACACCGCGCTGAACATGCTTTCGGCGAAAAACATCCGCCCGATCGCGACGCCGTAAAGACCGCCAACCAGCAGCGCACCATCCCAGACTTCGATCGCATGCGCGTGACCGAGCCGGTGCAACTCGCCATAGGCAGCGCGCATCGCGGGCGTGATCCAGGTTCCATGCTGACCAGCACGTGGACTGTGCGCGCAATTCAGCACGACGCGATCGAACGCGGTATCGGCGCGGATCGTCCAGTCCAGCGCGCGCAGTTCGCGCCGGAATCGACGCGACAGATGCACGCCATCGCTGCGAAATACCATGCGCGGATCGGGGCTCCACCACAGAATCGGCTGGCCTTCCGAGTACCACGGAAAAATTCCGTGCCGATACGCATTGATCAGCCGCGCTGGCGACAGGTCGCCGCCGAACGCAAGCAGGCCGTCGGGTTCACGCAGCGCGCTATGCGGGTCGGGAAACGGCGCATCAGGATCAGTCGCAAGCAATGGAAGCCGCAGTGTCATCGTGCGGCGTCATTGCGATAGGGCGAATGCGCGAGCACTGCCTGTCGATACTGTTCGACAGCCCGGCATTCCTCGATGCACCAGCGCGCGAATGCATGGTCGAGGCCGGGTTCGATGAAATGGTGGCGACTGCGCGTGATCACCGGCAGGAAACCGCGTGCGATCTTGTGCTCGCCCTGCGCGCCAGGCTCGAACACGCGCAAGCCCTCGCGCAGGCAATAGTCGATGCCCTGGTAATAGCAGGTCTCGAAATGCAGTCCGGGGATGTCCTCGAAGCAACCCCAGTAGCGGCCATACAAAGTGTCGTCGCCGTCGCACAAGGATGTGCCAGTGTCGCGGGAGGCAGGATGCCGGGAGCGACCACTCAGGCACAAGGCACCCGCGATGGTCGTTCCATTTCGCTGTGCGAGTACCAATACCAGCGCACGCGGCATCGTCGTCGCGAGGTGCTGGAAGAATGGCAGCGTGAGCGCAGCGGAATTGCCCTTGTCGGCGAACGCGCACAAGTACAGCTGATGCATGTCGATGATGTCGGACTGGCTGGCGTCAGCGCCATGCACGATTCGGAACGTGACGCCGGCATCGCGCACCTGCGCGCGTTCGTGGCGGATGTTCTTGCGCTTCTTCGATTGCAGCGCCGCGAGGAAATCGTCGAAGGTGCGCCAGCCGACATCGTTGCGCCAGTGGAATTGCGCGTCGGTACGTTCCAGCCAGTCGACGGGGCATGCCGAGTTGTCGGCATCGGTCACGAAGTTCGCGTGCATCGACGACAGCTTGAGCTGCTGTGCCGATTCGACGATCAAACGACAAAACACATCGCGTGTCGTGGCATCGCGCGCGAGCAGGCGCGGCCCCGTCACCGGCGTGTAGGGAATCGCGAACAGCCATTTCGGATAGTAGTCGCGACCCGCGCGTTCGACCGCTGCTGCCCATTGATGATCGAACACGAACTCGCCATGCGAGTTGCCCTTCAGGTATCCGGGTGCTGCTGCGAGCAGGGTATCGCCATCCCACAACGCCGGATGCAGCGGCGTCCAGCCCCAGTTCGGTCGCAGGCAGCCGTGTTGTTCAAGCCCAGCGAGAAATGCGTGCGCGACGAATGGATTGCGACCATCGTGCAGCGCATCCCATTGCGCTGCGGGGATCTCGGCGAGCGATTTGTGCATGCGGAATTCGGGCATGCCACAAGACTAACCGACGCGGCGCTCTTTGTTTCCTTCTGCCTGCGGGCTGAAGGTGCGCATTTGCGAACCATGAGATCGCCGACAGATTAGCATCTGATCACCATGCTGCGCATGGCGTTGAGGCTTCCCGCGATCAAGCAGGCCTGTCTGGCGCAAACGTTTTCAAGCAAACGCCCCGAATCCGGGGCGTTTGCCTTGTCACTCCCACCACGGGAACCAGCCAGTCCTCAATCGTCCTTCGGAATATCGACGCGCCCGGCGACGCTATCGTGCGAGATGTCGCCGCTGCCGAGTCTGGCGACATGGAGGTCGTGCGCTACGCTCTTCACGCGCAGATCGCCGGAGCCGATCGATTTGACATCGACGGTCCCGCCGATCGCGCGCAGGTCGGCATCGCCCGATCCGATGCTTCCGATCCAGATATCGCCACGCACGCGATTGACGGTGAAGTCTCCCGAACCGATCGATGCGACATGGGTTTCGCCGACGTTTTCTGCGGTGATGTCGCCCGATCCGACGTGCGCGTCGAAACGATTGCGCACGCCATTGACGTGAAGGTCGCCGGATCCGACGCTGGCGGCGAGCTGGGCGACGTCCGCCACATGCGCATCGCCCGAGCCGACATCCAGTTCCACCGCAAGATCGGCTGGCACGTTCACCTGCAGATCCAGGTAGGCGTAACGCGATACGCCGAACAGGCTGACGTTCCAGCTGGAGGACGTGTTTACGGCCGTTAGGAGCAAGCGGTCGCCGTCGCGACGTTGGGTGACTTGCAGTGTCGCGAGGCGATCCTGCGAACTCGCGCAGGCGCGGCCATGGACTTGTGCCGTCGATGCGGCGGCACCTTTCAGATTGAGGTTGTGCTGGCCGATGTCGATGATCAGCGTGTGCACGGACGTGAGATCGAGCGCCGCATTACGCGGTGCCTGGAATTTGCATTCGTCAGCGGCATACGCGAATGACGGTGTCAGCAGCACAGCGCAGATCAGGAGTTTCCACATGGTCGTGATCCTTCGGAGTGAAGCAGCGGGATTGCGGTTGACAGGATGGATGCGCAAAGGAGCATGGCGGTTGCAGCGACTCGCGATGCGTCAGCCTATTGCGAACGGCAATCGCTGACTTCGTTTGCTTCGATCGTCGCATACGGCTTGAACGCGGGCAGGGCGCTGGCGATGACTGTCTGTTTTGCACGCAATGCTTCCACGTCGTTGCAGACCGCCATCGCTTTCGTCTCGATTCCTTTCGCTTTCGCATCGATCGCCGGGCCGATGCTGTCGGGATTTCCATGCGCCAAGCCCGAGGCAACAGTTCCGATCGCTTGACCGGCCATCGCTGCGCCCGCCTTGCCGGTGGCGATGCCGTCGTTGCGCAGCGCCATCACTTGCGCGTAGTACTGCTTGAGCAGGTCGCGCTGCTCGGAAGTCAGCGTCACGACTTTCCCGTCGATACTCAGATCGCCTGCCGGAGTGACGGTTGCATCCGATGCGTTGCGCGCATGAACCGCGATGTTGCCTTCGTGGATCGTGATGTGATCGAACACGGAGCTATCGTCGTCGCGCATGTAGCAACCCGATAGGGCCGTTGCAACGGTGAGCACTAACGCGAATGTGCGGATCATGTTCATGGTGGTTTCCTTGGAAGACACGTTGGATTCCTTGAAAATGAAGGAGTAATTTTCGGCCGGCCTCCAGCCTGATGCTGGATGCGATCTGCCATCTGCAGATCGCATCCAATCCAGAATCAGCCCTCATCCCGCCAGCGGCGGAGGCGGATCGCGACGTAGATCATCGCTGCGCCGGCTGCGATGCCGATCCATGCATCGGGAGTTGCGAGGACACGCCAGGATTGCGACAACACCAATCCCAAGTTGTCCGAATTCTGGTGAATGCCCGCTCCGATATCGCCGCCGTTGGGGATTCCGTGATGCACGAACCACATGCCGGGAATCACGCTGAGCAAGCCCCGCATCACGATGTGTTGCCAGAACCAGCCGATGTTCCATCCGAAGTTGAACATCGCGTTGAACCACGTCAGCAATGAACCAGTCAGCAGCGGAACCCCAACAGCCCACAGAAACGGTTTGGTACGTGCCCACGCCGAAACCATCATCAGCCAGCCGACTGTGGGAAGCGCCCAAAGGATATACACCGGCAACATCGCAGCGATCTGCAGTGGCGCAAGGTACAAATCGGGCGTACTGAATATCTGACCGCTCATGTGCAGGCCTGACATGGCCGCTGCGATGCAGCCCAGGAGCAGCACCAGCACCGACATCAGCGTGGCGACTGCAAGTGTGATCAAAGGAGCAACGATCAAGCCGATCGCCACCTTTGAAAGCACCGTGTCTCCATCGGAGATCGGCAGCGACTTCCAGAACAGCACACTGCGGTCCTTTCGTTCGTCGAATAGCGCCCCGAGGCAAAAGAAGAACACGACGAACGGCAGGACCAGGAATAACGGTGCCGAGACGCCCATGTAACCTGCGGCCACCGCGATCGCGCCTTCGCGTTGTTGCTCGGGAGTCATTGCCGTCGACAGATCCGTCACCGTCGATACGGTCGTGCCGTTGACCATCGTTGAACTGAAGCCGTGCCTGGTGCCCATTGCCACGGCCGTGAACATGGTGGCGGCGATGAAGAACGTCATGATTGCGCCGACCACCACCGGCGCCCAGAAGAAGCCGCCCTTGTGCTCCCAGTATTCGCGCTTGATGAGCCATTTCATGGTGTTCATGCGTAGGTTCCTTTCATGGTCGCGACGAACAGGTCGGCGATGCCGACGTTGCGGGTTTCTCCCAGCGTCGCGAGTTGCGTGCGCGGCACGCCATCGAACAACATGATCGACTTGCCGAAGACCTGGCGTTCGTCGATCGGTTTCAGCGCCTTTGCCGCTTCGATCTTCTCGGCCGGCACCATCACCTCGGTGAAGCGTTCGCCGACTTCGTCCATCGTCGCCGACAGCACGATCTTGCCTTCGCTGATGAACATCAGGTCGCTGAGGATGTGTTCGATCTCCTCGACCTGGTGGGTGGTGACGATGATCGTCTTCTCTTCGTCGAAGTAGTCCTCGAGCAGGTTCTGGTAGAACTGCTTGCGGAAGATGATGTCGAGGCCCAGGGTTGGCTCGTCGAGCACCAGCACCTTCGCGTCGATCGCCATGACCAGGGCGAGATGCAGCTGCACGATCATGCCCTTGGACATCTGCTTGACCTTCATCGCAGGCGTCAGCTTGGTGTGGGTGAGATAACGCTCGGCCTTGGCGCGGTCGAACTTCGGATGCACGCCGGCGACGAAATCCACCGCGTCGCGTACGCGCAGCCAGCGCGGCAGGATTGCGACATCGGCGATGAAGCAGACCTGCTGCATCAGTTCGTCGCGTTGCGTGCGCGGGTCCAGACCCAGCACTTTCAGGTCACCCTCGAACGGGATCAGGCCGAGTACGGCTTTCAGCGTGGTGGTCTTCCCGGAGCCGTTCGGGCCGATCAGGCCGATGATGCGACCGGCAGGAATGTCGAAGCTGACGTTGTCCACGGCGAGTTGCTTGCCGTAGCGCTTGGTCAGACCCCTGGCGGAAATCACGGCGCTCACGATTGTTTCTCCTGCGCGAGCTTTTCTGACGCGGCCGCGCGCTTCAGCAAATCCTCAACCCGCAGGCCCAGCCGCTGGATGCGCTCGACCATCGCCGGCCATTCCTCGCTCAGGAAGCGCTCGCGTTCGGAAGCCAGCAGCTTGCCGGTTGCGCCTTCGGTCACGTACATGCCAAGTCCCCTTCGTTTTTCCACAAGTGTTTCGTCGGCGAGCTCTTGATAGGCGCGCGAGACGGTAATTGGATTCAGCTGATATTCGGCGGCAATCTGGCGCACCGAGGGCAGGACGTCGCCGGGCTTGAGCTGCCCTTCGAGCATCATCACCACGATGCGCTCCTTCAATTGCCGATAGATCGGCGCGTTGTCGTTCCAGATGACGGTCATGTCAATTGACCCGACGCTGCGGCAGCGACAGAGCAAACGAGAAGTAGGGCATCGCCAGATTCATCCGGTTGCTGTGGCGTGCAGGGACGGCCGCAAATTGCGGCGCGTCGTTGATGATCTCCCCGGTGACAAGGATGTGCAGCGTCTGCGTGGGTTGTGGCACGGCGGTGGCTTCGAGCGGGTGCCCGAGCATCCAGCCGGCAACGACGAACAGCGACGCGGCGATCAGCGCGGTCAGCGTGTTCCGGGTCTTGCTGTACATGACGCACTCCCTGTGGGGTGATGTATGGGTTAGGTGTTGTAGTGAACTATAACAGCAAAAAACCCCTTGTCAACGACCCATCGCACAATTTCACCCCAACTGAAGACATACCCGCCTACCATCCTCCATCGACCCGAGGACCACACCATGAACATGAAGCTGCTGCTGTCCCTGATACTGACCGTCGCATGTGCCGCACCAACGTTCGCAGCACCGGCTGCGACTGCGGATTCCAGCCTGCTCAACGTGAGCTATCGCCCATTGGCAGGCGAAGGCCAAGTCAACCTCCAGCAGGCCTATGCCGGCAAGGTGTTGCTGATCGTCAACACCGCGAGCAAGTGCGGTAATACGCACCAGTACGAGGGTCTTGAGGCGATGCACGCCAGGTACAAGGACCGTGGTTTTGCGGTGCTGGGCTTTCCGTCCAATGATTTTCTTGGCCAGGAGCCTGGCGATGAGAAGCACATCAAGGATTTCTGCACATTGACCTACGGCGTGAAGTTCCCGATGTTCGAGAAGGTCCACGTCAAAGGCAACGACACGACGCCGTTGTATGTCCGCTTGAAGGCCGCGACTGGCGATGCGCCGGACTGGAACTTCCACAAGTTCCTGATCGACCGCAACGGCAAGGTCGTCGCCAGTTACGTTGCCAGGACCTTGCCGGACGACCCGAAGCTGGTCGCGGACATCCAGCGCCTGATCGCCGAGCCTGCACCCAAGGCGGGCATGCAACCAAACGGCGCGCCGAAGCAGCCCTGAAGCCTGTTGCAAAAGGCTCTCTGCGCGCGGCGGACTTCATCGGTTCCGCCGCTTGTTCGATCGCGATCAACGCCTGCGCCGAATCGCCCGGATCACCGCGCCCAGCAACGGGATGTACTGATACACGCCGAGCGCGGAATCCCAGTAATCCTGGTGATAGGTCACCCGACCATCGGCGGTGAAGCGGACATGGCTGATGCCTACGGTCCATGTATCGCGGCCTCTGGCGAACTTGCGGAAGCGGATCAGCATCTTCCAGCGCACCAAGTAGTCGCCGTCCTTGTTGCGGCTGAAATCCTCGAACGTGACCCGGCACTCCTCGACGCCGCCAGCGCTTTCATTGAGGTATTTCGCGAGTTCAGTCGAGCCGTGGACGGCCTTGAGGTTGTCGTTGAAATACACATCCGGCGCGTAGGTCGTATCCAGCAGGCGCGCGACGCGACCTGGAGCGAAGTCGCTGAAGAAATCGGCGAACCGCTTCAGTGCAGCGACTTCGGCGTCCGAATCTGGCGCAAAAGTGTCGGGATGCCGACGGCGCGCCGCTTCAAGTTCAGTCAGGGTGTCCATCGCGCTTTTCTCCGGATCGAGACAACGATTGCAACGATCTGCGCGTGAAGATCGCATGATATTGCCGATTTACGACCCTGCGGAACCTGAAGCGCGCGATGCGGTCTATCCATGCCGCCATTGCCGCTGCGCGCATTCGCCGCGACAATAGCCGACCGGTACCAGCGATGGTGCCACGTTCCACGTCATCCCTGGCCTTATCCCCCGACTTCCGGAGCACTCCATGCAGTTTCTTCCGCGCCGTACCGCGCTCGTCACCACCGTTGTTCTCGCTGCAGCTTTCTCCACGCTGGCTGCATTCGCAGCGCCGCCCCAGCCTGCAACAGGGCTGACGACCGAGAAAGACAAGGTCAGCTACGCGATCGGCATGCAGATCGGAGCTTCCCTGCAGCAGGTCAAGGGCGATGTCGATCCGGCCGTGCTCACCCGCGCGATCAATGCCAGCCTGACCGGCGGCAAGCCAGCAATGACGATTCCCGAAGCGCAGGCGGTGCTGCAGGCGTTCAACAAGAAAATGCAGGCGCGACAGACTACCGCGCAGCAGGCGTCCGCGCAGAAAAACCAGGCGGAAGGCGTTGCGTTCCTCGCCGCGAACGCCAAGAAGCCTAGCGTCAAGACCACCGCATCGGGATTGCAGTATCAGGTGGTGCTGGCCGGTAGCGGCCCCAAGCCCAAGCCCAGCGATACGGTCAAGGTCAACTACACCGGCAGCACGCTGGACGGCAATGTGTTCGACAGCTCTGCCAAGAACGGCGGCGCGGTTGCATTCCAGGTCGGTGGCGTAATCCCCGGCTGGACGGAAGGCCTGCAGTTGATGACGGTCGGCAGCAAGTACGTGTTCTGGATTCCCGGCAACCTCGCCTATGGCCCAAAAGGCACGCCGGGTGGCCCGATCGGCCCGAACGCGTTGTTGAAGTTCGAGGTCGAGCTGGTATCGATCGGCGCCAAGTAAGGCTGAATATGTCGTCGGTCGCAATGCCGACCGACGACTGCTGGAGAAAGCGATGCGCGTGACCCTGTTCGGAACCGGATATGTCGGCCTCGTTACCGGCGCGTGCCTCGCCGAGGTCGGCAATGACGTGGTCTGCGTGGACATCGACCAAGCCAAGATCGATGGCCTGCGTCGAGGGATGGTGCCTATCTTCGAGCCTGGCCTCGAGGAACTGGTCATCGTCAACCAGGCGGCGGGCCGGCTGCGCTTCAGCACGGACGCTGCCGAAGGCGTCGCGCACGGCGACATCCTGTTCATCGCGGTCGGCACGCCGCCCGATGAAGACGGCAGCGCCGACCTGCGCTACGTGCTGGATGTCGCGCGTACGATCGGCAAACATCTCGATCGACCGGCGGTGATCGTGGACAAGTCCACGGTTCCGGTCGGGACCGGCGACCGGGTGCGCGAGGCGATCGCGGCGCAACTGGCAGCGCGTGGCATCGCGACGCATTTCGACGTGGTATCGAATCCCGAGTTCCTGAAAGAGGGCGATGCGGTCAAGGACTGCATGCGCCCGGATCGCATCGTGATCGGCACCGATTCGGCGCACGCGATCGAGCAGATGAAGCGTCTGTATGCGCCGTTCAATCGCAACCATGAGCGCCTCGTGATCATGGACATGCGCTCGGCCGAGCTGACCAAGTACGCCGCCAACGCGATGCTCGCGACCAAGATTTCCTTCATGAACGAAATGGCGAATATCGCCGAACGCGTCGGCGCGGACATCGAGATGGTGCGTCATGGCATCGGCTCGGACCCACGCATCGGCTACGCCTTCATCTATCCGGGCGCGGGCTACGGCGGTTCGTGTTTCCCGAAGGACGTGCAGGCGCTGGAGCGCATGGCGAGACAGCACGATTACGAGGCGCGGATCCTGGCAGCCGTCGAAACCGTGAATACCGCGCAGAAATCCAAACTGTTCGAACTCGTGCATCGCCACTTCAATGGTGCGTTGAAGGGGCGTCGCTTCGCGGTCTGGGGGCTCGCGTTCAAACCCAATACCGACGACATGCGCGCGGCGTCCAGTCGTACCTTGCTGGAACAGTTGTGGGCCGCAGGCGCATCGGTGCGTGCATACGATCCCGAGGCAATGGACGAAGCACGGCGCATCTTCGGCGAATGCGACGATTTGAGCTTGTGCGCGACTCCAGCCGAGGCGCTGGATGGCGTCGATGCGCTGATCGTGGTCACCGAATGGAAGGCGTTCTGGAGTCCGAATTTTTCTGCTCTCGCCGCGAACCTGCGCGAAAAAGCCATCTTCGACGGCCGCAACATCTACGAGCCAGCCGAGGTCGAAGCCGCAGGCTTGGCGTATTACGGCATCGGTCGCGGGCGCTCGGTACGACAGCCGTGAGCGCCGAGTCCGTGCATGTACTCGACCGGCTGGTCGATCTGGAAACGCGGATCGCATTCATCGAACGCACCTTGATCGAAATGAGCGACGCACTGGCCGAGGCGCGCAAGGAATCCTCGCGCGATCGCGGGCGGCTCGAGCGCGCGCTCAGCGATCTGGGTGAATTGCGCGGGATGATCCCGGGCGATACGCAGGAAGAACCGCCGCCTCCGCACTATTGATGTCCGCTCGCGGCCTGTTCGCGAGAGGCAACCCAACCACGCGGCTTCGCATTACGCCAAGCCGCATCGCACCAGTTGGATTTTCGCCATGAGCAATTCCATGAAAGACCTGCTGCTTGGCCTCGGCTTCAAGCCAGCGCCAGTGCAAGCGGCGACGAAGCCCGAACGCAACGATGCGTCGCGCCAGCTTGATCCACGCGGTCCATCGCGCCAGCGTCCATCACATCCGCATCCATCACGGCAGCATCCATCGCAACCGCGCAATCCGGCGCATGCCGCTGTGCCAGCGGGGCAGCCGCCGCGCGCAGGGCAGGGAGCACGCAACGATCGTCCGCGCCGCGAGCAGCCGCAGCGCACGCGCGAGGAGATCGATCTCGGCAAGGCCTATGCGATCCGTGCGCAGAAGGAGAAGGACGAACGCATCGAGGCCGAGCGGCTGAAGCAGGAGACTGCGCGCATCAAGCGCGAGGCGAAAGCGAAAGTCGCCGAACTGCTGAAGGACAAATCGTTGAATGCCGCAGATGCCGAACTTACGCGCCATTTCGAGTACAACAGCAAGATCCGCCGCGTGCATGTGACCGAAGCGCAATTGAAATCGCTCAACGTCGGCGAACTCGGCGTAGTGCAACTCGATGGCCGCTATCTGCTCGTCGATGCAGCGCTCGTGGGTGAGATCCAGGCCTTGTTGCCGAGCCTGATTGCACTGCTCGTCGATCCAAATGCACCGGTAGTCGACGACCCTTACGCCGACCCCAGGTATCGGGTTCCGGACGATCTGGTGTGGTGACACCGACCGACCAGCACAAAGCGGTCGGCAGGATCAAGGGCTTTTTCAAGGCGCTCGGGCCCGGCGTGACGACCGGCGCGGCCGACGATGATCCATCCGGCATCGCGACGTATTCCGTCGTCGGCGCGCAATTCGGGACCTCATTCCTGTGGGCATCATGGCTCACCTGGCCGCTGATGGGCTGCGTGCAGATGATGTGCGCGCGTGTCGGCATGGTGACGGGCATGGGGCTCGCGGGCGCATTCCGCGAGAAGTTTCCGCGCTGGGTGGTTGCGTTCATTGCACTCGCGCTGCTGATCGCGAACACGATCAACATCGCGTCCGACCTTGCGGGCATGGCTGACGCGGCCGAGATGCTCGGCATGGGTCCTTCCCACGTCTATGTCTGGGTGTTCGGGCTCGGCATCTGCGCGGCCACGATCTGGCTGCGCTATCACATGATCGCGAATGTGCTGAAGTGGCTCGCGCTCGCGCTGATGGCCTATGTCATCACGGCGTTCCTGGTGAAGCCGCATTGGGGCGCGGTCCTGCACTCCGCCGTGATTCCAACGCTTCCGCATGGCGCCGCGGCCTGGGCCGCGCTGGTCGCGATCCTCGGCACAACGATCAGCCCCTACCTGTTTTTCTGGCAGGCCGGGCAGGAGGTCGAGGAGGAAAAGGCGAAGGGCCGGCTGATGCTGATCAGCAGGCGCGGTGCGACGCGTAGCGAAATCCACGATCGTCGCATCGATATCGGCGTCGGCACGTTTTTCTCGAACGTGGTGATGTTCTTCATCATCCTCACCACCGCGCTGACCCTGCACGCGCACGGAATCACGTCGATCAGCACGACCAGGCAAGCCGCCGAGGCGCTGCGCCCACTCGCTGGCGACTACGCCTATTTCCTGTACACGATCGGCCTGGTCGGCACTGGCCTGCTCGCAATTCCGACACTGGCCGGATCGGCCGCATACGCATTCGCCGAGACCTTCGACTGGGCGTATGGCCTCGACGAAAAATTCAGGAATGCGGTGGCGTTCTATTCGGTGTTCATCCTGGCCACGGTCGTCGGCGCAGCGATGAACATGTTCAAGGTCGATCCGATCAAGGCATTGTTCTGGACCGCGGTCCTCAATGGTTTGCTCGCGCCGTTCCTGCTGATCGCATTGCTGCTGGTCGCGACCGACAAACGCATCATGCACGCCCAGACCAGTTCGCGAACCACGCGCTGGGTTGTCGGCGTCACGACCGTGGTGATGTTTGGTGCGGCGATCGGGATGTTCGTGTTCTGAAGGAATGCAGGCTTAAATAGAGTTTGCCCGGCTTTTGTCACGCAATCCCATTCATGTACACATTCGCGATTTGCCAGATGCCGTCGGTCTTTCGCAGCACGATGGTGTACCAGGCGGCGCTTTGAGACGCTTCGAAATAGGAAGCGCTAACCCTCACCTCGTTCCCATTAATGGTGATATCGGACAAGCTGAGCATGATGGCTGCTTTCGCTGGATCGCCACCGACGCGCAGTTCTCCATTTCCCTTGGCATAGTCCACGCGAGTAGTGCAGGGCAGCACGTTTTTGTGCAGTGGCGAGATCGCACCGAAAATGGACTGCGGAGGATCAGACTTGTTAATGCACAGGATCATCGCGTACTTCTGTGAGATCCCCGTCGACTCATCGTGTCGCATCAACCACTGGAACGCCAGCACTTCGATGCGCGATTTTTCGTCGATAGCTTGTGAACTGGTGACGGTGCGTGTCGTGGTATTGGTACATCCACATATCAGCACAAGCGCCATGAGGCAGGAATGTCATGGCGTCATGTGATCACTCCGGGTCGTAATCCAGGTTAGGCGCGAGCCAGCGTTCGGCCTGTGCGAGGCTCACGCCCTTGCGTTTCGCGTAGTCCTCGACCTGTTCCTTGCCGAGCTTGCCGACCACGAAATACTGGCTGCCAGGATGCGCGAAGTAGTAGCCGGATACCGCGGCGGCAGGCGTCATCGCGAACCCGCTGGTGAGTTCCATGCCAGCGTTGTTGCCCGCGTCGAGCAGCGTGAACAGAGCAATTTTCTCGCTGTGGTCGGGGCAGGCTGGATAACCAGGTGCGGGGCGAATGCCGCGATAACCTTCGGCGATCATCACCTCGTTCGGCAATGCCTCGTCCGACGCGTAGCCCCACAGGTCGGTGCGAACCACATGATGCATGTGTTCGGCGAGCGCTTCCGCGAGACGGTCCGCGAGCGCCTTGAGCAGGATCGCCGAATAGTCGTCGAACGCGGCCTCGAATGCCGCAACATGCGGCCCGATTCCGATGCCCGCAGTCACCGCGAACGCACCGATCCAGTCGCGCACGTCGCAGTCCTTCGGTGCGATGAAATCGGCGAGGCAGAAGTCGGGACGGTCGGCGGGTTTCTCGGCTTGCTGACGGAGGAAATGCAGGGTGCGGGGAACGGGGAACGGGGAACGGGGTAAGTCCGGTGCAGAGGCGTCGGTCTTTTTCTGTTCCCCGTTCCCTGTTCCCCGTTCCCCGACGTAAAGCTCCACATCGTCGCCGATCGAATTCGCCTGCCATATTCCAACCACGGCTTTCGCGACGAGCCATTTCTCCGCGATAATCTTGTCGAGCATCTTCTGCGCATCGACGAACAATTCGCGCGCCTGTTTGCCGACGACATCGTCATCGAGAATCTGCGGGTAGCGGCCAGAGAGTTCCCAGCTCTGGAAGAACGGCGTCCAGTCGATGATCTCGCGCAAGTCCTGCAGCGGCACATCATCGAACACATGCAGACCGGGCTTGTTCGGCGTGGGCGGAACGTAATCCTTCCAGCCGCCGTCAAAACGTTGCGCGCGCGCATGCCCGAGCGACACCAATCGCTTCGCGTTGCTGCGATCCTTGTGGCGTTCGCGGATGGTTGCGTACTCCGCTTCGTTCGCGGCGACATAAGCAGCGCGCAGGTCCGGGCTGATCAGCGACTGCGCGACACCGACCGCGCGCGAAGCGTCCTTGACCCACACAGCCGGCGACTTGTAGTGCGGTGCGATCTTCAAGGCCGTGTGCGCGCGCGATGTCGTCGCACCGCCGATCATCAGCGGAATCGTCAGGCCTTGCCGTTGCATCTCGCGCGCAACGTGGCCCATTTCCTCCAGCGACGGCGTAATCAGGCCGGACACGCCGACTATGTCGGCGTTCACTTCGCGCGCTTTGTCGAGGATCACCTGCGCGGGCACCATCACGCCGAGATCGATCACCTCGAAGTTGTTGCACGCAAGCACGACGCCGACAATGTTCTTGCCGATGTCGTGCACATCGCCTTTCACCGTCGCCATCACGATGACGCCGTTGTTCTTGCCGACCTCGCCGGTGCGCAGCTTTTCCGCCTCGATGAAGGGCAGCAGGTGCGCAACTGCCTTCTTCATCACGCGCGCGGATTTCACCACCTGCGGCAGGAACATCTTGCCCGCACCGAACAGGTCGCCGACGACATTCATGCCGTCCATCAGCGGGCCTTCGATTACATCGAGCGGGCGGGTGGAGCGGATGCGCGCTTCCTCGGTATCCTCGACCACGAACGCGTCGAGCCCGTGCACGAGCGCGTGCGACAGCCGCTGATCGATCGGCAGGCTGCGCCACGCGAGCTCCTCGACCTTGACGTCGCCCTTCTTCGCGCGAAAGCGCTCCGCCAAGGTGAGCAGTCGTTCGGTCGCATCGTCGCGTCGGTTGAGGACCACATCCTCGACATGCTCGCGCAGCTCCGGATTCAGGTCGTCGTATAGCGGCAGCGCGCCGGCGTTGACGATGCCCATGTCCATCCCCGCGCGGATCGCGTGGAAGAGGAAAACGGCATGGATCGCCTCGCGCACCGCGTTGTTGCCGCGGAACGCGAACGACACGTTCGACACGCCGCCGGAAATGTGCGAACGCGGGAAGCGTTTCTTGAGTTCGCGCGCGGCCTCGATGAAGTCGACCGCGTAGTTGTTGTGTTCCTCGATGCCGGTCGCGATCGCGAAAACGTTGGGGTCGAAGATGATGTCTTCGGGAGCGAAGCCAGCTTCTTCGGTCAGCAGTTTGTATGCGCGCGACGAGATCTCGATCTTGCGCGCCGCAGTGTCGGCCTGGCCCTGTTCGTCGAACGCCATCACCACGACGGCATGCCCATAGCGCTGCACGAGGCGTGCCTGGCGCAGGAATTCGGTTTCGCCTTCCTTCATCGAAATCGAATTGACCACGCCCTTGCCTTGCAGGCATTTGAGGCCGGCCTCGATCACGCTCCACTTCGACGAATCCACCATCACCGGCACGCGCGCGATGTCGGGTTCGGCGGCGATCAGTTGCAGGAACGTCACCATGGCACGCTCGGAATCGAGCATGCCTTCGTCCATGTTCACATCGAGGATCTGCGCGCCGTTCTCGACCTGATGGCGTGCGACCACGACTGCCTGGTCGTAGCGGTTCTCCGCGATCAGCTTGCGGAACTGCGCCGAGCCGGTGACGTTGGTGCGCTCGCCGACATTGACGAAATTAGTCTCGGGCGTGATGACCAGCGGTTCGAGTCCAGCGAGCCGCGTGTAGGTCCAGTTGCTCATGCGTTCAACCCCTCCCCTTGTTTGCAGGGCGAGGTTGGGAAGGGGTTGCTCTTCTCCGCGTACTCGTGATGCATCACGCCGCCACTTCCAGTTGCGGCAACACCCGCGGCGGCAGTCCAGCCACCACATCGGCGATCGCGCGAATATGCGAAGGCGTCGTGCCGCAGCAGCCGCCGACCAGGTTCAGTAGCCCCGATGCGGCGAACTCGCGCAGCATCCGCGCCATGTCGGCAGGCGATTCGTCGTAGCCACCGAACGCATTCGGCAAGCCGGCATTCGGGTGGCAACTGATGTAACAGTCGGCGACTTCCGAGAGGATATCGACGTAAGCGCGCAGGTCTTTCGCGCCGAGCGCGCAGTTTAGTCCAATTGCGAGCGGCTTTGCGTGGCGCAGCGAATACCAGAACGCATCGGCGGTCTGTCCGGACAGGGTGCGCCCGGACTTGTCGGTGATCGTGCCGGACACCATCACCGGCAGTCGCACGCCGCGCGCAGCGAAGACATCGTCGATCGCGAACAGCGCGGCTTTCGCGTTCAAGGTATCGAAGACGGTCTCGACCATCAGTACGTCCGCACCGCCCTCGATCAAGCCATCAACGGCATCGCGATACGCAGCGGACAAGGTATCGAAATCGATGTTGCGGAAGCCGGGATCGTTGACGTCCGGGCTCAGCGACGCGGTGCGGCTGGTCGGTCCGAGGACGCCGATCACATAGCGCGGATGCGTCGGATCCTTGTGTTCGGCGGCGTCGCAGCATGCGCGTGCGAGCTTTGCACCTTCGACATTGAGTTCGCGCGCGAGGTGCTGCAGTCCGTAGTCGAGCTGGCTGATCGATGTGCTGTTGAACGTGTTGGTCTCGATGAAGTCGGCACCGGCACCGAGATACGCGGCATGCACCGATCCGATGATGTCGGGGCGGGTCAAGGTCAACAGGTCGTTGTTGCCCTTAAGGTCGTGATGGGTGATCGCGGCATCGCCATAGTCGTGTTCACTATCCCGGCCATCCGCAAAACGCTGGCCGCGAAAATCCGCTTCGTGCAATTCGTACTGCTGGATCATCGTGCCCATCGCGCCATCGATGATCAGGATGCGCTTTGCGAGGTCGGCTTCGAGCCGCGCGACGCGTTCGGGATTCATGTAAGGAAGAACCTTGTTCATGCCTTGACCGCATGCAATGACAGCACTTCAAAATGCGGCGCGCGCTTTTCGCGCGTCACCACTTCGCATGACGCCACGCGCAGCTTCGATTTCTCGGCCATTTTCACCAGTTCTCGGGTGGTGAACCCGAGGTTCGCGTGACCGTACGGCTCGACCGCGTCGCGATGTTCGTGGCGTGCAAGGCTGGTCACCACCAGACGTCCGCCCGGACGCAGCAGGCGTGCGGCTTCGGCAACAGCGGCGGCGGGGCGTTCGGAATAGGTCAACGCCTGCATCAGCAGCGCAAGATCGAAGCTTGCATTGGGTAGTTCCAAAGCGTGCATGTCGCCGATCAGCACGCGCACATTGCGGTGCGGCTTGAGGCGTTCGCGCGCGGCGGAGACGACGCGTTCGCTGGCATCCACGCAGACATAGCTTTTCGCATGCGGCGCGAGCAGTTCGGCCAGCACGCCGTCGCCAGAGGCGATGTCGAGCACGTCGCCAGGCACCAGCAGCGGCAGCGTCGCGCGCGCCATCGCTTCCCAGGTGCGACCGGGCGAGTAGTGACGCTCCATGTCGCCGGCGACCGAATCGGCCCAGTTCTGGTCGGCGGCACGCATCGCGAGTACGGCAGGCAGCCGCTCGGCGTCCTGACGCAGCAATGGATCGTCGGTGCCTTCGCGCAACACGCGCCACAGTGCGGCTTCTGCGCCGTCAAGGTCGTCGCTGAAGCGGTAATACGCCGAGACGCCGGCGCGACGGTCGCGCACGAGCGCGGCCTCCTTTAGTCGCGCCAGATGCGTGGACACGCGCGGCTGAGCGAGACGCGTCACCGCTGCGAGTTCGGCGACGGTCAATTCTTCGCGTTCGAGCAAGGCGAGCAGGCGCACCCGGGTCGGATCGGCCAGCACCCGCAGACAGGCGGACCAGTCCTCCAGTTGCATAAATATCCTTGTATCTTGATTTAGAGATATATGGAGATTAGGCCGCGCCGTGGGCTGCGTCAAGGCTGGCGCAGACAGCTATTTGAGCCACGGCTCCCGGCGTGTCCATTACAATGCGCGTCTTGCATCCGCATCGAAGGAGCCGCGTCATGGATTTCCAGTTCACCGAAGAGCAATTGATGATCCAGGACGTGGCGCGGCGCATCGCGCAGGAAAAGATCGCGCCCAGCGCCGAGGAACACGACAAGACCGGCGAGTTCCCGCTCGCGAACATCAGGATTCTTGGCGAGAACGGGCTGATGGGTATCGAAGTGCCGGCCGAATACGGCGGCGCCGGCATGGATCCGATCGCGTATGTGCTCGCGATGATCGAGATCGCCGCAGCTGACGCGGCGCATTCCACGATCTTGTCGGTCAACAACTCGCTGTTCTGCAACGGCATCCTGAAGTTCGGTACCGAGGCACAGAAGCAGAAATACGTGCGTGCGATCGCCGAGGGCAAGGAAATCGGCGCGTTCGCGCTGACCGAGCCGCAGTCCGGTTCCGACGCGACCGCGATGAAGTGCAAGGCGACCAAACAGGCTGACGGCAATTTTGTCGTCAGCGGCAAGAAAAGCTGGATCACCTCCGGCCCGGTCGCGAAATACATCGTCTTGTTTGCGATGACCGATGCGAGCAAGGGCGCGCGCGGCATCACTGCGTTCATGATCGATACGACGCGTGATGGCTTCCATCGCGGCAAGACCGAACCCAAGCTCGGCATCCGCGCATCGGCGACCTGCGAGATCGAGTTCACCGACTATGTCGTGCAGGCCGACGAAGTGCTCGGTGAGGAAGGCCACGGGTTCAAGGTCGCGATGAGCGTGCTCGACGCCGGCCGCATCGGCATCGCATCGCAGGCGATCGGCATCGCGCGCGCCGCGTACGAGGCGAGCCTGACCTATGTGCGCGAGCGCAAGAGCTTCGGCCAGCCGATCGGCAGCTTCCAGATGATCCAGGCCAAGATCGCCGACATGAAATGCAAGCTCGACGCGTCGCTGCTGCTGACCCTGCGCGCCGCATGGAAGAAGGGCGAGACCGAGAAACACGGCGGCCGCTTCAGCACCGAGGCCGCAGTCGCCAAGCTCACCGCATCCGAAGCCGCGATGTGGATTGCACACGCGGCCGTGCAAATTCATGGTGGCATGGGTTACTCGAAAGAGATGCCGTTGGAGCGCTACTTCCGCGATGCGAAGATCACCGAGATCTATGAGGGGACGAGCGAGATCCAGAGGTTGGTGATTGCGCGGAATGAGACAGGGTTGCGCTGAATGAAGTCGACGCGATGGCGTCCGCGCTCCATCGCGTCGCCTTGGGCACCGCTCGCTGGAACGCTCACCGCGATGCGAAGATCACCGAGATCTATGAGGGCACCAGCGAGATCCAACGGTTGGTGATTGCGAGGAATGAAACGGGGCTGCGTTGAATGAAGTCGACGCGATGGCGTCCGCGCTTCATCGCCAAGTGAGCGCGCGCAACGGGCGAGCAGATTCGTCGCGGCATGCCCGCTGTTGCTGGCCGACGGCCTGGCCTGGGCCGAGATCCGGGCCAAGCTCGACTGCAGCGATAGCTTTATCGCGCGCTGGAGCCAGCGTTTTTCGGCCGCGCGCTTGGCGGGACTGTTCGCACGCCACGCCGGGCGCGAGCGCTACAAGGTCACCGATCGCATCGAAGCCCGCGCTGGCGTGTACGACCAAGCACACACCGGCAGACGGTTCCACGCACTGGTCCTCGCGCAAGTTGGCCGCCGAACTGGGCGGCGGGATATCGCACATGACGGTGGCCCGCATCTGGGCCAAGCACAGCATCAAGCCGCATCGGCTCGAAAGCTATCTGGCGTCCAACGACCCGGACTTCGAGGCCAAGGCCGCCGACGTGATCGGCCTGTAAATGAATCCGCCGCAGCACGCTGCGGTGTTTTGCGTGGACGAGAAAACGGCGATCCAGGCACTGGATCGCAAGGACCCGGTGTTGCCGCTGTCGCCGGGACGCGCCGAGCGGCATGGCTTTGAATATTTCCGTCACGGCACGCTGTCGTTGTACGCGGCGCTCATCGCTGCAGACCACGACCTGGAAGCGCGCGAGTAGCGCTGCTACCTGAAGTGGAGATCGATGTAGTCGGTCACTTCGTCCTGCCCGTCCGGCTCGGTCATTTCCTGCATGCGCCAGAACTTCCGGGCGCCCCATGCCTTCATCAGGAACGTTCCCTTGCGTTCGCGCGGAGCGCCCTCGTTGATGTAGCTGATCCGGGTCACGATCGTGCCCTTGAACTCGAGCGCCCTCGCGCTGATGACCCTGATCGATCCCTTGATCGTCATGGTGTTGAGCTCGCCCTTGTAGCGCTCCTCCTGGTAACCATCCAGCAGCAGTTGGCCGTGGTCCCTGTAGATCCGCGCCTTGCCGACGCCGTTGTTGTTCTGCAGCCACTGCAGCGACAACGCATGGTCGCCCGGCGCGAGCGGCTGCGGATCGGGCAAATGCGAAGCGGCGCCTGCCACCGTAACGGCGGCGAGGAGGATCGAGAACGCGAAGGTCTTGATCGGATTCATGGGCGGCCCAGGGTCGGACGGGTTATCGCAGTTTTGATTCGGATCTTGTGCATCGAAGAACACCGTGGTCGGTTCCCGTATTGCCGATCACGGTCCTGTTTGCGCCGATTGCCAGTGATGTAAATGAGTTGCTCAAGGGGATGAGCGGGAAAAGGCTCACTTCGAGGCCAGCGCATGTTGCAGCGCTTTTGCCGCCACATCGTTGCGGCCGATCGCCGGCAGCACTTTTTTCACCATGTCACGGATCGCTGCGCTGTGCTGCGGTCCGTCGGCGGTCTTGAATTTCCCCAAGGCGGAATTATCGTAGGCGACCATCAAGGCCATGTATGCCCTGTCGAATTCGGCACCCTTCCTGCCCGCAAGGTTCACGCCGGGTTGCTGCGTCGGAGCGGGCGTCGGGGTCAAGCCATCGTTGGCGGCCTGCATGTCGGTGGCGAGCCTGGTGTGTTCGGCCACCATCGCTTGCGCGAACTGCCGGACCTTTTCCGAACTCGCCTGTTTCGCCGCGCAAGTCGAGAAATCGATTTCCAACTGGTTTGCCGACAGGGCATCCGCCAGGAACCTGTGATCCGACGAGCTCAATTTCACGGGTGTCCCGCTTCCGGCTGCACACGCAGCCGTGGCGAACATGGCGGTGCCGATGGCTGCGATCGCCAGTTTCCGAATGCGCTGTCTCATGCGTAGTCTCCGTTGTTGTTCCAGTGTCTCACCGGCATGTAGCGTGGGCGATATGAACCAATAATTTGCATGAACATCGCGTGCTACGCCATTGTCTCAACTTTCGCTGCGCAGATGAAATCGTTCATCGACAAACCGCCCACGTCGTGGGTCGAGTAGCGCACGACGACCTTGCCGTAGTGCACGCCGAGGTCGGGATGGTGGTCTTCGTGGTGGGCGACATAGGCGAGCGCGTTCACGAAGGCGAGGGTGCGGTAGTAGTTCTTGAACGTGTAGGTCTTCTCGATCGCCTCGCCCTTGTCGATGAGTTTCCAGTCGGGTAGCTGCTTGAGCAGCAGCTTGACCTCGGTCGCGGCGAGCTTGTGCTCGGCACCCTTGAGCGGCTTGCAGTGGGCTTCGTGAAGCGGGGTGGACGCAGGTTTTGCAGGCTTTTCGGACTTGGCGGCTTTGGTTGACATGACGGACTCCAAAGAATCGATTCTTGGGAACGGATGGAGCGCTGGCACGATCGCCCCTCACCCGCTTTCGGTACCCTCTCCCGGAGGGCGAGGGGTTTTCAAGCACGCAGGATATAATCATTGCCATGCGCGAACCTACCTTGCTTGAACTGACTCCATCCGCTCAGCGCCATTTCGCCCGCCTGTTAGCGACCCAGGGCGGCGACGCTGATGGCATCGCGCTGAGTGCGATCCATCCTGGTACGCCGAAGGCCGACGCGCGGCTCGCATTCTGCGACAAGAGCGAATTGACCGGCGACGAATGGATGCTGCAGTGCGAAGGCTTCGCGCTGTACGTCGATGCCGCCAGTGCGCCGTATTTCGAGGATGCGCGCATCGATTTCATCGAAGCGGCAGGTGGAGGCCAGCTCAATATCCGCGCACCGAAGCTGAAGGGCGCACCTCCCGATGCCGATTCCGATCTTGCCGAGCAGGTACGCTACCTGCTCGACACCGAAATCAATCCGCAACTCGCGTCGCACAGCGGGCGCGTGTCGCTGGAGACGATTACAGACGACAACGTTGCCGTGCTGCGTTTCGGTGGCGGTTGCCACGGTTGCAGCATGGTGGATGTCACTCTGAAGAACGGCGTCGAGAAGACCTTGTTGTCGAAAGTGCCGCAGCTGACTGCAGTGCGCGATGCGACCGACCATGCGACTGGCGCAGCGCCGTACATGAAGCGCAGCGCCTGATCTACTCCGACAGAACAGCATTGCCTGATCGATCTTGCTTGATCGACCTTGCTTGATTGACCTTGATTGACCTTGATTGATCGGCTCTGATTGCTCGATCGTGATCGGCCTGGAGGAATGACCCGCGCTTAACCGGATTTTTCGTCGGCGCGCGCTAGCCTGCCGAATCTTTCGACGGGATTGCGCGCTTGGCGAGCATCGATGCATTCTGGGAACTTGCCGCAGGCGAATCCGTTGCAAAGACCGCGCAGCGCGTATCGTTGCGCCGTCTGGCGCCGCCGGCTGCGACGCCGGCGATCGATCGCTGTGCCGAGCGCCAAGGCGTGTTGATTCTGGGCGGCGTTGCGCTGCTGCATGTACTGTTCGTGCTCGCATTACGTGCAGCGATGCATCCTTTGGCAGCCGCGCATCACGAAGTATCCACGCCGTTGCAGATCACCTTCATCGAGCGTCGCCCCGCGCTGGTTGTTCCGACGCACATCGTGACGCCGCCAGCGCCCGTGGTTCCTCGACATGCGTTGCTGCAACCGCGATCCTTGCCGCAGACGCAGCCGATTGCGCCGCGCATGGATGCATTGCAGGCGGTGACGATCGAGTCGTCGGTCAAGCCGGTCGAAACCGCGCCGCCGAGAGCTGTGCTGTTCGATACCGATGGGGCATTGCGCGTTTCACAAGCACCACAACCATCGCATCCACGCAATCTGTTGGCGCATCGAAACGTCTCTTTCATGCTGCCTGGAGGAGCTCGCACCAACTCCCCCGATTTACATGTGCGACCGGACCTCTCCCCGCAAAGCGTCGTCAATTCCGCCGGACGCGTTGTCAGCCAATTACTTGGTAATGCAGCTCGCGTAGAACGTACTGACAGCGACGGGGTAGCGCCTATGGCGGCCGATCGAGGCTTGCGGACCAGCGGTAGGGATTCCGACCCCTGCGAAGATATCGCGTTGGACATGGTCGATCTGAACGATGCAAAGGCACGCGACCAGGCGGAAGCGCGATATGAAAAATCCTGCGAAGGACATTGACATGGCGACTTCCCGCCAATGAAAAGGCCCCGATAAGGGGCCTCGCATGCATCAGATCAAGGCACGATGCGCTTATTTCTTCGGCTTGCTCAGGTCGTGCAACTTGCTTGGCTGCGACGCGAAGTACGCGGCGATATCGTCGATATCCTGATCGCTCAGCGGCGCGGCCATGCCGACCATGATCGCGTTCTTGCGGTCTCCGGTCTTGTACTCGTGCAGTGCGCGCGCGATGTAGTCCGGGTACTGGCCAGCAAGGCGTGGATATTGCTGGTCCTGC
>JAYTOP010000036.1:0-2628 GCA_043747745.1 Pseudomonadota bacterium
AAGGGAATGCTCAGCGCGGCACCAAACGCGGCGCCCCACCAGAAGTGGCTGCCGCTGTGATAGCCACCATGGTAGCCATGGTGCCCACCGTAATAGCCATCGGCCCGGGCGCTTGTCGCCACCAGCCCCGTCAACGCCAGGGCAATCAAAATCTTTTTCACGGTTTGCCTCCTGCAATCCAGCCAGAGTCACATCCAGTTTAACGCACCCGCGCGGCCTGCGTGCACAGCCGTTCTTGTTACATTTGAGGCCGAATCGTCCGGATTGGTTGCAATTCCCCACCCCGGGCAATAATTGATTCCATTCCGGCGATAATGCGCGCATGTGCGGCCGCTACGTCTCCCCGGAAGAAGCCGAAATCGAGCGGTTTTGGCATCTCGGCCGGCATAACAGCAATCCCTTCCCGCGTCGCTACAACGTGACGCCCACGTCGATCATCCCGGTCCTGCGCCTCGATCGCGCCACCGGCGAAATCGAACTCGTGAATGCGCGTTGGGGGTTGATCCCGACCTGGTGGAAAGACGCGAAGCCGCCGCGCACCTCGCACAACGCGCGCTCCGAAGAAGCTGCGACCAAGCCGATGTGGAAGGGGCCGCTTGCCAGGTCGCGCTGCCTGATTCCCGCCGCCGGCTGGTATGAATGGAAGCAGGTCGAGCGCACCGATCCCGCCACCGGGGAAATCATCAAGTCGAAACAGCCGCATTTCTTCCACTTGCCTGGCGACCAGCTTTTTGCCTTTGCCGGCGTGGTGGCCCTGTGGAAGTCCGCGAACGACGCCGATTGGCAGGCGAGTTGCGCAGTCTTCACGCGCGAGGCAGTGGGTCCCGCCGCAGAGGTGCACGATCGCATGCCGGTCGTCCTGCCCAAAGGCGCGGAAGCGGCCTGGCTCGATCCGCAGATCACCGACCCGGTGCAGGCGATGTCGGCCGCGCTTGCGAAGGGTGTGATAGAAGTCGAACATCATGCGGTGAGCAACCGGGTCAACACGGCGGCGGCGGACGATCGGCAACTCATCGAAAAAGAAAAACTGCAACGCTGACGCTCCCGTTCCGAAGCAAGATCCCGGGCAAGCCCAAGTGAACGAATCGCGCTGCAAGGGGGTCAAGAGTCAGAGGGTGCGGCGCTGCCGTGCACGAATTCCGACCGGACCTGGTAAATGACAGCGAAATCGGCTCCTGCGCAAGACCGGTTGCCCGTGCTCACGCTCAATGGCGGATCGTCGAGCATCAAGTTCGCGCTGTACCCGCGCAGCAACCCGCCGAAGCGCAGCTTGCAGGGCAAGATCGACCGCATCGGTCTGTCCGGTACGTCGTTCGCATTCCATGATCCGGCCGGCAATCAACATGAAACCCGGACCATCGCAGACAGCGATCATGCGGCCGCCTCGCGGTTTCTGCTCGACTGGCTGGAGCGGCGCATCGGATTCGATGCGCTCGGCGCGATAGGCCATCGCATCGTCAACGGCGGTGCCCGCCACCATGAGCCGCAACCGATCACTGGAGCGCTGCTCGATGAATTGCGCCGCATCAGCGCTTACGCGCCGGAACATCTGCCCGCCGAAATCGCCATGATCGATCTGTTCCGCGAACGCGCGCCGCGCTTGCCGCAGATGGCGTGCTTCGACACGGCATTCCATCGCCATATGCCGCGCGTTGCAAAGATCCTGCCCATCCCGCGACGCTATCAATCCGCGGGCGTCGAGCGCTACGGCTTCCACGGCCTGTCGTATACCCATCTCATGGAAGAACTCGCCCGCGCAGCCGGCGCGAAAGCGGCGCTGGGGAAAGTCGTGCTGGCCCATCTCGGCAATGGGGCGAGTCTCGCCGCGGTGCGCGACGGCAAGGGCATCGATACCAGCATGGGGTTCACGCCGGCCGCGGGCGTGCCCATGAGCACGCGCTCCGGCGACCTCGATCCCGGCCTTGTCGCGTATTTTGCGCAAACCGAAAACATGACCGCGCAGCAGTTCCACAAAATGGTTAACCACGAATCCGGACTGCTCGGCGTTTCCGAAACGAGCTCCGACTTGCGCGACCTGCAGCAGAAGGAGGACACCGACATCCGCGCTGCCGAAGCGGTGGCGATGTTCTGCTACCAGATCAGAAAGACCATCGGCGCGTTCGCCGCAGCCCTGGGCGGGCTCGATACCCTCGTGTTCACCGGCGGCATCGGCGAGAATTCCGCCGAGATCCGTTCGCGCATCTGCGAAGGCCTGGATTTTCTTGGCATCCGGTTCGACGAAATGCGCAACGCCGCGAGCGAGCCGGTCATCTCCGCGGATGTGAGCCGCGTGACGGTGCGCATCATCCCTGCCGACGAGGATGTCGTCATCGCAAAGGCGGTGTTCGCCCTCCTCGACGCCAACGCAATCCTGCAACCCATCCTGCGCCCATGATCCAGCCGCTCGCTCCCGAAGTCCTGCAAAAAATGCACGCCTGGTGGCGCGCCGCCAATTACCTTTCCGTCGGGCAGATCTACCTGATGGGCAACCCGTTGCTCAAGCAGCCGCTAAAAATCAAGCATGTGAAACCACGCCTGCTTGGCCACTGGGGCACCAGTCCCGGACTGAACTTCGTCTACGTCCATCTGAATCGCATCATCAGGGAGCACGACCTCGACGTGATCTAC
>JAYTOP010000037.1:0-2499 GCA_043747745.1 Pseudomonadota bacterium
GCACAACCGGGGTTTCGGGCGGCAGGCCTTCGAGTTCGCCACGGCTGATTGCGATCGCCTGGTCGAGCGCGGTGATGCCGCAGAGGTCGACGATGCGCCTGCCGGCCACCACGAACATGTCCGGCGCAATCACGCTGTCGCCGTTGTAGATCGTGACCGATTCCCACAGGCTACGCAGTTGTTGCAGGCCGTCGGACGCGCAGGCCTGCGTCACGACCCCGTCACTGCGCTGGATACGGATCACGCCTTCGCGATCCACGGCGCGCACCGGGGTGCGCCGTGTGGTGAACACCCGCCACTTGCGTTCGCTCACGTCGGCCTGGAATACGCGCATCTCCGCGGTAGCTGCGGCAAGCCTGACGTTTTCCGGCGCCAGCCCCATTGATGTCGCCGCAATGCCCGCCGCTTCTTTCTCGCTGACCTGCTTGCGCATGTCCTGCGAGCGCATTTCAGACGCCCCCATGGCGCTCGCGCGCACGCGTTGCGTCTGCGGATCGACCTCGATCGTGACTTCGACGTTCTCCGGCGCCGCGCCGAGCTTGACCACGGCATCGAAGGCTTCGCGCTTGATGCGCTGCAGGTCTTCCGGGGACGGCGTTGGAATGACACGTTCGATCGTCTCGCGCACCAATGCGAGCGCAACGCCGATGGAAGAAATGACTTCCGCGTCCTGTGAAATCTTGAAGTCGAGCTCCATGGTTTCGGCGACAAACGGGATCAGTGACGCCGCGCCCCCGCCTTCACCGATCAGCACAGCCTGGTCGCGGTCGAGCTTGTATTCGGCGACCAGGTCCTCGACCACCCCCGAGACCTTCGCCGCCGCCTTCACCATCACGCGGCGCGCCGCTTCTTCGACGGTCGAGCCGAGGCGCTGTGCCAGGGGCGCAAACGCGCGCCGCGCCGACTCGGCATTGCCATGCGCATGCCAGCCCGGCTTGGCGTAGCCGAGGACATTGGCGGCGCAGGTGTTGGTGAGCGCATAGCGCTCGCCATTGGCGCAGCGGATCGCGAGATAGTCGTCCGGATCGCCCTCCTTCGGGCGGAATAATTCGAGACGCGGATCGACGATGTCTTCCGGTTTCGCAAAAGCCGCGTAATGCAAACCGGCGATATGGGCGCTGCGCGGTCCGACGTCGTGGATGTCATTGCCGCGCACGCGCACCATGCTGCCGCCTGCAATTCCGATCACGCGTACGTCGAGCGAATTCACGTACGTGTCGTGCCCCCCGACCCGGGCATGCTTGATGGTCGGCCTGCCGTTGCGGATGACGCCGATGTTGGTGCTGGTGCCGCCGACCTCGAAATAGATGCCGTCCGACACGCGCAGGTACATCAGCGCGCCGGCCACGCTCGCCGCGGGCCCCGACAACATGGTCACGACCGGCCGACGCCGCATTTCCTGCACACCCATCACGCCGCCGTCGCCACGCATGATCATCAGCGGCGCCGCGATGCCGGCTTCGCGCACCGCCTCCTCGGTCATGTTCGCCGTGCCGATCATTTTTGGCAGGATGCTGGCGTTGATGACCGCCGTGCGCGTACGCGTGGTCAGGCCGTAGAGCTTGGTGATCTCGTGGCCGCCGGTCACGGCCAGCCCGAGTTGCGTTGCCACGCGCATTACCAGTTCTTCCGCACTCTGATCATCCACGCTGAAGGCGCTGCTCGCCACGACGACCTGCGCGCCTTCGTCGCGCAGGGATTGCAGCGTTTCGCGCACCAGTGCCTCGTCGAGTTTGTCAGTGGTGATGAAGCGGTGCGAAGGCCGCAGGAAGCGGCCGGGCGCGAGTTCGATTTCTTTTACATTGCTTTGTCCGCGCGCGAGCACCGATTCGACGCGACTTGCCATGCCGATGACGCCGACCGCGGCGACGTCGCCTTCGAGCAATGCGTTGGTCGCCTGCGTCGTCGAGTGGGCAAGGAAGACGACGTCTTTCGGATCCACCGCGGAGCGCTCGAGGACGTTGCGAAAGACTTCCACCACGCCGGCCGCAACGCCGCGTGCGTCGCTGTGCGTAGTCATTACCGAATAACGCCCGACGACTTCGAAACTTGCGTTGTCGATCAATACTGCCTTGGTAAAGGTTCCGCCTACATCGATGCCAATGCGGTAGGCCTTGCGTTCACTCATGAATCTTAGCCGGTCAGCCGAACATGAAGTAGCAGATCGTCGACGTGATGACCACCATCAGGCAGCCGAATGGCAATGCGGTTTTCAGGAATTGGCCATGGGGCACCTTGGTATAGCCGATGGTCCACAGTGTCCAGGAATTGGTCGGATCGCAACTGCCTTGCATGACGGTCGGGCCGAGCCACAACGCGTACAGATAGAGCACCGGGATTTCGTTGTTGGACAGGATGATCGCAAGCAGCGCCGCCCCCGTGCCCACGACGACCAGCGGTCCCCGGTAAATGCTGCCGATGCCGCCCAGCACCGCGAAAAAGATGGCGGCCTGCAGGGTGGTATGCGGCAGGATCGGGGCGAAGATCGGCCGCAGGGAA
>JAYTOP010000038.1:0-1684 GCA_043747745.1 Pseudomonadota bacterium
ACATCGGTGGCGCGCTTGATACCGTCGACCAGGGATTCGCGGCAACCGTAGAGGTTGTCGAATTTCGACTTCGTGACGGAATCGTTGACGTTGATCGCCGGGAAGGCAAGCTTACCGTCCTTGTGCATCTGGTAGAGGCGATGCACGCCGGTCGTGGTTTCTTCGGTCACTCCCTTGATCTTGGCGAGGCGCACCGAATACCACTTCGCATCCTTCTTGAGTTGCGCCTTGATGGCAGCGAACAACGCGGTTTCTTCCTCACTGCCGGGGTTGTGCAATACCGAGGCGTCGGATTCGGCGCGAGTGCCCAGGTGCAGCAGCATGGTTGCGTCACCGCCATCGTCCAGGATCATGTTGGAATAAGCCCCCGCCGGCCATTCGAAAATGCGATGCGTGTATTCCCAATACTCGGCCAGGGATTCGCCCTTCACGGCAAACACCGGCGTGCCGGTTGCGGCGATCGCTGCCGCCGCGTGATCCTGGGTCGAGAAGATGTTGCAGGACGCCCAGCGCACTTCCGCCCCGAGCGCCTGCAGCGTCTCGATCAGCACGGCGGTCTGAATGGTCATGTGCAGCGAGCCGCTGATGCGCGCGCCGCGTAACGGCCGGGTCGTGGAATATTCTTCACGAATCGCCATCAGGCCGGGCATCTCGGTCTCGGCAATGCGGATTTCCTTGCGGCCCCAGTCTGCAAGGGCCAAATCGGCGACGTGGAAATCGCCGGATTTTTTCGTGTTCGGGACTGCGGACATCGACATTCTCCTTTGGAACGGAGCGCCGAAAATGGAAACGGCGCTCACAACCGGTTTAATGATTGTGAGCGCCGTTGGATCGTTTGCTGAGCCTGGCCCCTGGAATCGGGGTCGCAGCGCTCCTCAGCGAGGGCGCAGTATAGCCCAGCTGCGATCTTCCGAAAAGTGGCGGCCCCAAAAGGCCGTCGGTTGTCTCGTAGTGCGCCAACGTTAGAAGACCGACCAAGGTGGAAACCCGCCATTGTGTTCGATCCATTCCCGTTCCCAAACAGTTCCGAAGCGGAGAAAAATCACATTCGCGCGATCGCAGAGAAACTCGATGAGCACCGCAAACGCCAGCAATCGCAACATCCAGACTTGACACTCACCGGCTTTTAAAACGTGCTGGAGAAACTGAAATCTGGCGAAGTGCTTACCGCGAAAGAGAAGGTCATTCACGAACAGGGACTGGTGTCGGTGCTCAAGCAATTGCACGACGAACTCGACCTCGCAGTAGGTTGCCGATGTGCTGGCTTCCGCGCGAGAACCAATCTCGCTCGATGCCATTGCCGCACATTTCACCGGCAAGTGTCCGTGGAAATGGCGCCTCCTGCAGATCGTTGAAACACTCGAATCCCTCGGCCGCGCCCGGCGGGTCAGGGACGGCGTGCTGGGCGTGAATTGAGCAAGCGGGTCTATGCTCTCATACGCCGGCGTATAATCGATTTCGACGGAAGAGGTGGCGAATGAGCAAAGTTGAAATACTCGAAAAACAGGTAGAAGGCCTGTCCGCTGAAGAGTTGGCGCGGTTCCGGCTATGGTTTGCCGAATTTGACGCGCAGGCCTGGGATCGACAATTCGAGGCGGACGCCAAAGCGGGCAAGCTCGACGCGCTGGCCGAAAAAGCCCTTGGTGCCCACGCGGCAGGTCAATCCACCAAGCTTTGAATCATT
>JAYTOP010000039.1:0-69291 GCA_043747745.1 Pseudomonadota bacterium
TCGCCATGACCGCTCTCCACGTCGGGGACAGAGGGTCAGCGTGCGCGGCCGAGGTCTCATATCACGCGACTTCGGGCTGAGGGTCGGGGCTAATCAGGAACGGTATTGTTCTCTGACCCCATTTTTTTGGGCCCGTTTGTTTCGATTCAAACAAATATTTACTCTGGCCCCTTTGTTTGAACGGTATTGTTCTCTGACCCCATTTTTTGCGCCATCAGGCGGGCTCTTTGGATGCGCGGATGACGCTTTGCTAATCGCCCTATGGGCTTCACAAAATTCCCGGATACACGTTCAGCGGTTTGCCCTGCGCAAGCAGAGTGATGCCGCTTTCTCCCGGGTCTTGCAGGCACGCGCCAGTGAGCTTGTTGTCGACAATCGCCCGCGCGATGCGCTCGGTGACAAAAACTTCAGACATGGGTGTCACCTTGAAGATCGGTGGCAGCTCATCGGGCAAATCGCGGAATACATAGCGATGGTACGTGAACAAGATACCTTCGGAATTCCGTTGCCCTGCCGAACGCTCGTTGTCCAGATAATCTTCGATCCGCAGCACGTTCATCGCATAGTATTTTTTTCCGCGAATCTCGTGGAAACGCAAAAACTGCACAGCATCGCCGACGATCGGTTTGAGAATATCTTTGGCCCGTTGCGAAACGATGGGCACATTCAACACCCATCCGACAAAGTCACCGAGCTTCTTGCTTTTGCCAAAAATTACGAAAGGGGGAAAAACCCAATCGTCCGGCATGGGATGGCCCGAGAAATTCTCAAAAATAGGTGAAACATCCGGCGCGGGATGTCCTACAAGCGACATGTACTTGTTGGTGCCATCCGCGCACAAGAGCCAGATTTTCAATGGTATCTGTGCGTTCAATATTGGCTACCCGAAGTTATGGCGTAATCGTCAGGCTACTGACTGAGACGACGTTACCCATTGCGTGGTTCAAAGCACTGAGCTCAGCGCCGATTGTTCGCAATTCTTGCCTGACTGCTACTTCGCCAGCTTTTTTTGCGGCTTCAAGTCGGCGGTTCGTGCGTGCATAGTAGTCCGCAGTATGTACGCCCTGATGAGCGGCTCTGTTGAGTGCGACGCCGTTCACAGCTTCATCGACACCAATTCCAAAATACTTAAGCACTGCACGTGCAGCATCTGCACCTACGGCATTCTTTGCCACGATATGATGGGCATCCTGCACCCCTTTGATAACGCCTCGCCCCTCAGCAACCATTGCACGTGCCAATCTGGAGCCGCGATAGATGTCTACAGCAACGTCTGCCACCTTTGCTTCAGGCGCGATTGCCATTGCGTAGTTGCTTGGCGTGGTGAGTTGCTCGCTCGCAATGTCAGCGCCAGCGCTAAATCCCTCTGCGACCATTTTTGCTGGGCCAGCTTGCTTCTGGCGCAGATCGTTGTATTCGCACGTTTCGTCGCATTCCTGTCGTCCATCCGGATCGGTGAATTTGTAAGGGTTGTTGCCGGCATAGTTGTAGCGGTTGAAACTCGCGCCGGTGTTGCCGTCGGCCGCCACGGGATCAACGGAGAGGAACCTTCCAATCACCGGATCGTAATAGCGCTGCTGCGCATACGTCAGCCCCGTCGCCGCATCCGTCACATGCCCCGTGAACCCAGGCCCTTGCGTGTAGGTGTTCCCACTCGGCTCGCCATACGGAGTGTAGCGCTGGATGCGCGTGACCGTGCCAGCCGCATTGCTCTCCGAGATCGGGCTGTGCAGGGCGTCGGTGTGTTCGTAGGTCGTGGTCCAGGTGGTCGTGCCGATCGGTGCGGTGTTCTTCGCGACCAGCGATCCGTTGAGGTTGATGTAGTCGGTCGTGGTGTTGCTGCGCTGGTCGTCGTCGGTCAGCAACTGGCCGCCCATCGTGTAAATGGGGTAATCGAGCTTGCTGTCGCTGAGCCGGGTGACCTTCACCCGTCGTCCGTAGCCGTCGTAGACGTAGCTTTCCTTCGTTGCGACCGAGGTCATCCGGTTGGCGGCGTCGAACACGTAGCTGTCCTGCCCGGTGCCCTTGCTGGTCACGTTGCCGTTGGCGTCGTAACCCAGGGTCATCGCGACGGTTGCATCGGGCCGGGTGAGCTGTCTCAGCCGTTGGGTGGCCGGATCGTAGGCATAGTTGTAAGTGCGATTACCCACCGTGTTGCTGCGGATGTTGTCCAGCGTGTCGAAGCTGGTAGTCGCGTTGATCCACCACTGATGCGGCGCATTGGTCGAAGTCAGCCGGTCCAGGCCGTCGTATTGCATGCCGCGGTTGCCGCCGTTGCCGCTGGTACCGTCGCTGATCGACCCGACGTTGGCATTGGCGTCGTAGCTGTAGGTGTCGTCGAGGATCGCCCCGTTGCCTGCCTTGATGTCCAGGCTGCGCAGTGGCAACTGCCGGACGTTCTGGGTCAAGCTGTGGACGATCCCGTTGCCGTAGCTGAAGCCGGACATGCCGCCATTGGCGAAGTAGCTGATGCCGGTCGCGAACGTGTTGGCTTGTGTCGGCTGGCCCAAGGCATTGGGCAAGGTGGAAATCGTCAGGCCGCTCGGATAGGTCAGCGTGCTTTCTTGGCCCAGCACATTGTAGGCGTGGGTGATGGTCTTCGTGCGGCCGTCGATGACGAGCTGCTCTGTAACCGGCAGGCGGCGCTTGTTGTAGGTGTAGGTCCAGGTGCTCGGGCCGCTGGTCAGGGTTTGTAGGGCGCCATCGGCGAAATAACCGTAGGCCAGGTCATTGGTCGAGTTCGGCACGTCCACAGTGAGTGGCCGGTTCAGCGCGTCGTAGGTGCGAACGAACTTGTCGACTGCGGAGACACTTGCGCGATCGCAGGTTGCCGATGTCAACACACTGCCTGTTACCGTCCACGCGATGTTGTTTGCAGCGTCGTAGTCCATCAGCGTCGCGCCAGTTTCTGGCTCGATGCGCTTGCACAGTCGCTGGTTGGCGTCGTACACGTAGGTGCGTGTTTGTCCGACCGCCTGCGACGCAGTGACAGTGACGTTGACCGCACTGGAGGTAGTAACCGCACCTGCATTGTCGGTGGCCTTGGCAGTGAACGCATAACTGCCAACGGGAACCGACGCGAAGGTCCATGTGTACGGCGCGCTGGTGTCGGTATAAAGCAACGTGCTGCCCGAATAGAACGCAACGCTGCTGACCGTTCCGTCGCTGTCGGACGCGCTGGCCGTGAGAACAAAGCTTGCCGGTACCGCAGCGGTGGCACCGTTGGCCGGCGAGACAAGCGATACCGTGGGGGGCGCATTGACTGGCGTGACGGTGACGCTTATCGGACTTGAAGTTGTACTTGCGCCAGCGTTGTCAACGGCGACTGCGGTCAAGCTGTACGTGCCCGGAGTAGACGTGGCGAAGGTTGCCGAGTACGGCGCGCTGCCGTCGGTGGAGAGCAGCGTGCTGCCGGAGTAGAACGCAACGCTGCTGATCGTTCCGTCGCTATCGGATGCGGTGGCCGTGAGTGTAAAACTGGCCGGTACCACAGCCGTCGCACCGCTGCCTGGCGCGGTGAACGATACCGCAGGCGGTACATTGGCTGCGCCGGTGACTGTAACGGTGATCGGAGCCGATATTGCAACTTCGCCGGCGCCGTCAGTGGCCGTAGCTTTGAACGTATAAGTCCCTGGAGTCGAAGTGCTGAAGCTTGCCGTATATGGCGATGCATAGTCCGTGCTGATTGTGATTCCGTCATGCGCAAATCGGACCTGACTCACGGTGCCTGTTGCGTCGGCGGCCAACGCAAACGTGGCGGGCGCGGCTTTGGTGGCTCCATTGATTGGTGCGGTGATCTGGACGGATGTCGCCGCCATGACAACATTGCTGGCCAATGCGAGACCCAACAACAACACCGTCAGCAGCCTGCATCGAATGCCATGGTCTAACCTGGCGCGAGTCGATACGGGCATCGCCGAATCTTGATCCTGCATTGTCATTTCCCCGAGTGTCCGATTCCTTGAGGGAATCACGCTTGCCCTTTCTCGCTGTTGAATTTCTGACCGGTTCGTTGCCGGAACGGTGTCATGTCTTTGCATGGGTTTGGTCGACTCTCGCTTAGCGCGTCAGTGTCAATGGCTTGCCGAACACATCGCGCGTGATCGTCGTCGTTACACCCTCAGGCGACTGGATCAGTGTCGGATGACTGGTATCGGGACTGCCGAAGACTTGATAGCTGGTGGTGGTCGAATAGTTGCGGGGGTTGGTGACCCTGGTCTGGAAGCCGGTCAGGTACGCGTAGCTTGTGGTGAGCGGCCCCAGTTCGGAATCCTGCACGCTGCTGGTCGGGCGGCCCAATCCATCGAAATAGTTGTGCGCACCCGGAACCACGCTGTTGTATGCGCTGATTGCAGCCACTGGATACGAGCCAAATGTCGCGCGTCCGGCAAAGTCGAAGGTTTTGCTGCTGAAGCGCGTGGTCGTCGATGGACTCGCGGCGTCGTATTCCTGCGTAAGCACCGGTTGCCAGAAACCATCGAAGTAAGTAACTTTGCGCGCATTGCCGGTGCTGACGGTCTGTTTCCAATGGCCTGCGGACAGACCGTATTCGCTGATTGCTACCGGTGCAAAAGTGATCGTGGTCGGAGCCCACGCAACCGTGTCGGCGCTGGGTTGCGTGATCGTCGCGAGCCGGCCCATCGGGTCGTAGGCGAAGCCCACCGCGTTACCGATCTCGTCGGTGATCGCGGTGACGTGGCCCTCGTTGTCGACCAGCGCGGTCTTGCTGGTGCTGTTCGGGAACTGCAACAGGCGCGGCACGCCACGGTAGTAATTGCTCAGCGTGAGGACATGGTTGTTGCCATCGGTCACGGTGGCGATGTTGCCATCGGTGCCGAAGGTGTAGCTCTGCTCGAACAGACCGTAGCTGTAGACGTTCTGCAACAACGCGGTCGCGGGATAGTAGGTCTTCGTGAAAACCGTCACGCCGGAGTTGCTGTTCTGCACGCTCTTGACCTGACCCAGCACCCACAGGTTGGTGTTGTTGTCGTAGGTGGTCAGGTCCGTGCGCGAGCTGCCCAGCGACGAGAAACTGGTCGTGCTCACCGGCGCGGCGTAAGCATCGAATGCATTGACCTGCGAACTGAAGGTCACGCCATCGCGGACGTCGTTGTGAGTGACGACCGGGTGCAATGTTTGCGACTGGAAGATGTTCGCGCGGAACTGGGGGCTGGTCCCGATGTTCTGCGGGAACGGTTGTCCGATCGTATAGCCCCAGTAGGTGGTCGTTGCATCATTGAGCACCGTGGTGTCGGTGCTGTCCTTGTAGAGGGTCGTTTCCTGCAACTGTCCCTCGGTCACCTGGAACTTGTTGCCGAAGGTACTCAGCAACTCGGTGCCATCGGGATTATGGACCTTGGTCCAGACGGTGCTGGGGCATGGGGAGGGCGTGCACACGCTGTCGGACCAGCTGTCGTTCGGCGGAGAGTAGGTGTACGTCCATGCCAAGACCGGAACGCCCGGGCCGCTGAGCGACTTGCTGAAGAGCGCGAATTGCTCGCTCACTTTCGGGTACATCGGATCGGGCCCAGTGCACGGATGTGTGTCGTAGGATCGGCCGCGAATCAACGGCTGGAACTGGAATAGTCCGGTTGCGCCAGATGGGTGGGTTGCGGTTAACGTGAAATATCCGGCACCGGCATGACGGCCCGCTGGAATCGGTGGGCCATTGCAGCTCACCGGAAATGGGGGAGTGTCATTGTTCGGATCGCGCGGAGTGGTATCCACCAGCACGAGGTCTCCGCTGTACTGGTAGCTCCACGACGAGCCATCGGGCTGCACGACAGCGCTCAGGCCATTGGTGCCGTACTGATAGGTCCATGTGTGGCTACCATTGGACGCGCTTGCGATATTTCCATTTGCGCCATAAGTCAGTTGGATGCTGCGGCCATCGTTGGCCGCGATTGAGTTGAGCTGATCGTTCGCGTCGTAGTTATAGGTCACCGTGTTGCCGAAGCGATCCACGATATGGCTGGCGACGATCCAGTATTTGTAGCGTTGAAACGTAGTGTATACCGTGCCGCCTTTGCTATCGGTATATGGCAACGAGATATCAGTGTTCGCGGCAGTCGCATACATCATGCGGTCGAAATAATACCTTGTGCCATCGGGACTGGTCGCTAGGAAACCTTCGCCGGCGCCGCCGGAAGGTAGCGTCGGCAAACAACTGAAGGTCCACAAATTCTTGGTGACCCAGTAGTAGGTCTTGCCATCGGTCGGATGCGGGCTGGTGCTGTTGTTGACCAGCATCTCCTGCGTGCCGGCGCCGGGCACGTACATCTGGTTTCCACTCCAGTAGTTGCGACCGTAGATGGAGGCGCTGAAGAATTTCGTGATCGAGGGTGGAATGGCGGAGGCAGTGCCGCCGTCCAGGGAACAGCGATTGGTCGTGGGAGTGCTTCCGTCGAATCCTCCTCCTGCCGTCGCGGTCCAACCGGCTTCAGAAAAATAACCGGTCAGATACGGAACATCGATTTCCCAGTTCGCGAAACCGGGCAGCCCGCCGTACTGGTCGGCTTCCTTGACGTCCAGATGCCGCCCAAGACTCACCGGCAACCTGCTGTTGCCGGGAATCGAAATGTCGGTGGCGTTGAAGGACGCGCTACCGCTGTAGAGGTCGACCGAGTCGCCGAACAGGCCGCTGCCGATCGTCCCGATCGTGTCGGAAGGCCGATTCAGGCGGTTGGATTCAAGTGCCGGATCGGTGTCGGCATGAACCGGAAGCGAAGCGCACGTCAGCGCGGCGAGGGCAACGCCCAGCGCCAAGGATTGGAACAACCGCATTGGATGAATTCCCCGGGATCGATGTGTCAGAGACGTCTGCGCCAGCACAAGCGCAGAGGCCGCCATAGCCTACGCGATACCATCCACCATGTCCATCGCGGCGTCGCCGCGACGGCGCTCAGTTTCGCTGGCGACCGAATGCGAGTTGCATGCCACGCATCGCTTTCAGCCCACGTGCCAGCGATACTGGTCAAAAATTAGATAGTCCAACTGTCGCGACAGACCTGCTGTACGATTCCAGCTTGAAGCCTACAATGGCTCGTCCAGATGATCCTCGCCAGCCGTATCCGCCGCGCCCGCAACCTTGCGAACCTCACCCAGACCGAGCTCGCCGCCAAAATCGGGGTGCAGCGCAGCGCAGTCGCGCAATGGGAGCAGGTCGTCAGCACCAATCCCACCATCGCCAACCTGATCAAGCTCGCCATCATTTGCGAGGTGCGCTTCGAGTGGCTCGCCACCGGTCGCGGCGTCATGCGGCTTGGCGATCTTCAGCAGGCGTCGGCCGCTGCGACGTCGGAATTCGCCCACGACCTGCTGGAAGTCCGGCTATTGAACGCGATCCGCCAGCTCAGCATGCGCAAGCGTGAGGTCATCGTCGAAATGGTCGAAGGGCTGGGCCCTTGATGTGACCCATCGGCAGCCGGTGCCGCGCGTGCGCATCGGTTCCTGCAAGGCACCCCATCCAGACCCCACCTTCACTGCTGCGAAAAGGAGCGAGAGATCGGCTTGCGGTACACTCCCCCTCCCGCCCGCTGGGCGCGCCCTGCAGAACCATGTCAGACGACCCAAGCAGTCGTACGCCCGAGCATCCCGCGCCGGATCGCCGCTCGTGGCTTGAACGCCTGAGCCACGCGTTTTCCGGTGAGCCGCGCAGCCGCGAGGATCTCGTCGAGATCCTGCGCGATGCCCAGGTCGCGGGCCTGATCGCGGCAGATACGCTGAAGATGATGGAAGGCGCGCTGGGCGTGGCCGAGCGCACGGTGGGCGACGTGATGGTGCCGCGCGCGCAGATGGTCGTGCTACCGGTGGCCGCGCGCTTCTTCGACATTATGAAAATGGTGGTCGAATCCGGGCATTCGCGTTTCCCGGTGCACGGTGAGGACAAGGACGAGATCCTCGGCATCCTGCTGGCCAAGGACCTGCTTCGCGGCGTGGTCTGCGATGGCGGGCCGTCCACCGTCCGCGAACTGCTGCGACCAGCGGTGCTGATCCCGGAATCCAAGCGGTTGAACGTGCTGCTCAAGGAATTCCGCCTCTCGCGCAACCACATGGCGATCGTCGTAGATGAATACGGCGGCGTCGCCGGACTGCTCACCATCGAGGACGTGCTGGAAGAAATCGTCGGCGAGATCGACGACGAGCACGACGACGCGGTGGACCCGTCCGCACAGATCGCCGCGCAGGCCGACGGCCAGTTCGTGGTCGACGCGCTGACCCCGATCGACGATTTCAATGAGCGTTTCGGCGCGGATTTCCCGGACGACGAGTACGACACCGTCGGCGGGCTGGTCACCGATGCGATCGGGCACCTGCCCGAGTCCGGCGAGGAGCTCGCAATGGGGCGCTTCCACTTCCGCGTCGCCCGCGCGGATGCGCGCCGCGTGCACGCGTTGATCGTGAGCGTGCAGGCGAGTGGCTGAGAAGCGGGGAACGGGGAACGGGGAACGGGGAACGGGGAGAAGCAGACCCAAACGTTTCCTGGCAGCCCGTTGCGTCGTCGCGCAGCATGCTGGCTCTTTTTCTGTTCCCGCTTCCTCCAAACCGGTGACGGAGGCATTCAGCGGTTGGCTGATCAACTGCCTCCGTGCCTTTTTTGCTTTATCCGTTCCCCGTTCCCCGTTCCCCGTTCCCGGGCTCGCCGCTGTATTTCTCGTCCTGCTGGCCGTACTGCAGCCGAGCCACGCCGCGCCACGCATTGGCGTTGTGACGATGCAACCGGGCGCGGAATACTGGTCGCGGTTCGGGCACGACGCGATCCTCGTCGACGACCGTACGAACGATCCGGCCAGTGTGCCGCTGCTGTACAACTACGGTTACTTCGATTTCGACCAGCCCGGCTTCATGCTGCATTTCGTGCAGGGCTACATGAGTTACATGCTGGCTGCGGTGCCATTTCAGGACGACATGGAGGGCTACGCGCGCGATGGCCGTGGCGCGAGCCTGCAATGGCTGGACATGACACCCGCGCAGGCGACGAAGTTGCAGCGTTTCCTGCGATGGAACGCGCTGCCCGAACACGCGACGTATCGCTACGACTACTTCACCCAGGATTGCGCGACCAAGGTCCGCGATGCGCTCGACCTCGCGCTCGACGGCGCCCTGCACGCGCAGCTCAGCGCACCATCGCAGGGGCTGACCTACCGCACCGAAGCCGTCCGCCTCGGCGCGCCGGTCCCGTGGATGGGGCTGGGCATGCACTTCGCGCTCGGCCCATACGGCGATCGCCCGCTGTCGCGCTGGGACGAGGCGTTCATTCCGATGCGCCTGCAGGACAGCCTGCGCCTGGTCCACACCGCCGCCGGCACGCCGCTGGTGACCAGCGAAACCGAACTGCTGCCGCATCGTCTGGCACCGACCCTGACCGACATACCGCGCTGGCGAATCTGGTTCGTGCTGCTGGGGCTCGGCCTTGCGGTGCTGGCGGTGGTCGGCTCGCGCCGCGCGCCGCGCACGACCGCCGCGTTCGCCGGCCTGTTCTGGCTGAAGTGCGGCTTGCTCGGCGTGGGCCTGGCGCTGTTGTGGTGCTGCACCGAGCACGTCGCGATCTGGGGCAACGAGAACCTGCTGCTGACGAATCCGCTGTGCCTGGTCCTGCTGCCGGGCGCGTGGGCGATGCTGCGCGGACGCGAGCCGCCGCGCTGGCATGCCACGCTGTTGCTGCTGGTTGCGCTGTCGGCAGGCGCGGCGCTGTTCCTGAAATTCCTGCCGTTCCGCATCCAGAGCAATGGCGACTGGATCGCGCTGTTTTTGCCGATCCATCTCGCATTGGCTTACGCTGGGCGCAGGCTGCGCTGAGTGAATGCGATCGAGCGACGCTTCATCGATCGGCCTTGATCGACGGTGAAGCTGGCAAGCGGCAACCCCCCGGAGACCTTGATGGACGCCCAGATCAATCCCGAACAGATGGTGGTGAACTGCGTGGCCTATGGCGCCGATGGCCGTCGCCTGCCGGACATCGACTTCGAACAGATCAGCGACGTGCTCGCGCGCGACGACGGCAGCTTCGTGTGGGTCGGCCTGTACGAGCCCGACGAGGTGCTGATGGACAAGCTGCAGGAGGAATTCGGCCTGCACGACCTCGCCGTTGAGGACGCGCACAACGCGCACCAGCGGCCCAAGATCGAAATCTACGGCGACTCGCTGTTCGTCGTGCTCAATACCGCGCAGGCGGTGAAAGGCTGCGTGCAGTTCGGCGAGACCCACGCCTTCCTCGGCAAGCGCTACCTGGTGACGATCCGCCACGGCGCGTCGCTGTCCTACGTGCCTGCGCGCGTGCGCTGCGAACGCGAGCCGGACATGATGGCGCTCGGCCCGAGCTACCCGCTCTACGCGATGCTGGATTTCATCGTCGACAACTACATGCCGGTGGTCAGCGACTTCCAGAGCGAACTGAAGAAGCTCGAGAAGGACATCTTCGCGGAGGATTACCGCCGCGAGACCATCCAGCAGCTCTACAACCTCAAGCAGGAACTGACCACGCTGCGACTCGCGGTGTCGCCCTTGCAGGACATCCTCAACCAGCTGCAACGCTTCCATCCGAACCTGGTCCATGAAGACGTGCGCGTGTACTTCCGCGACGTGTTCGACCATGTCGTGCGCGTCAACGAAGCCACCGACACCATGCGCGAACTGCTGACCGCCGCGATGGGCGTGAACCTCGCGCTCGTCACCGTGGCCCAGGGCGAGATCGTCAAGCGCCTCGCCGGCTGGGCCGGCCTGCTCGCGGTGCCGACCCTGATGGCGAGCTGGTACGGCATGAACTTCCACAACATGCCCGAACTGAGTGGACGCTACAGCTACGGCATCCTGATCGGTGCCACGCTGAGCGTGTGCGTCGTGCTGTATTTCGCGCTGAAGCGGGCGCGGTGGTTGTAGCGCCTTGGTTTCAGGCCGCGACGATTCGAATCGGCAATCGAGTCGGCGATGACGCAATCGTATCGACCGATACGCCCGCATTCCTGTTGTTGCGATCCATTACGTCATCAAATCCAGGATATTGCGGGCATCGTGCGAGCCGGCTGTCTGCAAGCGAACTGGCAACGCGGCGATCCCGCGACAGCACTTGCCTTGACGCTCTACAGACGATCCTCTGCAACACAGTTTCCGGTGCAATCGTGCGTTGCGGCCCGCACGCCGGGCTTTCGACGACTACAGTAGAGAAAAACAAAGAGATAAAGGTGCCAGCCCATGAACATCATGCTCTCGGCCGCCGTTGTTGGCATTGCTATTGCCGCATCCTCTGGCTCGATACCGACGGTCGCACCAAAGCTCCTTACCATTGCTACGATCCTTGCGCATCCCGGCACCTATGACGGCATGCTCGTGCGGATCAAGGGGGCGGCCGTCGTGCGCTTCGCGAGGCAGACTACATTTGCGACAAGCCTGAGCTCATTGATTCCGGCCAATCCGAAAAATGCCTTTGGCTCGGCGGTACGGTGTTCAATCGCGACGCTATTGGCGTGAGCAATCTTCATCGAAAGCTCGTGGATATGGTCGGACGGTTCCACGCAGCAGATCGCGGCCACATGAGCGCGTATGGGGGCACCATTTCGCCAATTTCAGCAACAATCCTTGGTGTGCATGGGCGCGGTGATATTCCTCCTCCACACCCGCCGCCGCCAGGACGAGGGTCGGGACGAGGGTAAGAGAGCGTTGAAACGTTCTCTGAGCCTGATCGTCCTGATCGTCTCGTTCGCTCCCGGGTTTCAACCACCGGGGCTTCAAAATGCCCTCGGGTTCAAGATTTATTGCGCCGCCTGCAAGTGCGCCTTCAGCCATGCGTTGACGGTGTCGTGCCAGAGCACGCTGTTCTGCGGCTTGAGCACCCAGTGGTTCTCGTTCGGGAAGTACAGGTACTTCGACTCGATGCCCTTGCGCTGCAACGCAGTGAACGCGGCGATGCCCTGTTCGACCGGAATGCGCAGATCGTTCTGGCTGTGCACGACGAGCATCGGCACTTTCCAGTCCTTGACGTGGTTGACCGGATTGAAGCGCTCGTAGCCTTCCGGATTCGCCCACGGGGTGCCGCCGTTTTCCCATTCGCTGAACCACAGTTCCTCGGTCGAGTAACCCATCATGCGGTTGTCGAACACGCCGTCGTGGTCGACAAGGCACTTGAACGGCCGGCTTCCATCCGCCGCGATCCAGTTGCCCGCGATCCAGTACACCATGTAGCCGCCGTAGCTTGCGCCGAGCGCGCAGGCATTGCTGCCGTCGAGATAGGAATACTTCTGCAGCGCGGAGGCCCAGCCTTTCTGCAGGTCTTCGAGCGGGCGGTCGCCCCAGTGCTGCGAGATCGCATCGGTGAACGCCTGGCCGTAGCCGGTCGATCCATGGAAGTCGACCATCACCACCGCGTAGCCCTGCCCCGCGTACGTCTGCGGATTCCAGCGGAAACTCCAGTCGTTGCCGAATGAACCCTGCGGCCCGCCGTGGATCAGGAACGCGACCGGATACTTCTTGCCCGGCTGGTAGTTCCATGGCTTGACCACGTAGCCATGCACGGTTTCGCCGTTCCATCCCGGGAATGCGAACTGCTCGAAGTCGCCGAACGCGACGCCATCGAGCTTGTCGTCGTTGTTGTGCGATATCGGCCGTACAGCGCTGCCATCGGCGCGCGCGACGAACAACTGGTCGGGCGATTTCATTGAATTGCGGGTGAACGCGAGCGTGTCGCCGGCGATGTCGATGGCCGAGATCGCGCCGTCGCCGACGATTTTTTTCACCGCGCCGGTCGCGATGTTCACCGCGAACAACGGATGCTGACCCATGTCGTCGGCGGTCGTGTAGATCGTCTTGCCATCGGCCGACAACGTGATGCCGTCAGCGGAGCGATCCCATGCCGGATCGATCTCGCGCGTTGCACGGGATGCGAGGTTCATTTCCATCAAGGCGAAGCGATCCGCCTCGAAGCCTGGGCGTTTCATCGCGCGGTAGTACAGTTTTTTTCCGTCTGCGGAGAACACCGGCGCAGCGTCCCAGGCCTTGTTCGATTCGGTGAGATCGCGCGGCGCGGCGGAGCCATCGGCGGGAACGATGTAGATGTCGAAGTTCGTCGACCATGGCTCGCTCTTGCCGGCGATGCGCACGTCGAACGCGAGCGACTTGCCGTCGGGCGACCAGTTGTATTCGCTGGCATCGCCGAACGGCTTGGATGGAATGTCGCCATCGATGCCGCTGCTGACCAAGGCCGGCTCGGCAGCGGCCTTGCCGTCGGCGCCGATCGCAGCCGTGAACAACTGGCTGCGCGTGCCGTCGGCCCACGTGTCCCAGTGGCGGATGAAGAGCTTGTCGAAGATCCTGCCGCTGGCCTTGTTCGCGGCGGTCGCGTCGTGATGCTGCTTCGTGCATGCGAGCGTCTTGCAGTCGGCGAACACATCGAAGCTCAACGCGAACGACTTGCCGTCCGGGGACAACTTGTAGCTACCGACATCAAGCGGATAGTCGGTAACCTGGGTTGCTGTTCCACCATGCACAGATTGGCGCCAGACCTGGTCGCTGCCGGATTTCGACGAGATGAAATACACGCTTGCGCTATCCGGCGCGAACACGGGCGAATTGCCGGCCATGCCATCGGCGAGCAAGCGCCTCGGCGGCGGCGGCAGATTGCGCGTGAGCAGATTCTTGATCCACAGCGAGGTCACGCTCTTGTTGGCGGCAGAGTCGGTCTGGCGTACCGAGAACACGACCATCTGCCCGTCCGGCGACAAGGCCGGTTCCGACACGCGCTCCAGATTGACCATGTCGCGCACGACAAACGGTTTCTTCGCAGGCGACTCGTCGGCTGCAAGCGAACACATGGGCAACACCGCAAGCAACAACAAAGGAAGCGGGCGAAGACGTGGCATGGATGGTTCCTTGGTAACGGAAGGCACGATGGCCAACTGAGGATGGTAGGCGCGCGCGCTGTTTCGTGGAAGTCCTTGGCATAGGCCAGCCATGCTTCGGCCACGCGGACCAGAGCGATCGCACCGCATATACTCCGGCGATGCGCGGCATCGCGGCGCAATCCATTCGCAAGGAAACTGCATGTCCGCCAGCGTCACCGCAACGACCATTCCTGACGGCGTCCCGCACGACGACGACTTTCTCGGCCATCCGAAGGGCGTCTACGTCTGCTTCTTCACCGAGATGTGGGAGCGGTTCTCGTTCTACGGGATGAAGGCATTGCTGCTGCTGTACCTGATCAACCATCACAGGTTCGGCGACCGCATCGGACTGGACGTACTGGGCGCGTACGGCGGACTGGTGTATTGCCTGCCGGTGTTCGGCGGCATGCTCGCGGACCGATGGCTCGGCAAGCGCAAGGCGGTGGTCTTCGGCGGCATCCTGCTGTGCCTCGGCCATTTCGGCATGTCCTTCGAAGGCGCGCAGGCGACGCTGGTGAACGGCGTCGTGGTACGCGACGAAGGCTCGCTTTACGCCTTCTACCTGTCGTTGTCGCTGATCATCATGGGCGTCGGCTTCCTCAAACCGAACATCTCGACGATCGTCGGCCGGTTGTACGAACAAGGCGACCCGCGCCGCGATTCGGGATTCAGCCTGTTCTATGCCGGCATCAATCTTGGCGCCTTGTTCGGCTCGATCGTGTGCGGTTACCTGGGCATCGTCGTGAGTTGGGGCTGGGGTTTCGGCGCGGCCGGCATCGGCATGGTGCTGGGACTCGCGCAATTCCTGTGGGGCCAAAAATACCTGCGCGGCCACGCCGAGCCGCCCGACCCGCCGTCGCTGCGCGAACGCGTACTCGGCATGCCACGCGAACTGGCCATTTACATCGGTGCGATCGTGGGGTTGCTGCCCGTCGCGGGACTGATGTGGGCGGTGGCGAACCACGCGTTCTCGCTCGGCGGCGAAGTAAGCCTCGCGTTGCTGCTGATGATCGTGGTGATGATTGGCGTGCTCGCGTGGTTCTTCTGGTTCATCGCCGCCCGCTGCACGCCTGTGCAGCGCCACCAGATGATCGCCCTGATCTCCATGATCACGATGTGCCTGGTGTTCTTCACCCTCTATGAGCAGACCTACGGCTCGTGGGTCACGTTCACGGATCGCCTCCTGACGAAGGACATCTTCCCGTCCCTCGTCCATCCGCAACCCGAGCACCTGCCGTTCGGAAGCGACTGGATGGCGAACATCCAGATGGGCTTGCGCTTCCTGCCATGGTCGACCTACGCGCTGGTGCTTGCGCCGCTGTCGTTCATGGCGGCCGCCACGATGAGCGAGCGCGACGCCCAGTCGCGGATGCCGAAACTGCTGTTCCTTTTCGTGTGCCTGCTGGTGATCGTGGCCGTGATCCGCGATTCGGTCATCCTGCCCGCGACCGCCAGTTCGCTGACCTACCTCAGTGGCCCGTTCATCTTGCTGCTGGCCCCGCTGTTCGCGTGGCTATGGGCATGGCTGGACCGCTACGGTGCCGACCCATCCAAGCCGATCAAGAGCGCGCTCGGACTGATGTTTGCGGGCCTGTCGTTCGTCCCGATGGCGCTCGCCGCGCAGCACGCCGGCGCGATCGGCGGCATGGCCAGCGTGTGGTGGCTGGTGCTGGCTTATGGCGTGCTCGAAATCGGCGAGATGTGCCTGTCGCCCGTCGGCCTGTCGGCAGTCACCCAGCTTTCGGTGCCGAGCGTGGTCAGCCTGATGATGGGAACCTGGTTCCTCGCGACCGCGTTCTCGGAAACGCTGGCCGCGCGGTTCGGCAAGCTCGCCGCGATCGACATCCCGGAAGGCGCCAAGCTTGACGTCGCCGAGGCATCCGCGAAATACGCGCACCTGTTCTGGATCCTGACCGGGATTGGCCTCGGATGCGCGGCGGTCGCGTTCCTGCTGGCGCCGCTGCTACGCCGGATGATGCACGGCGTGAAATGACCACAGGTTGTGGTCAATCCCGTACAGGCCATGGATGGCCGTTGACTCGGGATCTCGCGTTGGCCCGTTCGCGCATCGCGCGAACGGCTTTGCCAATGCATCATCCCCGCCTCAATGCTTAAACAACGAGGTCGCCGCCTGTCTTTTGAGTCAGCGGGTCGCGTTCGGGCCGATGTTCCGGTCGAGAAAGATCAGCATGCTGTTGTAGAAGCTTTCGCGGTCCTGCTCCTTGTAGAAGCCGTGCCCTTCGCCGGCATAGATCGTCGCGTCCACCGACTTGCCCGCCTTCTGAAGTGCGTCGCGCATCAGTTCGGTGTGCTTGGGCGGCGCGCGCTCGTCTTCCTTGCCCGCCGCCAGCAACACCGGAACCTTGATCCTGTCCGCGAGCCGCGCCGGCGACAGCGCTTCAAGGTTCTGCTCGCCGAGGGTGTCCTTGAGGAAGTTCGTCCCTGACTTGCGCTTCTGAATGTCGCCGGTGTTGTACATGATCGGCAGGTCGTACACGCCGACGTAGCCGATCGCGCAGCGGTACAGCGACGGTTCCTTGGCCACGCCCATCAGCGCCGCGTAGCCGCCGTAGCTCGCGCCGTAGATGCAGATCCGGTTCGGATCGGCGATGCCCTGCTGGATCGCCCATTTCGTCGCGTCGGTGACGTCATCCTGCATCGCCCCGCCCCACTGCTTGTATCCGGACGACACGAATTCGCGTCCGAATCCGGCCGAGCCGCGAAAGTTGACCTGCAGCACGGCATAACCGCGCGATGCGAGCAATTGGGTTTCCTTGTCGAAACCCCATTCATCGGCGACGTCGAACGGCCCGCCATGGGGGTTGACGACCATCGGCAGGTTCTTGCCCGAACTGCCGGCGGGAAGCGTGAGGAAACCGTGCAAAACCCTCCCATCGCGACTGGTCAGCGTGAAGGGACGTTGTTCGCCCATGCGATCCGGGTCGATCCAGTCGCGGTGGCTGAGCAGATGCTTGGCCTGCTTGTGCTCGATGTCGAACAGGTAGTAGTCGCCGGGACTGCGGTCGCTGTAGGTGAAGACCAGCGCCTGTTTCCCGTCGCCACTGTACTCCGGGATCACCACCGCCTGGTCGGTGAAGCTCGCCTCGAGGCTCCTGTAGAGCCGCGCGTTGTCGCTCTTTTCATCGAAGAACACCACCCGCGGCTTCGCATCCAGATAGCGGATGCCGATCACTTCGCCTGAGGGACCGTGAACCGTTCCGGGGTGGTCCCACACCATCCGGTCCTGTTCGTTCGCGGGACTCGCGACCGGATCGCGCAACACTTCGCGCATCGCGTGGCCGACGGTGTCGTAGGCCATGATGACATCGGGGCTCTGTCCCGTGCTTTCCTGCCTCAGGTAGGCGGTATGGCCGTCGGCCGCGAACCCCAGCGGCCAGACGTTGATGTGGGTCTTTTCTTCGTCGTTGAGCAGCACCCATCCGGATTTCGCGTCGTCCCGGTAATACGTCTTCAACTTGTTGTCGTTGCCGGCTCCGTACGCGAAACGCACCTCGCCCTGCAGGTCGGTGGTGAACCCGGCGTTGCGTACCGGTGCTGATGCCACCACGCTGATCTGCCCAGAGAAGACGTCCATGCGGACCGCTTTCGTGAACACCTCGCCTCCGGCTGTCCCGTGCTGGACGACCGACACGATCACGTGCCTGGCGTCGTTGCGCAGGCCGTCGACCATGAACGCGGCGTCCGCAGCCGTCGCCTTGCCGGTCGTGATGTGGGAGCCTCCGGATGCCTCGCCGTCATCGCCGACGACGCGCTGGCCGATCAGGATTCCCTGCCCAGTGCCGTCCGCGTTCATGCCGTAGATCTCGCCGGTGGGCTGCGGCCGTTCGAGCAGGCCGAACCTCTCGCCGACGGTGATCAGCAGTCTTTTGTCGCTGACCCACCAGAAGTCCTCGACCTCGGTCTTGCCGGCGAGATTGAAATGCCCAAGTTTCGTCCCGTCCGGCTTCTGCACGAGCAAGACCCTTTTGGTGACGCCATCGGTATCCGTGAAGTTGACCGATCGCGCGACGAACTCGCCGGTCGGCGACAGCTTCACATCCTCGAAAAAGTCGTTCTTCACGAAGTCCGCGATGGAGGTCGGGGGTTGCTGCGCCGACGCGGTCTTCGGATCTTCCGCGCTCGCGACGCCGGTTCCGAGGAGCAGCAGGGACGTGATGGATGCAGACAAGATGGTTCGCATGGTGACTCCGGTATCGTGATTCAGTGTTTTTCGGCGGATGGCGCAGACAGCGCCTGTTGCGAGGCACCCGACCCGATGTTGCGATCCAGGAATGCCAGCATTCGCGTGTAGAGATCGGTGCGGTCGGCCTCCGTATAGAAGCCGTGGCCTTCGCCCGGATAGATCTTCGCGTCCACCTGCTTGCCGGCATGCAGCAGCGCGTCGCGCATCAGCTCGGTGTGCTTGGCCGGCGCGCGCACGTCTTCCTTGCCCGCGACCATCATCACCGGCACGACGATGCGATCAGCGAGGTGCGTCGGCGAGATCGCGTCGAGATTGCTGTCGCCCAGCTGCTCCTTCAGGAAATTCTGGCCCGACCTGGAATCCTGGATATCGCCGACGTGGTACATCGTCGGCATGTCGTACACGCCGACATAACCGATCGCACAACGGTACAGAGTCGGTTCCTTCGCGACGCCCTCGAGCGCCGCATAGCCGCCGTAGCTCGCACCGTAGATGCAGATGCGATGCGCGTCGGCGATGCCCTGCTGGATCGCCCAATGCGTGGCATCGGTCAGGTCGTCCTGCATCGTGCCGCCCCATTGCTTGAACCCGGCATGCGTGAACGCGCGGCCGTAATTTCCCGAGCCACGGTAGTTCACCTGCAGTACCGCATAGCCGCGCGAGGCCAGCAACTGGACCTCCAGGTTGTAACCCCACTGGTCGTAGGGACCGAACGGGCCACCGTGCGGGTTGATCACGAGCGGCAGGTTCTTGCCGTCGCTGCCGCGCGGAAGCGTCAGGAATGCCTCGATCGGCAAGCCGTCGCGCGCCTTGAAGCTGACTGGTCGCATTTCCGACAGCATTTCTGGCTTGAACCAGTTCGCCTTGCTCGCGACATAGCTGGCGCGGTTGGCATTGCGGTCGAAGAGATAGAAATCGCCGGGGAGCCGGTCGGCATACGCGATGTACATCGACAGCGCGCCGTCCTTGGAATACGACGCAGGGAACACCATCGCGTCCTTCAGGCTGGCCTGGATGTTGCGCAGTTGCTTCGCATAGCGGTTGTCGGGGTCGAGGAATTCGACGCGGGGCTTTCCGTCTTCAAAAACCGCCGCGTACACCGAACCGTCTTCCGGCGAACGCAGATAGGTTGCCGGACTCGTATTGTCGTCGCGGTACAGCAGCTCGCGTTTGCGCGTCGCCGTGTCGAACGCGTAGATGCCGTCCGGCCCGTCGGTTTCCTCGACCTGCAGATACGCGGTCTTGCCGTCCGCGCTGAACCCGACCGCTTCGACCGAGCGTTCGGTCTTGGCCTCGTCGTTGATCAACTCCCATTCGGAGTTCGCATCGGCGCGGTAGTAGGTCTTGGTGCGGCGATCGTTGCCGGCGCCGCTCGCGAAACGGACAACGCCGGAGAGATCGTCCATGAAGCCCGCATTCTCGACCGGTGCCTTCGCAACCGTCAGCATGCTCCCGGTGTTGACGTTCATCCGGGCGACTTCGGTATAACGCGATCCATTCGCCAGAGCGACCAAGACTTCTTTGTCGTTGTCGCGCAGCGTGTCGATGATCGAAGCAAAATACAGGTGCGACTTCCCGGAGGGCACGAAGTGCGCATCACTCGAACGCATGCCGACCAAAGCCGCGCCTTGTCCGCTGCCATCGGCATTCACCCCGAAGATCTCTCCGGTCGCGCGCGGAGTGACGAGGTCGCCCTCCTTCTCGCCGATGCTGAACAGGATGCGGTTGTCGTTGACCCAGTTGAAATCGGCGACATGGGACTTTGCAGGCAGGGTGACGTGCCCGGTCGGCTTCAGGTCGCTGCGCCGCAGGATGATCAGGCTGGTGCGGTCGGACAGCGGCACCGTGGCGGCGATGTATTCGCCGGTCGGCGAGATCTTCATCGTCCCGAATGCATCGCGCTTGAGGAAATCCGCGAGCGGCGGTGGTGCAGCGCTACGGTCAATACCCGCGGAAGCAGGTACCGGATCGACCGCATATGCCGTCCCGGACAGGCACAGCGCGGCGATGACAGCAAGACAAAGACGTTGCATGGAAATCTCCGATGGATGGTCCGCATGGCGTGCGGATGATGCGTTCAAGGCATGGCCTCGATGGCGCGGAGGATCAGACCGACTTGTACTCTGCCAACTCGCCGATCACCTGACGCAGGCCGTCGCGCCAGTCGGGCAATTGCAATCCGAAGTCGCTTGCGAAGCGCGTCGTGTCGAGCCGCGAATAAGCCGGGCGCCGAGCTTTGGTCGGATATTCGCTGCTGGGGATGCCGATGAGGCGCGGCACGCGTTCCAGTACCTTCGCTGCCAGCGCTTCGCCGTAGATCGCGGACGCGAACTGATACCAGCTGCATTCGCCATCGGCGACGACGTGCCAGGTGCCATTCGCATCGGCGTTGCGCGCATGCGCGAGCGCTGTCGCGGCCGCGAGCCAGCGCGCAGGCGTCGGCGAACCGATCTGGTCGGACACGATGCGCAACTCCTCGCGCTCACCGGCCAACCGGATCGCCGTGCGCAGGAAGTTCTGCCCGCGCGCGGCGTACACCCACGCGGTGCGCAGGATCATGTGGCGGCAACCGCTGGCGCGGATCGCCTCCTCGCCCGCAAGCTTGGTGCGCCCATACACGCCGAGCGGCGCGGTGGTGTCGTCCTCGCGCCACGGACGCCGACCTTCACCGCCGAACACGTAGTCGGTCGAGTAATGCACGAGCTTCGTACCGTGCATCGCGCAGGCTTGGGCAAGTTCAGCGACAGCTTCGGCATTGATGCGCTGCGCGAGCGCGGGCTCGTCCTCGGCGCGATCAACCTGGGTATGCGCCACCGCGTTGAGTACAAGCGTGGGGCGTTGCTCGGCGACGAGTTTTGCAAGGCTGCCAGCCTCGGCGAAATCGATCCGACCGCAACGCGCTCCACCGGGTAGCGATCCACTGATCGTGTACGCGGCGATCGCGCCCAGCGGCGCGAACACGCGGTGCAGTTCGTAGCCGACCTGACCGTCGGCACCGAGCAGAATGATCGTCATGCGATGTATTCCGGCAGCCGTTCGGTGGCGATGTCGTCGAGGAACGGCGCGATCGCATCCTTGTCCGACAGCAGCGGCTCGGTGATCGGCCAGTCGATCGCCAGGCGCGCATCGTTCCAGCGGATGCCCGCATCGGCGGCGCGGTCGTAGAAAGCGGTGCACTGGTACACGAACACGGCGTGGTCGCTGAGGGTCGCAAAACCGTGCGCGAAACCTTCCGGTATCCACAATTGGCGATGGTTGTCGGCGCTGAGGATCGCCGCAGTCCAACGCCCGAAATGCGGCGAGCCGCGACGGATGTCTACCGCCACGTCGTAGACCTCGCCTTCGAGCACCGACACCAGCTTGCCCTGCGGGTTCGGCCACTGATAATGCAGTCCGCGCAACACGCCGCGTTGCGACGTGGACACGTTGCCCTGCACAAAGCGCAGGTCGAGCCCGGCCTCGGCATAGGCTTGCTGGTTCCAGCTCTCAAAGAAACTGCCACGCGCATCGGCGAACACGCGCGGCTCGATGAGCAGGCAGCCAGGCAGATCGGTTTCGGTGATTTTCATCGTGTGATTTTCATCGTGTGTTCTTCATGCGCGCGATCCCGGCATCATTCGTACTCGTTTCATTCGTACTCGCTTTATTCGCACGCGATCTCATTCGCTGCGGCTGTGCTCGATCAGACTGAGCAGGTATTGGCCGTAGCCGTTCTTCGCCAGCGGCTTGGCCAGCGCAGAGAGTTGCGCAGCGTCGATCCAATGGTTGGCGTACGCAATCTCCTCGGGACAGCACACGCGCAGTCCCTGCCGCGCTTCGATGGTCTCGATGAAGTTCGACGCCTGCAGCAGCGATTCGTGGGTGCCGGTGTCGAGCCACGCGTAGCCGCGGCCGAGCTTTTCAAGCTGCAGCGAACCGTCTTCGAGATAGCAACGGTTGAGGTCGGTGATCTCGAGTTCGCCGCGCGGCGAGGGTTTCAGCGAGGCCGCAAAATCGCACGCACGCCCATCGTAGAAGTACAGCCCGGTCACCGCGTAATGCGAACGCGGTTGCGTCGGCTTTTCCTCCAGCCCGACCACCTTGCCGGACGCATCGAACTCGGCGACGCCATAGCGCTCCGGATCGCGCACCCAGTAACCGAACACCGTCGCACCGTGCGTCTGCGCGGACGCTGCGCGCAACTGCCGGGTCAAGCCATCGCCATAAAAAATATTGTCGCCGAGCACGAGGCAGCTCGGCCCGCCTGCGACGAAGTCACGACCGATCAGGTACGCCTGCGCGAGTCCGTCGGGACTCGGCTGCGCGGCGTACTCGATGCGCATGCCCCACTGCGAACCGTCGCCGAGCAGGCGCTGGAACAGCTCCTGTTCGTGCGGCGTATTGATGATCAACACATCGCGGATGCCCGCGAGCATCAGCGTGCTCAACGGGTAATAGATCATCGGCTTGTCGTAGATCGGCAGCAGTTGCTTGCTGATGGTCTGGGTGATCGGATACAGCCGCGTGCCGGAGCCGCCGGCGAGGATGATGCCTTTGCGTTGGGTCACGTTTCCATCCTCTTGCATCGTTGTTTCGGCACGCTGCGCTTGCAAAGACCTGTGCAAGCTCTCGTTCGTCATTCCGGCGGAAGCCGGAATCCATTTTGATCTTGTCTATGCAGCCGGACAGACCCCGGCTTGCGCCGGGATGACAGCATGTTCAGTACTTTCTAAGTCCCAAGACGTTCCATCCGATAACTGCCATCCAGCACGCGCTGCACCCACGCGTGATTGTCGAGATACCAGTCCACCGTCTGCGCGATGCCCTGCTCGAAACCCAGCGTCGGCGCCCAGCCGAGTTCGCGCTTGAGCTTGCTCGCGTCGATCGCGTAGCGGCGGTCGTGGCCCGGGCGATCGGTCACATAGGTAATCAGCGATTGGCGCGTGCGGCCATCGGCGAGTGGCCGGCGTTGATCGAGCAACGCGCAGATCGTCTTGACCACCACGATGTTCTGCATCTCCGCATCGCCGCCGACATTGTAGGTCTCGCCGACGCGCCCGGCTTCGAGCACGCGCCGGATCGCCGCGCAATGGTCGGTGACATACAGCCAGTCGCGAATGTTCTTGCCGTCGCCGTACACCGGCAACGATTCGCCAGCGAGCGCCTTCTGGATGATCAGCGGAATGAGCTTTTCCGGAAACTGGTACGGCCCGTAGTTGTTCGAGCAATTCGTGGTCAGCGTCGGCATGCCGTAGGTGTGCTGGAACGCGCGCACCAGATGGTCGGACGCGGCCTTCGATGCCGAGTACGGCGAGTTCGGCGCGTACGGAGTTTCCTCGGTGAATGCGCCGGTATCGCCAAGCGATCCGTACACCTCATCGGTGGACACTTGCAGGAAGCGGAACGCGTCCTTCGCGTCGCCATCGAGTGCGCGCCAGTAATCGCGCGCCGCTTCAAGCAACGCGAGCGTGCCGACCACGTTGGTCTGCACGAATGCGGCCGGACCGTCGATCGAACGGTCCACGTGCGATTCGGCTGCGAAATTCACGATCGCCTGCGGCCGGTGTTCGGCGAGCAGCTTCGCGACCAGCGCACCGTCGCCGATATCGCCGTGCACGAAGATGTGATCCGCATTGCCGTCGAGTGCGGCGAGCGTGTCGCGATTGCCCGCGTAGGTCAGCGCGTCGAGATTGACCACGCGCACGCCCGACGCGACCGCGTCGAGCACGAAATTGCCGCCGATGAAGCCGGCACCGCCGGTAACAAGCCAAGTCTGCATGCGCGCCTCAGAACGGAATATCGTCGTCGTGAAAATCGTTGTCCATCGGCGCAGGCGCAGGGCGTGCTGATCGCTCGCCGCCGCCATACGCGCCGCCACCCGAAGGTGCGCGCGCTGGTGCGCGTTCGGAACGCTCGCCGCCGCTTTCCGGCCGTGCAGCACTTCCGCTATCACGACTGCCATCCGGGCGTCCGCCCAGCATCTGCATCTCGTTCGCGATGATGTCGGTCGAATATTTCTCGACGCCGGCCTTGTCGGTGTACTTCTCGGTGCGCAGCGAACCCTCGATGTAGACCTGCGAGCCCTTCTTCAGGTACTCGCCCGCGATCTCCGCCAGCCGCCCGAAGAACTTCACCCGGTGCCACTCGGTGCGTTCCTGCTTCTCGCCGTTCTTGTCCTTCCACGACTCGTTCGTGGCGACGCTGACCGACGCCAGCGCCGACCCGCTCTGCGCGTAGCGCACTTCCGGGTCCTTGCCCAGCGTACCGATCAGGATGACTTTATTCACGCCACGTGCCATGCCCAGGTTCCCTGCCGAATTGAGGCGTGCAGAATAACACCCTGCCGCCGCGCCCTGCGCTGCGAGCCACCCGGCTATAATTCCGCCACCCCACGCCGCTGCTGCCGATGACCCCCGACGCCCTGACCGACCATCGCCTCGACACCGGCTCCAGCCCGGCTCTGGCCCTGCCCGCGATCCAGGAACTCACGGCCAATGACATGGCTGCGGTCAACGTGCTGATCCGTCGCCGGCTCGCTTCCGACGTGGTTCTGGTCAACCTGATCGGCGAGCACATCATCGCGGCGGGCGGCAAGCGCCTGCGGCCGATGCTGGTCCTGCTGGCCGCGCGGGCCCTTGGCTATCGCGGCGGCGACCACCACCAGCTCGCGGCGATCATCGAGTTCATCCACACCGCGACCCTGCTGCACGACGACGTGGTCGACGAATCCGACCTGCGGCGCGGCCGCAAGACCGCGAACGCGCTGTGGGGCAATGCGCCGAGCGTGCTGGTCGGCGATTTCCTGTATTCGCGCAGCTTCCAGCTGATGGTCGAACTCAACAGCGCCGAGATCATGCGCGTGCTCGCGAACACGACCAATGCGATCGCCGAGGGCGAGGTGCTGCAACTGCTGCACGTGCGCAATCCGGATACCGACGAAGCCGCCTACCTGCAGGTGATCGAACGCAAGACTGCGGTCTTGTTCGCTGCCGCGACGCGCCTGGGCGCACTGCTCGCGGGCGCCGACGCGAAGACGCAGCAGGCGCTGCACGACTACGGGCTGCAACTCGGTTTCGCGTTCCAGATCGCCGACGACGTACTCGACTACACCGCCGACGCAGACAGCTTGGGGAAAAATCTCGGCGACGACCTCGCCGAAGGCAAGGCCACCCTGCCCCTCATCCATGCGCTCGCGCACACAGACGAAGCGACGCGCACGCAGATGCAGGCGGCCGTGCGCTCCGGCGACATCGATGCGATGCCGATGATCCTGCAGGCGATCCGCGCGACCGGCGGCCTCGACTACAGCGCCGCGAAGGCGCGCGAACATGCGCGGCGTGCGGAAGCCGCGCTGCGCGGATTGCCGGATTCGCCGTGGCTGGCGGCGCTGCATGGGCTGGCGCGGTATGCGATCGAGCGGGATCGTTGACCAAAGCTGCCGAAAACCACATGCCAATCAAACTCGTTGCATTCCGGTCCGGGGCAATGGTTGCAGCAGCGCTCCTGCTCACGGCCTCCATCTACGCTGCCGGCATGGGCGGAAACTTCATTTACGATGACCTGCCTTTCATCGCAGGGAACGAAGGGCTGCGTGTCGCGCACTCCACTTTCCACGCCTGGATGCGTGCAGCGTTGTCGTTTCCAGAAGCTCACCAAGGCCGCTGGCTCGGCATGTTGAGTTTTGCGCTGAACGAATATTTCTCCGGTCTCGCTGTCGTCCCGTTCAAGTTGACGAACCTCGCGATCCATCTCCTCAATGGCGTGCTGCTTTACGCGATGCTGCGCCGCCTGTTCGCGTTGGCCGCATGCAAGGGGGGTGTCGCATCATCGGCCAGCCTTCCATGGATGGCGCTGGCGGTCACCACGGCCTGGATGGTTCTGCCGATCAACCTCACGTCGGTGCTGTATGTCACCCAGCGTTTCGAGTCGCTTTGCCAGTCGTTCGTGCTGTTGGGACTGGCCGGATATTTCGCGGCACGCCTGCGCCATCTCATGGCAGGCGGATCCGCCTGGCCGATGGCAGTCTGGTTGCTGGGCGCGACAGCTGCCGGCTGCGCCGTGAAGGAGTCAGCGATCCTGCTGCCCCTTTATGCGCTGATCGCCGATGCCGCACTGACAGGATTGGTGGATGGGACGGGACGACGATCCCGCGCGTTGGTCGTGTTATATGCAGCGACGCTGGGCGTGCCGATGGTCGCAGGGATGGTATGGCTGCTGCTGTGGATCTTCGGACCGACCACCTATTCGATGAATTTCGGCACGATGCAGCGCCTGTACACCGAGGCGCGCGTCCTTGTCGATTACCTCCAGTGGACGCTATGGCCGCGACTGGACCAGTTCGCGCTGATCCATGACGACTACGCGCTATCGCAGGGATTGTTCAAGCCACTGTCGACAGCATTGAGCATGCTGATGCTCGCGGGCCTGGGCGCCATCGCGTGGGCCGTCCGCCGCAGTGTGCCGCTGGCCACTATCGGGATCTCCTGGTTCTTCGCAGGACACCTGATGACCGCCACGGTCATCCCGCTGGACCTGGTCTTCGAGCATCGCAATTATTTTCCGTCGATCGGGGTACTGCTTGCGACAGCATCGCTCGGTGCAACGCTGGCAAAAGATGGCCGGATCCGCGCACTCATGTCGGTAGTCGCGATCCTGCTCGTCGTGCGTGCCGCGCAGATCACGGCACGCCGCGCATACGAGTGGGGCGATGGCTGGCGCTTCGCATTGGCCGAAGCCGTGCATCGGCCCTTGTCGTCGGATGCGCAATACGCTTTCGCCGTGGCCTTGTCGCAAGGTGCGAGTGGAATACGGGTCACGCAGGAACAAGTCGAAACCGTGCTCGCGCATGCAGCGCGCCTGCCCGGTGCCAGCATCGCCCCGGAAGCTACATTGATCATCGGCCGCGCAAAGCTCAAGCAGGCGATCGATCCGGACTGGTGGCGCTCGCTGGTCGGCAAACTGGAGTCGCACCCTCCTTCGACTACCGACATCAATGCCTTGAACGGCCTGCTTCAATGCCGCCTGCAACGTCTGTGCACGGATACGCAGCCGTTGCTGGATGCCTGCATGGCAGCACTCTCCCGCGGTGCGCCGGCGGCACCACTGCTATCCGGCTATGCTGATTTCGCCATGGACGACCTGCACGAACCGGCCATGGCCGAACGCGCGCTACGCGATGCGCTGGCGGCGCGGCCGGATGGCGCACTCTATCGCGTGAAGCTCATCAGGCTCCTGCGCGCCGAGCATCGCATTCCCGAGGCGCAGGCGGAGACGGCCAAGCTGCGGGCGGCCAACAGGTTCGGCGAACTCGACGCAATGATCGCGGACCTTGATGCCCAGATGGCAAGGTGAGGCTTCCAGCAATGACTTGCTCTCGCTCCACTCACCGGCATCCAGGCTGCGATCAAGCATTCCAAAAGACAACGGTTGGGCGGGCTTGCAACGAAAGCATGGAAGCATCCCATCGCTTTAGGTTTGCCACATATATCAGTGCGAAGGCCGGGATGCCAATCCCAGCGTTGTTCGATCAACAAAAGCGCTGGGTTTGAACCCAGCCTACAAACTTGCTCGCTTCCGTGTCGTACATGCGACACGACGAATGCGCTTCGGTCGAATAGTGCACGGCGCCGTCGATGCTGACGAATTGCCTGGCGGTGCCGCCGCCCTGGGCACTTCACGATGACGCTCTTGAAATTCGGCCCTTAGTTCTTCACCAACTCCACCCGCCGGTTCTTCGCACGTCCTTCCTCGGTATCGTTCGTCGCCAACGGCGAACCCATCCCCGCGCCGCTCGGCACGAGGCGCGAGGCGTCGATCGCGTAGTCCTCGACCAGCGCGTTCGTCACCGCGTCTGCGCGACGCTTCGACAGCGCGAGGTTCGGTGCGGCTCCGCCGACGTTGTCGGTATAGCCGACCACGCCGATCTTCAATGTCGGCTGGCCCTTCAGCAACGCGGCGATCTGGTCGAGGGTCGGCTTGGATTCGGGCTTGACCACCGACTTGTTGGTGTCGAAATAGATGCCGTACAGCGCGATCTTGCCGGTGGCGGCGATCGACTTCGCCATGTCGCTCGCGCTGACCGTCACCATCTTCTTCTCGCGCGCCTTCGGCTCGATCGCGATCACCATCGTCACGGTGCGTTGGTTGAACGCCTTGCAGTACAGATCGTCGCCGACCGTGTACGTCAGCACCGCCAACGTCGCCTGGCTGCCGTCCGCCGGCAGCGCCGCGACCATGTAACGCTGTTCCTTGACGTCGCGGGTACTCGCGCAATTGCCGTTGCTGAAGGCCGCTGCCTTCACGCGTTCGTGCGGATAGAGTTTTTCCAGCAGGCCCTGGGTGCCGCCGCCATGGTCGTTGCCCTTCATGTCGCCGCCGCAGTCGGTGTCCTTGCACGCGTACAGCACCTTGCCGCCGCCTGCCTCGACTTCATCCTGGTAGTTGCGGATCACCTCGAGCGGCGAGCGGTCGGCCGGCGCGAGATACAGGATGCGCGTGTAGACGCCTTCGACGTTCGCTTTCTTGTCCGCTTCGACCACGCGGTTATTCTGCGCATCGTGCGTGTCGGCGTCCGCGACAGGCTTGAGTTTCGACAGCGGGAAGCTCGCCTCGTCGAAACCCTTGTGGTCGTAGTTGACGATGAACGAACCTTCGTAGCGCTTCAGGAAGGGCAGGTCCTTGCTGCCGGCATCGTCCTTCCTGGGGACAATGGCATCGGCAAAAACATTCATCGAAAGCGACATCAGCAAGAGGGCGAAGAGCGTGCGGGCCATCGGGTTTTCCATGATTTGGTGAGTTCGCGAGAGCATACGCAGGAATCGACGGAAAGCGGACATGGCGGCGTGCCGTCGAAGGCGATGCATGGGTTGGCGCTACGACGCGCTGTTCACGGCGTCGATGCACAAGCACGTCGCCAGCGCTCAGCCGCAGCCGTTGCAGGACGGGCGCTGCGTCGTCATCCGGGACGACGCTAATACGGAGTACTCGTTCAAGTTCACGTACATCGCCGGGGAGGGTTACCGGGTCACGTCGTATTCCATCGGCCCGCTGTAGCCAACTACTTCCTGGCGAACGACTCGTCGAAGAACGCGCGCATCATCCGGTAGCCGCGCCCGCTCGCTTTCGCGTCGTACATGCATCCGGGCGCATGCGCTTCGGTTTCGGTGAAGCAATGCACCGCGCCGCCGATGTTGACGAATTGCCAGTCGGTACCGCTTGCGCGCAGCTCGGCGAAAAACTTGTCGGTGTCCGGCCATGCGCCCTGGTCGTCGGCTCCGTTGAGCACGAGCAACCGCGACTTGATGTTCTTCGCGTTCGCGGCGTCGTCAGGATTCAGGCCCGCGTGAAAACTCACGACACCGCCACTCGGCACGGTGCCGCTGCGCGCGAGGTCGAGCACCGCCGAACCGCCAAAGCAGAAACCGATCGCGCCGAGCCGCGCCATGTCGATCGGTGCCTTCCCGCCCTGCGTCTTGAGCGCATTCCATGCTGCATTGACGCGCGCCATCATCAGCTTGCGATCGCCGTAGAACGGTTTCACCGCCGCCCTGGACGCGGCGTCGTCAGCGGGACGCACATCCTTGCCGTACATGTCCGCGAGCAGGACCACGTAGTCCTTGCCGGCGATTATCTTCGCCTTCGCGATGGCGATGGCGTTGACGCCATGCCAGTTCGGCACCATCAGCAGGCCAGGTCGCTTCGCGCTGATCGCGTCGTCCCAGATCAGGTAGCCGGAGAGTTCGGTGGTGCCGTCCTTCCAGTTCACGGGTTCGGCGCGCGGCGCGGCGAAGGCCGGCGCGGAGAGAAGCAGCAGGAACAACAAGGCGAGCATGCGCATGACCGTATCTCCGGATGGGAACGCGGGAAGCTTACGCGCCTGTCATCCCGAGTGCAGCGCGGAGCGATCCTACATGCCTCATGCGATGCCGAGTCCCGGGATGCGGCTGATGGTGTCCGGGTCGAAGCCGGATCGCGCCGCAAAATCGCGACCACGCGCTGCGTAGTCGGTGTATGCGCCGAAGCTCGGTGCGCCCGGCGAGAGCAGGATCGTGCCGCCGTCCGGCAGGGCAGCACGCGCAAGCGCGATCGCTTCGGCCAGGTCGTGCGCGGAATCCAGCCGCAGCACACCAGCATCGGCCAGCGATTGCAGAGCGGCATGGATGCGCGGACCGTTCTGGCCCATCGTGATGACGGCATGCGCCGGCTTGGTGCGCATGCGCTCAACGAACGGAGCCCAGTCCACGCCGCGGTCGTAGCCGCCCACGAGGATCGCGACTTTCTCATCCGCGTGGCAATCGAGCGCGGCGATGCTCGCATGCGGCGTGGTGCTGATCGAATCGTTGACGTAGCGCATGCCATCGCGTTCGCCGAACGGCTGCAACCGGTGTGGCAATGGCTGGAAGGTCATGACATGCGCCGCGAGCGCCCGCGCATCGACGCCGAGCGCATCGATCGCTGCCAGCGCCGCGCACAGGTTCCAGAGGTTGTGGCGGCCAGGCAGCGGGATGTCCTGCGTCTCCATGACGCGCTCGTTGCCCCGATACAGTTGCGCATCGAGCAGGTGCCAGCCGCTCGGCGCGTTGAACCAGCGGATTTCCCAATCGGGAAGCTCGAGTGCGGCCAAGGTCGGATCGAGCGCATTGAGCACCGCGATGCGCGGGCGCGCTTCAGTGAACAGAGCGAGTTTGTCGGCGACGTAGCGCGCCTCATTGCCGTGCCAGTCGAGGTGTTCCGGGTACACGTTCAGGCCGACCGCGACATCCGGCTGCACGCCCGAATCGGCGACATCGCGCGTCTGGTAGCTCGACAGTTCGATCGCCCAGATCAACTCCGATTGGAGCTGCGGCGACTGTGGCGGATCGAGCAATTCCAGCAGCGGCATGCCGATGTTGCCCGCGAGCGCCGTGCGATGGTGGCCGGCACGCAACAGGTGCGCGACCAGCGCGGTCGTCGTGCTCTTGCCCTTGGTGCCGGTGACGCACACGGTGCGCGCATCGGGGTGCTCCGCGAACCACAGCGCGCTGCCGCCGATGAAACGGGTGCCGCCTGCGATGGCTTCTTCGACCTCGGAACGATACGGGCTGATGCCCGGCGATTTCACCACGACATCGAACGACGACAGTGCATCCGCATCGGCCTGCGATGAAGCCCGCAGCAACGGATCATCCAGTGCGCGCACGTCGACCGCTTCGGCCTCGCTGCAAATCGCTGTCAATTCCAGCATCGGCAGCCGCGAACGCAGCGCCGCATGGGCTGCGCGGGACTCGCGACCCCAGCCCCAGAGCGCAATGCGGCGCCCGTCAAGTTCCGAAATGCGCACGCAGCGTGTCCCAAAGGGCCGAAGGGATGCGGTGATCGCCACTCGGCGGCAGCAGGTCGTGGATCGACGCAAGATCGGCGCCGAGTTGCGGTGCGATTTCCAGCGCGAAACGCTCGACCAGGGCATCTTCCCGCCATGCCGGGCGTGTTGCGAGCGCAACGAATGCGGCGCGCGCCTCGCGACCCTCGCCCACGCATTCGAACGGTTTGTGGTCGCGGTATTCGATCAACGCGTCGAATCCTGGCGCGAGCGCCGGCTCGTCGAGCAGGTTGCGCCCGAAGATGCCCATCAACCGCGGCTTCGGCATGAACGGAGCCAATGCCAGGAAAACGAAATGGCACTTCGGGCACTGCCCGCACCAGCGGTTCGCTGGGCGATCGCCTAGGATGTGGAAGTTGCGGTTGCAGCTGGAGAAATGCGCATCGTAGCGGTCAGTCCTGGCGAACTGGAGCGCGACTGCGAGTTCCGACAACGGCCGCAGCAGCGAGTAGTAATGCAGGTCCGCGGCGACGTGGCGTTCGACGTAGGCGCCGAACGCATCCTCGAACGCCCAGCCCTTCGACCACTGGTGATTGACCTCGGCGACCACGCGACCATGTTCGTCGAGAATCTCGCTGCCGTAGCTCGCCGAGCGCTCATTCGAGAACACGACCTGGTCGCATCCATGCAGCAATGCAGCAAGCACCAGGATCGCCGAGTTGATCGCAGTGACCGGGATGTGGCCGTTGTACGCGCCCTGCCGGTTGTATTCGAACAACTGCGACGCAAGCTGGCGGGTGATATTGAGCGTCGGCAACCCGGTGCGCGCCGCGCAGGCCGCGATCAATGGCGACGATCCGATCCAGGTCACCGTCTGCTCGACACCTGCCGCGCGCAAGGCCTCGATCGACACCAGCGAATCCTTGCCGCCGCCGATGGCTGTCAGTGCATGCGACGACAGTCCAAGCTGTCCTGCGGCGGCAGCAGCGGGCAACGCATGCGGAAAACGAATCTTCCCGCGCAGCGACAAACCATTCCGGTACGCGAACTCGCCCAGGCCGTTCTCGTAAATCTCGCTCAGCAGCGCTGCGGTATCGGCGTCGATCGCGTAACCGACGATGCGGATGTCCGGAGCCACCGCCGCCTTGTAATAGCTCACGCCTGCGATCAGGTGCAGCAGGCGCGACGCTTGCTCGACGGCTGCGGCGCGCGCGGAATCGAGCTCGAACGGCGCGCCTGGGAACGTGATCGTCTCGGTCAGCTCGGGTCCGTCGTCGAACGCATACACGAGCCGCGCGACGCCGGTCGCGGCGTCGAACCCGCAGCGAACGAAACGGAACGCGCGGATGGAATCGCGATTGAATTCGGTCATGGCGCGTCTCCATCCAGCACCGACTCGCCAGGCAAACCGCGCAGGTTGTAGTTCGATGCCATGGACGCTCCGTAGGCGCCGGCATCGGCGATCAGCAGCACATCATCGCCGGACGTCGCAGCCGGCAACTTGCGACGGCGGCCGAGCACGTCGCCGCTCTCGCAGATCGGGCCGACCACGTCAAACAGGGCGATGTCTGCATCGTCGATCCGCGACAGGTTTGCGATCTGGTGGAACGCGCCATACAACGCCGGCCGCAGCAAGGTGTGCATGCCCGCATCAAGGCCGAGGCGGCGCACGCCGGATTTTTCGATGACCTGCGTCGCATGGGTGAGCAGCACGCCGCATTCGGCGACCAGCCAGCGCCCGGGCTCGACCCACAACGCGTATTGCGGATACGCCGCCTTGATCGCAGCGAGTGCGGCGCCGTACGCGGCGAGGTCGAACGGCGCGGCATCGGGTTCGTAGGGAACGCCCAGCCCGCCGCCGACATCGATCGCCGACACCGTTCCGATCGCATCCGCAAGGCTCGCCAGGCGCGCATACACCTCGGCCCAGTGCGAGGACTCGCCGATGCCGCTGCCGATATGCGCGTGCAGGCCGACGATGCGCGCGCCGATCGCGCTGGCGGCGGACTGGAAAGCAGGAAGTGCATCCGGATCGAGTCCGAACTTCGCGCCCTTGCCGCCGGTGCGTACTTTTTCGTGATGGCCGTGGCCGAAGCCCGGATCGATGCGCAGCATCAGGTCGCGGCCACGGAACAGTTCCGGCCACTGCATCAGCGGAAACACGCTATCGTGGGTGATGCGCACGCCGCGTGTCGCGGCATCGGCGTATTCGCCGCGCGTCGCGAAGCTCGGCGTGAACAGCACGCGCTGCGGGTCGAGCGTCGGCAATGTCGAAAACAGGTGCGCCAGTTCGCCGCCGGAAACGCACTCGAATCCGTAGCCTTCGGTTTCCAGCGTGCGCAGAACTGCAGCGTGCGGATTCGCCTTGAGCGCATAGAAGCGGCGATCGATCGCGGGTAATGCGGCCAGCGCGCGCGCACGGTCGCGCACCGTCGGCAAGTGATAAACGTAGCGCGGCGTTCCGTGCGTGGCCAGTTCCAGCAGCGACTCGCGCTGCGTGCGCCACCATGCAACCGCACGCGGCGCATCGCCGGCATGCAGCGCGCGCCAGCTCGGCCCGAACACGGTGACTTCGTCTACCGGCATCGCGCCGGACGCGATCAGCAAAGCATGCAACCGCGCCATCGTGCCGCTCGGTCCGTCCTGATCGAGCAAGGCTTCGTCGACGACGAAGGTAAGATTCAGGTCGTTCGACGATTGCGAGATCAGATGCACGCGCTCGCGACCGAACTCGGCCCAGACGTCGCCGAGCTTGTGCAAAAGCGAACGCATGCCGCGGCCGACCAGGGTGATCGCCGCGCACGGCGCAATGACCTTCACGCGGCAGACTTCGGCCAAGTCCGCGCACAGCGCTTCGAGCACGTTGGAGTTGACCAGGTTGTCGCTGGGGTCGAGCGAGACGGTGACGTTGGTTTCCGATGAACCGATCAGGTCGACCGAAAGGCCGTGGCGCTTGAAGCGCTCGAAGATGTCGGCAAGAAACCCGACCTGTTGCCACATGCCGATGGTTTCCATCGCAACCAGCACGATCCCGCGCCGCGAGCTGATCGCCTTGACGCCGGGAACGCTCGCGACGGAACGCGTAATCACCGTGCCTTCCATCCGCGGGTGCGCCGTGTCGCGGATCCAGATCGGCACGTTCGCGTCGCGGCACGGATGGATGCAGCGTGGGTGCAGCACCTTGGCGCCGGTGGTCGCGATTTCCTGCGCTTCCTCGTAGTCCAGGCGCGATAGCAGGCGCGCGTCCGGAACCTGGCGCGGATTTGCGCTGAACATGCCGGGCACGTCGGTCCAGATCTCCACGCGCTGCGCGCCGAGCAACGCGCCGAAATACGCGGCCGACGTATCCGAACCGCCGCGCCCGAGGATCGCGGTATGGCCGTCGTCGTGGCGGGCGATGAAACCCTGGGTGATCGATAGCGTCGCGCCGCCGCCGAAACGGTTGCGAAGCGACGGATCGGCTGCCGTATCGCAAGACACCGACAGGCGTCGCGCCCAATCGCTCTGGTTCGGCCGCGATGCCGCACGCAGCCAGTCGCGCGCATCGACCCAGCCAACCGGCGCGCCCTGGGTCGACAGATACGCCGCACCCAAGGTCGAGGACAGCAGTTCGCCCTGCGCGAGCAGTTCGGCCTGCCAGTCCAGTTGCGCATTCGCACGGCGCGGATCTGCCAGCAGCGCTTCGAGGACAAGCAGGCGCTCGCCGAGCACGGCATCGGGATCCAGGTCGAGCGTCTGCGCAAACGCGCGGTGGCGCTGCACGATCGCGGCGATGCGTTCGGCGCAGCCAGCATCATCGGCGTGCGCGTCGATGATGCCCTGCAACGCATTGGTGATGCCCGACAGCGCCGACACCACGGTCAGCACGCGGACGTCGTCGGATTCAACGCGTTCACGCATCAACGCGCCGATGGTGTCCCAGCGCGTGCGTTCGCTGACGCTGGTGCCGCCGAACTTGAGGACGATCCAGCGTGGCGCGGGCTGGTAGGTGTCAGCGCCCGATGCGGGCACGGCAGATGGCATGGCAAACCTGATGAGCGGGGAGAGCGCACGGCGGACGCGGCGCGCGATGGACCAATGATAAGCGAAGCGATGCAGATTGGCCGCAGCAATTGCATGCGCACGAACCATGATTGCGCAGGTAATCACACGGACATGCCATGCCGACAGGAATCGTCCGGCACTGCGACAGCGGGCTGCAGGCACGCACTCAGGATCGGTGGTAGCCCCGCGCACCGCTTCTGACAGCGAAGCTGGCCAGCCCGTCCCAGCGTGGATTGTTGCGCTGCATCCTTGACCTGCCTCGCCACTGCTGCAAGGCTGGCCGTGAGGCCGCGTTCACGCGCGCCTAATTCGCCATTCATTCGTATCGTCCTGCCTGGAGAACGTCGATGCCCGCCCATACCACTGCGCAGATCCGCAACATCGCCCTCGTGGGCCACACCGGTGCCGGCAAAACCTCGTTGTTCGAAGCCCTGCTGCTGGCCGGCGGCGTAATCCAGACGGCAGGCAGCCTCGAGCGCGGAACCATGGTGTCCGACCACGATCCGATGGAACGCGAACGTCAGCATTCGCTGGGCAGCGCGATCGCCTCGATCGAATACGGCGGCGCGCACATCCACCTGATCGATACCCCCGGTTACGCGGATTTCCGCGGACCTGCCTTGTCTGCGATCGACGCCGTGGAAACCTGCGCGATCGTGGTCAACGCCACGCTCGGCATCGAACACTCCACCCGACGCATGATGGAACACGCCGCCGCACGCGGACGCTCGCGCATGCTCGTCGTGCATCGCATCGACGCGGAGGGCGCCGACCTCGGCGCGCTGCTCGCGAACCTGCGCGAAGCTTTCGGCAACGAATGCCTGCCGATCAACCTGCCCTGCGACAATGGACGCGGAGTGGTAGATTGTTTCTTCCAGCCGGATGGCGAGTCCGACCTCGGTCCGGTCGCGGAATGGCACCAGAAGATCATCGACCAGGTCGCCGAGATCAACGAATCGGTGATGGGCCACTATCTCGACCTCGGCGAAGAAGGCCTGACTCCTCAGGAACTGCACGATGCATTCGAGCAGTGCCTGCGCGAAGGCCACCTGGTGCCGATCTGTTTCGCCTCGGCGCGCACCGGAACCGGCGTGCGTGCACTGCTCGATGTCGCAGCAAAACTGCTGCCTAATCCCGCTGAAGCCAATCCGCCGGCATTCGTGAAAGGCGTCGGTGCCGACGCACAAGCGATCATCGCCGAGCCCGATCCGGCGAAACACGTCATCGCCGATGTATTCAAGATCGTCAACGATCCCTTCGTCGGCAAGCTGTCGGTGTTCCGCGTGTACCAGGGCACGATCAGGCGCGACAGCCAGTTGTTCATCGACGACGGCAAGAAGCCGTTCAAGGTCGGTCACCTGTTCAAGCTCAAGGGCAAGGACCATGTCGAGATCGAACAGGCTATTCCCGGCGACATCGCGGCCATCGCCAAGATCGAGGAAATCCATTTCGACGCAGTGCTGCACGATTCGCACGATGAAGATCAGATCCACCTCAAACCGCATGCGTTCCCGAAGCCGATGTTCGGGCTCGCGATCGAGGCCGCCACGCGCGGGCAGGAACAGAAACTCTCGACCGCGCTGCACCGGCTGGCCGAGGAAGACCCGTGCTTCCACATCGAACACAACACGGAACTCAACGAGACCGTGGTCCGCGGCCTCGGCGAACTGCACCTGCGCACGATGCTCGAGCGCATGAAGGCGCGCTACGGCGTCGAGGTGAAATCGCATCCGCCTCGCATCGCGTATCGCGAAACGATTTCCGCGAAAGCCGAAGGGCATCATCGGCACAAGAAGCAGACAGGTGGCGCGGGCCAGTTCGGCGAAGTGTTCCTGCGCATCGAACCATTGCCGCGCGGCGGCGGCATTGAATTCCTCGATGCGGTCAAGGGCGGCACGATCCCCGGTCAGTTCATTCCAGCCATCGAGAAGGGCGTGCGCCTGGTGCTCGAGGGCGGCGCGGTCGCCGGTTATCCGCTACAGGACATCCGCGTGACCGTGTACGACGGCAAGTACCACGCGGTCGATTCGAAGGAAGTGGCATTTGTCGCTGCCGGCAAGAAAGCCTTCCTCGACGCGATCGGCAAGGCGCAGCCGCAAGTGCTCGAACCGATCGTGACCGTGGAGGTCGCCGCACCCGAGCGCAACATGGGCGACATCACCGGCGCGCTCGCGGGCAAACGCGCACGCATCAACGGTACCGATGCCGGCAATGGCGACGAGATCGTGATCAAGGCGCAGGTGCCGCTATCGGAACTCGAAGGCTACGCCGCCGAACTCAAGGGCCTCACCGCCGGCCGCGGCCGCTACAGCCTCGACTTCAGCCATTACGAACCTGTGCCAGGCAACGTGCAGAAGCAGCTCATGGAGGCATACAAGCCGAGGCACGAAGAGGATTGATTGAAGCAGCACGGGGGAGCGCAGCGGCTGTCGACAACGAAGCTGGTCTAACTAGTAACTCAACACCTCCAGGACTTCCATGCGCCTCACGAATGCCTTCCTCGTCATCGTCGACATCAGCGGCTACACATCCTTCATCACCAACCGCACGGTGAGCCTGCTGCATGCCGAGCAAATCATCACCGACCTGATCGAGGCGGTCATCGACAAGGCGCAGCATCCGCTGATCTTGAACAAACTCGAAGGCGACGCCGCGCTGCTCTACGGCGAATGCGCGCCTGACGACGTCGGGGCGGCGCAGGACGTGTTCGCGCAGGTCAAGGCCTTCTTTCCGGCCTTCAGCGACCGCCTTGCGCTGCATCGCGAGCAGCGCGCGCATTGCAACTGCGATGCCTGCACGCGGATCGACCACTTGGCACTGAAGGCGTTCGTGCATTACGGCGAGTTCGCGATCAAGAAGGTGCGGCAGTTCGAGGAACTTGCTGGCGAGGAAGTGATCCTCGTGCACCGGCTGATGAAGAACCATGTGCCCTCGCGCGAATACGTGCTGATCACCGAGGCTGCTCGCGGCGCTGCCGGGCTAGACGCAAACATGCTGCAAAGCCATCGCGAAGACTGCGAAGGCGTCGGCGAGGTGGCGCTGTGGCTGATGGCGCCGGATGCGATTCCGTTCGAGCTGGGATCTCGCGAACCTGTAGCAGCAGTGCTAGCGGACGTCGAACGCAGCGGCGTGTTCCATCACCTGCCGCAATGATCGCACCAACGGAAAACGTGCATGTAAGCCAGTGCCGCCGCCGAGGCGAAACGCTTGCAGGATATCCCCAACATCGGCCCCTTGATCGCCGAAGACCTGCGCGTGCTGGGAATCGAATCGCCAAAGCAGTTGGTCGGCAAGGACCCTTACGCGCTCTACCACCGCATGACCGGGATCACCGGCATCGCGCACGATCCCTGCCTCTGCGACTGCTTCATCGCCGCCGTGCGTTTCATGGAAGGCGCGCCGCCGACGCCGTGGTGGCATTACACCGCCGAGCGCAAGCGGTTGCTGGTCGGCGTCAAGCCGCCGCGTAAACGCGGTGTACGTCGCAAACCCGCATTGTAGGAATTCTCCGACCCAAGATCGCCGAATTGGCCGATGGCTCATGACTTGCCGTCGCGTGACACTGGCTCCACGGTTCACGACGAAGGACGACCCATGAAGCGCATCACCCTTTCACTGTTCGCCTGCATCGTTGTGTGCGCCCTCGCAAGCCAGAGTGCGGCTGCAGCCGCAGGTTTCGCGAGGGTTGCGGTTGCACCAGCGGCCGCACCAGCAACCCGCCCGCAGCAGCCTGCTCACGCGCCTAGGAGCGTCCGTCATCGACGTGCACGCGCGTTGTCGCATGCGCTGCGCAAGGAGCATCGCGATCGCTTCGGCGAACGCATCGTTCCCGTTGCGAAACCGATCATCGTGCGCATCGTGTCGCACGACGGCGCGGCTGCGCAGAAGGCTGCTGCACGCGATCAGGTCGAGCGCAATGCGCGAGCGGACCGCCTGTACCGGAGCTCGCAAGTCTCGGCGCCGATCATCACCAATGCCACGGCCTGCAAACGCATCGGCGCGCACGGCGAATCGATCTATGAGAATTGCCAGACCGCAACTGCTGCGATGGGAGCTGGTGAGTTGTAGGATATCCGTCAGCCCCTGCGGAGCCCGGCCATGGACAAGCGTTTCTGGATTTCCGGTTTGCTGATGACGGTCGCCGCGATGATGCTTGGTTTCGTCGTGCACGGCGTATTGCTCAAACCCGATTACGCCGCACTCGGGCCGATCATGCGCACGGATGACGACTCGGCTCACTTCATGCAGTGGACGCTGCTCGCCGACGCGGCGATCGGTTTCGGCATCACCTGGATCTATCGGCAAGGCTATACGCCCGCGAAATCCGCTATCGGCCAAGGCTTGCGCTGCGGATTCGCGGTCGCGCTGGTCAGTACGATTCCGATGTTCCTGATCTCCTACGCGGTAGAACCCTTGCCCGGCACGCTGGTGATGAAACAGGAGTTGTTCGCCACCCTACAGATGCTGTTTTTTGGCGTGATCGCAGCGCTGCTTAATCCACGACCGAAAACCAACTGAGCATTCCAGCACATGCCTCCACGCCCTCTGCTTTCCTGCATGCTCGCGACCTACATGATCGCGACCTGCATGCTGACCGCTTGCGAGCGCAACGCAACCGACACCGCGACGATCTCTGGCGCACCCGTATCGCACGCAACTGCTGCAACCGCAACAGTGAACAGCACGCCAGCGCCAGCGACTGCGCATTCGGTCGCTGCGCCTGCCGCAGCATCCAGCGTAGCGATCCCCGCGAGCGCGCAGACTGCGCAGTCGGCAAGCGATGGCGACTCCGATGGGCCATCCGCATCGCTGGCTGGCGTCGCCCACGATGCCGACCCGGATCCGGCATCGCTGAAGGATCCGTACCTGCTGCCAGGCTCGATCACCGCCGACACCGAGCCGGACGGCCTGCGCCGCATCTACGGCGCGGCCAACGTCAAGGAAGGCGAAGTCCCGGGTGCCGAGGGCGAGAGCGCACAGGGCGTGATCCTGTTCCCGGACGACCCGAAACATCGCGCCTACGTGTACTTCCAGAACGAGAAGACGCTGACCGGCATCAGCATGGTGCGCGTCACCGACGAGGACTCGCAGTGGCACGGCGCGCAGGGCATCCGCATCGGCATGCCGTTGGCCGACCTCGTCAAGCTCAACGGCAGGCCGTTCAAATTCTCGGGATTCGACTGGGACTACGGCGGTCAGGTGATCGACTGGCTTGGCGGCAAGCTCGCCCCAGCAAAAGACGGCGCGACCTTGCGCGTGATACTCACCCACGGTGATCAACCCAAGGGCGTGCCGACGTCGAAATTGCCGATCGGCGATGGCAGCTTCCGCAGCGACCACCCGCAACTGGCAAAGATGAAGGCGACCGTCGCCGAAATCAGCCTGGATTTCCCCGGTCACGACAATCGGTAATTGCGCGTCGTGCCTCGCAGGCACATCATCGAGGCATGCAGGAGATCGCCATGAAATCCACCACGCGTTTTGCCGTGGCCCTTGGGTGCGCAACCTTGTCGGCCTGCAATGCTTCGAACAATCCGATGCTTGGCCGCGTCGAGGCCGAAGTGTCAGGCCATCAAGTCGTCGTGACGAATTGCTACACGATGCAAGTCGCAGACGTGAAGTCGTCCGATGGCAGCCAGAGTTTTTCACCGTGCAAGAATGCTGCGGTGACGATCAAGAACAACATGCTGCTCGTCAACGGAGAATCGTACGGCCAGTTGGGCGACGGCGATCGCGTACTGGTCGAAAACGGCAGGGTGCAAATCGAGCCGCGCTGAGGCCTCTGGCGCAAGCGCAATGTTGAGCAGTCAGATCTCGAAGCGGTAGCTGAGTTTGATGAACAGCTGCTCGGTATCGCGCAGGCTGAACGCATCGCCAAGCACTTTGCCGACGCCCTGCGAGAATTCGTTGAAGCCGAATCCGCCGCGCACATACGCGATGTACAAGTCCGACAATGGCGCGAGTTCGTAGCGATAGCGGATCTGGAAGCCGAGGTTGCGCAGGCTGAAATCGGGTACCGTGTCGTTGCTCGCCACCGGGGTTCCATTCGGAGCAACGCGCCAGGCCTGGCGTGCACGCGCATTCAGCGCGATGGTTTCGAGCTTGACGCGCAGTTCTTGCTTCGCGCTGATCGTCCACTGCATGCCGCCATTCAATTGCAGTGTATCGGCCTTGAACGTACCGAGCAGGTTGCCGCCCCTCCACAGCAGCCAGTCCGGGTTGTGCGTGCCATTCAACTCGGCATAGAAGCTGAGGTTGTCATTGACGAAATAGGTCGGGTTGAGGTCGAACTGGACAGCGCCATGCGTTGGGCCACCGAGGCCTTCGGCGGCGTAATTCACATTCCCGTAAAACGACCAATGGCCTTTGCGCGGCCAGAAACGTTCGTAGTAACCGTAGAGCTTGGCCGGCACAGCGACCGTACCGTTACCGCGGGTGATCAGGTCGTCCTGACCCGGCGTCAGGCCGTTGAACGAGAGGAATTCGCTGCCGCCGTCGCGGGTGTCGCTCGTGCGGCTGACCAGCCACGCATCGGCCAGCTTCAGGCCGTCGTCGTTGACCCGGCGCGATACCGCGACGTGCCAGTCGTGCGAGTTGTAGATCGATTCCTTCGGCAGGTCGGTGAAGCGGCGGCCGATGTCGTAGCGCGCATAGTTGTAGTTGTTGCGCTGGAGGAAACCAAAATCGTTCAACTGCAGGTTGCGCCCCAGATGCTCGCCATAGAATTGCTGTCGCCAGCCGCCGCCCATGTCGTAGTCGATGCGGACCTGCCCGCCGCTGGCGACCGTTCTGTGACCGGCCTGGTCGATGCTTGATTCCACGAAAGCGGTATGCACGCCCAATTGCGCGTTCGGCGTCCAGCGATGATCGATTTCGTACACGGTCGCCTGACGATCGAGGAACGGCCGGTCCACCCGCGTGACCATCGCGCCGATGCCTTGCGTGGCGAAATCGCGGGTTCCGCGCAACGCGAAGAAATCGCGTCCGGCCGCATCGGCTTCGGTCGCGGCGAAGAATCCGTAATTGAATCCGCCGAGGCTGCCATTGGCCTTCACCGCCGCAGTCACATCACCTGCACCGGAGCCGTCGTCGGCCGCGCCACCAACGCGACGCGTGTAGATCAGCCGGTTGGCATTGTTGAGCGAACCGAACGGCACGTCGAAGAAACTCTGGTTCTCGGTGAAGAACGGCCGCTTGTCGCTGAAGAAGGTTTCAACGGCGCTGAAATTGACGACGAGCTGATCGCTTTCGACCTGACCGAAATCCGGATTGAGGGTTCCGCTGAGCTGGAATTTACCGTTCGGCTTCCAGAACATGTCGGCGCCGGTGTCGAACGTCGTCTTGCCGCGCACATTGTCGTACAGCACCGACGCATACGGCGTGACCGCGAGCAGCGATGTGCTGAACGCGGGCACTTCGACCTTGGCGAACGCGCTGAGGAAGCGCGGTTCTCCGCCAAAGATCGCCGGCCAGCCCATGCGCTCTCCGGTCGCGCCGACCACGCGGTCGAGTTGCAGTCCAAGCGTGCGCTTGCCGTCGTGTCCGTCCTTCATCGGCGCGATGTACCACGGGATCAGGATCTCGACCGACCAGGTATCGCCGTCTTCGCTGACGGCATGCTTCCAGTTGCCGTCCCAGTCGGAATTGAACTGGTTCTCGTTGGTGATTGTCTCGTCCTGGATGCTGTCCGACAGGCGCACCATGAAGTTGTAGCCGGCATGGCCGTCGCCATCGAAGTCCACATAGACGTTGACCCGGTCGGTCGGCGCGTCGGCATCGCGCGCTGTGCTCTGGCGCGTACGCGGCACGTTCGCCGGTTGCGTGTTGCGGAACGCGAACGCGAGCCCTTCGGGCGTCGCCAGCACCCAAGCCTCAGTCGGATACGGACTTGGCGCACGCGACAGCGGCTGGGTCAGGCGAAAGTCGGTGATGTGCTGCGCGCCGGCCCATTCGGCCGGGTCGATATGGCCATCGATCTGCACGGCGACGGCATTGGCGAAGAGCGCGTTGGCGGATACGAGCAGCAGCGGCAACATCAAGGCGCGCATGGCCGGAATCCGCAAGGTCGATGACTCCCTAGGTTACGTCTGTTCGGACATGCGCGAGACTGCCGGAAGTCATGGCAACCACGCGTTTCACTGTAACTGCGCAGTCAACGCTTGCGCTTGGGCTGCAGCATCGTCTCGGTGCATTTCGGCGAACCGCAGCGACAGGCCCAGATCGCCTTCAGGCGCGGGGTCTGGCGCTCTTCAAGCACGATGCCGTAGTTGTAGGTCAGCTCTTCGCCAGCCTTGATGGCGCGCTTGCTTTCGATGAACACGCGATCCTTGCGTCGGCTGCCGTCTTCGTCTTCCTCAAGCACCGCAGTGCAGCTCGGATCGCAGCCATGGTTGATCCAGCGCGCATCGTTGCCATCGACATTGGCATCGAGGATGTACTTACCGTTGAGCGTGAACAGGAAGGTGTGGCCGGTCTCGGCGCTGCCGTCATACATGTTGTCGGCCTGGCGGTGGGTCATCAGCCTGCCCTTGTATTCGATCAGCCGCGTGTCGGCGGGAATGTCGGTCGCGGCGAACACGCCGTTGCCGTGGATCGCGGAGCGGCGCACCTGGATCTTGCGGGCCATGGGTGGTCCATGCGTTGGGGACGCCATTGTCGCCGCATGCACGGTCAGCGCAAGCCCCTTCGGCGCAGGGATGGCCGTGGTCGTGGCTGGTTTGAGCACGGGATGCTTAAAGCGTACAATTTCGGTACGGATTAAACCGCCCCCCCCCTCCGACTGGCCCGCCGCCATGCTCCGCGTCACCAAACTCACCGACTACGCAAGCCTCGTCCTGACCGTCCTGGCCAGCGCGCCCGAACGCGTCCACAGCGCGGCCGAACTCGCCGAACGCGCGCACCTGGAAGTGCCGACCGTGAGCAAGCTGCTGAAGTCGCTGGCGCAGGCCGGGCTGGTCGAAGGCTTTCGCGGCAGCGCGGGCGGCTACCGGCTCGCGCGCGCGGCCGACACGATCAGCCTGATCGCCATCGTCGAGGCCATCGAAGGCCCGCTCGGCATGACCGAATGCAGCCTCCACGACAGCAATTGCGGCATCCAGGACCACTGCGGCGTGCGTGCGAACTGGCGGCGCATCAACGACGTCGTAGCCGATGCGCTGCGCGAGGTCACGCTGGCGCAGATGCTCGCACCGGCGACGCGGATGCCACGCGCACGCAAGACTATTCCATTGCAACTTGCGACGGGCTGATCCAGATGGCCATTGAGCGCAAGGAAATCGAACGGCAACTGGATCGGCGCTATACCGCCGGTTTCGTCACCGACATCGCGTCGGACACGCTGCCGCCGGGCCTGAGCGAAGACACCGTGCGCGCGATCTCGGCGCGCAAGGACGAGCCGGAGTGGCTCACCGAATGGCGGCTCAAGGCCTACCGCCACTGGCTCACGATGACGCCGCCGCACTGGGCCAAGCTCGACATCGCGCCAATCGACTTCCAGGCGATCAGCTACTACGCGGCGCCGCAGAAAAAATACGCATCGCTCGATGAAGTCGATCCGAAATTGCTGGAAACCTACGAAAAGCTCGGCGTGCCATTGCACGAACGCGCAAGGCTCGCCGGTGTCGCCGTCGACGTGGTGTTCGATTCGGTGTCGGTCGGCACGACCTTCCGCAAGGAGCTCGCCGAGAAAGGCGTGATCTTCTGCTCGTTCTCCGAAGCGGTGCGCGAGCATCCCGAACTCGTGCGCAAGTACCTCGGCAGCGTGGTGCCACCCGGCGACAACTATTTCGCCGCGCTGAACTCGGCGGTGTTCTCCGACGGCAGTTTCGCGTTCATCCCGCGCGGCGTGCGCTGCCCGATGGAACTGTCCACCTACTTCCGCATCAATGCGCGCGACACCGGCCAGTTCGAACGCACCCTGATCGTCTGCGAGGAACGCGGCCACGTCAGCTATCTCGAAGGCTGCACCGCGCCGATGCGCGACGAGAACCAGCTGCACGCGGCGGTCGTCGAACTCGTCGCGCTCGAGGATGCGCAGATCAAGTATTCGACCGTGCAGAACTGGTATCCCGGCGACGAGAACGGCGTCGGCGGCATCTACAACTTCGTGACCAAGCGCGGCGAATGCCGTGGCGCGCGCAGCAAGATCAGCTGGACTCAGGTCGAGACCGGCTCGGCGATCACCTGGAAATACCCGAGCTGCGTGCTGATCGGCGACGACTCGACCGGCGAGTTCTATTCGGTCGCGCTCACCCATCACCGCCAGCAAGCCGACACCGGCACCAAGATGATCCACCTCGGCAAGCGCACGAAGTCGAAGATCATCAGCAAGGGCATCAGCGCCGGCCGCGGCCAGAACACCTACCGCGGCCTGGTGAAGATGGAGAAGACCGCCGACGGCGCACGCAACTACACCCAGTGCGACTCGCTGCTGATCGGCAAGAAATGCGGCGCACACACGTTCCCGTACATCGAAGTCAAGCACCCGACCGCGACCGTCGAGCACGAAGCGACCACGTCCAAGATTTCGGACGATCAACTTTTTTACTGTCGCGCGCGAGGTATCAGCGAGGAAGACGCGGTGTCGCTGATCGTCGATGGTTTCTGCAAGCAGGTGTTTCGGGAACTGCCGATGGAGTTTGCGGTGGAGGCGAAGAAGTTGCTTGAAGTTTCGCTGGAGGGGGCCGTCGGATGAAATCGATACTGGCATCCGCGCTGATTTTTCTTGTGGCTGCTGCGGGTGCACAGGCCGGTGCGCAAACTATGGACTGCAAGACGTTCGACCTCGTGGGCATGGAATCCATCGCGTCGCCACGCGAGCAAGTATCCGATGGACTACAGCATCGTGTCACCGTCATCATCAGGCTACGGATCGATGGATCCTTTGAAGACGTAAAGGTCGATAAATCGTCGCAAAATCTAGGCTACGATCGCGCGGCCGTCGAACATGCAAAAAGGATGCGCCTGTCTGGAGTCTGCCTGCATCAAGCTCGCGGCCTGTTGTACATCCAATACCTCTTTCGCGCATTCAACGAGCCTGGGAAGAACGAAATCGAGCACATCTGGCGCGAGTCGTCGAACGCGAAGTAGCGTGCGCTGCACGCACGTACCTATGCATCGTGCGCGAAACGCACGCTACGGAAAACTGACATGCTGAAAATCGACAACCTCCACGCCCGCGTCGCCGGCAAGGACATCCTAAAGGGCCTCTCGCTCGACGTGAAGGCGGGCGAAGTGCACGCGATCATGGGGCCGAACGGCGCCGGCAAGTCCACGCTCGGCTACGTGCTGGCCGGGCGCGACGGCTACGAGGTCAGCGAAGGATCGGCGACGCTGGATGGAACGAACCTGCTCGACCTCGACCCCGAGGAGCGCGCCGCGCTGGGCGTGTTCCTCGCGTTCCAGTATCCGGTCGAGATCCCGGGCGTGAACAACACCTACTTTCTGCGCGCAGCGCTCAACGCGCAGCGCAAGCGCCGCGGCGAGCCCGAACTCGACTCGATGCAGTTCCTCAAGCGCGTGCGCGAGAAGCTGCAGGTGCTGCACATCAAGGACGACCTGCTGAACCGCGCGGTGAACGAAGGGTTTTCCGGCGGCGAGAAGAAGCGCAACGAGATCTTCCAGCTCGCCGTTCTCGAACCCAGGCTCGCGATCCTCGACGAAACCGATTCCGGCCTCGACATCGACGCGCTCAAGCTCGTGGCCGAAGGCGTAAACCTGATGCGTTCGCCGGACCGCGCGTTCGTGGTCATCACCCACTACCAGCGCCTGCTCGACTACATCAAGCCCGACGTCGTGCACGTGCTCGCCGACGGGTGCATCGTCGAATCCGGTGGCCCGGAACTTGCGCTCGAACTCGAACAGCACGGCTATGCGTGGCTGAAGGACCGGATTGCTCCGGATGTGGCTGTCGCGCGATGAGCGTCGCACTGCTCGATTCGTTGAAGGCCGGCTTCGATGCGTCGCCATCCGCGCCGGACGACGTCCGACGCGAAGCGTTCGCGGCCGCGCTCGCGGATGGTCTTCCGACAGCGCGTGCCGAACGCTGGAAATACACATCGCTGCGCGCGCTGGAACGACGCTCGTTCGTGGCTTCCGCATCACTGCTGTCGCTCGTGGATGCGGCAATGCTTACGGGCATTCCTGCGCCACGACTGGTATTCGTCAATGGTCGTTTCGATGCGCCGTTGTCGGACATCGCCGCGTTGCCCGAAGGCGTCGCCCTGCGCCCGCTCGCGCAGGCGCTCGCGGATGGCGATGCGCGCGAAACCGGTTTCCTCGCGCGGCGTTTCGCGCACGCCGACGAAACATTCGCCAGGCTCAATGCCGCACTCGCCAACGACGGCGCGATGCTCAGCGTCGCGGAAAATGTCCGTGTCGAAGCACCCATCCACCTGGTTTTCATCGGTGCGCCTGCGGATACCGACATCGCGTGGCACGCGCGCAGCCTGATCGAACTGCAGCGTGGCGCAACACTCGCGGTCGTCGAACATCACCTGGCGTCCGGTGACCATGCGCATCTCGGCAATGCGCTGTTGCATGTGCATCTGGCAGCAGGTTCGCGCTTGCGGCATGCGCGCATCCAAGACGATGCGATTCGCGGGACGCTGATCGCACGCACCGACGCGGTGCTCGCGCGCGACGCACTGTATCGGCGTGTCGACCTCGAACTCGGCGCTGCGTTGTCGCGCCACGAATTGAACGTGCGGCTCGAAGGCGAAGGTGCGCGGCTTGCCGCCAATGGCGTGCTGCTCGCAGATGGAAAGCGCCATATCGACACCCGCCTCGGCATCGAACACATCGCGCGCGACACGTCCTGCGACCTCGCATGGCGCGGCCTCGCATCCGGTCGCGGACGCGCGGTGTTCCATGGCGGCATCACGATCCGCGCCGGTGCCGATGGCAGCGACGCAAGGTTGTCGAACAAGAACCTGTTGCTGTCCGAAGGCGCCGAGATCGATGCGCAGCCCGTGCTCGAAATCCACGCCGACGAAGTCAAGGCCGCGCACGGCGCGACCGTCGGACGGCTCGACGAAACGGCGCTGTTTTATTTGCGTTCGCGCGGACTGCCGCTCGTTGAAGCGCGTCGGTTGCTGACCGCCGCATTCTGTCGCGAAACCTTGATCGTTCTGGACGATGCAACACTTGTCGAGACGCTGGGTGCGAGCCTGGATGCTGCGCTCGCCAGGCTGGAGGTCGCATGAGCGTCCACGACGCACAGCCGCGCGATGGCGCCAGGAACATCGACTGGAAGCACGTCCGCGCCGACTTCCCGATCCTCACGCGCGAAGTGCACGGCAAACCGCTGGTGTATCTGGACTCGGCGAACACGGGCCAGAAGCCCGCATGCGTGATCGCCGCGGTGGATCGCTACTACCGCACCTACAACGCGAACGTCTCGCGCGCGGTGCACACGCTTGGTGAGCAGGCGACGACCGCGTACGAAGCGAGCCGCAACAAGCTTGCCGCGCACTTGAACGTCCATCGCAACGACCTAATCCTCACCAGCGGCACCACGATGGCGATCAATCTCGTCGCGTATTCGTGGGCATTGCCGATGTTGAAGGCCGGCGATGCAATCCTGCTCACGCGCATGGAACATCACGCGAACATCGTGCCGTGGCAACTCATCGCCGAACGCACCGGCGCAACGATCAAGGTCGCGGAGATCACACCCGACGGCATGCTCGACCTTGACTCGCTGTACAAGGCGATGACGCCTGAGGTGAAACTGCTCGGCGTCACCCATGTGTCGAACGTGCTCGGCACGGTGAATCCGGTGCGCGCGATCTGCCGTGAAGCGCGCCGTCGCGGCATCATCACTGTCATCGATGGCTCGCAGGCGTTGCCGCATCGCACCGTGGACATCCCCGCGATCGACTGCGACTTCTATGCGTTCACCGGCCACAAGATGTGCGGCCCGACCGGCACCGGAGGACTTTGGGCACGACGCGAGCACCTCGTCGCGATGCCGCCGTTCTTCGGTGGCGGCGAGATGATCAAGGAAGTCCGTTTCGAAGGCACTGTGTTCAACGACCCACCGCACAAGTTCGAAGCCGGTACGCCGAACATCGCCGGATTCATCGGTCTTGGCGCTGCGGTTGATTATCTCGACGCGCTCGGCATGGTGAACGTGGATGCGCGCGAACAGGAATTGCTTGCGCATGCGACCGAAGCATTAACCAAAATCGACGGCCTGCGCATCATCGGCACCGCACCTGACAAGGCCGCGGTGATCTCGTTTCTGCTCGAGGGCGCGCACGCGCACGACCTCGCAACCCTGCTTGATCTCGAAGGCGTCGCCGTGCGTTCGGGCCACCACTGCGCGCACCCGCTGATGCGGTTCTACGGCGTCGCCGCGACCTGCCGCGCGTCGTTCGCGTTCTACAACACGCACGCCGAGATCGAAGCCTTCATCGTGGCATTGCTCAAGGCGCGCAAGCTGCTGGGCTAGACTGGAGCTACGATCGGAGCCGCCATGACTGGACCTGGAAACGACACCCATGACCTGCTGCGCGAAATCCGCGACCAGCAGCGCCTGCAACTCGAGCGCCAGGCCGAAGCGCTGGCGATGCAGCGCGAACACTACGAGATCGCCAAGCGCCAATTCGAGCGCGCAGAACGCCTGCAGGAGCGCGCCGAGCAATTGCAGGTGCGCAGCGCCGGCGTTGTCGCATTCGCCCGCAAGTTGTTGTGGGTGATCCTGCCGCTGATCCTGTTCCTCGTTCTCATCCTGCTATGGACACTGTTCCGATGACCCTGCAACTCCGCGCCGCAACCCTTGCCGATGTCGACGCCATCGTCGCGTTGGTCGAGTCCGCATATCGCGGCGACGCGAGCCGTGCTGGATGGACCACCGAAGCCGACTTCCTCGATGGCCGACGCACCGGCCCCGACGACGTGCTTGCGCAAATTGAACGCCCGCACAGCCTCATCCTGCTGGCCGAACGTCCTTCGACAGTCTCAGGACAGGTTGGCGCATTGCTCGCCTGCGCGCACGTCGCCGATGAGGATCTCGCAGGCTATTTCGGCATGTTCTCGGTACAGCCCGGCCTGCAGAACACCGGCATCGGCAAGTCCATGCTCGCCGAGGCCGAACGCATCGCACGCGATGAATGGACTCTGTCGACCATGAAGATGACCGTGATCGACATCCGCGCCGAACTGATCGCCTGGTACGAACGTCGCGGTTATCGGCGCACCGGCATCACCAAACCGTTTCCCTACGGCGATGCGCGGTTCGGAATTCCGAAGAGAGACGACCTGCGTTTCGAGATCCTGGAAAAAATGTTATGACGGATTGGGTGCGCGTCTGCGCCACGTCCGAACTGGCACCCGGCGAACACGCGGTCGCGTGGTATGGCGATACGCCGATCGTGGTGTTCAACGTGGACGGCGATTACTTCGCGCTGGAGGATCGCTGCAGCCACGAGGATTTCGAGCTCAGCGGCGGTATCCAGGACGGCAACACCGTTGAATGCACGTTGCACGGCGCGCGCTTCGATCTGCGCAGCGGCGAGGCGCTGTGCGCGCCGGCCTACGTTCCGGTTCCGAAATTTCCGGTGAAAGTCGAAGACGGCGCGGTGTGGACGCGCGACGATCGCTGCTGATCGGATCCAATGACCCTCCAACGCTTCACGCGTTGCGTTGTACCTTCACCAGCACCACATCGCCGCCGCCATTGAGGATGCTGCGTGCGGCCACATCGTTGGCGCCCGCATCCAGCAGCGCGGTATCGCCTGCATTCAAACTTTCGAGCTCATCGCCGGACTTGACGGTCGCGCGGCCCGCGATGAGGTGGATCGCCCATACGACGCCGGTCTCGGCGAAGAACACCATCGAGCCGACCAGCGGCCGGTGAAAGACCTGCATCGTGCAGCGGTCGCGGCGCACCATCGCATTGAAGTCGGTCGTCGGACCGTCCAGCAAGCGGCATTGCAGGCTACGCTCGCCCGCGAATGCGATCCGGCCATGCGGCGGCGTGACGGCACTGGTTTCGCCATCGTCGAATCGCAGTTCCATGCCGTGGCCAGACAGCAGCAGCAGCACGCGGTCGCAGCCGGGGAATGCGGAGAACGCGCAGTCGTTATCAACCTCGGCGATCGATAGCCGCCAATCCCATGGTTGTGCAGATGCGTCGGCGGATTCTTTCGCAGGGGCCTGCGCGAATATTTCCCGCGTCCAGCCAAGCCCGTTGCGCCAGCGTTCGCGGCGATAATCGTTGGCTGGAATCAGTCTGAGCGGCATCGTTTCATTCTAGCCGAGCTTGCCGCCCCCACTCCAATGGACCACCCGATGCGCATCCATGCGCACCGGGTGGCTGGTCGATACGAATCGATGCGAACTCAGCGCTTCGCTGCCGGTGCCGTCGCCGCGACACCGCCAACCACGATGCGGTCGCGGTTCTTCTCGATGGTCTTCAGGCCGACGCCTTTGACTTCCGCGAGTTGTTCCGCCGTATGGAATGCGCCGTGCTGCTTGCGATAGGCCACGATCGCGGCGGCCTTGGATGGACCGATATTGATCAAGGCCTGGTTGATCGCGGTGGCATCGGCGGTGTTGATGTTGACCTTCATCGCGGGTTTGCCCGAGGGTTTGCCGTGCGCGGGTCTGGCATGGCCTGCAGTCGAACCCGCAGCGACAACGGCCGCCTTGTTGGCTGGTGCGGCCTTGCCCGTGCTGGCGTGGGCACCGCCGATCAGTAGCAGCGACAGCGCGACGGTCTGGAGGATCGATTTGAAGTTGTTCATGGTGGCATCTCCTGGTCTGGTGGGTGGTCTTTCCGGAAGCGTCTTCGCGTCCGGTAAAGACAGTCTCCACGTTGCTCGGCCCGCGCCGTATCGCCGGATTGCGCAACCGTGCCTGCGACTGCGACGCATCGTCCCGTCGGAGTTTTCCTACCCCGGCCGACGACAGGAGTAAACTGCATGTCCCCGCAAGGAATCGCCACATGGATCACGCAGGTTTGGACAAGGCGCGCGCCGACCGTTTCGTTGGCGAACTCTGGGATGACGCGATCGTTCCGCAACTGGTCGATTACATCCGCATCCCGAACAAGTCGCCGATGTTCGACGCCCACTGGGCCAGCCACGGCTACATGGACGACGCGGTCAAGCTCATGGAAGCATGGGCACGCGCGCAGCCGATCGCCGGGATGCATGTCGAGGTGGTGCGCCTGGACGATCGCACGCCGCTGATCCTGATCGATGTACCGGCGAGCGACGGTTCGGCCAGTGGCGAGGATTGCGTGCTGCTGTACGGCCATCTCGACAAGCAGCCGGAAATGAGCGGCTGGTCGGATGGACTCGGTCCGTGGCAACCGGTCATCCGTGGCGACAAGCTGTTCGGTCGCGGCGGTGCCGACGACGGTTACGCGATCTTCGGTTCGCTCGCCGCGATCATGGCCCTGCGCGAACAGAAGCTCGCGCACGCGCGTTGCGTGATCCTGATCGAGGCCTGCGAGGAATCCGGTAGCTACGACCTGCCCTACTACGTCGATCATCTGGCCGACCGGATCGGCAAGCCGTCCCTCGTCGTTTGCCTGGATTCGGGCTGCGGCAACTACGACCAATTGTGGTGCACGACCTCGTTGCGCGGCCTGGCTGGCGGCAACCTGATCGTGAATGTGCTCAGTGAAGGCGTGCATTCCGGCGATGCGTCGGGGATCGTGCCGTCAAGTTTCCGCATCCTGCGCCAGTTGTTGTCGCGACTCGAGGACGAGGCCAGCGGCAAGATCAAGGTCGACGGATTGTTCACGCCGATTCCCGAGGATCGCCTCGTGCAGGCGCGCAAGGTCGCCGAAGTGATGGGCACGGCGGTGTACGACAAGTTCCCGTTCCTGCCCGGCATGACCCCGATGTCCGCCGACCTCACCGAACTCGTGCTCAACCGCACCTGGCGGCCAGCGCTGTCGATCACCGGCGCAGACGGGCTGCCGCCGCTGGACAATGCGGGCAACGTGCTGCGTCCGTCCACCGCGGTGAAACTCTCGCTGCGCCTGCCGCCGACGCTGGATGGCGAGGTCGCCGGTGCGATCCTGCAAAAACTGCTGCTCGACAATCCGCCGAACGGTGCGAACGTCTCGTTCCATCTCGAAAAATCGTCGACTGGCTGGAATGCCCCGCCGTTGTCGGACTGGTTGAATCACGCGATCGACCACGCCTCCCAGGATTTCTTCGGCAGGCCTGCTGTATTCATGGGCGAAGGCGGCACGATTCCGTTCATGGGCATGCTAGGCGAGAAATTCCCCGGCGCGCAGTTCATGATCACCGGCGTGCTCGGCCCGCACTCCAACGCGCACGGACCCAACGAGTTCCTGCACATCCCGACCGGCAAGCGCGTGACCGCGTGCGTGGCGCGGGTACTGGCCGAGCATCATGCGGCCAGCGTGAAAGGACTTACCACCGGCGTAGGCGTCGCTGCGGGCGATACGCGCTTCGGCGACCACGGCTGCTGCTGAGGCGCGCATGATCGTTCTCTACACCATCATGATCGGGTTCGTCATCGGCCTGATCGCGCGAGCGCTCAAGCCAGGCGACGACCGCATGGGACTATTGGCGACGACACTATTCGGCGTCGGCGGCGCGCTGATCGCGAAATACGTCGGGCTCGCGATGGGCTGGTATCGCGAAGACCAGCCGCTCGGCTTTGTTGCATCGCTGGTCGGCGCGATCGTGCTGCTGACGGTCTATTCGCTGGTGCGGCCGAAGAAGAAAGTCTGATCAAGGAAGATCAACAGCTTTCGTGCGCTGCGCGCGCGAGTCACTTCTGTTTCGGCAGAAGTAACCACTGCGCCGCAGGAGCGGCGCGAACAGCGAAGCTGGCCCGAAGGGCGCAGGGCAGGATGCCCGGAGTCAAACCATTTGCGCCGGACACTCGCCGGAATGATGAAACTATTCCGGTACCCTGCGCTCCTCAGCGAACAGGGGCCGGCCCGAACTCGCACATCCATGTGCTCAAACATACGGGCCTTGCTCCCCCGTTCGCTTCCGGTGCTCGGCTCGCTTTACGGCGCAAAGAACAAGAGCACAGCGACAAAGCAGAAGGCGGATTACGCTTCGCTAATCCGCCCTACTTGCTTGAGCTAAGAGCTAGCTAGATTGTCGGCTAGTTCTGCTGTGAGAACTGAAGACGGTACTTGACGCCCTTGTTGTCCAAGCCCTCACCTTCACCAGTACCAGAAAGCGATACGCGGTACAGGATGTCGATTACGGTGCCCTGAGTTCCAATAAGTATCGCGCTGCCATTTTGGTAACCTGGCGTGGAAGTGGAATAGGAGGACGTGCTGATGTAGCTATCCGTGAGAATGCCCGGGTTGGAAACGCGTCCACCACCATGGCTAGACGACTGAATACGATTGTCAATCGACGTGGCCTCTCCGTTGAAGGTCTCGCCGGACTTTGTCGGACCGGCGGTGATCACGCTATGCCCAGATCGGTCGGTATGCGTCAAGCCGGTGATTAATTCGCCGGTTGACAGGTTGTACACGCGGGCATTGAAGATGCGATCGGCTGGAACGGAGACACATCCAGACAAGCTCGCTGCGATAGCCAAAGAAAAAAGAAAAGCACGCATAACTCACCCTTTGATTAGTTGGACTGACTAGCTTTCGTCATACAGAATCCGATAGGCATATGCGTGAGGATAAAGTGGTAAACCCCGCTTAGAACGCCACCAAAAATATTCGTGCGCTGTCTTGGCATGTTTCTCAGTGTTGCATTGAAAGCACGCTAGCACCAAATTGTCACGCGCGTTGCTTCCTCCTTGCGCAAGCGGCGTCATGTGATCGACGTGTCCGCAACCATTGAGTTCGACATCACAGTAAGCGCACCTATCTTTCTGCGCCTCCCTCAAGAACGCAATGTCTCCGTCAGAATAACCTGGGCCCGCCGCGCCTTCACGCACTCGACGGAGCTGCGCGCGTGCGCGCTTCATCTCTGGATTGCCACTTGAATGCGCACGAGTGTGCTCAGCCATGCATGTTCTGCACTTGCGCCGAAATCCGCCACTAGGCGTGCTCCCAAAGAACTCTCGCGTAATCGGAAAACTTTCTCCACAGCTCGTACATGTTTGGGTGGTTGTCATGTCTTTCGAACGGCCACGGGTAGGCGCGGTGCATCGGTGCAGGCCGTTGGCCGATTGACACCGCCAAAAATTAATGATACTACTATCCTAACTTTACGATTAAATAGGAGAAACACAAATGGCACGACCGTCAGGGGCAAAGAACAAGACACCGCGCGAGTTGGAGGCAGAGGCTGCGCGCTTGAAAGAAAAAGCGAAGCTGATGAAGAAAATTGAAAAGTTGAAGAAGAAATCCTAGGAAATCTTTGCCGATAGGCACGGACTTTTAGGCACGGACTTTGGTTTCCCCATCACCTAACTACAAGTAGGCCCCGGAAGCAAGTGGTGCGGACTAGCGAAGCATAGTCCGCCTTTACTTCTTTGCTCTTGCTCTTTGCGCCATAAAGCTCGCCGAGCATCGCAGCATGCGGCGGGAGCAAGGCCCGCATGTCCGAGGCCATGGATGGCCGAGTTCGGGCCGGCCCGCCGAATGTGAGAAGCGCAGGGAACCGCCGAAGGCGGCGAGTGTCCGGCGCCATGGTCTTTGGTTACTTTCTCCCGAAAGAGAAAGTGACCAGCGCGCGCAGCGCGTTGCCGCTCTTGATCTTGCTTTGCCGATTCGCAAAAAGCAGATCCCTCGCTACGCTGGGGTGACAACACTGGAGTCGCGCCGCCTGTGGTTTCACAAGCAGCGCGTATCGCAATCAACCGTCAGCGCTTGACGATCCGATCCACCAGCTGCTGCGCCAGCACGTCCGCAGCCAAGTCCACTGTGTGCAGCGTGAAGTCCGCGTTCTCCGGCAACTCGTACGGCGAATCGATGCCGGTGAAATTGCGAATCTCGCCCGCGCGCGCTTTCGCGTACAGGCCCTTGGCGTCGCGTTGCTCGCAGACTTCGATCGGCGTGTCCACGAACACCTCGGCGAACTCGCCCGGTGCGAACAACTCGCGCGCCATCCGCCGCTCGGCACGGAACGGCGAGATGAACGACACCAGCACGATCAGGCCTGCATCGGTCATCAGCTTCGCAACCTCGCCGACACGTCGGATGTTCTCGACGCGATCCTCGTCGGTGAAACCCAGATCCTTGTTGAGGCCATGGCGCACGTTGTCGCCATCGAGGATGTAGCTGTGATAGCCGAGCGCATGCAGGCGGCGGTCGACAAGGTTCGCGATGGTCGATTTTCCAGAGCCCGACAGGCCGGTGAACCACAGGCACAGCGGATGCTGGCCCTTGGTCGCAGCGCGCACGTGGCGGTCGATCTCCAGGCTGTGCCAATGGATGTTCGACGCACGTCGCAGCGCGAAATCGATGGTCCCGCAGGCGACTGTCGCATTGCTCTGTCGGTCGATCAGGATGAAGCCGCCAAGCACGCGATTGCGCGCGTACGGCTCGAACGCGATCGGCTGGTCGAGGTTGAGATTGCAATATCCGACTTCGTTGAGTTCGAGCCGTTTTGCAGCCAGGTGGTCCTGGGTGTTGATATCGACCTTGTGCTTGATTTCGGTGATCGTCACCGCAACCGTGCGGGCAGCGGTCTTGAGCCAGTAGCCACGGCCCGGCAACAGCGCTGCGTCGCTCATCCACAGCAGGTGTGCGGCGAACTGATCGGCGACCTCTGGCGGCTGGCGCGCGGCCGAGATCACGTCGCCACGACTGATGTCCACTTCATCGCGCAAGGTCAGCGTGATCGCCTGTCCATCGACGGCGCGATCGAGATCGCCATCGGCCGTGACGATGCGTGCGACCTGCGAACGCTTGCCGGATGGATGCACGACGATCTCGTCGCCGACCGCGATTGCGCCCGCAGCGATACTGCCTGCGAAGCCGCGAAATTCCTGGTTCGGACGATTGACCCACTGCACCGGCAAGCGGAAACCGACATCGGCTTCGACGCGATCCAGCGACACCGATTCGAGATGTTCAAGCAATGATGGACCCGCATACCACGGCATCGCAGCCGAATGCTGCATCACGTTTTCGCCGCGCAATGCCGACAACGGAATGCAGACCACCTCGGCGATACCGAGTTGATCGGCGAGCGCACGGTAGTCGGCGACGATCGCATCGAACACCGACTGCTCGTAACCCATCAGGTCCATCTTGTTGACCGCGAGCAGCACGCGGCGGATGCCGAGCAACGACACGATGTAGCTGTGCCGACGGGTCTGCGTCAGCAAACCCTTGCGCGCGTCCACGAGCACGACAGCGAGGTCGGCCGTGGATGCGCCGGTCGCCATGTTGCGTGTGTACTGCTCATGCCCCGGGCAATCGGCAACGATGAACTTGCGCTTCTCGGTGCTGAAGAACCGGTAGGCGACGTCGATCGTGATGCCCTGCTCGCGCTCGGCGGCGAGCCCGTCGACGAGCAATGCGAAATCGATCTCGCCATTCTGGGTGCCGTGGCGAAGGCTGTCGGATTCGAGCGTCGCGAGCTGGTCGTCGAACAGCAGCTTGCTGTCGTGCAGCAGTCGGCCGATGAGTGTACTTTTGCCGTCATCGACGCTGCCGCAGGTGATGAAGCGCAGCAGATCCTTGGTCTCGTGCCGATGCAGGTAAGCCTGCAGGTCGACCGCTTCGTCCGGTGCACTGGATTGATTCATGTCCGTCAAGTTCGGGTCCATCAGAAATAACCCTCGCGCTTCTTGGCTTCCATCGATGCCGATGGATCGTGGTCGATCACGCGCCCCTGCCGCTCGGATGTGCGCGCGACGAGCATTTCGGAAATCACCTGCTCCAGCGTGTCGGCATCGGATTCGACCGCACCGGTCAGCGGATAGCAGCCCAGCGTGCGGAAGCGCACGCGCTTTTGCATCGGCACTTCGCCCTCGCGCAGCGGCATGCGGTCGTCATCGACCATGATCAGCGCTCCGTCGCGCATCACGACCGGCCGCTCCTGCGCCAGGTACAGCGATGGCACCGGGATCTTCTCGCGGAAGATGTACAGCCACACGTCCAACTCGGTCCAGTTCGAGATCGGGAACACGCGCACGCTTTCGCCCTTGTGGATGCGCGCGTTGAAAAGGTTCCAGAGCTCCGGGCGCTGGTTCTTCGGGTCCCACCGGTGCTGCGCCGAACGGAACGAGAACACACGCTCCTTCGCGCGCGACTTCTCCTCGTCGCGGCGCGCGCCGCCGATCGCGGCATCGAAACCATAATGTTCCAGCGCCTGCTTGAGCGCCTGGGTCTTCATCACGTCGGTGTGCACTGTCGCTCCATGCGTGAACGGGCCGATGCCGTCGCGCACGCCGTCGGGATTCTTGTGCACATGCAGCGTCACCCCGGTCTCGGCGGCGCGCTGGTCGCGGAACGCGATCATCTCGCGGAACTTCCAGCCGGTATCCACGTGCAGCAGCGGAATGGGTGGTTTTGCGGGATAGAACGCCTTCAGCAACAGGTGCAACATCACCGACGAGTCCTTGCCGACCGAATACATCATCACCGGATTGCGGAACTCGGCTGCGACTTCGCGCAGGATGTGGATGCTCTCCGCTTCGAGGCGGTCGAGGTGTGAAAGGTTGGCCATGTCAGGATTCTTTCTCGCGCCCATATTTGTCTTCGAATCGCACAATGTCGTCTTCGCCCAGATAGTCGCCGGACTGCACTTCGATCAGTTCCAATGGATCGGTGCCGATGTTTTCCAGCCGGTGCTTCGAGCCGAGCGGAATGAACGTGCTCTGGTTCGCGCCGAGATCGAACACGCGCTCGTCGCAGGTCACCCGCGCATTGCCGCTGACCACGATCCAGTGCTCGGCGCGATGGTAGTGCATCTGCAGCGACAGACTCGCACCTGGCTTCACGCTGATACGCTTGACCTGGAAACCGGGCCCGGCCTCGATGCCATCATAGCTGCCCCACGGCCGATAGACCTTGCGATGCACCCGCGCGTGCGGACGTGCATCGTCCTTGATCTGCGCGACGATCCGCTTGACGTCCTGCACGCGGTCGCGGTGCGCGACCAGCAAGGCGTCGTCGGTATCCACGACCACCATGTCGTCGAGTCCGATCAATGCGATCAGCCGGCTCTGCGACCATGCGAGTGTGTTGCGCGTATCGATCGCGAGCACGTCGCCGCGATGCGCGTTGCCGTCGGCGTCCTGCTCGGCGATTTGCCACAGCGCGGACCATGTACCGACATCGTTCCAGCCCACGTCGATCGGCAGCACGAACGCGTGCGCGGTTTGTTCCATCACCGCGTAGTCGATCGAGTCGGACGGGCACGCCTCGAAAGCCGCACGATCCAGGCGCAGGAAATCGTTGTCGACCGTGGCGCCAGCGATCGCCGCACGGCATTGCGCCAGCATCTGCGGCGCGAATGTTTCGAGTTCTTCCAGGTAGCGCGATGCGCGGAACAGGAACATCCCGCTGTTCCAGAAATAATCGCCGGATGCGAGATACGCGGTCGCAGTGGCGAGATCGGGCTTCTCGACGAAGCGCTCGATCGGTCGCGCAGCATCGCCGCCTGCGGCCTTGCTGCCCTTGGCGAGAATGTATCCGTAACCGGTTTCCGGCGCGTTCGGGACGATGCCGAACGTGACGAGTGCGCCGCGCCCGTCTTCGCCACCGCGCTCCGCGACCGGCAATGCCGAACGTACCGCCGCACGGAAACCTGCCTCGTCGCCGATCACATGATCCGATGGCAGCACCAGGAGCACGGGGTCTTCCCCCTCGGCCATTGCCCGGAGTGCGGCCACGGCGATCGCCGGTGCCGTATTGCGACCGACCGGTTCGAGGATCAGTGCGTCGGCCCGCGCACCCAGTTCGCGCAGCTGCTCGGCGACCATGAAGCGATGTTCCTCGTTCGCGACCACGACGAGGTTGTCGACGACATTCGGCGCGCCGACGCCCGGCAGATCACGCACGCGCAGCCACGTCGCCTGCAGCAGCGAGTGCTCGCCGAGCAACGGCAGGAACTGCTTCGGATAGGCTTCGCGCGACAGTGGCCACAGCCGCGTGCCGGAACCGCCGGACAGCAGCACGATTTTCAGTGGGGACATGGATTACACGGGTCACAAACAGGCACATATGATGCCACAGAGCCCCCGACAGGCAGTCCGGGCTGTCCGTGGGGCGATGCCGATGGCATGCTGCGCGCGGCTCAACAGGATTCTCCAATGATTGACGACGACCGCGCACGTATGCGCCTGGACTGGGCACGCACCGCTCTTGCCGACCCCGAAGCGACGCTGGAACGCGCCTCGGCCGATGCGAGCTTCCGCAGCTACTGGCGCACCCTCAGCGGCGATGCGAGTTGGATCGTGATGGACGCTCCGCCCCAGCAGGAGGACATCCGCCCGTGGCTGGACATCGGCGCTCGCCTGCGCGCGACCGGGGTCAACACGCCGCTGGTACGCGCGAGCGATGCCGAGTCCGGCTTCGTGCTGATGGCGGATCTCGGCAACGAACTGTACCTGCAGGCGCTGAACGACGAAACCGTCGAGCGGCTGTATGGCGCCGCTTTCGATGCCTTGCTGCGCATGCAGCGCGACGCCGATTGCGTCGGCCTGCCTTCCTACGACGAGCCGCGACTGCTCGCCGAAATGGAACTGCTGCCGACCTGGTTCCTGCAGCGGCACCTCGGCTTCACACCGGACGATGACGCACGGGACATCATCCACAGCGCGTTCCAGGCGCTCGTCGCGAACGCGCACGCACAGCCTTACGCGTTCGTGCACCGCGATTTCCATTCGCGCAACCTGCTGCTGCACGACATCGAGAATCCCGGCGTGCTGGATTTCCAGGATGCGGTACGCGGGCCGATCACCTACGACCTGGTGTCGCTGCTGCGCGACTGCTACATCGCGTGGCCGCAGGAGCGCATCGACGCGTGGCTCGACACCTACCGCGTGCGCCTGCGCCATGCCGGGCTGGTGAACGTCGATGCCGCGCAGTTCAAACGCTGGTTCGACCTGATGGGATTGCAGCGCCACATCAAGGTACTCGGCATCTTCTGCAGGCTCTGGTACCGCGACGGCAAGCGCGGCTATCTCGACGACCTGCCGCTGGTGTGGCAGTACGTCTGCGACGTCGGCCTGAGGTATCCGGAGACCGCGCCGCTGATCGTGTTGATCGGCCGCGCGCTCGGCGACCGCGACATCACCCAGCCCTCCGCATGAAGGCGCTGATCTTCGCCGCCGGCAAGGGCGAGCGCATGCGCACGCTGACCGAACGCACGCCGAAACCGCTGCTCGAAGTCGGCGGCAAGCCGCTGATCGTCTGGCACCTGGAAAAACTCGCAGCGCTGGGCGTGCGCGATGTCGTCGTCAACACCTCGTGGCTGGCGGAGCGATTCCCGGCGACGCTCGGCGACGGTTCGCGCTGGGGCTTGCGGCTGCACTATTCGCATGAGGGCGCCGAGCCGCTGGAGACCGGCGGCGGAATGTTCCATGCGTTGTCCCTTCTGGGCGACGCGCCGTTCCTCGCGGTTAACGGCGATATCTGGACCGATTACGACTTCGCGCTTCTGCCTCGTGAATTCGATGGACTTGCGCACCTCGTGATGGTCGCGAATCCGGACCACAACACGCGCGGCGATTTTGCGCTCGACGATGCCGGACGCATGCAATCAGATGGCGAACGCAAACTGACGTTCGCCGGTGTCGGCGTGTACCGATCGGAACTGTTCGCAGACTGGCGCACGATCATCGGCATCGCGGCTGGCGCGGATGAAACCCCACCGCGCTTCAAGCTCGCGCCGTTGCTGCGCGCAGCGATGGCGCGGGATCAGGTCAGCGGCGAACTCCTGCAAGGCGCTTGGACCGATGTCGGCACGCCGGAGCGATTGGCGCAACTCGATGCAGAGTTGAGCGCGCAATGAAGATCGCTAGTACCGTTGCTCTTTCAATACTGGCAATTGCAATTGTTGCAGTGGCGTCGTGCGTGCTTCAGACACGAAAGTACACACTCGCAATGAGCCATTGCCATTGGTGACACCGAAGCCCAGATTATTAGCCGCTTCGGATCGCCAAGTTATCGTGAGCCTGCCGATTCCCCCTACATGCGCTATACCGCGGCGCCATGCGCAGCACAGTGCCAAACCCGACTATGGTGGGAGTCGCCGCTACTGCCAGGCATCGAGGCTTGGTCCGTGAAATTGGATGCAAAACGAACGGTCGTGAAAACTTCTCACTGGGTGTCACCATAGCAGCGTGCGTTGTGCACAGAAGCAGGAAAGTACGTTGCACTTGATCTGCTTTGGACTTTGGGTCCCATGAGTCGCGGCGATTGCCTGCGGACAAGACCTGAAGGCGGCGCATATGAAGTGCGCCGTTCGCCGTCGGCACAAGGACGTGGCGTCGGCGAATCCCGCAGGCGATCGCGTACCTGGAGCGCGCAGCGCGAAGGGCGCGATCTCCGGGGTGTCCTTCTTTCTGGTTCCGTCTTTCTTGGACAAACAAGAAAGATGAACTCGCCCGCGCAGCGGGTGAAATGCTCTGGCTCCAGCGCCCGTCATCCGCCTGCGGCAACTACTTCCGGAGGGAGAAGGAAACAACTAAAGCACGCTATAGATCAAGCGCCTGCCGCAAAAACGGAACCGTGATCCTCCGCTGCGCTGCCAGCGATGCGAGATCGAGCCGATCCAGCAATCCAGTCAAGGTCCCGAGATCGCGGCCGACGCGACGGAACAGGTAATCCATCACCGCATCGTCGATCTCCAGCCCACGCGTCGCGGCTCGTTCGCGCAGGATCACGCGCCGCGCAGCTTCATCCGGAACCGCCAGTGCGAACTGCGTGCATTGCGCGAGCCGCGAACGCAGGTCGGGCAGCGCGAGCGCGAGTTGCAGCGGCGTCGCATCGGCCGCGTACAGCAGCGCACCGCCGCCATCGCGCACGCGGTTGTGCAGGTCGAACAGGGCGACCTCGGCTGCGTGGTCGTCGGCAATCGCCTGCACGTCGTCGACGCATGCGAGTTGCACCGCGCCCTGGTGCGCAAGCGCATCGGCCGCGCGCGCGCCGAACACCTGTAGCGGCAGGTATGCGACCGCGCGATCCGCCACGCTCGCTTCGGCGCAGGCCGCGAGCAGCAAGTGGCTCTTGCCCGATCCCGGTGCGCCAGACACGAAAATGCTCGAGTGGAGCCGACTATCCACGCCTTCGCCTGTTGCCAGCACCGCCAGCAGCGCAAGCAATCCCGCCGGCGCATCGCGATAACTGTGCAGGCGTTGATCCAGCGGGAATCGCAGACTGAGCGGCAATTGCGGCGTGCTCATGAAGCCCGGCCCGCGAAACCGGCGATCACGGAGCACTCGGCGGCGGTTCGTCGCGCACGTCGTCGTGGTGCATGCGCTCGCCGACCACGATCAACGCGACGGTTTCCTCGACGACCGGCGCAGGTCCCGCATACAACTTGCTCGTTGTGTAGCGCTCATGCCCGTAGCGCAACAGCACCATCGCGATCGCCGAGACCGGCAGCGCGAGCAGCACGCCGAGGAACCCGAACAATTGCCCACCAGCCATGAGCGCGAAGATCACGCCGACCGGATGCATGCCGATCTTGTTGCCGACCAGCCGCGGCACCAGCACATACGATTCCATCGTCTGCCCGAATGCGAACACGCCAAGCACCATCAGCACATGCGCGCTGTCGCCGAATTGCACCAGCGCGGCGATCAGGCTGAGCGACACGCCGATGATCGCGCCGAGGTACGGCACGAAACTCACCAGGCCCGCAATAGAGCCGACCAGCAGCGCAAGGTCGAGGCCGACCATCCACAAACCGGCTGCATAAATGACCGCGAGCGACACCATCACCGTCAACTGCCCGCGCAGGAAACCGCCGAGGGTCTCGTCGGATTCGCCCGCGAGCCGCGTGATGATGGGTTGCAGCTTGCGCGGCAACAGTGCGTCCACACGCGCCACCAGCACGTCCCAGTCGCGCAGGAAATAGAACGCCAACACCGGTATCAGGCAGACGTTCGTGAGGATCTGGAACAGCTTCAGACCCGAGCGCGACAACCCGCCGATCACGCTCTCGGCTACGCCGCCCGCCTGCTGCCAGTGCTCGCGCACCATCACGATCAACTGCTGCGGATCGATGTAGGGCGCGAGGTCGACGCGGGCGTGCAGCTTGATCCACGGCAAAGCGGTGCCGCGCAGCCAGGTGTCGTAGGCCGGCATCTGGTCGATGAAATGGCCGATCTGGCCGCTCAGCAGCGGCACCAACAACAGTAGCGCCAGCAACAGCAGCGAAAACATCGCGAAGAAGACCAAGCAAACGGCGAAGGTACGGCTCATGCGCGCGCGCTCGAGCCGATCGACCAGCGGGTCGCCGACATAGCCGAAGAACAGCGAGATCACGAACGGCGTCAGCACCGGCGCGAGCAGCCAGACCAGCACGCCGATCGCGACCGTGAAAGCCAGCCATTGCCAGCGGCGCGAGTCCTCGCGGACTTCTTCGGCTGGTTCGGCGGACGTCGTGTCGTTCAAGTTCATCGCATCGCTCCATGGCGCAATGTCATCGTTACCTCGTGCGCAAATCGCGGTACGCGCGCAGGCTCCAGCGCACAACATAGTCGATGCCGCTCGCGAACGTGAGCGCTGCAATCAGCCAGATGCCCGCGAGCAACGCGCCATCCGGCAACGGCCGCCACGCCAGTGCGACCAGCAGCGACAGAACCAATGCGATCTGCGCGACGGTGGTCGTCTTGCTCAACAGGGTCGGATTGCCTTCGACCGGACCGACGATGGCGTTGTACGCGACAGCGCCACCGACGATGGCCAGGTCGCGTCCGACGACCAGCGCAGCCAGCCAGCCAGGTGCCGCACCGGCCAGCCACAGCCCGACGAAGCTGCCATCGAGCAGCAGTTTGTCGGCAACCGGATCGAGCAACCCGCCCAGCCGTGTCTGCCAGCCAAAACGCTTCGCCAGCCAGCCGTCGAGCGCATCCGAAGCGCCGGCGATCAGCGCGATAGCCAGCGCGGTGCGGAAGTCCCCATCGCGCAGGCTCCACATCAGCGGCAGCACCAGCACCATGCGCGCGCCGGTAATCAGGTTGGGGAGCTGGCGCAGATTCACGGTTTCAGGCGGAACACCGGTGCGTCGCCTTCGGTTTCGAGTTCCAGCACCTGGCCAACGCCGATTACGTTGCGGAAACCTTCAATCCCCGTGGACAGATCGAGCTGCATGCGCAGGCGGTCTCCAGTCGCGCCCAGCAACACGACCTTGCGCACGATCCCGATGCCTTCCAGATAACCCATCGCACGCACGTAATCCTCGCCCGTGCGCACGCCGTCGATTTCGATGGCGAATGTACCTGCAGGCCCGCCCACGACCGTCTTCGCATATTTTCTCGCGAGCGCATCGGCAGAGCCGTCGGCTGCGTTCGCCATTGCGAGGCGCGCGTCGGGATTGGTCTCATTCCACCGATTGAGTTCGATGCCGCCGTCGAGCAGGATCCATTGCGCGTTCCAGCCGTTCGCGGTGCGCACGAGCTTGCCGACCAGTTGCTCCGAACCGTAGGCGGCCGACGGCAACACCACCGCCTGCGCCGGGCCCATGCCCGCAGCCAGCAGCGCGATCTGCGATTCGACCGGCGTCCCGGACGGCACTACCACCGTCAGTCCGCGTTCGCCCGCGCGATCGGTCAGCGATTTCACCGCATTCGCATGCGCCGAGCCGACCATGCGCGCGCCGTGGCCATCATCGATCACCAGCCACAACACCACCGGCGCGCGCGGGCCCGGCCACACTGGCAGGCCTGCGCCTGCGAGCAGTGCGTCCACGCCGCTGCGATCGAAATGTGCGGTGAACTTCTGCCGATAGATCGGCGCTCCGTTGATGGTTTCGGATTCCGCGCTGTAGCGCGAGTCCTGCGCGAGGTGGCCCGCAGCGCCCAGCAGGCTGCGCACCTGCGGCAGCGATGCGGCATTGCGCTGGCCGCTCAGCTTGACGATGACCTGGGCCAGCGCACGTTGCTGCGCGCCCGCGCGTTCGCCATTGCCCTGGCTGTTGACCAGGGTACTGCCCTCGTACAGCGAGGCATCGTCGGCGCGGGCGATGCCGACCGAGGCCAGCAGGCAGGCGGCAAGGGACAGGCGGGCAATGGCGTGGCGCATGGTTGGATCCGAAGCGAGGTCAGGCGTGGATTATGGTGGGTAATGGGGTCGGAGTGAATTTCGTCGCCCTGACCCGTTGCGCCGCGCTGCTAGAATGACGTTTTCCCGCGCGGATCGACCCTTGTCCCTGCCAACGTCCAACCCGTCCTCCACCCCACTCACCTACCGCGATGCCGGCGTCGATATCGATGCGGGCAATGCAGTCGTCGAGCGGATCAAACCGCTGGTCCAGCGCACATTCCGACCCGGTGTGATGGGCGGCCTCGGCGGTTTCGGCGCTTTGTTCGACCTGTCCGGGCGCTACAAGGAACCGGTGCTTGTCTCGGGAACCGACGGCGTCGGCACCAAGCTCAAGCTCGCGCAGCAACTGGATCGCCACGACACCATCGGCATCGACCTGGTCGGCATGTGCGTCAACGACGTGCTCGTGCAGGGTGCGGAATCGCTGTTCTTCCTCGACTACTTCGCGACCGGCAAGTTGCACGTGGACACCACGGTCGCCGTGGTCGGCGGCATCGCGCGCGGTTGCGAGCTCGCCGGTTGCGCGCTGATCGGTGGCGAAACAGCCGAGATGCCCGACATGTATCCGCCCGGCGAATACGACCTGGCCGGTTTCTGCGTCGGTGCTGTCGAGAAATCCGACATCCTCGATGGCGCGAAGGTACGAGCGGGCGACGTGCTTCTCGGCATCGCCTCGAGCGGCCCGCATTCCAACGGCTATTCGCTGATCCGGCGCATCCTGGATCGCGCCGGGCGTCCGCTCGACCTGGACATGGGCGGTGTGAGTCTCGCCGATGCACTCATGATGCCGACCACGATCTACGTCAAGCCGATCCTCGCGTTGCTCCACAGCGAGCAAGGCGAAGACATCCACGCCATGGCCCATATCACCGGTGGCGGTTTGACCGAAAACATCATCCGCGTGATCCCCGACGGGCTGGGTCTCGACATCGAGGCATCGACGATCGTGCTGCCGCCGGTGTTCGACTGGTTGCAGCGCGAAGGCGCGGTGCCGCGCGAAGAGATGTGGCGCACATTCAATTGCGGTATCGGCTTTGTGCTGGTCGTCGCCGAAGCGATGGTCGCGGCGATCGGCGCCGAGCTCGATCGTGCCGGGCTCGCGCACCGGCCGATCGGTCGTGTGGTCGCGTCGCATGGCGACGAACGCGTCCGCATCGCTTGAGCTCACGCTTGTCCGAGTCCCGAGTCCCGATTCCTGCCTCACAAGAACGTGCCAATGCCGCGGGCGCGGGACGCGCAGGAGCGGCCGACGCCCTGCCTTTACGCGTCGCAGTCCTCGCATCCGGGCGCGGCAGCAATCTGCAGGCGCTGCTCGACGCCCAGCACAATGATGCGTGCCGGTTCCGCATCGCCGGAGTGTTTTCGGATCGCGCGCAGGCGCAGGCACTGGAACGCGCACGCGCGGCGAATGTGCCCGCTGTCGCGCTGAAGCCTTCCGATTACGCAACGCGCGAGGCGTTCGACGCTGCGTTGTTCGATGCGATCGATGCGGTGCATCCAGACCTGGTGGTCTGCGCAGGCTACCTGCGCGTGCTGACCGACCAGGCGGTGCAGCGTTACGCAGGCCGCATCATCAACATCCATCCATCGCTGCTGCCGCGCTTCCCGGGGCTGCGTACGCATGCGCAGGCGCTCGTCGCAGGATCGTCCGAACACGGTGCGAGCGTGCATTACGTGATTCCGGCGCTGGATGCAGGCCCGGTCATCGCGCAGGCGCAGATCGGCGTGCTTGCCGACGACACCCCGGCCAGCCTCGCCGCGCGCGTGCTGGAGCGCGAGCATCCGCTGCTGCTTCGCTGCGTGGAATGGATCGCGACCGGGCGCATCTTCCAAAAAGGTTCAGATGTCGTCGTGGATAGTCGCTGCCTGTCGCAGCCGTTGTTGCTGGGCGACGATGACCAACTCACCGAACCTGTGGATGCCTGACATGCGACTGCCTTTCATGAAAACCACCGGCCAGAAGATTTCGCCTGCGCTGATTCTGCCGCTTGCGTTGCTGCTCGCCGGAGCGTCGCATGCGGCAGGACTGCAACCCTACACCGCCACCTACGAGGTCGCGCGCAATGGCGATGCGCTCGGCAGCGCGACGATCACGCTGCGGCAGATACCCGGCGGCTGGGACTTCGATTCGGCAACGCGCGGCACCAGCGGAATGGCAAGACTCGCGGCCGCCGACATCAACGAACATTCCACCGTGCACGACAGCAACGGCGTACTCGAAACGCGCATGTACCGCTACCGCCAATCCACGATCCTGAAGACGCGCGAGCGCAGCATCGCAGTGGACGCGGCCTCGAACCGCATCATCACCCACGACAAGCACGGCGATCAGCAATTCCCGATGCAGCGCGGTGTACTCGACCGCCAAGCGGTAACGCTTGCGATCGCGCAGGATCTCGCCATGGGCAAGCGCGGCACGCTGAACTACAACGTCGCCGACAGCGACCACGTCGGCGCGCAACGCTACCAAGTCGGCAAGGAAGAGACCGTGCGCGTCCCCGCAGGCACGATCCGCACGATCACCGTCGCCCGCGTGCGCGACAGCGGCGGCGGCCGCACCACCGTCAGCTGGTTCGGACTCGACAACGGCTTCGTGCCGGTGAAGATCGTGCAGACCGAGCCGAAGGGCGAGGTGCTGGAGATGGGGTTGGTGTCGTTACGGCGCTGATACGTCGCCATCGCTGATGAGGTCAGGAGAAAATCCATGCGAATGAAGCTACTTTTCGCGACTGCATTCAGTCTTGCGATTCTATCAAGT